>NZ_JAIEPC010000070.1 GCF_019749955.1 Sphingomonas sp.
CCGTAGCGCATCGTCCAGGTTTGTTCGGCTGGCTGGGGCACATAATTGCCCTTGTCCAAGCCGTTGTAGAGGTAGCGCACCTTGTCCTGAACGAGCTGGAGCGCGGCGCTGGCGCGACGCAGCGGATCGGTGTCGGCGGCCTTGATCGCGGCAACCTGCTTGGCAAGATCGCTGCCTGCCGCAATCGACGTGCTGGTCGCATAATGTGGCGCCATGACTTTGGAAACGGCCGCCCAGTCGGCGAAACTGGACATTTCTACCAGCGGGAGCTTGCGCGCGCTGACGGGGGCATCGCTCGGCAGTTCGGTCGCTTTGGGCAGCACGCCTTCGAACACCACTTCGCGTTCGGTGCCGCGAACGTTGACGGTGGCCTTGGCCCCTTCAGCCAGGGCCTTATACTTGATGTCGGCAGCCGCGGGCCAGACCAGCCGGGTGCGGGCATAGCCAACCGGCAGCGGCTCGGTCAGCAATCCGGCAACGTCTTGCACGGCCGGCGCGATCACATCTTCCTTGCGCGAGATGGTGGCGACCACGCGCAGCAAATCGCCGACCTGAAGGCCTTCGACCGCCATTGTCGCGGTCAGCTCACCGTCGATGGCGAAGCGTTCGAGCTGCTTTTCGCGCCGGATGACCTCGAACTGCTTGCCGCCTGCCAGCGCATCGATGCGCTGCATGCCCCGGATGATCTCGATCTTGTGGACGATCAAGTCGCCCTTGGCGGGCTGCCAGGCAATCGCGACCGTGCCGGCGCGCTGGATGACTTCAGGCGTGGCCAACCGCGTGACGATTTCGTGGTACGACCAGATCGTGCCATTTTCGAGCCGCTCCTGCGTATCCACCACGGGGTAGACCGGGCCATCGGGTCCGAGCTTCGCCGCATCGATCGGCGGCGCGGGGGCCACCCAGGCAGGAACGGGTTGGTAGAGCGGGGTTTCGCTCGCGATTGCCGGGGCGGCGAAGGTCGAACCGAGTGCCGAAGTCGCAACCAACCACCAAATTCGCCGCATCACCAAATCCCCGTCGTGAGGCCCAAGCCTAAGCGAGCCGAGGGCGGGGCGCAATCGGCTTGGCGAAGGGTTATCGTGCCAAGCCTATGAAATGGGCGGCGGCTTTGGCTAGCCCACCAGCTCCAGCGCCACTGCCGTCGCTTCGCCGCCGCCGATGCACAGGCTCGCGAGGCCTTTCGTCCCGCCGGTCGTCTGAAGCGCCGAGATCAAGGTCGCGATGATCCGCGCGCCGCTGGCACCAATTGGGTGGCCCAGCGCACACGCGCCGCCGTGGATGTTGAGCTTGGCGTGATCGATGCCAAGGTCGCGCATCGCGATCATCGGCACCACGGCAAAGGCTTCGTTGACTTCGAACAGATCAACATCGGCGATGCTCCAGCCCGCCTTGTCGAGGGCCTTGCGCATTGCGGGGACCGGCGCGGTGGTGAACTGCGACGGCGCGTGTGCGTGGGCCGCATGCGACACGATCCGTGCGACGGGCGTCAGGCCCAACTCTGCCGCCTTCGACGCGCGCATCATCACTAGTGCTGCGGCACCGTCTGAGATCGACGAGGCATTGGCGGCAGTGACGGTCCCGTCCTTCGAGAAAGCGGGCTTGAGCGTCGGGATTTTGGCGGCGTCGCCCTTCAGCGGCTGTTCGTCCTGATCGACCGTGACCGACCCCTTGCGCCCGGCAACCTCGACCGGGGTGATCTCGCGCACGAATTTGCCCGCTGCCTGCGCCGCTTGGGCGCGGGTGAGCGAGGCGACCGCGAAATTATCCTGGTCGGCGCGGGTGAACTGATAGTCGGTCGCGCTATCCTCGGCGAAATTGCCCATCAGCTTGCCGGGCTCATAGGCATCTTCGAGCCCGTCGAGGTACATGTGATCCTTCAGCACATCATGCCCGATCCGCGCGCCGCCACGGTGGCGCAGCGAGAGATAGGGCGCGCCGGTCATGCTCTCCATGCCACCGGCAACAACGATCTCGGCCGACCCAGCAAGAATCGCGTCATGCGCCATGATCGCGGCCTGCATGCCGCTGCCGCACATTTTGTTGACGGTGGTTGCCTCGACATGCAGCGGCAGCCCGGCCTTGATCGCGGCCTGGCGCGCGGGTGCCTGGCCAAGCCCAGCGGGCAGCACGCAGCCCATATAGATGCGCTCGACCGCGTCACCCGACAGTCCGGCACGCTCGACCGCCGCACCGACGGCTGCCGCGCCAAGCTCGGTCGCGCTCGCCCCGGTGAGGACACCCTGAAAGCTGCCCATCGGGGTGCGGGCATAGGCGACGATGACGACAGGATCGGTGCTCATGGGGGATGCTCCAGCGCGAGGAAATGCTGCGCGCGATTTAGGGCGGTGACGCGGCGAATACAAATCGCCTATCGCCGTGCCGATGGAAGATATCGCCGCCGCGCTGACTTCGGGACCGCATTGGCTGTCAGCCATTGGGCTGGCGGGACTAGGCGCGATCTTCGGCAGCTTTATCGCTGCGCTGGTGATCCGCTGGCCCGAGGGCCGCTCGGTGCTGCGCGGGCGGTCGGCGTGCGATGCCTGCGGCGTGAAGCTCGCGCCGCGCGATCTGGTGCCGCTGGTGAGCGGGATGCTGGCGAGGGGCAAGTGTCGAAGTTGTGGCGCGCCGATCGATCCGATCCATTGGCGGATCGAAGCGATTGCGCTGGTGATTGGCGCGATTGCCGGGCTGCTGCTCCCCAGCGACGAGGCGCTGGCCGCAGCGGTGTTCGGGTGGATATTGCTCGCGCTCGCCGCGCTCGATGTCACCGAATTCTGGCTGCCCGACGCACTGACCGCGACCCTGGCGCTCGCGGGCGTCGCGGTCGGGCTGCTGGGGATTGCACCATCTCTCATCGATCGCGGGATCGGCGGCGTGGGCGGCTTTGCCGCGCTCTGGGTCATCGGCGCGGGCTATAAGCTGATCCGCCACCGCGAGGGGTTGGGCGGGGGCGACCCCAAGCTGCTCGGGGCAATCGGGCTGTGGCTTGGCTGGCAGCTCTTGCCCGCCGTGCTGTTCCTGGCGGCGCTGACGGGCCTGGGCGTTGTCTTGTTCCGCTTGCTCACCGGGCGCGGTGGGACGCTCGCCGACCGCTTGCCGCTCGGCACGCTGATGGCAATCGCGGCTTACCCAGCGCTGATCGTCATGCTAATGATGGCGCCATGAAAGCCGTATTTTTCGCTTTGTTGCTCGCCGCACCTGCGATGGCGCAAGACGCGCCGAAGCTGCCGGTCCCGTCGCTCCCACGCTCGGTCGACGGCCTGCCGATCGGTGCGATCCCGAAGCAGGAATTGCCCCAGACCGGCTGCGCGACGTTCCTCTGGACCGCCACTCAGACGCGGACTTTGGTGGCCATGATAACCGCCGACCCAGCGCGCATCCGCTTCGCGCCCGATGGCAAGCTCACCGACCTCGTCCGCACGGGGCAGAACGGCCCCGGCGATTTCGGCTTTCTGGCGCATACCGATTATGCAGGCGGCGACCTGAAGGTCACGGTCGAAATGGCGATCGTGCGGCGCGGCGACCTGACGCAGGGCGCGCTGACCGATGGAGCCACGCTGACGTTCACGCGCGAAGGCGGTGACAGCATCATCGTGCCGGTGATCGGCATCATCGGCTGCGCGTCCTGAAGCTTGCAGCCGCGAACCATGACCGCGGCGTGCGCCCGGTGGTCAGGGCGTCGGTTGATCGAGGAAGGCCAGATCCTGCGTCAAATAGCGATATTCGCGGCCTAGTTGTGCATCATCCCGGCATCGCTCCACCGCCATTGCGCGGCAGATTGTGCCGAACTGCACGCCGATCTGGCGAAACCGGCCGGGCTGTGTGACCGGTGAGGTCAGCCGTTCCGCGCGGATCAATGTGCGCAAGGCGGGATACCAGTCATAATCGGCCTCGCTCGAAGTAGACCGGCGAGCTGCCGCTTGGCGTGCGAACGCCGCCGCATGCGACAGTAGCAGCGCGACCCGTGCATCATGCCGCCGTGCCGGATCGCTCGCTGGATGATCCCGTTCGTCGCCGTCGATCAATGCCATCAGGCGCGCTGCATTGGTAAACGCCTGCCCATCGAAGGCTCGGTCCGTTTTATCTTTGGGATCAAGTAAATCGTCGATCAGTGCGCGATAATACCAATAGGTGGCGAGCCGGCGCGGGAGGTTGGGTTCACGATCGCAAACCGCCGCCAGTTCCGACGGCGAAGTGGCTTCGGCGCAGGGATCGCCGCCGTGTTCCAGGGCCGCGTCGGTCAGTTCGTCGGCCAGCGGCGGTTTTCCGGCGTATCGGACGATCGACCGATCAGCGGCTGCAATGGCGTTGGGCGCAAGTGAGAGCTGCGCTCGGGCGATTGCGAAACGGATTGCGAGCGCGCGCCATCGCTCCAGGTCATAGTCGGAGCGTTCGACCCAGCCGCGCCGCTGCAGCTCTTCAGCCGCCTCATCGCTGAGCTCGCCGAACCGATCGATGTCGAGCGCCGCGAGTCCGAGCCGCACGGCATCAACATAGGGCGCGGCTTTGGCGAGCAGAGCGGAAGAATGATAAAATTCCGCCGCCCGCAAATATTGGTCGGCCAGAAAGCTGAATCGATCAAGTGCAGTCCTCGCCGCATTGGCCTGCGCGCTGCTTTCCTACCGCGACGCACCCGACAGCGCCTTGGCCATGCGTGCAAATTCCGCGACCCCCGGTCCCTCGGCAAGCGTCTGCTGTTCGAGCCAGGCGAGCGCGGCGGAGCTGGTCTGTTCGGTGCCGAACGCCAGATGCCATTCGAGCAGTGCCGGCTTGTCGAGTGTTTGACAGCCGCGCCATCCGAACTCCCGCCGGAAGGACTCGGGAACGGGGTCTGATGCAATCGCGCGACGATCCGAAGCGCTGCCCGACCAGAAGGTCAGCACCGTCACGCAAACTTCAACCTCGTCATCGTCATCTGGTGTTGCCGCTGTTTGCGGACCGGACGCCGCCAAAAGCGCGCCTAGGATGAGATGTGTCCACATGGTTGAGTCTCTGCCCCAAAGACCAGCACTCTATGCCATCTACTCGTGTATTAACACGTAAAACAAATGGTTACGCTAACCAACTGCGCCCGTAAATTCGGCATCGGCTAGCTGACTTCGGCGCGTCGCCGTTCCAGCCAGCGGCGTTCGGCGTCGCCCGGGTCGAGCGCGAGCGCGGTGTCGTAAGCGTCGCGGGCAGCTTCCTTCAGCCCAAGCCGATAGAGCAACCCGGCTCGCGTCGCGTGGTAGGGCAGGAACTGCGCGAGCCCCGGCAGGTCGAGCGCGTCGACTTCCTCCAACGCTGCCTCATAGCCCATGACCTCGGCGAGCGCGACCGCGCGGTTGAGCCGCGTGATCGCGTCGTCGCGCACGCTGAGCAGCGCGTCATAGATCGTCAGGATATTGCGCCACGGCGGCGGCTCGGCGAGCGAGGTTCGCGCGCACCATTCGGCGTGGATCAGCGCGGCAATCACGCGAGGCCGGCGGGCGCCGATGCGGACGGCGGCCACGAAATAGTGTCGCCCCTCGGCAATCAGGGCCGCGTCCCAGCGCGCGGGGTCCTGTTCGGACAGCGGCACCATGACGCCACCGGCATCGACCCGCGCTGGCCGCCGCGCCTCGGCAAAGCGCACCGTAGCAGCGAGCGCATGCACATCGGCTTCCTCCGGCATCATCCGCGCCAGCGTCGCCGTAATCGCGAGCATCTCGGTCGCATAATCGGCGTGGCGGCCGGTCCCGGCGCCGTCGGCGTGCGCATGCGCATAGGCAACCTCGATCGTGCTGAGCACGGCGGCGACGCGCTCGGGCCAGGCGGCGGGGCCGGGGATGTCAAAGCCGATCCCGGCATCGGCAATTTTCCGCTTGGCGCGGACCAGCCGCTGCGCGAGCGTCGGCTCGGCAGTGAGGAACGCGCGCGCGATTTCCTCGGTCGACAGCCCGCAGACCAGCCGCAACGTCAGCGCAGCACGCGCTTCGGGGTGGATCGCCGGGTGGCAGCAGGTGAAGATCAGCTTCAGCCGCTCATCGGGGATCGGGCTCGCATCGAGCATCAGTTCCTCCGGCGTTGGATCGGGCTCGGGTCCTGGCAGCGTGGCAGTCGCGCGGACGTTCGTCTGGCGAACCCGGTCGAGCGCCACGCGCTCTGCGACGCGGTAGAGCCATGCCGCCGGATCGCGCGGGGGCTCAGCCGCCCAAGCCGTGACGGCACGGGCGCATGCTTCGGCAAAAGCTTCTTCGGCGATGTCGAGATTGCGAAACCGGGCGGCGAGCGCGGCGATGGTTTTGCCGCCATCCGCGCGCGCCGCCCGGTCGAGCGGATCAACCACCCTGGGCGAGGACTGGCCGAATCTCGATGGCGCCGTCGGCGGCCAGCGGGACATCCTTCGCAATGGCGATCGCGGCGTCGAGATCGGCGGCCTCGATCACATAATAGCCGCCCAGCTGCTCGCGGCTTTCGGCAAAGGGGCCGTCGTGGATGCTCGTGCTGCCGCCTTCGGTGCGCACGGTCGTGGCGGTGGCGCTCACTTGCAGCCCGTTGCCGCCCACGATCGACGCGCCATGCTTCTGGCCAAACGCCATATGCTTGGCGACAATCGCTTCGAAGGCGCCGGGTGCGGCATAATGGGCTTCGTCTTCAACGATCATCATCATGTATTGCATCGCTCTATCCTTCCTTAAGGCGACCGCGCCTATCGCGATCGTACTTGGGAGACGGGCGAAGGGGAGCGGAATCGACAGCGGCGCGAAAAATTATTTCGGCACGATGGCTTTGGGAAAGGCGCCCCACACGCCGTCATAATCGGGCTGTGCCGCCGCCAGCGCCGAGTCCGTCACCCGGTAGGGCCAGCAGCTTTCGACCATGAACGCCATCGTCCCGTCGATCTTGTGCGGGGCAAGGGCGGCATCGGTCGCGCCCTGCCAGCTCGCGACATCGGGGCCGTGCGCGCTCATCATATTGTGGAGCGACAGCGCGCCGGGGGCGAAACCGCCCGCCTTGGCGTCATAAGCGCCGGTGATAAGGCCCATCGCTTCGCTCATCAGGTTGCGGTGGAACCAGGGCGGGCGGAACGTATCCTCGGCCACCATCCAGCGCGGCGGGAAGATCACGAAATCGGCATTCGCGCGACCCGGCATATCGCTCGGGCTGGTGAGCACGGTGAAGATCGACGGATCGGGATGATCATAGCTGACCGTGCCGAGTGTGTTGAAGCGGCGCAGGTCGTATTTCACCGGCGTGAGATTGCCGTGCCACGCGACAACATCGAGCGGTGAGTGATCGAGCGTCGTCGACCACAGCTTGCCGCCGAATTTCTGGATCACCTCGAACGGCTCGTCGCGATCCTCGAACCAGGCGACGGGGCTCTCGAAGTCGCGCGGATTGGCGAGGCCGTTCGAGCCGATCGGCCCGAGATCGGGGAGGCGGAAGGGCGCGCCGTGGTTCTCGGCGACATAGCCACGCGCGGCGTCGCCGGTGAGAACGACGCGGAACCGCACGCCGCGCGGGATGATGGCGATTTCGAGCGGGTCGATGGCGATCACGCCCAACTCGGTGTGGAGCGTGAGGCCGCCCTGTTCGGGGATGATCAGCAGCTCGCCATCGGCGGAGAAGAAGACTTGCCGGTCCATGCTCGCGGTCGCGGCGTACGTCGATAGTGTGACGCCGTTATGCGCCTCTGGGTCGCCGTTCCACAGCATCGTGCTTAGCGAATCGACGAAGGTCGTCGCGGCATGCGGCAGTGCGCGCGGGTCCCAGCGCAGCCGATTGGGGCTGGCGGGGAGGCCGCGATCGGCGGCGGGATCGGCGACGAGCGTATAGGGCGGGTGCGCCGCGGATGGGCGCAGCCGGTAGAGCCACGACCGCCGGTTCTCGGCCCGCGCCATCGTGAAGGCGGTGCCGCTGAGCTGCTCGGCATAGAGGCCGAAGGCGGGGCGCTGCGGCGAATTGCGCCCGACGGGCAGCGCGCCGGGGATCGCCTCGGTCGCGAAGTGATTGCCGAATCCGGTGAGGTAGCTGGTCATGCCGGGTGCCGCTCCAAGATGATGTCGCGCACGACAACCGCCCTGCCGCTCGCGTCGCGGCGAACGGGCACGATGCCATTGCCGCCCTGATTGACCATCGATTTGCGATAGGCGGGGGTTACGCCGAATTCGCCGTCGAACACGATGTCGTCGATCCAATAGGGCCGCTTGCCGGGTTCGAGCACGGTCAGGTGGATATGCGCCGGGATGGTATCGTTGGGGTAGGGCGCGGGCTTGATCGTATCGAAATGATAGCGGCCATCGGCGCCCGTCTTCACCCAGCCGCGCAACCGGCCATGGCGGCGGCTCCAGAGCGTGGTCGCCGCCCCATTGGCATAACGCCCCGCGGCATTGGTCTGATAAGCATAGACGATCACGCTCGCAGCCGGTGTCTTGCCGTCATTTTGGTAGACCAGGCCATCGATGGCCAGCGGCTCGCCCTTGTCGATCCCCGGGCCGATGCGCGCGGCATTCCTGAGCGTGGCGGGGTTGGCTTCGGCCGCCCCCTCGCACCCCTCGCACTGATAGAGGTTCGCGCGCGCGGTGGCGGCAGGCTTCGCCGGGGACGAGTCTGCGCGCGGCTCGCTGCCGCCTGCGGGCTGGCACGCGGCCAACAGCAGCGCGCTGAGCGCGAGCGACCGCTGCATCATTCCGCCGCCGCCGGAATCACCCCGCGGCGCATCTGGTCAAGCTCGATGCTTTCGAACAGCGCCTTGAAATTGCCCTCGCCAAAGCCGTCATTGCCCTTGCGCTGGATGATCTCGAAAAAGATCGGTCCGACCATATTTTCGGTGAAGATTTGCAGCAGCAGCCCGCCGCCTGTCTCCGGCGCGCCGTCGATCAGCACCTTGCGCTTGCGCATTTCCTCAACGTCATGGCCGTGCCCGGGCAGGCGCTTGTCGATCAGGTCGAAATAGGTGTCGATCGTGTCCTGAAAGCGGATGCCATTGGCGCGCAGCGTGTCGACCGTCTTGAAGATATCATCGGTTGCCATGGCGATGTGCTGGATGCCTTCGCCTTTGTAATCCTTGATGAATTCCTCGATCTGCGAATGCTCGTCCTGGCTTTCGTTCAAGGGGATGCGGATCTTGTCGTCGGGGGCGGTCATCGCCTTCGAAACGAGCGCGGTCGCCTTGCCCTCGATGTCGAAGAAACGGATTTCGCGGAAGTTGAAGATGCGCTCGTAATAGTCCGCCCAATAGTTCATCCGCCCGCGCATCAGATTATGCGTGAGGTGATCGAGCGTGTGCAGGCCGACGCTGTTGTCGTCGGGGCTCGCGCCGGGGACGGGCTCGAAATCAATGTCATAGATGGTCGTGTCGCCGCGCCGGTCGACCAGATAGAGGTTCGCGCCGCCGATGCCCTCGATCGCCGGAATGTTGAGCTCAGCCGGCCCGACCTTGCCCTCGACCGCCACCGCGCCGCGCTCGGTCGCGAGCTTCACGGCCTTGGCGGCATCGGCGACGCGGAACGCCATCGCGTTGGCGGAGGGGCCGTGAGTGTCGCGGAACCCGGCGACCTGGCCGGCATTTTCCATGTTGAGCAGAAAATTGATGTCGCCCTGCGCATAGCGGCGGACATTCTTCGAGCGGTGCGTGCCGACATGGGTGAAGCCCATCTTGACGAACAAATCCGCGAGCGCCTCCGGGTCGGGCGAGGTGAATTCGACGAATTCGAAGCCGTTGAGGCCCATGGGGTTGTCATGCGTGGTGGCGGCAAGGGACGCGGTCGCGGTCGTCATGGCAGGGGTCTCCGTGGCGGCAGATGGTATCAGATGAAACTATGTAGCGGGTTTGGGGGCGGGGGTCTAGCCGCTCCAACCTCCCCCCTTTCGTCACCCCGGCCTTGTGCCGGGGCCCACCGGGCGGCAGGCGGGACGGCTCCAAACCTACGGGCCCGTGCTTGCCGAAACGACCTTTGCGGCAAGCTGTGAGCTCAATCTCAGGCGGCACCGCAATTGGATGAGTGGGCCCCGGAACAAGTCCGGGGTGACGAAGTAGGATGGGGTAGGGAGCAGCGAGCCTCTCCCCCAACCGTCACCCCGGCCTTGTGCCGGGGCCCACCGGGCGGCAGGCGGGACGGCTCCAAACCTACGGGCCCGTGCTTGCCGAAACGACCTTTGCGGCAAGCTGTGAGCTCAATCTCAGGCGGCACCGCAATTGGATGAGTGGGCCCCGGAACAAGTCCGGGGTGACGAAGTAGGATGGGGTAGGGGGCAGCGAGCCTCTCCCCCAACCGTCACCCCGGCCTTGTGCCGGGGCCCACCGCGCCGCAAAATACCGCACCATGAAGCAAGAGCGCCAACCCATCGTCTACATCCTCGCGAGCAGCTACAACGGCACCCTCTACGTCGGCGTGACGTCGAACCTCGTCGGTCGCATTGTCCAGCACCGCACCGGCACCTTCGACGGCTTCACCCGCAAACACGGTATCAAGCGCCTCGTCTATTTCGAGATCTTCGAAGAGATGGAAACCGCCATCGCCCGCGAAAAGCAGCTCAAACGCTACCGCCGCGACTGGAAACGCAACCTGATCGAGCACGAAAATCCGGCGTGGAACGATCTTGCGGTGGGGTTCGGGCTGGAGCCGCTGACTGCAGTAAGCGGCGGCGCGGTGGGCCTCGGCACAAGGCCGGGGTGACGATAAGTTGGTGGCGGCGACGGTCGAGCCACTTGATGTACTTCCAGCGTCAGCCCAAAGCAGCGCAATGAACCAGGCCGAACAAACCTCGTGTTATTGCGCCGACTTAACGAACCTTGCCGCCGTGCCCATGGGCGGCGACGGGCGAGACGAGCGCGTTCTCGCCACACTGGAAAATGTCTGCGATCACGGCGGGGACCTTTGGTGGCTTTATCTTTCCAAGTGCAGCGCGTGTGGGCAAGCGTGGATGATCGCGCAGGAAGAGCGAATCTTCGATGAGTATTTTCTGCGTCGAGTGACGGACGACGAGGTAGCAAGCATTAGGCAGAACCGCTGGCCCGACGATTTCATCTTATATGAGAGCGTTCTGAAAACCGGGCATCTGTTCGCGTCGCCGTGCATCTTTCTGGACTCGATGTCCTCTTCCCTGATTTGGTCTGCCCACGACCTCCGGCAAGCGCGTCCGGATATCTCGCTCGAAGAAATCGCTCACTTGCTGGGCGTCACCTTGGCCAACGCGAGGCGACTGCTCAAAGCGAAGCGATGAATTTCCCATCCGCCCCCACACCCCCTAAACCCCCCTCGTGAAATCCTTCGATCGCCACGACCGCCTCCTCGCCATCGGCCTTTCCGCGCTCGCGGGGTATGTCGACGCCATCGGCTTCCTCGCCACCGGTGGCTTCTTCGTATCCTTCATGAGCGGCAACTCCACGCGGCTGGGGGTCGGGATTGCCGAGATGTCGGGCAATGCCGCCGTCGCGGCGATGCTGATCGGCAGTTTTCTGGTCGGCGTGATCGCGGGATCGCTGGTTGGGCGCTGGGGCAAGTACCACCACCGCGCGGTGGTTCCGGTACTGCTCGCCGCGCTGCTGGCGGGAGCGGCGTTGCTCGGCGATTTTCGCCAGCTCTGGCCCGCCGCGATCCTGATGGCGGCGGCGATGGGGGTGGAGAATATCTTCTTCGCCGAAGGGACCGAAGTGCGGATCGGCCTCACCTATATGACCGGGCGGCTCGTCAAGATCGGGCAGTTGCTCGCCGCCGCGATCGCGGGTGAGGATCGCTGGGGGTGGATTCCGCATCTGCTGCTGTGGAGCGGGCTACTCGGCGGCGGCGCGGCAGGCGCAGTGGCGTTCATCGCGATCGGCAGCGATGCTTTGTGGGTCGCGGCGGCGGCGGCGCTGCTGGTCGCGGTGGTTGCCAGGCGGCCCGCTGCGGTGGCAACAACGCCCGCATGACGACGCTCAAGCTCGACGATTTCATGCCCTATCGCTTGTCGATCGCGTCGAACCGCGTGTCGGCGGCGGTGGCGACGGCTTATGAGGCGCTGTTCGGCCTCACCATCCCGCAGTGGCGGCTGATCGCGGTGACTGCTGAGAGCGACGGGCTGACCCAGCAGGCGCTCGGCGCGGCGACGCGGATGGACAAGGTGACGGTGAGCCGCGCGGCAGTGGCGCTGGTCGATCGCGGGCTGGTGGCACGGCGCGACAATCCCGGCGATGCACGGTCGCATTTGCTGTCGCTTACCCGCGCGGGGCGGCTGCTGTACGACAATGTGGCGCCCAAGGCGCTGGAGCTGGAGGCGCAGCTGTTTACCGGCTTCAGCAAGGCCGAACTCGCCGATTTTGCGGCGATGCTGGCGCGGATCGAAGCAGCAGCGGCATCGATCGCGCCCGAACGGGGTTGATGCGGGGCGGGCGGCTGGCTTAGAGGCTCATCCTACGACCCCCCGTTCGTCCCGAGCGAAGTCGAGGGACGGGCCGCGAGCGATGCGCGCGGTGTCTCGACTTCGCTCGACACGAACGGGCCGGGGCGTGTTTGAAGAACAAGTTCCTTGCCTCCCCAGGCCGATCGTCATTGCCCATCCAAGGAGGAATCATGTCCATCGTCGATCGCGCCGGTCTCGGCGTCGCGGAAGAACTCGCGCAGTTTGTCGAAGGCGCGGTGCTGCCGGGGCTGGGCATTGCTGCCGATGGCTGGTGGGCGGGGGTCGCCGATATCTTCGCCCAGTTCGCGCCCGAAAATGCCGCATTGCTAGCCAGGCGCGAGACTTTGCAGGCGGCGATTGATGCGCGCTACCAGGCGGGCGAGCCGGTCGACGAGGCGTTTTTGCGGAGCATCGGCTATCTGGTGCCCGAGCCTGCGCCCTTCACGATCGGCACCGAAAATGTCGACGCCGAGATCGCGACGATGGCCGGGCCGCAGCTGGTGGTGCCGATCCTCAACGCACGCTTCGTGCTCAACGCCGCGAATGCGCGCTGGGGCAGCCTGTATGATGCGCTCTACGGCACCGATGCGCTGCCGGGCGCGGCGAAGCCGGGTGGCTATGACACCGAGCGCGGGGCGCAGGTAATTGCGGCGGCGAAGGCATTCCTTGATCAGGCGGTGCCGCTGACGAGCGGCAGTTGGGCGGATTTTGCAGGCGGCGAGCCGGTGCTTGCCGATCCGGCGCAGCTGGTCGGGCGGGCAGGAGAGTCGCTGCTCTTCCGCCACAATGGCTTGCACATCGAGGTCGTCGTGGATCGCGCCTCGGCCATCGGCATGACTGACCCTGCCGGTATTTCGGATGTTGTCCTCGAATCCGCGCTCACCACGATCTGCGACCTTGAGGATTCGATCGCGGCAGTGGATGCTGAGGACAAGGTCGCCGCGTACACCAACTGGCTCGGGTTGATGAAGGGCGATTTGGAAGAGACGTTCGAGAAGGGCGGCAAACAGCTTACCCGCAAGCTCAACGCGGATCGCGTTTATGGCGACCTTACACTCCCCGGCCGTTCGCTGCTATTCGTGCGCAATGTCGGGCATCTGATGAGGACGCCCGCGATCCAGCTGCCCGGCGGCGACGAGGCGCCCGAGGGGATTCTCGACGCGATCATGACTTCGACGATTGCGCTGTACGACCTCAAACACCTCGGCACGCTCCGCAACAGCCGCACCGGCAGCGTCTATATCGTCAAGCCCAAGATGCACGGGCCCGAAGAAGCCGCTTTCACCAACGCGCTGTTCGACGCGGTCGAGGATCTGCTCCGCCTTGCGCGCCACACGGTGAAGGTCGGCGTGATGGACGAAGAGCGGCGCACCTCGGCCAATCTCGCGGCGTGCATCCACGCAGTGAAGGACCGCATCGTCTTCATCAACACTGGCTTCCTCGATCGCACCGGCGACGAAATGCACACCGCGATGCACGGCGGCGCGATGATCCCCAAGGCGGAGATGAAGGCGAGCGCCTGGATCAAGGCCTATGAGGATCGCAATGTCCGCATCGGCCTCGCGCATGGGCTCTCCGGCAAGGCGCAGATCGGCAAGGGGATGTGGGCCGCGCCCGACCGGATGGCCGACATGATGGCGCAGAAGATCGGCCACCCGATGAGCGGCGCCAACACCGCCTGGGTGCCATCCCCCACCGCCGCCACGCTCCACGCAATGCATTATCACCAGGTCGATGTGTTCGCCCGGCAGAAGGAAATTGCGGGCGAGGCGATCCCGTCGCTCGACGGCCTGCTGACGGTGCCGTTCGCGGGCGGGCGCAACTGGAGCGCGGAGGAAGTCGCGCGCGAGCTCGACAATAATGCGCAAGGCATTCTCGGCTATGTCGTGCGCTGGATCGACCAGGGCATTGGCTGTTCCAAGGTGCCCGACATAAACGATATCGGCCTGATGGAAGACCGCGCGACCTTGCGGATCAGCTCGCAGCACATCGCCAACTGGCTGCTCCACGGCGTCGCGACGACGGCCGATGTTGATGCGGCGTTCGAGCGGATGGCGGCAAAAGTCGATGCGCAAAATGCGGGCGACCCGCTCTACCACCCGATGGCGGGGCATCCCGACAGCATCGCGCTGCAAGCCGCGCGCGCGCTGGTGTTCGAAGGGGTCAGCCAGCCGAGCGGCTATACCGAACCACTGCTGCATGCCTATCGCGCTAAAGCAAAAGCGCGCCGCTGACCGGCCCGAACCGTCGCGAACACCACAGTTCGTCGCCAATTTGCCGTGGGCATGCCGTTCGGTGGCGTCCCAATTCAGATTGGGAATGTGCAATAATTCACAAAAATGTCACATCAATGTAAATTAGGTTTCACCAACCTACCCTAGGCGCGCCCAAGTACCGCAAACCGATGCGGGCAATTGGGGGGTTTTATGACGGACAATTTGAACAACCGCCGCGCGCGCGCGGCGGGCAGGATCGCGTTGACGGCGGGGATTTGCCTCGCCGCGTTGATGGCCACTTCGGCGCACGCCCAAGTCGCGCCGACACCGACACCGGCACCGACACCAGCGGCTGAACCAGCGCCCGCCGACGAAGAAGTCGTCGTCACGGGATCGCGCCCGATCAAGGAATCGCTCGCCGCAGCACTTCGTACCCAGCGCGAATCGGATTCGCTCGTCAGCGTGATTTCGGCCGACGGCGTCGGTCGTCTGCCCGATCAGAACATCGCGCAGGCGGTCGGTCGCTTGCCGGGCGTCGCGGTCGAGCGCGACCAGGGTCAGGCCCGCTACATCAGCTTGCGCGGCGCCCCCAATTACTGGACGACGCTGTCGTTCGACGGGATCAACGTCGTCAGCCCCGAAGGCCGCGACGCGCGCTTTGATTCGATTCCGTCGGCAATCGCGTCGCAGGTCATCGTGTCGAAGGCGGTGACGCCCGACATGCCGGGCGAAACAATTGCGGGCAATGTCAACGTCATCACGCGCTCCGCCTTCGACTATTCGGGTTTCAAGATTCTCGGCAAAGCCGGGGCTGGTGTCGCTGAACTGGGCAGCCGCAACCAATATGAAGGCTCGCTTGTCATCTCCGACCGTTTCAATCTCGGCGGCGGCGAGCTCGGCGTGCTGGTTTCGGGAAGCTATTACGAACGCGGCCAGATTACCGACAATTTCGAAACCGATTATGAGCGGGTGGCCCAAGATAGCCGCCCGGGCAATGCAACGCGCTTCTGGGCGCAGGAGGCCGAAAACAAGCTCTATCGCCTGACCCGGCGCAACTGGTCGTCGTCGATCCGGCTCGACTGGAAGCCCGATGCCGACAACACCATCTCGGCGCGGTCGCTGTTCACGGTCTTCACCGACGACGAAGCGCGCGACAATTACCGCTTCGACCTCGACGATCGTCAGGGCGATTTGGTACCCAACACGGCCGAGTGCGCCCGCACCGTCAACCCGACTCCCACGACCAGCGGCTATGCCGATGTGTGCATTGGCAACACGCCGCAGCAGGGCACGGTGTATGGCATCGACATCCGCCAGCGCGCGACGCTGCGTGCGTTTCGCCAGTCGATCTTCACCAACACGCTGACCGGCCAACACAAGTTCGGCGACGGCTGGCAGCTGTTGTGGCTCGGCAATTTCACGCGGTCGCGCGACGACCGTTCGGTGGTGGGCGAGGCATCCTATGACAGCCCAACCACGCGCAACCTGCGCCCGACGGTCAGCTATGACTTTAGCGATCCGAATCGCTCGCGGCTGTTGCTGTCCAACACCATTCAGCTTGCCAGCCCCACGCGCTTTCAGGCCGGTGCCCGGGTGACGGCGATCGACAGCTTCGCCAAGGCGCCCGTTTCGCTGACGGTGCTCGATGCCGTCGACACCACTGACGCCTATACCGGCAAGCTGGTGCTGACGCGCGAGACCAGGTTTCTTGGTGCCGATGCGATTTTCCGGGCGGGCTTCCAGTTCGACCAGCGCACCAAGATCGCGGATGAAAACCAGATCCTGCTGAATACCGCCGCGCAGTTCAATACGGTGGGCCTGCCGCAGGACTATAATCAGTTTTCGTTGAACGATGCCTTCCTCGGGCAAATCCCGCTCGATTACACGTTCCGCTATTTCGACATCAACCGGATGCGCGCGGTTGCCAATGCCGCGCGCGCCAACTTCGCCTTCGCGCCGCGGACAGAGAATAATTACAATGTGCGTGAGCAGGTTTATGCCGGCTTTGTGATGGGCACGCTGAAGTACGACTGGGGTTCGGTCGTCGGCGGCGTCCGCGTGGAAAGCCTCAACAACCGTGGCATCGCCGTGGCAACCGTTGGGACGACCAGGGGTGTGGTGACGGCCGAGGCGAGCCAGACGCTGGTCTTCCCCAGCCTGCACATCAACTGGAACGTCGACAGCACAAAGAAGCTGCGCCTGTCGTTCAACTCAGGCGCGGCGCGGGCCGATTACGACCAGTTCCGGCCCAACGTTGTCGTCAACGATCCCAACCAGACAATCTCGGGCGGCAACCCTGCCATCAAGCCCGAGCGCGCCTATGGCGTCGATGCCTATTTCGAATGGTATCTGAAGCCGCAGGGCTATTTAAGCATCGGCTTCTATTACAAAAATGTCGAAGACGTCCTCTTCAACTCGCGCCGGACATTCGGCTCGAACGCGCTGGACAGCAACGGCGTCGATCGCTCGGGGTATTTTTTCACCGGCATCACCAATGGCGGCAGCGGCCGTCTGTTCGGCCTTGAAGCGACCGCACAACTCCAGCTTGACCCTTGGGTTCGCGACCTTGGGTTGCCCGAATGGACGGGCGGTTTCGGTATCAGCAGCAACGTTACGTTGAACGACAGCCGGGTGACCAAGCCTGCCATCACCACTGTTCCAGCGCGTCAGTTGCGTCTGCCGGGTACGTCGGACCTGATCTACAATCTCGGCGCCTATTATGAAAAATACGGCCTGTCGGTGAACTTTCAGTATCAATGGCGCAGCGATTACCTCGATTCAGTCGCCGATGATCTGACCGATGCCGGCGACACCTACTGGGCAGCGGATGAAGAAGTGGACATGTCGCTGCGCTATGCGGTGACCAAGAATTTTGAAGTCTATTTCGACATCCAGAATTTGTTCAACCAACCTGGTCGTCGTTATTCGGAACCGGGCAATCTGCTGACCGCCACGGGCATCCCAAGCCCGACCAGCACCATTCAGACGATCGAATGGGAGCGCTTTGCCCGTCGTTTTTCGGGCGGCGTCCGCTTCAGCTTCTGATCGGGGGAGGGTGGGTGACGGGGCGACCCGTCACCCATTTCGCCTTGTGCGGCGATGATGTCGTGCATGATGAAATCGCTGCCTGCTTTGGGAATATTTGATGCGCATTCGCCACGCCACCGGCGGTTTACTTGCTTTGCTGCTGGCGGGCTGCGCGCCCGTTGAGCGCGGGGTATCGCCTCCATCGGCGCCGTCGCGATCAGTGTCGTTTCTGGCCTTTGGTGACTCGGGCTACAGCCTCGATTATCTCGATCCCGAAGACCTGACCCTCGCGCTCACCCGCGAGCAGTTCATTGCCAAGGCGCGCGCGAGCTGGATCAAGGACAAGCGGCCAATCGCCGAATTCACCCCGCCGCCGATGATCGCGCATCCCTCGAACGGCGGTTTTGTCGCCGCCAGCGGGTTGATGCCCGTGGCCAAGGCAATGACGGACTATTGCCGCAGCGTTGCCCGCTGCCAGTTTGGTGTGATGCTCGGCGACAATATCTACCCCGATGGCGCAACCCTGGGCGCTGATGGTCGCGACGACGCGAAACGCTTCCAGGATTTGTTCGCAACGCCCTATGGCGCGTTCGGCTGGGGCGACCGTGACTTCCGCATCTATGCGACGCTCGGGAACCACGACTGGCACACCTCGCGCGCGGCCGCGCTGTCGGAAGTGCGCTATCTCAGCACGACGCGGCCCTTCTACATGGACGGACTCGCCTATGCAGTGCAGCCGCCATCGGCCAAGGGCATGGTCGAAGTGTTTGCGATCGACACGCATGTTCTGCTCGCGGGCGAAAAGGTCCTCGACGGCAAATTGGCCGACGACGGCAGCGAAATCCCGACGACCAAGCTTGACACGTCAGAGCCTTGGGCCACCCCCGCAACCGATGCCGAACGCGCGATGGTCGCCAATCTCGAGCGGCGGTTGAAGGCATCGAAAGCGCGCTGGAAGATCGTGATCGGGCACCATCCCTTCTGGTCGTCATCGGGCGGCAAGTTCGAACAGGCGCGGACGTTGCGCGCGGTGCTGCTGCCGACCTTGTGCCGCTATGCCGATCTCTATCTGGCGGGGCATGAGCACACGCTCGAAGTGGCGACCGACAGTTGCGCGACGGCGGTGCCGGGGGCAGGGCTTTCGCCGCTGCCCAATATCGTTTCCGGCTCGGCCGCCAAGCAACGCCCGCTCAACAGGGCGTTCATGGCGCATCAGCAGCGCAATTATCCGCAATATCGACCGCTCTATGTGCGTGGGATGATTTGGGGATTTGCCCATTTGACGCTGACTGACAATGCGGCGACGGTGACGATGATATCGACGCCCGACAGCGGCAGCGGCCAGCCCAAGGTCGAATTCACGCAGAGTTTCGCCCGGCGCAACAAGGCCAGCGACTGACCTCCCCGCGTCGGGCGGCTGGCCCTTTGCGCGGCTTCCAAAAATCGAATATCAGGTATGGGCATAGGAGATGCCCAAATGGATCATTTCGACGTCATCGTGGTGGGGGCCGGGATCTCCGGGATCGGCGCGGGCTTTCACCTGCAGGACAAGTCGCCCGATCGCAGCTATATGATCCTCGAAGGGCGCGCCGATATGGGCGGGACATGGGATTTGTTCCGCTATCCCGGGATTCGATCCGATTCGGACATGTATACGCTCGGCTATATTTTTGAGCCTTGGACCGAGGCGAAGGCGATTGCCGACGGGCCGAACATCCTCAATTACGTCAAGCGCACGGCGGCTAAATATGGCATCGACCAGCACATCCGCTTCAACCACCACGTCAAGGCCGCGAGCTGGTCAACGCAGGACGCGCGCTGGACGGTGACGGCCGTCACCGAGGGGCGCGAGGTGCAGTATAGCTGCAATTTCCTCTTCATGTGCTCGGGCTATTATAACTATGCCAAGGG
>NZ_JAIEPC010000086.1 GCF_019749955.1 Sphingomonas sp.
GACCGGACGGCTGAGATGACGCCGCAGTCGGGCAGCGAACAGTCGCTGTCGATCCTGCGCAAGCTGCAGGGGCAGTAGACCCGGCCGGGGGCTGCGCCGATTGCAGCCCCCGCAACCTTGTGCGACGCTTGGCGCGATGACGCCATCTTCCCCTGGCCCGGCCGAGCAGCCCGCAACCGGCAGCCTGATCCGCAGCGTCGGCCCATGGGGGCTGGCGGCAATGATCCTGAACGGGTTGATCGGCGCGGCGATATTCGGCCTGCCCGCCACCGTTGCCCAGGCCGCCGGTATCTGGGCGCCTTTCGTCATTCTGATGGTGGCCGCAGCAATGCTCACCGTGCTGCTGGTGATGGCGCGGTTGGCGGCACTGTTCGATGGCACGGGCGGCCCGATCCAATATGTCGAAGCTGCCTTTGGCCGACCCGTAGCGTTTCAGATCGGCTGGATGCAATTGCTGTCGACGACGGCCGCCGCTGCCGCCAACGTCAACCTGCTTGCCGATTATGCGCTGCGCGGCTGGCCCGCCGCAGGCAGCAGCCCTTGGGCGCACAGCGGCATCGTGCTTGCGGCGCTATCGCTGATTTTGATCGTCACGCTCAACCGCACGAGCGGCATCGCGCGAACCCTTGCCGTGCTTGCGGTCATCAAGCTCGTGCCGCTCGTGCTGCTTGTCGTGCTCGCCGTGCCGATGATGGTCGCAGAGATCGGCCCTGCGCTGGCGTCGGCGCGGGTACCCGCGCCATCGTCGCTGACGCAAGCGGCGCTGCTGTGTGCCTATGCGCTGGTCGGGTTTGAGGCAGCGCTGACGGTGGCGGGCGAGGCGCGTGACCCCAAGCGCGATTTTCCGCGCGCGCTGGTGATGGTGTTCGTCACAGTGGCGCTGCTCTATGCGCTGCTGATCTGGGGCTATGTCGTCACAACCCCGGCCACCGGCGTGCCCGACAAGGCGCCGCTGGTATCAATGGCCGTCGCGTTGATCGGCGGTATCGGCGGGCTGATCCTGCTCGCGACGGCGACCGTTTCGATTTTCGCCAATGTGCTGAACAACATGCTGTTCCTGTCGCGCCGACTGGTGGCGATGGAGGCACTCGGCGGCTTGCCCGCACTGTTTGGCCGGATACGCGCGGTTGACGCCGTGCCGCGCAATGCCGTGATCAGCATCATGGCCGTCGTGGTCGCCTTGTCGCTCAGCGGCGGGTTTGTGGCACTGGCGGTGTTGAGCGTGGCGTCGCGCCTGATCGTCTATCTCGCCTGCATCGCGGCACTGCCCGTGATCGAGCGGCGCGCGGGCCAATCACCGTCGATCAGCGGCAGCGCGGTCATCGTCGCAGCCGCGATCACCTGCACCGGACTGATCGCCGGGAGCGAGGCGGCATCATGGCGCGCGATGGCGGGCGCGGCGCTGGTTGGCGCCGTTCTGTACGTCGGCAATCGCCTCTGGCGCGTGCGCGCTGGAGTGCCGGTTCGCTGACCGCGCTGCGTCTTGCGGCGGCAGGGCAGCGGATCGAGGGGCGAAAGGTTATGAAAGTTACGACCTCCGCAGGGGGGGTCATGGCGTTGCCCGCGCCCGGATGGCCCGAGATGCGTTATGGCCGACGATGGGAAAGAGCTGTGTCGGCACGACGCTGACACAGCTTTTCCTACATTGGTAGGGCCATTCCAAAGGACCGTGACGGGGCTTTGCCCGTCTCTTTTTCTCCGGCTGTATCGTACCAAGACCTGCCGCCGCGCTGCAAGCATCGCTCAGGAAAGCGCCGCAGTTTGTCATGCTCTTCAATGCTGCTAACAGTCAGTGATGACTGCGCCGACATCCGCGAAATTGCTCGAAGAATTCGACTCCGCAAAGGTGGTGGCCCGCGCCTTGTTCGCGGACAGTACACTGCGGATGCCAAGCGCGATTGCGGTCACGCGCCAAGCTATCCTGGAAGCCTTGGGCGAACCGCCGTTCGATTTGAACTACATCAAGGACAATTTCAGCCGTCTGGTTTCGGACGTACAAAGCCGCGCATACGGCCTGTATCTTGAGGCAGAACGAAGAATTTGCGGCCCCGTGCTTGCTGATTACGTTGGTTCCCAAACAGTCGGAGAGGGCAAGGACAATGTGCTCAATTCACTGTCCGCTTCTTTTTTCGTTCTGGACCGGTTTTGCCTCAGCCTGACCCAAAGTCGGCGAACCCGGGCAGGTTCGGCTTTCGAAACCGTGGTCACGACGCTCTTTGAAGCTTTGGGATACCCTTACACGTTTCAGCCTGAACTTTCTGGCAGCAAACCGGATTTCGTGCTGCCGAATTTGGCGCACTACGGCCAGTTCGCCGCAGACTGCCTGATTTTTACGTGCAAACGCAGTCTTAGAGAACGCTGGCGGCAGGTTGTTACCGAAGGACTGACCGGGCAGGCGTTTTATCTGGCGACGATCGACGAAGATCTGACCGCTGCCGAACTTGAAAAGATGAAAGGTCGCAACGTTATCGTCGTCGTTCCGGTAACGATCAAAAGCAAATTCTATGCGACGGCCCTCAACGTGATCAGTTTTGAAGTATTTTTCGATCATCACCTCGATCCAGCCGTCAATCGCTGGAAAGCTCACGGCGTGATCTGATCAGGAAACCCAGCGAATCGAGCTTCTTGCCGACCGTGTCGGCACTCCGGCGCAATTCGCATTCCCACACGGTTTCGGCGGTCCATCCCATTGCCGCCAGGTCAGCCAGTACCTCATCGTGACGTCGACGGTTTCGTTCGATCTTGGTACGCCAGAATGCTTCGCGGCTTTTCGGCCATTTGAATGCGGGGCAATCATGCCCGTGCCAGAAACAGCCATGCACGAAAATCACGGCCCGGTACTTGGGCAGTACGATATCGGGCTTGCCCGGCAGATAGCGTGGATGCAGCCGGTACCGAAAGCCGCGCGCATGCAGGCCCCTACGGACGATCATTTCGGGTTTCGTGTCCTTCCCCCTGATTCCGGCCATCATCCGGCTACGGGTTTCGGGCGAGACGACGTCAGCCACCGGCGGGCACGGGCAGACGTTCCCGCGCTTGAGCCGGAATGTCGCTTCCCAGCGCCTTGGCGAGCCAGGGCTTCATGGCATTTGCCAGAAATTCGACGACCGGCACGACGACCGCATTGCCGAACTGGCGATAGGCCTGAGTATCCGAAACCGCGATGTGCCAGCGCCGGTCACCACGGTCGAAACCCATGAGCCGTGCACATTCCAGCGGCGTCAGGCGACGGGGCCGGTTGCCCGGCTGGGCGATCAGGATTTCGGAGCCATCCTTGTAGTAGCGTGCCGACAAGGTGCGGGTGACGTCGTCTGGCCCGAACAGGCTGTAGCCAAACCCGTTCCCCTTCGCCGCGTGCTTGTCGCGATAGGCCTGCAAATACGCCCAAAGACGCGGCGTCAGGGTATATTTCGGATCGACCTCGTCATGCGGCTGCAAGATACTGCCGAGCTTCGGACCGCTTTCGGCGGACGGCAGCTCAAGTCCGTCAAGATCGAACCCGGAGCGCTCGCGGAATCCGACGATGAAAATGCGCTCGCGCTTCTGCGGTACCCAGGGCGACGAACTGATAACGCGGGTCTGGACGTGATAGCCCAGTTCGTTTCTCAGCACGTTCAGGATCGTCGCGAACGTCTTGCCGCCGTCATGCCCTTCGAGGTTCTTGACGTTTTCCAGAACAAATGCAGCAGGCCGGTGATGGGCAATGATCTGGGCGGTGTCGAAAAACAGCGTGCCCTGGGTATCGCACAGGAAGCCGTGCGGACGACCGAGTGCGTTCTTCTTCGAAACGCCCGCGATGGAAAACGGCTGGCATGGAAATCCTGCCAGCAAGACATCATGTTCGGGGATAAGGTCGGGATCTTCTGAATAGCGGCGCACATCGCCATGCACCGGGTGATTGTCGCGAAAATTGCGTTGATAGGTTTCCTGTGCGTTGCGGTCCCATTCCGACGTGAAGACGCAATGACCGCCGATCCCCTGAAACCCGATCCGCAATCCGCCGATGCCCGCGAACAGGTCGATAAAGCGAAATGCCGTTTCGTCGTTGGCGCGCTGCGTTGAAGGCTCAGGACGACTGTACCGGATCAATGTTTCGAGCGCACGATATACCGCTGCCTTGGGGGCAGTCTCGCCCCGCTCCCACCGGTAAACCGTGCTCGGGGAATAGCCCAGCTCAGGGGCGAGTTCCTCGATACTCATGCCGCTGAGTTGACGCAGTTCAAAGAAGGAAAGCTGGGTCATCCGCTGCTCCGCTGGGTGGATTTTTGGCAAAATGCCAGGGTTTACCCTAGATCGCAAGAACAAAATAAAAACGAAAACCTTCGGCGGCGGATGATGCCCGACGACGAAGCCGATCAGCTCCGCTTCGAATTCGCGCAGGAAATCGAGCGGCTGAAACTCGCGGCCTGAGGCCCGAAGCCGCCCCACCTCACCGTATTGCGTCACCAACACACTTGTGCTAAACCCCTCCCCAACAGGGAAGGAATGGCCATGTATAGTGAAAGCGATATCGAAAATGCGGTGGCGGCGGGGGTGATTACGCCCGAAGCCGCCGCCGCGTTCCGCAACCATACGGCGGGGCTGCGTCAGGCGCCTGCGGTCGACGAAGAGCAGTTCAAGCTGCTGACCGGCTTCAACGACATTTTCGTCGCGATTGCGCTGCTGCTGTCGCTCGGCGCGATCGGGCAGATCGGCTGGCAGATCATGCAGCCATTGGGCGGCGCGGCGGTGGCGGCTTCGGCATGGCTGTTCGCGGAGTATTTCACCCGCAAGCGGCGGATGGCGCTCCCGTCGATCCTGCTGCTGCTCGCCTTTGCCGGCGGTGTTGCGGCGACGATGATCGGCACGCTGATCCGCCTCGACATCGATGTGCCTGAGCGGACCGCCGCGCTGATCATGGGCGGTGTTGCGCTGGTGACGGCGGGCGCGACCTGGCTGCATTGGCGCCGGTTCATGGTGCCGATCACGGTCGCGGCAGGCGCGATTGCGCTGGTCGCGACGGCGGCGGCGACGCTGGTCGGGGCGCTCGGGCTGGGCGAGACTGCGGTCTATCCGATCGCGCTGGCGGGTGGCCTCGGCGTGTTCGCGCTGGCGATGTGGTGGGACGTGTCCGACCGCGAGCGCCGCACGCGCCGCTCCGACGTGGCGTTCTGGCTGCACCTCGCCGCCGCGCCGCTGATCGCGCACCCGATCTTCCACATGCTCGGCGTGCTCGACAACAATGTCGACGCGGCGCGCGCGCTGCTGGTGATCGGGCTGTATCTGGTGTTCGCCTTTGTCGCGCTGGCGGTCGATCGCCGCGCGCTGCTGGTGTCGAGCCTCGCCTATGTTCTCTACGCGATGTACGGCCTCATCCAGCAGACCGGCGCGGTCGAGCTGAGCGCGGCGCTCACCGCCTTTGTCATCGGCTCGGCGCTGCTGACCCTTTCTGTCTTCTGGCACCAGATGCGGCGCACCGTGGTCGCACTGCTCGGCGGCCTCAAGGATCGCCTGCCCCCGGTGCAGACGATGGTCCCGGCTTGAGTTAGCCCCTCTAGCTGGTTGGTACGAAACTTCACCCCCGGTGGTTCGCGCCACCGGGGGATTTTTTGTGGGGGTGGAGGGGCGGCTGTGGGTGAAAAGCGGAGCGATCCGCTCACATGGGAAAGGAGGCTTGTAAAGCCCGCTTCGTAGTGAGACCATGCCAAGATGCTGTTTCGCACGGTCCTTTTGGCGGCGATTACCGCCTTTGCATTGCTCTACTGGCAAATGGTCTGCGACGTGACTGGCGTCAATGAGCCGTGGGACGCTGCGGACTTCTTGAGCAAATGGTATCCCTTCGCGCTAGCGGCTTCCGCCGTAAGCGGTTTCTGGCTGAGGTTGTGGGGATGGTCCGCCGGTTTGATCATCATTTTCGCCCAGCTTCCCGTAATGCTGCTCAACTCCGGCAGCGGCCCGCTCTTGGTCGTTGGCCTGATCTTGCTCGTCGGGTTCGCCTTTCCCGCTTCTCTAATTTCGGCTGCTGCCGGTCAGATAGCTACCCTCGTCGCGCCGACCAATAAGGAAGCGAAGTAGGGCCCACTATTTGACGACAGCCGTCATTACCCAAATCGTCACCCCGGCCTTGTGCCGGGGCCCACTGGGCCGCGCTCGAGTCGATAGAGGCTTGAGCGGCTCGTCCGGTTGCGCGGTGGGCCCCGGCACAAGGCCGGGGTGACGAACGAAGTGCGACTCGCGTCCTGATAGACGGCTGTCGCCCTCACCCTTCCGCCGCTTTGCGGCTCCCTCCCTCTCCCGATGGGAGAGGGAAGCCAGTCCTACTCCGCCACCAGCTTCAGCAGCCGCCGTTCGACGGGCGCGAGCACCGGCGCGAGGTCATGCCCGCGCTTGAGCACCGCGCCTTGCTCACCGATCAGCGCCCACATCCCCTGCTTCCCGCGCAAGGCCGGGCGCTTCTCGATCCGAAACTCCGGGCGTTCGGTTGCGCGGCGGAAGGCGGCGAAGATCGCGGCGTCGCGACCGAGATCGATTGCATAGTCGCGCCAATGCCCTGCCGCGACCATCCGGCCATAAAGGTCGAGGATTCGGGTCAGCTCGGCGCGCTCGAAACCGACTTGGGCCGGCGCGCGCCCCGACTGCACCGGAAAGGGCGTCACCGTCCCCATCAGGCGCGGTCGCGCAGCTCCTCAGGCCCATGGCCGTCGCGCTCGGCCTTGAGGGCTGCCAGTTCCTTGCGGAGTTGGTCCATCTCGCAGCGCAGCAGCTCGAACTTCTGCGTTTCGGGGTCGAACATGTCGCGGCACGGCGTACCGTAAGGGACGAAGCCCGTCTCGCTGCGCCCGCCTTCGATCATCGTTGGCCGCGCGGGGATGCCGACCATCACGGCGCCCGGCACGACATCCTTGGTCACCACCGCATTGGCGCCGACGCGCGCGCCGGTCCCCACCGTGATCGGCCCGAGCACCTGCGCACCCGAGCCGATGATGACATTGTCGGCGAGTGTCGGGTGGCGCTTGCCCGCGACGCCATTGTCGGGGCTGGTGCCGCCCAAGGTCACGCATTGGTAGATGGTGACGTTATCGCCGATCTGCGCGGTCTCGCCGATCACGGTGAAGCCATGGTCGATGAAGAAATTGCGGCCGATCGTCGCGCCCGGGTGGATGTCGATCGAGGTCAGGATGCGCGACAGGTGATTGACGACGCGCGCGAGGAAATAGAGCTCCGACCGGTAGAGGCTGTGCGCGACCCGGTGCAGGCCAAGCGCCAGCACGCCGGGATAGAGCATGATTTCCCAGCGCGATCGCGGCGCCGGATCGCGCGCCTTGATCGAATCGAGATAGGTGGTCAGGCGCTCAAACATCGGCCGCAATCCATTTCAGGCTCTTGAGCGCGATATCTAGTGACTCCGTTCGACGAAATCCATGACCCGTTGGTCGTGCAGTTTAGCGCCACAAATCCTATCTTTCTTGTCGGAAATTTTGGCGGCGCCTAGCGTTGGGGTGTTCTGCGGCGGCATTGATCGTCGAAACCGAATAGGACCCGCCGATTGTCTTGGGATTTGACCAGCCTGCTCCCGTTCATTGCGGTCGGTTTCCTGGCCCAGGCGATCGATGGCGCGCTGGGCATGGCGTTTGGCGTGGTCAATTCGACCCTGCTTGTCAGCATTATGGGGGTGTCACCGGCGGTTGCCTCGGCGAGTGTGCATGCGGTCGAGACGTTCACCACGGCGGCGTCGGGCACCAGCCATGTGCTCCACCGCAATGTCGACTGGCGGCTGTTTCGGCGGCTGGTGATCCCTGGGCTGATCGGCGGCGCGCTGGGGGCTTATGTGCTCGCCGGGCTCGACGCGGGCGTCGCCAAGCCGTTCGTGATGGCCTATCTCGCGCTGGTCGGACTTTACCTGCTGTACCGCGCGTGGCGGGGGGCACCGAAGCTGCGCGAGCCGCGGATCGTCGCGCCGCTCGGCTTTATCGGCGGCTTCCTCGACGCGGTTGGCGGCGGCGGATGGGGGCCGGTGGTTACCTCGAACCTGCTGGTGCAAGGCGCGAGCCCGCGCAGCACGATCGGCACGGTCAACACGTCCGAATTCTTCCTGACCGCGACCATCTCGGCGACGTTCATCGCGACGATGGGCTTTGCCGCGTTTACGGTCGCCACTGCCGGAATTCTGATCGGCGGACTCGCTGCCGCCCCGTTCGGCGCGGTGATCGCCAAGCGCGTTCCCGCCCGCCCATTGATGGCGCTGGTGGGCGCGCTGCTGACGATCACCAGCGGCTATACGATCTGGTCGGCGCTGCGCTGACACGGGGCGATTAAGTGGACAAACAGCTCTGTTGGACGTAATTGATCGATTGGAGCGATCAATCATGACGACCTATCTGCCCACGCTGAAGCAGTTGCAATATCTGGTCGCGCTGCGCGATCATGGCCATTTCGGGCGCGCGGCGGACACGTGTTTCGTGACGCAATCGACCCTGTCGGCGGGCCTGCGCGAGCTCGAAACACTGATCGGTGTGACGCTGGTTGAACGCACGCGCCGCGTCGTGCGCTTCACGCCAGTGGGTGAGCGCATCACCGACAAGGCGCGCCGGGTGCTGCGCGAGGCCGAAGAGCTGGGCGATCTCGCGCGCGCGGCGGGCCAGCCGCTGTCGGGCGACATGCGGATGAGCGTGATCCCGACAATCGCGCCGTTCATGCTGCCGCGCATCCTGCCCCGGCTGCGCACCGACTATCCCGATCTGAAGCTCTATCTGCGCGAGGAGCCGAGCGGCGCGGCGTGCGAAGGACTCCACAACGGCCGCACCGATTGCGTGCTGCTGGCGCTGCCCTTTGCCAGCGGCGACGTTGCGTCGGCGCCCCTGTTCGCCGACCGGTTGTTCGTCGCCTTCCCCGAACAGGAATATGCCCCCTGCCCGACCAGCATCGCCGCCGCCGACATCGACGAGACGCGGCTGCTGCTGCTTGAGGACGGGCATTGCCTGAAAGATCATGCGCTGTCGGCATGCAACCGCCCCGAATTGCGCGCCGAAGCGACGATGCTCGGCACCTCGCTCCACACGATCGTCCAGATGGTCGACAATGGACTGGGCGTGACGATCCTGCCCGAAATGGCGATCGACGCGGGCATTTTGGCGCACACCCGTGTTGCCGCGCGCCCGCTCGACGCCGCCCATCCCACGCGCGACATTGCGCTGATCTGGCGGCGGGCCTCGCCGCGCGAGCGCGACTTCCGCTTGCTGGCCGAGGTGCTCGCCGAAGCGCGCTAACCGCGCGCTGCACTGCGGCGACGATCTTGCATTGCCGCAAAATTGCAACCAAACTGACTTTAACTCGTATCTGACAGGCGCTCGCCGTCCGGTCGCGAGCCGAACCCCTCACGGAGTAAGCAATGCTTTTTTCGATTTTGTCGCTCGCTGCCGCCCCGATCATCGCGCAGGCGCAGCCCGCTCCCGCCCAGACGCCGCCTGCGGCGCCCGCGGCCGCGCCCAACCCAAAGGTCGGCGGCGCCGATATGATCGCCACCAAGACGATCGTCGAAAACGCCGCTGCCGCGCCCAATTTGTCGACGCTGGTTGCGGCGGTGAAGGCAGCCGGTCTGGTCGAAACGCTGGTGGGGCCGGGTCCGTTCACGGTGTTCGCGCCGACCAATGATGCGTTTGGCCGCCTTGCCCCCGGCACGGTCGACGCGCTGCTCAAGCCCGAATCGAAGCCCACGCTCACCAAGATCCTGACCTACCACGTCGTGCCCGGCGCCATCAGTGGGCTGCAACTGCTCGACATGATCAAGGCCGGCGGCGGCAAGACGGTGCTGACGACGGTCGCGGGCGAACCGCTGACGGTCGAACTTGATAGCGGTGCGGTCAAGCTGACCGATTCGAACGGCAACCCGGCCTATGTCGAGATTCCCGACGTGCGCCAGTCGAACGGCGTCGTGCATGTCATCAACGGCGTGCTGATTCCGAAGCTGACTTAAGGGGCACGGGCGCGTCACCTTGACGATAGTCTGGGTGACGCGTTTGCAGGTTCTGTTTGGCGTCAACGTCGGCGGAATTGGATTTCACCACCACCCATCCTGTTAGTGTCGAGCGAAGTCGAGACACGGCTGGCATCGCGAGCGGCCTGTTTCTCGACTGCGCTCGAAACGAACGGGGGGTGGGTATAAGCGGCGGGGTCTGTCAGTCAGCAGGCCGGTCCGCCGAAGGACCAGACCAACGCGCGGCGGCGGCGTCATCGCCCGCGCGTGCTTCGACCCAGCGCGCGCCTTCCGCCAACACTTCGCGCTTCCAGAAGGGCGCGCCGGTCTTGAGCCGGTCGATCAGGAAGGCGCAACCATCGAGCGCGGGCGCGCGGTGGGCAGCGGCGGCGCCGACGAATACGACCCGGTCCCCCGGTATCATGCGCCCGACGCGGTGGACGATCACGACCGCGAGCAAATCCCAACGATCGCGTGCCTGCGTCGCGAGCGCGGTCAGCGCGGCTTCGGTCGCGCCGGGGTAATGTTCGAGTTCGAGCGCGGTCACGCCGTCATCGGCGCGGACCAGCCCGGTGAAACTTGCGACGCCCCCTGCCCCCGCCACTTCGACCCGCGCGAGTTCAGCCGCGAGATCGATCGGCTGTTCAGTAACGACAACGCGGATCATCCGCCCGTCACCGGCGGAAAGAGCGCGATTTCGCGCGCGCCTGCGATGGGCGTGTCGAGCGGCACAAATTGCTGGTCGATCGCCGCGCGCAACCGGTCGCGATCGGCAAAGGCGCGCGCATGCCCCTCGCTCGCCGCACTCAGCCAGTCGATCAGGCCACTGATCGTCACGACGTCCTCCGGCGGCGTCACGCTCTCCGACCCCGTGCCGACAGCCTCGCGCACCCAGGCGAAATAGAGCATCTCGATCGTCATTCGCTAATGCTCCGATTCACGAAACGACCTGAGGCATTCATCCACGACCCCGATCCCAACCCGTTTGCCCTGAGCTTGTCGAAGGGCCGTCCTTCTTTTGCGGTGAGGTCGAAGAAGAAAGACGGTGCTTCGACAGGCTCAGCACGAACGGGGATAGGGTCGGGAATGAGTTTCGGGCGCACGATCACTCAGTCCATGTGCCGCAGGCCGACGCGCAGATAGTCGTAACCGGTCACCAGCGTCAGCGCCGCCGCCAGCCACAGCGCGACCAGCCCGACCGTAGCAATCCACGCCACGCCCGGCAGCGCCCCCGCCAAAATCAGCGCGCCGAGCGCGACGATCTGCAGCGTCGTCTTCCATTTGGCGAGCATCGACACGGGCACCGACACCTGCAACCCGGCAAGGAATTCGCGCAGGCCCGACACAGCGATCTCGCGCAGCAGGATCACCAGCGCCGCAATCACATGCACCCCCTCGATCGCGCGCACCGCGACCAGCAGCAGGATGACGGCGGCGACCATGACCTTGTCGGCGATCGGATCGAGGAAAATCCCAAGCTTCGACACAGTTCCCTGTGCGCGCGCGAGATAGCCGTCGAGATAATCGGTGACGCCGAGCACGCAGTAGAGCGCGAACGCCGCCGCATAGCCTGCGGTCCAATTGGGCCACCACAGCAGCAGCGCAAGCAGCGGCACCGCGACAATGCGGCTGAGCGTCAGGATATTGGGCAGGGTCAACACCGTGCCGCTCTAGCCGTGCGCGCAGCGGCATGAAAGCACCCCCACGAAACAGATTGCCGCATTTGCGACACCTCGGCTATGCGGCTTTCACAGAATCGCCATAAAGGTCTCGAAATTTGCCATGCTGAATGCGCTCGGGCTACTCAAAGAGCGCCGTTTCCTGCCGCTGTTCACCACCCAGTTTCTCGGCGCGTTCAACGACAATCTGTTCAAGACGGCGATGGTCCTGTTTGCGACCTATCAAATCTATAACGACGCGCGGATGGAGCAGAATTTCAACGCGCTCGCGACCGCGTTCGGCATCCTGCCCTTTTTCCTGCTGTCGGCGCTGTCGGGGCAATTGGCCGACACTTATGACAAGGCGCGGATCATCCGCATCGTCAAAACCGCCGAAATCCTGATCATGATCGTCGGCTCGGCCGGATTGCTGATCGCGCATGCCGGCTATTCGACGGCGGGAATCGCGCTGATGCTGCTCGCGGTGCTCGGGCTTGGCATTCATTCGACCTTCTTCGGCCCGATCAAATATGCGATCCTGCCGCAGCATTTGCACGAAGACGAAGTGCTTGGCGGGACCGGTCTCGTTGAAGCCGCGACCTATCTCGCGATCCTGTCGGGCACGGTGATGGCGGGTGTGCTGGCCAAATTGCCGGCCGAAGTCACCGTTGTCGCGGTACTCACGATTGCGCTGGTCGGCTGGCTGACCGCGATGCTGGTGCCAGCCGCGCCCCGGCTCGGGCCGATGCTCAAGGTCAGCTATAATCCGCTGTCGTCGTCGTGGCGGGTGGTGAGCGCCACCATGCACATCCCCCGGCTGTTCATGGCGATCTGCGCGATCAGCTTCTTCTGGTCGATGGGCGCGGTGCTGATCGTCGTGTTCCCGGCGCTCGTCAAAAATGTGCTGACCGCCGACGAAGCCGTCACCACGCTCGTCATTGCGCTGTTTTCGATCGGCGTTGCGATCGGATCGGTGGCGATCAACGCGCTGCTCGGCGGGCATACCTCGGCCAAATATGCCCCGCAATCGGTGATCGCGATGGGGCTGTGCGTCGTTGGTTTTTCGGCGCTGTGTCGCGGCTGGACGCCCGCCCCGCCGGGCACGCTTTATGGCATCATGCCGTTTCTGGCGCTGCCGATGGGCTGGCTGGTCATCGCCACGCTGATGGCCATCGCGATTACCGGCGGCATGTTCGTGGTGCCGCTCTATGCGTTTCTGACGACGACCGTGGGCAAGGATGAAACCGCGCGCACGGTGGCGGCGAACAATATCGTCAATGCCGGTGCGATGACCTGCGGCACGCTGATCGTAATCGGGCTGGGGGTGGCGGGATTGCAGCCGCAGAACACGATCCTGCTGGTCGCGGCGATGTCACCCGTCGCCGCCTGGCTCGCGTGGCGGCTGCACCAGCTCTGCGATTGATCTCAGGCCGTAACCTCATGCCGATTGCTAATCGGAACGAGCGCTGAAAGGCCGACGTCGGTGGAAGGCGCTCAGGCGGATTTGCGCCGACTTGCGGCTTATCGTGCCGTTGCTAAAGCCTGAGACCCAGGAAGGAGGTTCCTGGAACCGGATTAGTCGATATCGGATCAGCAGCGACGAAGCCCAGCCGTTGATACAAGGCTTGCGCTTGCTTGAACTCGGCAAGAACGTCGAGCCTCATCTCAGAGTAGCCCGCGTCCTTGGCTTCTCCTATCAGCCGCGTGACCAGCCCATGCCCAATGCCTAGTCCTCTCGCATGAGGCCTCACGTAGAGGCGCTTCATCTCGCAAATCTCGGGGCTGACGTTGCGCAGCGCGATGCAGCCAACCAACTGCCCAAGCCGTTCAGCAACGATAAGGCGCCCGTCCGGTTGAGCGTACTTCCCCGGCAGATCGGCAAACTCGGCGTCATAACCTTGATAGTCCAAGCTTACGGTCGGACTAGCGACATACTCACGCCAAATATCCAGAACGGCCGCTGTGTCGGCCGGAAAGAAAGCATGTCGGATGGTCGTCATCGTGATTTAGGTGATTGATGATTGTGGCAGAAATCGGAGCGCGCATTCGGCTGATCCGATGGCCGGCCTTGCGGCGGAAGCGGTCAGACTGGTTTAGTTTACGGCCTCGTTCAGTAGATCAGGCTGTAGATGCAGATGAAGAAGGCCGTGAAGCTCAGCGCGAACAGCTTCAGGTCCTGATCGTCGCTGTTTGCCTTCGCTTCGACCGGCTGCGCGGGCGGGCGGATCATCCGCCGGATCGGGTGGCGCGCGGCGGGATTACGGATGGTAGCGGACGTCGACATAGCGCACAGGTTAACGCGCCGTTTACGCTTTGGTACCCGCCAAAATTGGTTAAGCGCCGTCCTGCTTCGGGACGGGGGAGCACGCTACCGGGTACTGACGTTTACCACGGTCCGACTCCGCTCCGTTCGTGTCGCGCGAAGGCTCTGTCGAGCATCGACGAGACATCGAGACACCGTGTCCACAGCCTGCGGCCTGTTTCTCGACTTCGCTCGAAACGAACGGTGGAAGGGGACGATATCGACCCCTACTCCCGCACCAGCCGGATGTCGGCGACCTCGATCCGGAACGGCCCCGGCGCCTGATTGGCGACGATCAGCAGCAGCATTGCCTCGGTCGGGTTGAAGCCCTTCAGGTCGGCGAAGGGCACCGTCACTTCGCGCCATTCCGGGCCAACGCTGAACTGCGCCACTGCGGGCAAGCGCCCTGTCGCGGGTGAAAAGCCCATCACGGCCAGACTCTTGCCTTCGCCACGCACCCAGAAGCGCAGCGCGCGCGCCGGGGCGAGATTGACGGGCTGAAACGGCTGCGCACCGGGATTAAAGCCAATCCCCGCCCAGGGCGCGATAAAATCAGCCGTGATCGCCCCGGTCATCACCAGCGATGGCTGGCCATTGGGGGCGCCACCGCCGGGCGTCAGCGCGACCGAAGACTTGCCCCCGGCAATCGAATCGGTCGACACGCTCCAGCCTGCGCCGAACGGCGCGGTGATCGCGGCCTTGCCGTCCTTCACGGCAAAGCTGGCGATCCGGCCATCGGCCGGGAGTGTCGCGGCGGCGGGTGCCGGTGCGCTCGCGGCCTGCACAAGTTCGGCCCGGCGGGCGGCGCGCAAATCATTGGCCGAACGGCCATCCTTCCAGATCTCGACAATCTTGTGGACATCACCGATGCTTAGCGTCGGATCGCCATCGACCAGCAGCAAGTCCGCCTTCAGCCCCGGCGCGATTCGCCCGCGATCAGCGAGGCGGAAAGCCTTGGCGGTCGCCCCCGTCGCCCCGCTCAGCGCTTGCGTCGGGGTCAGCCCGGCCTTCACCAGCAGGTCGAGCTCGCGGTGCAGGCTGATCCCGTACCAAGTCGCGGGGTTGCCCGCATCGGTGCCCGCCAGCACCGGCACGCCCGCCTTGGCGAGCGCCGAGATATTGGCGGCTTCGAGCGCGTCGAGCTTCGCGGTCCGGTCCTTGCCCATTGTCCGGCGCAGGCCATCGACCGTCGCCTTGGGCAACAGGCCCGCCAGGCCCGGCTGGTCGAGCAACGTCGCGGTGCCCGATCGCCCGGCAAATCCCTCAAACACGGTATAAGTCGGAACGACAAAGATGCCGTGCGCCTTGGCAAGCGCCGCAAACGCTGCGCCGCCATCCTGATCGATGAACAGATGCGCGAGGCCATCCGCCCCCGCCTCGACCGCCGTGGTCGCATCGGCAAGGCTTTGCGCATGCACTACCGCGAGCTTGCCGCGCTTGTGCGCCGCAACGACCAGCGCCTTCACCGTCGCCGCGTCGAGCGTCGGGAACGGACGGCCGACGGTGGTGCCGGGCTCGATCACAATCTTGATATAGTCTGACCCCTCGGCAACCCGCGCCGCGACCCAGGCATCGGCTTCGGCGGGTGTAGTCAGCGTCGGGACGGGCAGGCCATATTCGGTGCCATGTCCCTTGGGGACGGTGGCGAGATAGCCCGACGAATAGAGATCGGCCGCGCGCGCATTGTCGTGCCGCGCCATTTTGTCATGCGCGGCCTTGCCGACTTCGGGCGGCGAGAACATGTCGAGCTGCGTCGTTACGCCGAACAGCAGCGGGTCTTCGCCTGCCTGAAACGCATGCACATGCGCGTCGATCAGCCCGGGCAGCAGCGTCTTGCCGGTGCCGTCGACGATGCGGGTGTCGGGCGCAGGCTGCGCGCGCGGGTCGATCGCGACGATGCGGTCGCCACGGATCAGCACATCATGGCGGCCCAGACTGCGCGTGCCATCGAACACCGTGACGCTGCGGATCAAGGTGGCGGGTCCAGCGGGCGCCGGTGCCTGCCTTTGCGCGACTGCCTGCCCTGCAACCGATCCCGCAAGCAAGGCCATCGCCAATTTCGTGCGCCGTAGCATGATGCATTCCCCCCAAGCGTTGCAGCGATGCCAGATCATCCCATGCCCGTCTTATAGTTACAACACACATTCGACAGACAGTTGCGCTGACACCCACACCCGCCTTAGGAAGCGTTATCACGCGCTTTTCCGCCTTGTCGCGCGCCCTTGGTCTGGCTGCGCTGTTGCTTGCTCTTCCGGTGCAGGCGCAAACGGTGCTCACGGGCGACCGCGTCGATGGCACGCCGGTGATCGACAAGCTCGACGTCGCCGATCTCGCGGCCGGACAAGTCCATCGTTTCTGGTTCCGCGTCACTGATAACGCGATCGGGCAAGGCTGGTATGTGCCGGTGGTGGTCGTGCGCGGCGCGAAGCCGGGGCCAAAGCTGCTGCTGACAGCGGCGATCCACGGCGACGAGTTGAACGGCGTCGATGTCATCCACCGCATCGTCAACCGCGTCGATCCGGCGACGCTCAGCGGCAGCATCGTTGCGATTCCCGGGCTCAACACGCCGGGGCTGCTGCACCACAGCCGCGCCTTCACCCCCGGCGACGGGCGCGATGGCGAGAACCTCAACCGGATCATGCCCGGTGACCCGAAAAGCACCGACCGCGCCGATCGCTATGCCGCGCGGCTGTGGTCGCAGCTGATGCGGCCCAATGCCGACACCGCGATCGACCTGCACACCCAATCGCGCGGCACCGCCTATCCGATCTACGCCTTTGCGGGGTCGCCCCGCGCGCGCGAAATCGCCGAGCTGATCGGTCCCGACATGATCAAGCTCGATCCCGGCATCAGGGGAACGGTCGAGACCGAAATGCTCAAAAGCGGCGTGCCCGCCATCACGCTCGAGCTCAACCGACCCGAGATGTTCGATCGCGTGGTGATTGGCCGCGCGGTCGACGGTTTGCTGCGGGTGATGGTCGACCTGAAGATGCTCGCCCCCGGCAGCGCACCGCCGCGCCCCAAGGACCCGATCGTTGGCGATTCGCTGGCGACCGTGAAGACGAGCCGGGGCGGCTATGCGACGCTGCTGGTCGATCTGGGCGATGCCGTGACCAAGGGCCAGACCGTCGCGACGCTCGCCGATCCGTTTGGCCGCACGATCGAGACATTGACCGCACCGCAGGCCGGCTGGATCAGTTCGATCGCGACCGATCCGCTGCGCGATCCCGGCGACACGCTGATGCGGATTCTCTACACCGCGCCTTCCGCAGCCGCACCTGCCACACCGCCGCGGCGGCCCACCAAGGCCACGCGTCCTTAACCCGCGCCGCGGGTGTAACAATTTTATCACGCTCGGCGATATTTGTGCGCTGCAACCGCGAAGCGCCGTTGAGCGATTGCAAAATTATCCAACTTCTTTCAGCTTGTACATTGTCATTTTGTAATGCCTGAGGGGGCTGGAACGCATGAATATAAAGTCTTTCGTACTCGCTGGTGTGTCGGTCTGGGGAATTGCCTGCGCGACCCCGGTGATCGCGCAAACCGCCCCTGCGGCCCCCGATGCGAAGCCCGCGACCGAGAGCGAAACCGAAGTCATCGTCACCGGGAGCCGCCTGAAGCTCGATCCCAATGCCACGGCGCCGCTGCCGATCAGTTCGATCAGCGCCGATCAGCTGCGCGCGGCGGGCAATACCGACGTGACGGCGACGCTGCGCCAGATTCCGGCGCTGATTTCGTCGGGCACCGTCGCCGACTCGCTTGAGCGCGGCGCGGGTGGCGCCGGTCAGGCGACGCTCAACCTGCGCCAGCTTGGCGCCAACCGCACGCTGGTGCTGATCGACGGGATACGTCACGTCTCGGGCGTCGCGGGCTCGCAGACGGTCGACGTGTCGACGATTCCGTCTGCGTTGATCGAACGCGTCGATGTGCTCACCGGCGGCGCGTCGGCGATCTACGGTGCTGACGCCGTCACCGGCGTGGTCAACTATATCCTGAAGCGCAAGTTCACTGGCCTGTCGATCGACGCACAGGCCGGGGTGTCGGATCGCGGCGACGGCGCGAGCTATCGCATTGATGGCGCTTATGGGTTCGACTTCGCGGGCGGGCGCGGCAACATCACGATCGCGGGTGGCTACACCAACGAGAATGAAGTGCTGCTCGGCGACCGCGACTTCACGGCGGACAACGGTCGCGCCAACAATTCGACGACCTATTCCAACCCGGCGCGGCGGTTCCAGGTTGGCGATATCAATGCGACAACGACGCCCAATTTCGCCAGCTATTTCCGTGTCGGCGGGCCGGGCCCACGCACAACGCGCATCGGCTTTGGTCCAACCATCCCCACAACGCTTGCCGCGTTCCAGGCGCTGTTCCCCGGCCGCACCCCGACTGCCGCCGAACAGGCGCTGATCGACCGTGCAGCCAATTCCTCGTCGTTTGTGATCGGCAGGCAGCCGGTGTTCGGCATCAGCTCGAACGCGGGCCTTATTTTCCGGGCCGATTTCGCGCGTTTCACGACGGACATCAACCGCAACGGCATTGCCGACTGTAACGAAAGCTATGTCGGCTGGACCGGTTTCGGCGGCGGCGGCTGCTATGTGTCGACGCCGGGGGGGGGCGTGCGCATTTTCCAGGACGGCATCATCTCAACCGGCCAGAACCAGTTCGGCGGCGACGGCGCGGTCGAGCGCACCAACCAGACGTCGCTGACACCGGGCAGCGAACGCTTCTACGGCGATTTCCGCGCGCGCTTCGAATTTTCGCCCGCCGCAGAAGTCTACGTCGACGCAAAATACACCCGCAACAACGCGATTTCGCGCAATAATTACAACACTTTCTACGATTCACTGCTGATCCTGCCAGACAATCCGTTCATCCCGACCGTATTGCAGGCCGAAGCCAATGCCGCTGGCGGTCTGCGCATCAGCCGCGATTTCCTCGATCTCGGGCCCAACATCCAGACGGCCAATCGCGACACCTACCGCATTGTCGCTGGCGTGCGCGGCGAGATCACGTCGCACCTGAAATATGACGTTACGGGCAATTACGGTCGCACCGACAACAGCGTCACACAGGGCAATTCGGTGCGCTACGACCGGTTGTTCGCGGCAATTGACGTCGTGCGCGGGCCAAACGGCCAGCCGATCTGCCGGTCAGACATCAGCAACGTGCCCTATGTCGGCTCGGAGACCTTCCCGTTCATCGAGGGCGGCTTCTTCACCTTCCGCCCCGGCGACGGCCAGTGCCGCCCGGTCACGCTGTTCAACGGCGTCAATTCGGTCAGCCAGGCCGGAGTCGACTTCATCACCACACCGACGACTGACCAGTTTCGGCTGACGCAGACGGTGATCACGGCAACCGTCACGGGCGACACCGGCGGCTTCTTCAACCTGCCCGGCGGCGCGCCGCAATTTTCGGCCGGGGTGGAATATCGTCGTGAGACATCGTCGTCGCGGTTCAGCGATCTCGAGCTCGGGCTGCTCCCCGCTGGATCGCCTGCGGGTCCAGCCGGTACCTTCATCGGCGACATCTCCGCCAACCAGCAGCTCATCTTTGATCCGTCGACGCGCACGCTCAACACCGGCGGTGCGTTCGACGTGAAGGAAGTGTTCGGCGAAATCCGCTTGCCGATCCTGAAGGACAGGCCCTTCGCGCATGAACTGTCGGTCGGCGGTGCCGCGCGCTACGCTGACTATTCGAACGTCGGC
>NZ_JAIEPC010000059.1 GCF_019749955.1 Sphingomonas sp.
GCGGGTGCAGGTGCCGCTGCGGCCCTCGCAGGTGCGGCGCCGGGCGTTGCGCCCTCGACATCAGCCTTGACGATCCGCCCGTTTGGACCTGAGCCGCTCAGCGCGCTCAGATCAACGCCCTTTGCTTCGGCGATCCGCCGCGCGAGCGGACTCGCCTTGACGCGATCTGAATCCCCTCTCCCCTCGGGAGAGGGGGTCGCCGCTTCAGCGGCGGGGGGTGAGGGCGACACAGGCGGCGTCGCTTGGGGGGGGGGGGGGGGGGCGGGGGGGGCCGCCCCCCCCCCCCCCCGACACAGGCGGCGTCGCTTGGGGCGCCCCCTCACCCCGACCCTCTCCCCGTGGGGGAGAGGGAGCAGGAGCAGGTTCAGCCTTGGCGGCAGGCGCACTCGCCGCCTCACCCTCGCCGTTCAGCACCGCAATCACCGTGCCGACCTTCACATTGTCGGTCCCTTCCGCGACCAAAATCTTGCCGATCACGCCTTCGTCGACGGCTTCGAATTCCATCGTCGCCTTGTCGGTTTCGATCTCGGCCATCAGGTCGCCGGACTTGACTGTATCGCCTTCCTTGACCAGCCATTTGGCCAGCGTGCCCTCCTCCATCGTTGGCGAGAGGGCGGGCATCTTGATCTCGATCGGCATCGGAAGGGGCGTCCTTCAAGTCAGTCCTGGGGAGACGCCTTCCCTTCGCCATCCGCGCGCGCGGGTCAAGTCCACTTGCGCTTGTCCACGCCGGGGGCCACCTTGGCGCGATAAAATAGGGGGCAAGAGGATGCGCATCTATCTGGTCGTAATCGACGAAACCCCCGAGGCCGAGATTGCGCTGCGCTTCGCCGCGCGGCGTGCGGTGAAGACCGGCGGCGGCGTCGACATCCTCGCGTTGGTGCCCACCGCAGACTTCGTGCCCTGGGGCGGCGTGCAGGCGACGATCGAGGAAGAAGCGCGCGTCCATGCCGAGGGGCTGGTGGCGGCCGCAGCGGGGACGCTGCTCGAGGAATCGGGCATCGCGCCCCGCATCACCGTGCAGCAGGGCGAGGCGAGCAAGGTCATCCGCCAGATGATCGCGAGCAACCCCGAAATCGCCGCCCTCGTCCTCGCCGCCGCACCGAGCGGCCCGCCGGGGCCGCTGGTGACGCACTTCACCGGCTCCGAAGCAGGCGCGCTGTCGATCCCGATCATGATCGTGCCGGGTTCGCTGACGCCCGAGGCGATCGATCGGTTGAGTTGAGGGCGGCAGCGCCCATCGAACTTGGGGCACTGATAAAGGCATGCCGAACGCCGTCGCTGACATCATTGCCGAAATCCACACGGCCTTCCCCGCCAAGACCGACGCGGCATTCGCGCCGCTCGTCAACAGCGAGCAGGGCGATGAGCCTGCGCTCATTGCCCTCGCCTTTGCGGACAAGCTGGACTGGACAGAGCTGGACCCCGAGTGGCTCGACTCCGTGCCGCAAGGGTTGGCTACCGCGCTTTCGTTCCTCTCCGACACGGCGATTTGCTTCTATATCGCGGCCTATATGGTTGCCGATCTGAACGGCGCCCTGCGAAGTGCCGAGCCGATCTATCACCTGACCCATGGGTTTACGAAGTTTTCGATAGACCGCAGAATTTGGCCACGGTCAGCTGAGACCTGGACCGATTATTCGCGGGCACGCTGGTCGCATCTTACTCAAGCGCAAGCGGCGGCGATTGTGCATTATCTGGAATGGCATGCCGTCAACGACGGGACTTGGTCAGACGGCGCAAAGCAAGCCCTGTCGGCATTCTGGTATGATCGAGCGAGCATCGGCTAACCCCTTGCCCCCGCGCCTTCCTCCCGCCACGATAGCGCCATGCGCATCCTCCTCATCCCCGCCCTCCTCGCCACCACGCTGCTGACCGGCGCTGCCGAAGCGCCGCAAGCCCCGTCCCCCACCCGGCTCAAGGCCGACGTCGCCGCGCTGGTGGCGTTCGGCACGCGCAACACGCTGTCCTCTGCGACCGACCCCAAGCGCGGCATCGGCGCCGCGCGCACCTGGGCCGCCGCGCGGTTTGAGGCGATCGGCAAGAGCTGCGGCGGGTGCATCAGCGTCGAGCGGATTTCGCGCAGCTTCACCGGGCCGCGCGCGCCGAACGGTGTTATCGTCGAGGATGTGCTCGGCATCCAGAAGGGCCGCGACCCCAACCGCGTGATCATCATCGGCGCGCATATCGACAGCCGGGGATCGGACACGCTCGACATCACCAAGGACGCACCCGGCGCGAACGACGATGCGTCGGGCGTGGCGCTCGTGCTCGAAGCCGCGCGGCATCTGTCCAAACAGAAGTTCGACGCGACGATCGTCTATGCGATTTTCTCGGGCGAGGAGCAGGGGCTGTGGGGCGGCACCTTGCTCGCCGAAACGGCGAAGGAGCGCGGCTGGGAAGTCTCCGCCATGCTCAACAACGACATTGTCGGCAACACGATGGGCCAGAACGGCATCCGCGTCGCCGACCGGGTGCGCGTGTTCTCCGAGGGTATCCGCGCGTCGGAGGATATCAAGGAACAGCTCGCCCGGCGTGGCAATGGCGGCGAGGATGACGGCCCGAGCCGCGCGCTCGCCAAGACGGTCGATGCGGTCGCGGCGAGCATCCCCAAGGGCCTCGACGTGTTCGTCGATCGGCGCCCCGATCGCTTCGGGCGCGGCGGCGATCATGAGCCGTTCCTGCGGCTCGGCTACCCGGCAGTGCGCTTCTCGGTCGGCGCGGAGAATTGGACGCAGCAGCACCAGGATCTGCGCACCGAAGGCGGCATCGACTATGGCGACACGATCGACAAGATGGACTTCCCCTATCTGGCGAAAGTCACCGCGATCAATATCGCCGCGATCCGTCGCCTCGCCGCCGCGCCCGGCGCGCCGAAGGGGGTGACGATTTCGGGCGCGAGCAGCTTCGACACGTTAGTGAAGTGGCAGCCGGTGCCGGGCGCGGCGAAATACCGCGTCTATTGGCGGCGCACCGATTCGCCCGGCTGGACGGGGAAGCGCGACGTGGCGGCGACGAGCGTGACATTGGTCAACACCTTGATCGACGACCATCTCTTCGCGGTGGCGGCGATCAGCGCGGGTGGGGCGGAGAGCGTGCCGGTGCTGGCAGGGCCCGCACCGCGCTAAGGGCGGGCCCATTTCCCCAACTCCCCCGTTCGTTTCGAGCGAAGTCGAGAAACGGGCCCGGGGCGAGCGCTCCGAAAGGTGTCTCGACTTCGCTCGACACAGACGGGTTGGGTTAGTTCAAACGAGAGTAGCTTGTGATCAAACCAATTCACCCCTCCCCTTCAGGGGAGGGGCTTAAGCGGCGTCAAGCCTCTGTTCCCCTACCGGTGGCAGCACCCGCACACGCAGCGCGGCGCCGGGCGCCACTTGCGGACGGGCTTACGCCACACGCGCTTCTTCGCTGCGGTGTAGGTAACATACTCGGTCACCGTCGTCGTCACCACCGGCGCCGACTGCACCGTCACCGTCGAAACGCTTCCGGGCGGACCCGCAGGGTAGAACTGGCCGTTGACCGTCACGCCGCTGGCATAGCCGCCCGCGCTATAGCTCTGGTAGTAACCACCGGCCGGCACCTCAACGACTTGCTGCTGCTGGTAATTCACGGCTGGCGGCGGCGCGCGCAGCGGCTGCGGCGCTTGCGTCCAGGTGCCGGTGTAGGTGCCTTCCCAGCGGCCAGGGGCGGTATAATAGCCCTGCGGCGTCGGGCCATAGGCGCCTTCATACTGGTCCCAGCCGATATTGCCGACCGAGTCATAGACGCGACCGCGACCGTCGATCATCACCGCGTCGTCATAGTAACGCAGCCAGCGATAGCCGCGCGGCGGCGTGGCGAGACCGTAATAAGCGAAATCGTCGATGAAAAAGTTCGAACCGATCCAATAGTTCGGCAAGCGCCAGCCGCGCGTCGGGCGGCGATAGGCACCCCAGCCGCCGGGCGCGCGATTGCCACCTTCCCAGCGACCATTGACCTGTCCGCCCCAGCGCGAGGCGCGCGGCCCCTGCGGCACTTGGTTGAGCGTATGGACGGGTGGCGCCTGAACCGGGCTGTTCTGCCATTGCACTTGCGGCGCGTTGGGCACCCGCACTTGGGGCGCGTTCGGCACCTGCACCGGCACTTGCGGCACTTGCGGCAGTTGGGCGCCGTACTGGGCACCATATTGCGCGATACTACGGTCGATTCGCTGCGCTGCAACAGGGGTGGCGATCACGCCGGTGGCAAGAATAATCGACGCGATCAAGCGGCTTTGCATGGTAAACGCTCCCTTGCTGACGTCCGCGACGAAATACCGGCGGCAGATCAGTTAACGGATTCAATACCATTTTCGGCGGATTTTCGCCAGTTAGCAACATTGTGCCACTTTGGTGCAGTCAAAGCCGCGTGGCGAGCATCGCAGCCAATGCTTCAACGCCGCGTGCATCCTCTTCGTCAAACCGCGCGACCTTGGGACTGTCGAGATCGATCACGCCGATCAGCACATCGTCGCGCACGATCGGCACCACCAGTTCGGACGCGCTGTCGGCATCGCAGGCGATATGGCCGGGGAAGGCGTGGACATCGTCGACCAATTGCGTCGTGCGGGTCGAGGCCGCCGTGCCGCACACCCCCTGCCCCAGCGGAATGCGGATGCACGCGGGCTTGCCAATGAACGGCCCGAGCACCAGCTCGCCTTCGACCAGCCGGTAAAATCCCGACCAATTGAGATCGGGCAGATATTGCGCGATCAGCGCGGCGGCATTGGCCATATTGGCAACCGCATCTGGCTCGCCCGCCGTCAGCGCGTCGAGCGCGCCGAGCAGGTCACGGTAAAGTGCGGGCTTGTCGCTCGCATCAATCGCAAAGTCATACATGAAGCGCGATGTAGGGGCGCCCATCCCGCTTGGCGAGAGGGCGCTTCCAATGTCGGAAATTGCATGTCAGCGTCAGGTTTCGCTCTTTGACATCAGCGCTGATTCCATAAACTTCCACCGTTCGTTTCGCGCGCAGTCGAGAAACAGGCCAAGGGCGATGGACCCCGTGTCTCGATGTCTCGACGTTGCTCGACAGAGCCTTGGCTCGACACGAACGGGGTGAGGTCGGTACCCCCCTGGGATGGTCGTAACCTTTGACACCTTTCGCGCGCGGCTCAGACCTTGACGATGCCGTGGTCGATCAGGCTGCGCGCGGTATCCACAATCGTTTCCGCCGCATCGCGCGGCACCCAGCCGAGCACCTCGCGCGCATGATCGGCATCGGTCCGCCGCACCGTGCCGAGCTCGCTCGCCACCATCTTGATCGCCGGATCGAACAGGCCCGCGATCCGCAGCATGAAATCGGGCAGGCGCCGCGTGGGCACTTTGCGCGCTTCCTGCCCCAGCCGCTCGCGCAAAATGGCGCCGACTTCGGCCATTTTCATGAACGGCCCCGACGCGATGAAGCGCTCGCCCGCGACCTTGTCCGACGTCAGGCAGCGCACATGCAGATCGGCGACGTCGCGCACATCGACCACGCCGAAGCCAATGTCGGGTAATCCCGGCAGCGACCCCGACAGCAGCCGGGTGACGACTTCGAGTGAACCCGAAAAATCGGGGCTCAGCACAGGCCCCAGCACCAGCGCGGGATTGACCGAGCAATAAGTCATGCCGCTGCCTTCGCGCACCATCCAGTCGCGCGCGGCGCGCTCGGCAATGGTTTTCGACTTCGGGTAGGCATGGACCCCCGGCGTCGCCAAATTGGTCCAGTCCGCCTCAGTATAGTTGGCGACCTTTTGCCGATGGCCATTGGTGATCGCCGCGACCGACGACGTCATCACAAAGCGGGTGACCCCCGCTGCCTTGGCGAAGCGCAGCGCGCGCAATGCACCCTCGCGGGCAGGAACGACCAGATCATCGTCACGCTTGATCGCCCCGGTCGGCAGCGGCGAGGCGACATGGACGACGTGGCTGCATCCGGCATTGGCTTCGGCCCAGCCATCGTCGCTGAGCAGATCGGCGGCGAAGAATTTCAGCTGCGCGTCGGGCACGCCGAGCCAGCCGCGCACTTCGGCCTCACGCGTCAGGCTGCGGATCGTGGTGTGGACTTGCCACCCTTCAGCCACGAGCTGGCGAATGACGAAGCCACCGATGTAACCGCTGCCGCCCGTGACGAGTACCGTGCCGCTCATTGCCGCTCTCCCGAATGATCGAATACGTTTTAGATCGAAACTAATTTCTTGCCAAGCAGATTGGCTTGCTTTGACCGCCGCCAGCGCGCCATCATCGCCATAGGAGAAAGCGATGCCCGAACCCTATCCCGTACCCGCCGATTGGGCGGCCACGGCGCATGTCGATGCGGCGGGCTATGCCGCCCTCTATGCCGCCGCGCAGGCCGATCCGGCGCGCTTCTGGCTCGACCAGGCCCAGCGCCTCGACTGGATGACGCCGCCCACCCGCGCCGGCGACTGGTCGTTCGAGGAAGCGAGCTTCGGCATCAAATGGTTCGACGATGGCGTGCTCAACGTCAGCGCCAATTGCCTCGACCGCCATCTGGCGACGCGCGGCGATCAGGTGGCGCTGGTCTGGGAACCCGACGCGCCGACTGAGGAACCGCGCCGCTTCACCTACCGCCAACTCCACGCCGAAGTCTGCCGCTTCGCCAATGTGCTGAAGGTGAACGGCGCGGCCAAGGGCGACCGCATCACCATCTACATGCCGATGATCCCCGAAGCCGCCTTTGCGGTGCTCGCCTGCGCGCGGATCGGCGCCATTCATTCGGTGGTGTTCGGCGGATTTTCAGCCGAAGCGCTCGCGGGCCGCATCACCGATTGCGATTCGAAGCTGGTGGTGACCGCCGACGAAGGACGGCGCGGCGGCAAGCGCATCCCGCTCAAGGCGGCGGTCGATGCCGCCGCACACCACGCGCCGTGCCTGCAGAAAGTGATCGTCGTTGCGGCAACCGGCGCCGAGGTGACGATGCAGCCGGGCCGTGACGTCTGGTATCACGAAGCCGCCACCACAGCCTCAGCCGACTGCCCGCCCGAGCCGATGGCGGCCGAAGACCCGCTGTTCATCCTCTACACCAGCGGCTCGACCGGCAAGCCGAAGGGCGTGCTCCACACCAGCGGCGGCTATCTGCTTTGGGCGAGCCTGACCCACCACTGGTGTTTCGATTATCGCCCCGGTGACGTCTGGTGGTGCGCCGCCGACATCGGCTGGGTCACCGGGCACAGCTACATCCTCTACGGCCCGTTCGCCAATGGCGCGACGACGCTGATGTACGAAGGCCTGCCCAACTGGCCCGACGCCAGCCGCATCTGGCAGATCGTCGACCGGCATCAGGTCCACACCATCTTCACCGCGCCGACTGCCTTGCGCGCACTGATGAAGGAGGGCGACGGCTTTGTGCAGGCGACCAGCCGCGCATCGCTCAAGCTGCTCGGCACCGTCGGCGAGCCGATCAACCCCGAAGCGTGGCGCTGGTATCATGAGGTCGTCGGCGAGGCCCGCTGCCCGATCATCGATACCTGGTGGCAAACCGAAACCGGTGGCGCGATGATCGCGCCGATGCCCGGCGCGACGGCGCTCAAGCCCGGCAGCGCGACACGCCCCCTTCCCGGCGTGATGCCCCAGATCGTCGATCTCGAAGGCAAGGTGCTCGACGGCGCCGCCGAGGGCAACCTCGTCATTGCGGCGAGCTGGCCGGGGCAGATGCGCACCGTCTGGGGCGATCATGCGCGCTTCTTCCAGACCTATTTCACCACCTACCCTGGCAAATATTTCACCGGCGACGGCTGCCGCCGCGATGCCGATGGCGATTACTGGATCACCGGCCGCGTCGACGATGTCATCAACGTCAGCGGCCACCGCATGGGGACGGCCGAAGTCGAGTCGGCGCTCGTCCTCCACCCCAAGGTCGCCGAAGCCGCCGTCGTCGGCATGCCGCACGACATCAAGGGGCAAGGCATTTACGCCTATGTCACACTCAACGCGGGCGAGATCGGTGACGACGCGCTGCGCGCCGATCTGGTCAAATGGGTGCGGACGGAAATCGGCCCGATCGCCGCGCCCGACGCCCTCCAATTCGCGCCGGGCCTCCCCAAAACCCGCTCGGGCAAGATCATGCGCCGCATCCTGCGCAAGATCGCCGAGGGTGATGTGACGTCGCTCGGCGACACTTCGACCCTCGCCGATCCGCCGGTGGTTGACGATCTTGTCGCCAATCGCGTGGTGTAGGGCAAAGCTGCCATTCCGCTTGCGGCGAAACAGACTCGCCGTTATCCAGCGCCAACACACCAAAAGAGAGGTATCCATGCGCAACAAGACGATGATCCGTTTGTCGACCAGCCTGGCGTTGTTGGCGATGCTTGCCCCCGTCACGGCCAGCGTGGCGAAGCCGGGCGGCAAATCGCTCAAGGCGGCGGCCGTCGCCAAAAAGGCGCGCTACGGCAGCTTCGGCATCGATCTGACGGCCAAGGATCCGGCGATCAAGCCCGGCGACGATTTCTGGACCTTCGCCAATGGCGGCTGGGCCAAGCGCACTGCGATCCCCGCTGACAAGGCCGCCGTCGGCTATGGCAACATCCTGACCGACGAAGCCGAAGTCAACGTCCGCGCAATCCTCGACGATATGGCGAAGAACCCCGCGAAATATGGCGCGACCGGCAAACAGGTTGGCGATTTCTACGGCACGTGGATCGACGAAGCCGGCATCGAGGCCAAGGGCACCGCGCCGCTGAAGCCCTATCTCGAGAAGATCGCCGCGGTGAAGACTCTCACCGATCTGCAGATATTGTTCGCCTCGGTCGGCTATCAGTCGCCGGTGAGCATTGGCGTGATCCCCAATCTCGCCGACCCGACCCGCTATACCGCCGCTGTTGGCCAAAGTGGCCTCGGCATGCCGCGCGACTATTATCTGCTCGAAGGCGAGAAGTACGAAGGCTATCGCAAGGCTTACCGCGCTTACATCGAAAAGATTCAGACGCTGGCCGGCATCGAAAATGCAGCAGCCAAGGCCGACGCGATCATGGCGCTCGAAACCGCCATGGCCAAGGAACATTGGTCGCCCGAAAAGAGCCGCGACATTGCCGCGCTCAATGACCCGCAGGATATCGCTGGCCTGACGAAAAAGGCGCCCGAATTCGACTGGGCACTGATGCTCAAGACCGCCGGACTCGACAGCTCGCCGAAGGTGCTGATGGCGAATAACACCGCGATTATCGCGATCGGCAAGATTATGGCCGCAACGCCGCTCGACGTCTGGAAGGATTACATGGCCTTCCACTTTGTCAGCTCTAATTCCACCTTCCTGCCCAAGGCCTTTGACCAAGCGAACTTCGATTTCTATTCGACCACGCTGTCGGGTGTGAAGACGCAGCGTGATCGCTGGAAGCGCGGTGTGCAGCTCACCAACGGCGCGCTGGGTGAGGCCGTGGGCGCGCTCTACGTCGCGCGCTTTTTCCCGCCCGCGGCCAAGGCGCAGATGCAGGAACTGATCGAAAATCTGCGCGGATCCTATCAAGACCGGATCAGCAAATCGAGCTGGATGGATGAGGCAACGCGCAAGGCGGCACTCGTCAAGCTCGCCGCGTTCGAACCCCGGGTCGGCTATCCCGAAAAGTTCATTGATTATTCCAGCTTCAAGGTGGTGCGCGGCGACATGCTGGGCAACGCGATGCGCTCGGCCGAATTTGCCAACGACCTCCAGCTATCGCGCTTCCCCAAGCCGGTTGACCGCAGCCTGTGGGCAATGACGCCGCAAACGGTGAACGCATACTACAGCCCGCTGGCCAATCAGATCACCTTCCCGGCGGCGATCCTGCAGCCACCCTATTTCGACCCGAACGCCGACCCCGCCGTCAATTATGGCGCGATCGGCGCGATCATCGGCCATGAAATGGGCCATGGCTTCGACGATCAGGGCAGCCAGTTTGGCCCGACCGGCAAGTTCGAAAATTGGTGGACGCCCGCTGCCAAGACCGCCTTCAAGGAGCGGACCGCCGCGCTCGCTGCGCAATATGACCAATTTGAAGGCCTGCCGGGGTCGAAAGTGAACGGCAAGCTGACGCTCGGCGAGAATATCGGCGATCTTGGCGGGCTGGAGGCGGCTTATGGCGCCTATCAGCGCTATCAGGCCAAGCATGGCAAGGCCAAGGTGATTGGCGGCCTGACCGGCGATCAGCGCTTCTTCATGGCCTGGGCGCAAGCCTGGCAGACCAAGCTGCGCGACGATGCGGCGCTGGCACGCTTGCGCACCGATCCGCACAGCCCGCCCTATTTCCGGGTCAATGGCGTCGTGCGCAACAGGGACGCGTGGTACGCCGCCTTTAACATCACGCCGGACAGCAAGCTCTACATCGCCCCCGAGAAGCGCGTCCACATCTGGTAAACTCGGCAATCTTCGCCCATGCTGCGCTCCATAAAACAAGGAGAGGCAGCATGGGCGAAATGCAGATCAGGCCGTTGGCGCCGCATTGCGGATCGGAAGTCACCGGCGTCGATGTCCGCGCGATGGGCGACGATGAGCTGGCGGCGATCCGGCAGGCGCTCGCCGACACTGGCGTGGTGCTACTGCGCGACCAGCAACTGACGCCGGAAGACCATATCGCCTTTGCCCGGCGCTGGGGCGATATCGACGTCAACAATTACTTCCCCGCCAACGGCGGCTATCCCGAAATCGCCGAAGTCCGCAAAGCCGAGACGCAGTTCGTCAACATCGGCGGCGGCTGGCATACCGATCACAGCTATGATCCGGTCCCGGCGATGGGATCGATCCTCGTCGCGCGCGAGCTGCCCCCGGTCGGGGGCGACACGCTCTTCGCGAGCATGGGCGCGGCATACGATGCGCTGTCGGACGGGCTGAAGGCGACGCTTGGCGGCTTACGCGCGGTGCACAGCGCCGATCACATCTACGGCCATGACGGCATTTACGCCAAGACCGATCAGGCCGCCGACTTGAAGGGCCATGACGTAAGCGCCAATGCGGTCCACCCGGCGGTGATCCACCACCCGGTCACCGGTCGCGAACTGCTCTACGTCAACCCCGCCTTCACGCTGCATTTCGAAGGATGGACGCGCGAAGAAAGCGCGCCGCTGCTACAATATCTCTACGGCGTCGCGATGCGCGACGAATTCCAGTGCCGCCTGCAATGGGCGCCGGGATCGGTCGCGGTGTGGGACAATCGCTCGACCTGGCATTTCGCGGTCAACGACTACCACGGGCACAAACGGCTGATGCACCGCATCACGATTTCGGGCGTGCCGCTGAGTTAGCGCTCAGCCAAGTTTGCGGGAATCACGTTTCACCGTTCGTGCTGAGCTTGTCGAAGCACCGTCCTTCTTCTTCGAGCGGTTGGCAGAAGAAAGACAGCCCTTCGACAAGCTCAGGGCAAGCAGCATTGGCTTGAAATTCTACGCCGGCCCTCGTTGCCCACCCCTGATCTCAGCCCCCTGCTCATCGAGCTTCGGCGGCAGGCTCGGCGCGCGCGCGGGCATCGCGCCGAATTTCACCGGCGGGCGCATTTCGAAATAATCGCCTTCGGTCGGGTGGGTGCGCCGCTGGAAGAAGCCGGTCGCTTTCAGATGCGGGTCGTCCATGATGTCATCGACGTCGCGCGCCTCCCGCGCTGGCAGATTGGCGGCCTCGCAGCGTGCGAGTAGCTCGGCGGTGGTCAACCCCGGCGTCAGCCGCGCGACTTCGTGATACATCAGCGCCATATTGTGGAAGCGGTCTGTGGTGGTCGCGAGCTCGGGTCTTTCCAGAAACGCCGACGCCTCCAGCACTTCAAACAGGCTCAGCCAATGCCGGTCGCCATAGGCCGCAATCGCGACATAGCCGTCGCTGGTCGGAAACGGCTGGCGGTTCGGATCGACCTGCCGCGCGTAACAGGTCGGCGCATTGGGCGGATCGAAGGTGTGCCCGCCCAGATGCTCGAGCAGGATGAAATGGGTGAACGCCTCAAGCATCGGCACTTCGACCAACTGCCCCTCGCCCGTCCGCATCCGGTGGATCAGCGCGGCCAGCACCGCATAGGCGCCGTGCAGCCCCGACACCTTGTCCGCGATCAGCGACGGGATGAAGCGCGGCGCCGCGCCGCCATCGACGCGTTTCGAAAGGCTCGTCGCCCCGCTCGCGGCCTGGATGACATCGTCATAGGCCGGCAGATCGGCATAAGGCCCATCCTGTCCGAAGCCGACGCAATGGACATAGATGATGTCGGGCCGGATCGCCCGCACGCTCGCATAATCAAGGCCGAGCCGCTCCATCCCCTGCCCGCGCACATTCGACACGAACACATCGGCGTCGGCGAGCAGCGCCTTCATCGTCGCGAGATCATCGGGCTTCTTCAGATCGAGCAGCACCGACTGCTTGCCGCGATTGAGCGCGAGAAAGCCCGGCCCCATCCCCGGCGTCGCCCCCGGCTTGCCCGCCCAGCGGAACACATCGCCCATCGGCGGCGATTCGACCTTGATCACGTCGGCACCCAGATCGGCGAGCGTTTGCGTGCAATAGGGACCGAACACGACGCTGGTGAGGTCGACCACCTTGATGCCGCTCAACATCGGCTTGCCGTCGCCTGGGGTCATGCTGCGCCTCCGATCGCGGTGATGATGTTCGCGCGGCCATCGTGCGCGATTTGTGCGGTGCGGCCAAGCGGATCGGCGGCGAGCAGTGCGGCGAGGGTCGCGGCGTCATCGCGCGCGGTGGCGGCGAGGATGCGCGCGCCCGAAGCCGTGGTGCCGATAACATAGCCGCGCTGGGGCACACCCTTTTTGAAGGCGACGGTATAGGTGTCGATTGTCGCTTCGGCGGGGCCATCGACCAGGTGCGGCGTAGAATCGGCGGCAATTTGCTGCACAATTGCTGCGCTCGATACCGGCGCCCACTCGCGCGGAGGCGTGGCCGAATAGACCCCCGCCGCTTCCTTCGACATGAACCCGCCATTGGCGAGGATCAGCCCAAACGCCTCGGGCGCGGCGCGCAACCGCTCAGCCATCGTCGCGATCGCATGGAGCGAATAGCTGTTACCCGGCCCGCCGAAGAATGGCAGCCCGCCGGTAACCGTCGCAGGCGTCGCGCGCCAATGGAGCCCGAGCGCCTCGGCTGCAAGGAGCACCACGCAGGGGAAGCAACTGTAAAGGTCGAACAGCGCGATATCGGCGGCGGCCTTGCCCGCCGACGCCAATGCCTGCGCAAGCACCAGCTCGATCGCACGCGACCGCGACAGATCGGGCCGCTCCGTCGGCGTCCGGTCGGCGGCTTGCGCATAGCCGTGGAGATAGATGCGCTTGGCAGGCGCAATGCCGAGCTGATCGGCCTCGCCCACCGAGGTCAGCACCAAAGCCGCACCCTGATTCACCGCATCCTGCGCGACATGCCATTTGAGATAGGGGTCGGCGACCGGGTAATTCTCCGCCGACGGTGTCGAGAGGAAAGCCGCGCTGCGTTCGACAGGAAACTGGCTGTACGGATTGGCCGCCGCCACTTGCGAAAAGCCCGCCCAAAGCTCGGCCATCAGCGCGCCATGCGCCGAGCGCGACAGCCCCAACCGCCCCCGCAGCGCGAGCTCGAATGCCGGATAGGTCAGAGTCGGCGCGCCGAGGCCATTGGTGATTTCGTAAGGCGACAACAGCCGCGACCCCAACCCGCGATCGGTGAAATCCGCCTCGCTGCTGCGCGACCAGTCGAGCGCCTGCCCCAGCCGCAGCGCCGTCTTCACCGCTGCCGTCGCCTCGCTGCCCGCGATGAGCACAGCGCGCGCTTCGCCAGCGTGGATCGCCTCAGCAGCTTCGCTCACCAGCGCCTGCGGCTGATCGCCACCGACCAGTGAATAGATCGCGTCGACCGGCCCCAGCCCCAGATCCTCGGCCAGCGTCCCCGGCGGATTCGCACAGCGCCCGAACAGCTGCGGCGCCCCCGGCACCGAATCGGCCATCGTGCGGATCACCACCACACGGTCGATCGCCGCCGCCAGCCCCGCCGCCCCGCTATCCGCCAGCGCCGCGCGCGCAGCATCGGCACGCAATCCGGCGGGGTCAGGCGCCACCCCCTCCCCGCGCCACTGCACCGTAAGCTGGCCGACCCCGACCAGCACCGGCGTGCGCGGATCGACCGCGCTCATGCGACCGCCGCCAGCATCGCATCGACCCATGCCGGCACCAGAACGCTCGCGGGGCCAGTGCGGCTTTCATCAAACAAATGGCTGCCCGCGCTCGGCTCAAGATTGAGCTCCAACGTCTCCGCCCCGTGCCAGCGCGCGGTCTGGACAAAGCCCGCCGCCGGATAGACCGCGCCCGAAGTACCGATCGACACGAAGATATGGGCGCGGGCGATGGCGGCTTCGATCACCTCCATCCGGTACGGCATCTCGCCGAAGAACACGATGTCGGGCCGCAGCGCCGCCGCGCCGCACACCGGACAGCTTGTGCGGGGTGCCAGCGAGCCCTCCCACCGTGATTGGTCGCCACAGCTTGCACACAGCGCCGACCGCAATTCGCCATGCATATGCAGCAGCCGCTTGGCGCCCGCGCGCTCGTGCAGATCATCGACATTCTGCGTCACGATCAGCAACTCGCCCGGCCATGCCGCATCGAGCCGCGCCAGCGCGTCATGCGCGGGATTGGGCACTACCGTCGCCAGCGCCGCTCGCCGCAAATCATAGAAGCGATGCACCAGCACCGGATCGCGCGCGAGCGCCTCGGGCGTGCAGACATCCTCAACCCGGTGCCCTTCCCAGAGTCCGCCGGGACCGCGGAAGGTCGCGATACCGCTCTCGGCCGAAATTCCCGCGCCGGTCAGGATCACAATGTTCGTCGCCCGCGTCATCATCGCAGCATAGGAAAGCACGCCGCACGGCGCCAGCCACACGATCGCCCCTTGTCGGGCGCGGGCGCTTTCTGCCATGCGCAGCACCGACCCTGGGAGAGCATGCGATGACGGCGATCGGGATTCTGGGCAGTGCCGGGCGGATGGGGCGCGCGATTGCCGATGCGCTGGCCAGCCACGGCGCGACGCTGGCGGGCGGCATCGATGCGGGCGGCGATCCTGCCGCGCTCTCCGCCACCGCCGATGTGTTGGTCGACTTCACCGTCCCCGGGGCGCTCGCGGCCAATCTCGCCGCCGCCCGCGCCGGTGGCACGCCGATTCTGGTCGGCACCACCGGCCTCGGCGCCGCGCATCATGCGTTGATCGAGGACGCCGCGCACGACATCGCGGTGCTCCAGACCGGCAACACGTCGCTCGGCATCACCTTGCTCGCGCGGCTGGTGCGCGAAGCCGCCGAGCGGCTCGGCCCCGCATGGGACATCGAGATCGTCGAGATGCACCACCGCGCCAAGGTCGACGCGCCCTCGGGGACCGCGCTGCTGCTCGGTGAGGCCGCCGCTGCGGGGCGCGGTACGGAGCTTGGCGACCTGTCGGTGATTGGCCGCGCAGGCCTGTCGGGTGACCGTGCCGAGGGGACGATCGGCATTGCGTCGCTGCGCGGCGGCTCGGTCGCGGGCGATCATCAAGTGATTTTCGCAGGCCCCGGCGAGCGGATCGAGCTCGGCCACCGCGCCGAAGACCGCGCGATCTTCGCCAATGGCGCGGTGACGGCGGCGCTGTGGCTCGCGGGTCGCGCACCGAGGCGCTACAGCATGGCCGAGGTGCTGGGGCTATGATCGAGTTTCTCCGGCGGCTTCTCGGCGGACCGCCGCATCCGGGTCCGGCGACTGTGGAGCCCATCCCCGCTGGCAACACTAAGAAACCGGTCAAACCACCCATCCCGGACATCGAGCTGGCGGAATTTAAGACGTGGTTTCTGCAGCAAACCCGGCCGGCGCTCGCACTGATGCCCGATGCATCGGCGGCAATAGCCGCATCTGGTTCGCGACTCTGCGGTCCAGCATGGCTGGCCGAGGGCGAAACGTGGCCTTCCGACGCCCAAGGCGTCCCGCTTGAATTTCTTGCGCAACTCGACTGCGCCGAATGCCAGGAACTTGATGGCTACCCGGAGAGCGGGATCATCCAGTTCTTCATTGGGCGTGGCGACCTTCATGGTGCCGATTTCGATGATCCAACTCGCGCGACCATGCTGGTCCGTCGATGCGATGTTACAGCGCCGGGCTCCCTCATCCCACCGCCGCCGTTAGAAATTGTGGCCGGGGTTGAGTTCTCGGACTTTTCTCCCTTTCAGGATGATGCAGTGCGCAGCGCCGGGATCGGTCTGCGCCCGACGTTGATTGTCGATCGGATCGATCAAAGCATCATGGCGGCTGAAAAGCGCATCACGGCGCTGTATCAGCACTACACTATCGACGCGCTCGAAGCCTTTCTTGAGAGCGACGCGGCCGCGCGACCGTTGCGTCACCAAACGGGCGGCTATCCCGCTTACACACAAAGCGACGTGCACTATCAGCTCGCTTTTGCTGACTTCGATCACGTCCTGCTGCGCCTGACCTCTGATGAGCTCGTGATGTGGGGCGACGTTGGCGAATGCGTGTTCCTGATCCGCAGCAGCGACCTTGCGCGGGCCGATTTCTCCCGCGTTGCTTATTCTTGGGATTGCCATTGAAAAAAGCCGACGTCATCGACTTCTACGCTCGGCTCGCCGCCGATAATCCGCACCCGGAAACCGAGCTGGCGTTCGGCAATCCCTATCAGCTCGTCGTCGCGGTCGCGCTGTCGGCGCAATCGACCGACATCGGCGTCAACAAGGCGACGCGCGCGCTGTTTGCCGAGGTGGCGACGCCCGCGCAAATGCTCGCACTCGGCGAAGCGGGCCTCAAGGAGCACATCAAGACGATCGGCCTGTTCAATACCAAGGCCAAGAATGTCATCGCGCTCTCACAAATGCTCGTCGACGAGCATGGCGGTGAAGTCCCCGCCGACCGCGACGCGCTCGAAAAGCTGCCGGGGGTCGGGCGCAAGACCGCCAATGTCGTGCTCAACGTCGCTTTCGGGGCGGAGACTTTCGCGGTCGACACCCACATTTTCCGCGTCGGCAATCGCACCGGCCTCGCCAAGGGCAAGACCCCGCTCGCGGTCGAGCTCAATCTCGACAAGGCGACCCCGGCGCCGTTCCGGGTGCACGCGCATCACTGGCTGATTCTGCACGGACGCTATATATGCAAGGCGCGCACGCCCGAATGCTGGCGCTGCCCTGTGGCCGATCTGTGCGCGTACAAGCCCAAGACGCCCGCGCCCAAAGCGCGGGCCAAGGAGGTCGCATGAAAACCCCGATGCTCGCGACAATTGCTTTGCTCGGCGGACTGGCGCTGGCCGGTCCGGGCGCCGCGCGCGACACGACCGTACCCGAAGCGACACCGGTCGGCGCGCCGCAAAGCTGCATCACCCGCCACCGCATTGCGCAGAGCCTGGTGCGCAGCGATTCGGTGATCGACTTCGTGATGATCGACCGCAAGGTCTACCGCGTCACCCTGCCGCAAGCCTGCCCCGGCCTCGGCTTTCAGGAGCGGTTCGGCTATACGCTGTCGATCGACCAACTCTGTTCGAGCGACATCATCACCGTGCTGTACCAGGATCCGGTGGGCCCCGGCGCCCGCTGCGCGCTCGCGCCGTTCCAGCAAGTGACGCTGCCGCCGCGAGTAAGGCGCGCGCGCTGAAACCACTGGCGCGGCCGGGGATGCTTTGCTAGGCGCGACGATCAGGCACCCGTAGCTCAGCTGGATAGAGCGCTGCCCTCCGAAGGCAGAGGCCACTGGTTCGAATCCAGTCGGGTGCACCATTCTTGGTCGCGCAGCGAAATGCGTCGGCCTCTCTTCCATTGCCGGAAAACCGGTGCGAGGGTTACCCCGCACCGCTCTTTGACAACCGAATCCTGCCAGCAAAGCGACGTCCGTGGCCAGGGTGCAGCGCGACACCCCCTAGGATGGTCGTAACTTTTGGCACTTTTCGCGCCCGATCTTCCGGGATCGGCTTGCTCGGGCGGCTTGTTCGGGGGGAACCGCCATAGCGGCGGCGGCCACCGCAATGGTCGGGGCGATAGGATTCGAACCTACGACCCCTGGACCCCGAGACCAGTGCGCTACCAGACTGCGCCACGCCCCGACACATTGCAGGGGGACGCGCCTAGCTTGGCGATGCCCGCCTATCAAGGTCAAAATGATCGCATCACGCGTGACAAGGTGCACGCCCCCGCCGAATCTCGCTTCTGCCAGCCTCAGTCGAAGGGACTCACTCTTGATCCGTTCGTGCTAAGCTTGTCGAAGCACCGTCCTTCTTTCGCGATCGGCGGGCAAAAGAAGGACGGCCCTTCGACAAGCTCAGGGCAAACGGTGTGGAGTGAATCACCTCAGCCTACCCCCGGCCCCAGCTAATCCGCCAGCGCCGCGAGCATTGCCGCCATCGAGGTGAATTTCTCGCGCGGGGCGCCGTCGCGGGCGCGGGCGATTTCGGCGGCTTCGATTTTTTTCCAGTCGCGAAACGTCACGATATCGACGCCGCGCGCCGACAGCAGCCGGTCGAGGCCGGGGCGACCTTCCTTGCCGCTGCCGCCTGCTACTTCGGCGCCGATGCGATCGGCCACGGCCTGGCCGTCGGGGCGGTTGGTGCCGATCGTGCCGGTCGGCCCGCGCCGCGCCCAGCCGACCGCGTACAGCCCCGGCGCGATCAGCCCGTCAACATTGGCGAAGCGCCCCGCGCGCTCATCATAGGGCACGCCGGGAATCGGCGGGGTCTTATAGCCGATGCAACTGACGATCAGGCTCGCCGGGACGGCATAAGTCTCACCCGTGCCGCTGACGCCGCCCAATTCATCGAGCCGCGTGCGCTCGACAATCACGCGTTCGGCGTGGCCATTGCCCTCGATCCGCACCGGTGCTGCAAAGAAATCGAACGCCACCGTCATTGGCTTGGGCGGCAGCGTGGTGAACTCGCGCAGATGCGCGACCGACTTGCGCAGCCCCGGTTCGAGCGCGGCATCGGCCTCGACCGGCGGCAGATCGGCCGGATCGACCGACGGCGCCGAGCGTGCGAGATGGCCGAGTTCGCCCAGCTCCTTGGGCGTCATCGCGATTTGATGCGGCCCGCGCCGCCCGAGGATCGTGATCCGGCGGATCGTCGCCGCGTCGAGCGCGTCGAGCGCGGGCGCGGTAATGTCCGATCCGGCAAACTCGGCGCGCGTCTTCGACAGGATACGCGCCACGTCGAGCGCGACATTGCCGACGCCAATCACCGCGACATCGGGGCCGTTCAGCGGCGGCGCAAGACCTTCATGGTCGGGGTGCCCATTATACCAGCCGACGAACGCCGCCGAGCCGATCACGCCGGGCAAATCCTCCCCCGGGATCCCCAACGACCGATCGCGCGGGGCGCCGGTTGCCAGCACCACGGCGTCGTACAGGCCATGCAGCTCGTCGATGCTCAGGTCGCGCCCCAGCCGGACATTGCCGACGAAGCGGACATTGTCGGTCAGCGCGACGGCTTCATAGCGGCGCGAAACGCCCTTGATCGACTGGTGATCGGGCGCGACGCCGAAGCGGATCAGGCCATAAGGCACCGGCAACTGATCGATGATGTCGATCCGCACGGCATCGCCGAACAGCTTCTGGCATGCCTCTGCCGTGTAATAGCCTGCAGGGCCCGACCCGATGACGGCGATGTGGCGCATCTCGCTCTCTCCTTTTGCGCGCACGCTAGCGAGCGATTCGTCAAGGCTAAAGCCCCGAATGTCCCTTGCGCCATTTGGCCCAGAGATGGCGGGCAAGCATCGCGGGCGGCATGCGGAGCCAATGGCTGCGAATGTAGAAGCCTAGCCGCGTGACGGGGCGAGTGGTGCGCCCCCAGCCGTCGCGCGCGGTGACGCGGCGGAGGAAGAGCCGGTCGGTGGCGTCGAGCTGCCCCCAATCGGCGCCGGCTTCGGTGCCATAGAGCGCGGTCGCGAGCCGGATGGCGCGCGCCACAGCAGGCCTTAGGCCATGATGCCCCGCGCGATCAGCAAGGCCCTCGACCCCGAATTCTTCGACCAGGCAGTGAATATCCCACAGATTGCGCAGGCCCCCCGCCAGATCGCCGTCAGCGATCAGATGCGCGGCGGCGTGGCAAATCATGTCCTGCGGGTTGAGCATCGACAGCCCACCCTCAAGCGGCAAAGCGTCCGCGATCAGCGCATCGGCGTCGGGTGTCACCCGCGCGGTGAGCGGCAAGACGGTGTGATGGACATCGATCATCCGGTCGCGCTCGCGGTGGATCAGTGGCGGCAGCTCGTGCATCCAGCGGCGATAATAGGCGTCGTCATAGGGATCGGGCTTGACCCATTCCCACCCCGCCG
>NZ_JAIEPC010000068.1 GCF_019749955.1 Sphingomonas sp.
TAAATGATCGCGAGCGTGAAAAAGGCGCGGTCGGGCCCCAGAATCGGCGCAGCCCACCGCACGAAATCGCGCAGCCTGACGCTCTGTGTGGAGTCGCTTGCCATTATGCTGTCAAACCTCAGGTGGCGGCGGGAATGGTTGGGAAATAGCAATGTTTTGCCATGCTGCAATGCACCGAAAAAATTTAACTTTACCTGAACACCTTATCGACTGTGGGTGGCGTGCTGTCAGCTCAAGATGGCAGCGCTTGGCCAAATTCGGCGGACGCACGTGTCTTACGCGATATCGGGACCTGGATGCTCCACCGGCAGGACCATGCGCGGCGACCGCCTGCGGCGCAACGACGATATTGGGAAAGTGGCAGGGGAACTCGGACTCGAACCGGGAGTCTTCCGTTCCGGTACGGTGCGTTCATGGCGGCAATCAGCTTTACGCAGATCGCGTGCACGCGCAAGCCGAGCATTCAGCAGGCCCCCACACCTGAATGGCTGATCGGGCTCGATCGATTGCTTGCGCAGAAGGTAAATGCGATGACTGAACGCGACCAAATCCTTCGGAAGCCCCAGCCATTCAACCTTGAAAATTGGGCGCGATCATTGTCCCCGGGAAGCCATTCTGCGGTGCTTGCTGGCCAAGCCTAACCAATTTCCGAATACTTCCGCGCTACGAGACGCCAAGCGCCTCTTGGATGTATCGCACAACGCGGAGAACTGCATGCCAAAGCGGCGCGACCCCTCTCTTGCCGAAGCGCCGGTCGCCGCAGCCAACATCGCCACGGCGTTTGGCGATCGGCCCGCCGCGCGGTGGTGGCAAAGCCGCTCGATCGCGATCCTGTTCGCGCTGCTCGCGATCGTGCCGCTGCTGTATCCGGCGATTCCGCCGCTGACCGATTTGCCCGGCCACATCGGCCGTTTCCGCATTCTGGCCGAGGCCGGGCGCGAACCCCTCGCGCAGCATTATGCCGTGCGCTGGGCGTTGATCGGCAATCTCGGCGTTGATGGGCTGGTGCTGGCGCTGGCGCCGCTGATCGGGCTGGAGCCCGCCGCGCGCGTGGTCGTGCTATTGATTCCGGCTCTCGTGGTCGCGGCAATGCTCTGGCTGGCGCGCGAAGTCCACGGCCGGATCCCGCCGACCGCACTGATGGCCTTGCCACTTGCTTATGCCGCACCGTTTCAGCTCGGCTTCGTGAACTTCTCACTGGCTTCGGGCTTGGCGATTGCCGGGGTGGCGCTGTGGCTGCGGCTATCGCGGCGCGCGCCGGTGTGGGTTCGCGTCGCGCTGTTCGGGCCACTCGCGTGCGCGGTCTGGCTGTGCCACTCGTTCGGCTGGGCGATGCTCGGCCTGTTCGTCTTCGGCGCAGAATGGGCACAGCGGCGCAGCTGCGGGAAGAGCCGGTTGCGTGCCGCTATGGCCGCAGCGCCGATGTGCTTGCCGATGATGATGCCGGTCGTGCTCGCGGCGCTATGGGCGGGCGGCGACCGGCTGGCGGGGTCAACCGGTATGTGGTTCAACGCGCCGCTCAAGCTTTATTGGGCGATGTCGGTGTTGCGCGAGCGCTGGCAGGTGTACGACATCGCCTGCATCGCCGTCATATGGGTGTTGATCGCCGTCGCCGCCCGGTCGCGTCGGTTGTCGCTCTCCCCAGTGCTCGCGGTTCCGGCGACACTCGGCGGGCTGGCGTTTCTGGCGCTGCCCGCTTTTTATGCCGGTGCCTCGTGTGTCGATATGCGGATGCTACCGATGACGCTCGCACTGGCGGTGCTGGCGATCCGCGCGCCTTCGGGCGAGGACCGGCTGGCGGGACGGCTGGCGGTGCTGTCGACCGGCTTTTTTGCGATGCGATTGCTGACCTCGACGCTTGCCTTTGCGCTGTTCGCGCGCGAGCAGGCGGCGGCGTTGCGCGCCGTCGATGTGTTTCGCGAAGGGGCGGCGGTGCTGGTGCTGGTCAACGAGCCTGCCGCCGACAATTGGGGCAACCCACGGCTCAGCCACATCGCCGGGCTCGCGACGGCACGGCGGCGGGTTTTCACCAACGAGCAATGGGCGTTGCCCGGGCAGCAACTCGTGCATCCCCGCCACCCGCGCGCCGCGCCCTATGATCGCGACCCCTCGCAACTCATCTACCCTGCGACGGTGCGGGGCGGCGGCGATTTCGACCGCGCGATCGCCAGCTTCGATCGCGAAACCTTCGATTATGTCTGGACCATCGGGTTCGCCAAAGGTCGTGCGCATGCGACCGATTTGGCCCGGGTCTGGTCCGATGACCGGTCGTTAGCGGTGACACTGGGGGGAAAGCCCGTCGCGGCAGGGAGAACCTCACGCCGACGAAGATTCTCAGCGCCTGAAAATCTCGTTCTCACGACGTAAGTGGCAGGGGAGCTCGGACTCGAACCGAGGGCCTTCGGTTTTGGAGACCGACGCTCTAACCAACTGAGCTACACCCCTGTGCGGCAAAAGCCTTTAGCGGGCCGCGCGCATCGGGGCAAGCGGCTGGTTGACGCTGGCGATCAAGCGGCTGCGGCGGCGTCCGCCGATGCGCGATTGGCGAGGATGCGGGCCTCGTCGACGGGCAGCGGGCGCCCGAAATAATAGCCCTGAACCTTGGTACAGCCCAGTTGCTCGACCAGATGATGCTCCGCTTCGGTTTCGACGCCCTCGGCCGTGGTGGCCATGCCCAGGCTCTGCGCGAGTGCGACCACTGCGCGGATAATCGCGATCGCTTCAGGGACATTCTTCGACGCGCCCTGGACGAAGCTGCGATCGATCTTGATCGTCGAAAAGCGTGAGCGGCTGAGATAACCGAGCGACGAATAGCCGGTACCGAAATCGTCGAGCGCCAGCCGCACGCCGAGATCAAGGATGCGTTCGAGCACCTGCGTCGCGCAGGTTCCCTCGCGCATGAATACGCTTTCGGTGACTTCGAGCTCGAGCCGTTCGGGCGGCAGCCCGCTGTTCGCGAGCGCCGATGCGACGACGCCGACGAAGGCCGGATTGTGCAATTGTTCCGGCGAGACATTGATCGAAATGCGCGTTTGCCCCTGCCAGCGGGCGGCTTCGGCGCAGGCGGTGCGCAACACCCATTCGCCGATCGGCGCGATCAGCCGGGTTTCTTCGGCGAGCGGGATGAATTTCGCGGGTGAAACCATGCCGAGCGTGGGATGCTGCCAGCGCAGCAATGCCTCAAACCCTGCCAATGTGCCGTCGCGGGCGGCGACCACGGGCTGATAGTTGAGCGAGAGCTCGCCGTTGGTGAGCGCCTTGCGCAGCGCCATTTCGAGCACGCGGCGCTCCTCGGCCTGGACATGGAGTTGCTGCTCATAAGCGTGGAAAACGCCGCCACCGGCATCCTTTGATCGATAGAGCGCGAGATCGGCCGAGCGCACCAGCGTTTCGGCGGTGCGACCGTCGCGCGGACCATAGGCAAGGCCCAGGCTGGCGCCGATGTGGAGTGTATTCTGGTCGATGTCATAGGGCGCCGAGATCGCCTCGATCACGCGCCGCGCGAGCGCTTCGACCTGTGCCGAGTCCGTCGCGTCGCGGACGACGATCGCGAACTCGTCGCCGCCAAGCCGCCCGACCAGCTCATTGTCGGACATGAGCTGCGCGAGGCGTTGTGCCACGCGACCCAGCAGGCGATCGCCGACCGGATGGCCGAGCGAATCATTGACCGCCTTGAAGCGATCGAGATCGATCATCATGAATCCGCAACGCGACGACCATTTTTCGGTATCCTCAATCGCGCGGGCGAGGCTTTCGTAGATCATTAGCCGGTTGGGCAGCCCGGTCAGCGTATCAAAGCGCGCCATGCGATTGATCCTCTCGGTCGAGGCGCGCGCCTCGGTCACGTCCGACCCGACGCCGCGAAAGCCAATGAAATTGCCGCCGTCGTCAAAGCGCGGCGTGGCGGCGATCTCCCAACAACGATGCTCGCCCTTGACCTGGATATTGAGCTGCAGGTCGCGAAACGCTTCGCGCCGCTTCAGCTTGTCGGACAGCTCGCGGAGCCCTTTTTCGAATTGGCCGCTTTCCCAATTGGCCCCGGCGAGCACCTGAAGGATCGGCATCTGGTTGATCGTCACCGGATCATGACCGACCGCATAGGCAAAGCGGGGTGAGGCACGCACGATCCGGCGCGCGGCATCGATTTCCCACAGCCAGTCGGCGGTATGGTCCTCGGTATCGCGCAGCAGCAGGCTGACCGTTTCGTCGCGTTCGGCGAGAGCGATTTCATTGGCGCGGATCACCACCAGCCCGCGCGCCTGATAATAGCAGCTCACCATCACCATCAGCGTGAACAATGCGGCAGCGGCTGCGATGACTGGCCCGCCGATCAGGAAAAGCATTGTCGTCACGGCAGCGCCCAGCAACGCCAGAAAGCCAAGTGTTGCTAGCGGCAGCGCTGCCATCGCCACAGCCGAAAGCGTCATCAGCACCGACAGGACGATCCACAAGCGGAGCGCATCGGCTGAGCTTGCCTGCGCGGCCAGCGTGAGCGGCGGGATCGACCAGACCGCGCCGAGCGCCAGCCCTTCGAGCAAGGTGTTGCGCACCGCCTGAACCGGCGCGCTTTTCGCACCGCGCCAGGGCGAGGAGAGCCGCCGGAATGTGATTCCCAGCGCGACGGCGGTGACAAGCGCGCCCCAGCCAATCAATGACCAGAGGGGTGCCATTGGCGCGGCGATCAGAATCGTCAGCGCGGCGCCGAGCAGATTGGCGGCAAAGGCGACCAGCGCCAAACGGCAGCCGGCATTGATCTGGGCAGCGCGGATCGGCCCCCAATCTGTCGAGTCCGCAGGATCATAAAGACCGAGCAGCGCACGCGCGTCGATCTTCGGGTTGGCAAATTGCGAGGCGGATGATTGGCTCACCCGCCCTTGCATAGCCATTAATGGTTAGCGGATCGTTAGATTACGCACCCGTTTCGACCCAAAAAAGCACCTTTTTCCGCCCGTCAGGCGGCGATGGCATAGGGCTTGATGTCGCCGCTGAGATAAAGATTGCGCGCCTTGGCGCGGCTGAGCTTGCCTGAACTTGTGCGCGGCAAGGTGCGCGGCGGGATCAGCTCGATCACGCAGTTCATGCCGGTAACCGACCGGACTTTCTCACGAATTTCCTCGCGCAGCCGAACGCGTTCATGCTCATCGGAACTGCGGCACTGAACCAGCACGGCGGGCGTTTCCTCACCGCCCGGCGTCGTGATCGCGAATGCGGCGATGTCGCCAGCCTTGAAGCCAGGCAGTTGCTCGACTGCCCATTCGATGTCCTGCGGCCAATGGTTCTTGCCGTTGACGATGATCATGTCCTTGGCGCGGCCCACGACATAGACATAGCCATCGGACATATAGCCCATGTCTCCGGTATCGAGCCAGCCATCGACCATGCACGCCGTCGTCGCGTCGGGATCGCGGAAGTAACCGGCCATGATCGACGGACCGCTGCACCAGATTTTGCCGATCGCGCGCTCGGGCAGGGGCGTGCCGTCTTCCTCGCGGATTTCGACCGCCATGTCGCGCACCGGCTTGCCGCAATTGACGATCGCGCGGTAGCGTTGCGGCCGATCCTGCTTGGCGGCGGCGCCCGACAGCTCGGTTTCCTCGACCAGCTCGACGCGAATGCCTTCGCCCGGCGGCATGATCGACACGGCAAGCGTTGCTTCAGCAAGGCCGTAGCTCGGCAGAAAGGCGCTGGCCTTGAACCCCGCGCTGTCAAAGGCGTCGACGAAGCTCTGCATCACATCGGGGCGGATCATGTCAGCGCCATTGCCCGCGAGCCGCCAGCGCGACAGGTCGAAGCGGTTGGATGCCTTGGTCTGGCTCGACATGCGGCGTGCGCAAATATCGTAGCCAAAGGTCGGCGAATAGCTGACCGAGGTGCCCGCATTACGGCTGATCAGATCGAGCCACGCCAGCGGGCGGCGCGCGAAATCCTCGGTCTTCAGATAATCGACTGACACCTGATTCGCCATCGGTGAGAGCATGCAGCCGACGAGACCCATGTCATGATACCAGGGCAGCCACGAAATGCAGCGGTCGCTGTCGATCAGTTGCATGCCATGCCCATGGGCGGCGAGATTGTTGAGCAAGGCCGCGTGGGTGACGGCAACGCCGTGCGGGAAGCGCGTCGATCCGCTCGAATATTGCAGGTAGCAGATATCGTCGGGCTGGGCCTGCGGCAGCGGCGCCGTGATCACGGGCGCTTCGGCGAGCGTTGCCCAATCGATGCCCTTGACCCCGCCGATCCGCGCCGCGTCACCGGCCATGTCAGCCAGTTCGGGCGGATAGACCAGCAGCACCGGATCGCTGCTCGCGAGCTGGACGCGGATCTGCTCGACATAGGCATCGCGACCGCCGAACGAGGTGGGCAGCGGTAGCGGCACGGGCCATGCGCCCGCATAGACGGTTCCGAAGAACAGCGCGGCAAATTCGGCGCTGGTTTCAGCAATCAGCGCGACGCGGTCGCCGGGCGCAATGCCGATCGCGATCAGCCGCAGTGCGGCATCGAGCGCGTCGGTGCGTAGATCGGCGTAGCGATAGGCGCGCTTGATCGTGCCGCGCGGGTCATGGAAATTAAACCCGCGCGCGCCCGAGGCGGCATAATCGAGCGCTTCGCCCAGCGTCCCGAAATCGGCGAAGCGACGCGGCAGTGCGTCCTTTGTCGGCGTCGGCGCGGGCAAATCTGCCTGCGTCGCGTCGGCCTGCCGCTGTTCGATCACCATTATCGTCAAGCCCCTTGTCCTCAATAACCGCCGATTTTGGCCACATTCGCGAAGTTTACAATGCTCCAATGCGCAGAAACAGCGCATCTGCCCATCACAAGCGTTCAAAATCGGGTTTGACTATGGCACAATGATGGCATGGAGCGTGGTTCCCCCGCCAAGCGCCGCGCCGCGCCTCCGCTTGATGCGGCCGCGCTCGACCGGTTGGCGCTGCGTTATGTCGAGCGGTTCGCGACGACGCGCGGGCGGCTGACTGATTATCTGCGGCGCAAGATCTGCGAGCGTGGCTGGGATGGCGCGCCCGCTGATCCGGCCGCGATTGCTGAGCGGTTCGCAGAACTCGGCTATATCGACGACCGGGCCTTTGGCGAAGCACGCGCGGCATCGATGGCGCGGCGGGGTCTCGGCGCGCGCCGGGTCGAGGGTGCTCTGCGCGCGGCGGGCATCGTCGGCGATGATGCGCAGGCGATTGCGCCCGCCATTGCCGATCGTGCCGTCGCCGCGGCCGTCGCTTTTGCAAAGCGCAAGCGAATCGGTCCCTTCGCAGCGACCGAGCCCGACCGGCCGCTGCGCGAAAAGCAACTGGCGGCGATGGTGCGCGCGGGTCACGGCTTCGATCTTGCTCGCCGGATCGTCGCCGCAGCCCCGGGCGATGAGGCCGCGCTTGCGGCGCTGGCGGGCGATGCCTCGGACTTTGGCACTAGCCAGTTTTCGTGATAAGCTGAGCGTTCGGCGGGGGGCTGTCTAACGTGCATGCGGATTTCGATGGGCAAACGGCACCTATGGCGCGGCTGCGGTCGTCGACCGATGCGTGCGCCCAAGCTCAATGCGCCGGGGATGATAGCGCGGGCGAGGTCCGCTTTGTCGGCACGCTCAAATGGTTCGATGTCACGCGCGGCTTCGGCTTTCTGGTGGCGGATGAGCCGGGTGTCGGCGACATCTTAATTCATTTTTCGGTGCTGCAGCCGCATGGGCGCCGCAGCTTGCCCGAAGGCGCGCGGATCGACTGCCTCGCGGTGCGCCGCGACCGTGGCTTTCAGGCGCGTGAGATTGTGTCGATCGACCTTAGCCAAGCCGTCGAGACCCCGGTGCGCGTGCGGCCGGCCGACCGGATCGATCCGGTCGATCTGGTCGATCAGGCCGGGCCGTTCGAGGCCGTGACGGTCAAATGGTTCAATCGGCTGAAAGGCTATGGATTTCTGGTGCGCGGATCGGACGATGCCGATATATTCGTGCATATGGAAACGCTGCGCCGCGCCGGGATCGGTGAGGTCGAGCCCGGCCAGCCGCTGCGCGCGCGGATCGTCGACGGGCGCAAGGGGCCGCTTGCGGTGGCGGTCGAACAGGAAGGATAGTCATGCGTATCATCGGGGTTTGTGCCGCCATCGCCTTCGCGCTGGCGCTGCCTGCGTGCACCGGCGGCAATGCCGTCGCGGGCACCGCCAGCGAAGCAAGCCGACCGGCGATTGCGCTCACCGTTTCGGGGCCCGGCGGCAAGCACAGCTTCCGCGTCGAATCGGCAAAAACCAGCGAGGAGCAAGCGCGCGGTCTGATGTTCCGCACCAACATCCCTGCCGATGGCGGCATGCTGTTCTACCCCTATCCGGGCGACGGTGGCCCGCCGCGCGAGGCGAGCTTCTGGATGAAGGATACGCCGAGCCCGCTCGACATCATCTTCATTCGCGCCGACGGCACAATCGCGCGCATCGCCGAGAATACGACGCCCTTTTCCGAAGCGCCGATCGGTTCGGGCGAGCCGGTCGCTGCCGTCCTCGAGCTGCGCGGCGGGCGCTCGACCGAGTTGGGCATTGCCGAAGGTGATGCCGTGACGTGGGACGGGCGCAAACGCTAGTTGAAGCCGCCGCGCGCACCCGCTAAGCGGCGGGCATGGGCGTGCTCGGAACGATTTTCACCTGGTGGAACGGTGCCACCTTTGGCACCTGGCTTGGCCTGCGCGGCAAGACGCGCGTTGGCAGCGATTCGCAGGGGAATGCCTATTATCAAGGCGGCCTCGACCCGAATGGCATTCCGCGCCGCTGGGTGATCTACAACGGCGCCAATGACGCGAGCCGGGTGCCGCCCGAATGGTTCGGCTGGCTCCACCATCAGGTCGACGCGCTGCCCGATCAGGCGCTGCCGGCGCCGCGCGCATGGCAAAAGCCAGCCGTGCCCAATCTGACCGGCACCGAATTGGCCTATCGCCCGGCGGGTGCGCTCGAAAAGGGCGGGCAGCGCGCGGTGGCGACGGGCGACTATGAAGCCTGGACGCCGGGTGAGTGACCGCCGTCGTTGGCTGATCTGGGGCGGGGCGGGGATTGGCGCAGTGCTGGCCGCCGTCGCGCTATGGTTCGGCTATCAGCGCTGGAACGAGCCAGCGCCGGTGTCGGGTGAACCCGTCAAGACGACCGGTGCCACGGCGCTCGATGCCGAACCCACGCCGACTGATGTCACCACCGTCGATGTCACCCCCGGTGCCGATATCGCGCGCGGCACGACGCCGATGGCGCAGCGCGTCGCGGTGCTCGGGCTGCTCAACAAACGCAATGGCGCCGCGCGCGACCTGACACTCAAGCCGGGGCAGGCGATGCGCGTCGGCAATGTCGTGATCCGCCTGCGCGCGTGCGAGCAAACCGCGCCGTGGGAAAATGACCACTATACCGGCGCGTTCGTCCAGCTCGACGTGATGCAGCCCGACAAGAAATGGCGGCGCGTCTTTTCTGGCTGGCTCTACAAGGAGCGCCCCAATCTCAACGTCGTGCTCGATCCGATCTACGACGTCTGGCCCAAGAGCTGCGCGATGACTTTCCCGTCGGGCGGCGATGCGACGGTGGCCGTTGCCGATGCGCCGTCGAGCGCGAAGAAGTCGCCCGGCACGCCGGAGGAAACCCTCGGCGCTGACAATGCCACGTCGCCCGCGCCAGCGCCTGCCGCCAGCGCGCCCTCGACCGCGCCCGCCACTGCACCCGACAACAAGCCCAAATAAGCCGCGCGGCTGATCTCGATCGCGCCGAGCGAGGCGAGATGATCGGTCTGGAACTGGCAGTCGAGCAAGGTGAACCCGCCGACCCGCAGCCGCGCCACGAGCCAGGCGAGTGCGACCTTCGATGCGTCGCGCTCCCGCGACACCATGCTCTCGCCGAAGAACGCACGGCCAAGCGCGAGGCCATAGAGGCCGCCGACGAGCCGATCTCCGTCCCAGCATTCGACCGAATGCGCAAAGCCGAGCCGGTGGAGCGCGGTGAACGCGGTTTCGATCTGCCCGCTGATCCAGGTTTCGGGGCGGTCGGTCGCCCCTTCGGCACAGAGCCGGATCACGGCCTCAAACGCGGTGTCGGCAGTGACGCGGAAGCGATTGGCGGCGATCGTCTTCCGCAGCGAGCGCGACAGGTGAAAGCCGTCGAGCGGCAGGATCGCGCGGCGTTTGGGTTCGACCCAATAGACGCTATCGGCCTGGCGGTTATCGGCCATCGGGAACACGCCGACGGCATAGGCGCCGAGCACCATCCGGGGATCGAGCCCCGTCATGCCAGCGCCTGAGCCGGGGCTGGTCACTGCCCGCGCGCGGCGTCCGCCAGCCGTTTCTCGACCGCTTGCCACAGCGCGGCAAAGGCCTGCGCGCCGACGGTGCGCGGTGCAAAGCTGCCGACCGGCGCGCGCTTGACCGTGACCTGCTCGATCACGCTCGCCATCGGGATCACCGGCCAGTCGGGGTGGCGCGCGAGCGTGTCGGCATGGACCTTGCGTCGTCGGTCGACCATCGCATGCACCGGCATCAGCGCGGCGCGGTTGCCGAGTTGCTCGACCACTTCGGCGAAGGCGCGCTCGCTGAGCGGCGAGGGGATCACCGGCACGACGATCAGATCGGCGGCGCGCATCACTTGGTCGCTCGTCTCGGTGATGCCGGGCGGGCAATCGAGGATCACGCGGTCATAATCCTTGCCCGCCGTCGTCAGCAGCTTGGTGAGCAGCTTCTTCTTGTCGAGCTCGTGGAACAGCACGTCGAGCCCGCGCAGCGAGCTGTCGGCGCCGATCAGGTCGAGCCGGGGCGTCGCGGTCGCGTGGATCAGCTTGGTCGGGTCGAGGTCCTTGGTGAACACCGCCTGCGCCTGGCCTTTGGCCTTGCGATCGCTGAGCAGGTAGGTGCTCGCGGCTTGCGGATCGAGGTCCCAAAGCAAGGTGCGGCGCGCCGACAGGGTCGCGGCGCACCAGGCCAGGTTCACGGCCAGCGTGGTTTTGCCGACGCCGCCCTTCAGGCTGTAGATTGCGATGGTTGCCAAAGTGGGGATTGCCTCCGTCATTAATCGAATGGCCCCCTATCGTGCAGGATAGGGGCGATCGACGCAAGGCTTTGCGCCGCCGATCGCCCGGTAGCGCAGGGTTTTGGTGGCTCAGGCCTTGCAGCTCTGCGCAGGCTTGCCGGGCTGGGCGAGCGTGACCAATTGCGGCGTGCCTTTCAGCGAATAACCGTCTGCGATCAGCGGGTCGCCCGCCTTTTCGGCGGTGAGGCGGATCGGCGTGCCATCTTTTTCGGTGCGCAGATTGGCCAGTTTGTCGCCCGCGAAAAACTCGATGTAGACAAGGCTGTTGTCCTTGCAGCGCATGGTCACGGTGGCCTTGATCGCGGGCGGCAGCTCGACCTTGGGCGCCTTGTCGGCGGCTTCCTTGAGCGGGTCTTCGGCGCCCTGAACGATGGGCTTGTTTTCGCAAGCGGCAAGCGGCAGCGCGAGCAAAGCGGCGGCGGCGAGGAGCAGTTTCTGTGTCATGATGTCTCATGCTTCGCGCAGCGTGCCGCGTTCGTCAAGAGTGGCGGTGCGAGGATCGCGCGCAATTTCAGTGACATGAAAGTGTAATGTTTCAGGTCGTCGCAAATGCGGTGGTGGGGCGTCCCGGCAGCCATCATCGAATCATCTTTCTAATCAATCACTTCATTCGTGAAATTCAGACCGTTCGGGAATACGCCCGAACGCGATTTTGGTGCCGACGCGGTCGATCCGCCCGCTGCCCATCGGTCCGACCGACACCGCGTGGCGCCCGAATTTTTCGTTGAGCACATCCATTGCCCGGCTGAGCGCGAGCCCGCGCGTTTCGCGCGCCAGCGGATCATCGGGGTCGAGCAAACCGAACAGCGACTCCTGCTCGCCCGCCACTGCCTCGATTTCGGCGAGCGTCACCCCGACCATCCGCACCTGGAAATCGCCGCGCCGCGCGCGGCCCGCGGCGTGAAGCTGGGGGAAGAGCTTATCGAGCGCGGCGAGGATCACGAAACTGTCCTGCGTCGCGGGCAGCTTGGCCGAGACGCGCCAGTTGCTCTTGTCGTCCTCAAACCGCGCGTGGAGCACCAGCAGCCGCGCGCGCAAATCCTTGCGGCGGAGCCTGCTCGCGGCTTTCAGCGCGAGGCGGCGCGCGGTGAGGCGCACCGGCTCGACCCCGCGCTTACCCGGCGACAGGACATGGCTGTGGCCGATGCTGCGGCTCTGCGAAGGCTTTTCGGGCAAGTCGACGCCGTGGAGCAGATACCAGAGCCGGTCGCCATTGGTGCCGCCCCACGCCGTCCCCGCATCGCGCGGTCGGCGCGCGCAGAGCTGGCGGATGTCGTTGATCCCTTCCTGCGCGAGCCGCCGCTCCATCTTCGCGCCGATGCCCGCGATATCGCGCAGCGGCATATCGAACAGGCGATGCGGCAGCTCATCGGCCTGAAGCACCACCAGTCCGTCGGGCTTCACCATGTCCGACGCGAGTTTTGCGAGCAGCCGGTTGGGGGCAATGCCGACCGAACTCGTCAGGCAATCGCCGACCTGCGCGCGGATCCCCGCCTTGATCCGGTGCGCGAGCGCGGTGGCGGCCTCGACGCTGTTCTCGTTATCGAGCAACCGGCACGCGACTTCGTCGATCGAACAGACTTTGGTCACGGGGATGTGGCGCCAGACTTCGGCGACGATTGCCTCGTGATATTCGACATATTTTTCGTGGCGCGCGGGCACGATGATCAGGTCGCGGCACAGCCGCTTGGCTTCCCAGACGGGGGTGCCGGTGCGGATGCCATATTTCTTGGCCTCAACAGAAGCGGCGATCGCGACGGTGGTGTCGCTGTCGACCGGCGCCACCAAGATCGGCTGGCCGCGCAGCGCGGGGTCGAGCTGCTGCTCGACGCTGGCGAAATAGCTGTTCAGGTCGAGAAACAGCCAACGCAGCGGGCGCGGGGGCAGGGTGTCAGCCACGGGTATTTGGGTGCCGGAAAGTGTCGAAAGTCACGACCTCCCATAGGGGGTAGCGGGTCGTCGAGTCGCGTGCGAACATATGTGGAACATACATGATTCGCGGGGTGTTGGAAAGCGTGAGATCTGCTCGGATCAGGGCATGATCTCCCCAACACCGGTCAGGTGCATCACGCCCTGTCCCGGCAGTTCGACCCGCAGTTCGAGCGTGCCGCCTGCCGCTTCGACGAACCGACGCAGCGTCGAGAGGTAGAGGTCGGTCTGGCGCTCGATCTTGACCACGGCGGGCTGGGTGACGCCGAGTGCCTGCGCAATTTGCTCCTGGCTGCGCGCTGCAAGCTTGCGCAGGGCCTTGAGCCCTTCGACTTCGGCATGAAGTTCGGCGCTGCGCGCTGCGACTTGGGCTCGCTGTTCGGGGGTGAGTTCCGCCAACAAGACGTCCAAGGTGCGCCCAGCCTTGCCTCGAGCCGACTTCGTTGGTTCTTCCACTAAATCGTCCTTCCTCATATTCCGCGTTACAGCGCGTCGAGATGGTCGTCGAACCGTGCGTCGGCCTTGGCAATCAGCGCCTTGTAGAACCGCTTCTGCGCCACGCCGGCTTTGTCACCTGCAACCAACAAGATCGCCCTGCGCGCCGGATCGAAAGCGAACGCCACGCGCCAAACGCCGTCGTCTGCGTCGAGCCGAAGCTCCTTCATGTTGCGGTGCTTCGATCCGGCGAGCGTATCGACATGCGGACGGCCCAAAGTTGGGCCGAACGTCTTGAGCAAGGTCAAATGCGCGATCAGGGTTAGTCTCACGGCTTTCGGCAGCGCGTCAAATTCCGGGTCGAACGCTTCATGGTTGGCGACAGTCCATTCCATTGCAATATAACCTTTAGGTTATTATTTGTCTAGCGGTCAATTTGGGATTCCGCGCGCCCGTCGAACGCCCGCCACCCCAACGTGTCCCAAACCATCAACCCGCCCACCGCCAGCGCGGCGATGCTCGCGAGCAGCACCGCGCCTGCGGCTGCGTCCTTCGCCGCGCCGATCGCTGGGTGGTGGTCCGGGTGGAGATGGTCGAGCAGATATTCGAGCGCGGAGTTGATGATTTCGAGCGTCAGCACCAGCGCCGCGCTGATCACCAGCGCGGCGATCCAGATCGGGGCAGGGCGCAGGGCGATCACGACTGCGAGGGCGCCCGCGCCGAGCCAGACTTGGGTGCGAAAGCTGCGCTCGCGCCCCCAGACGGTCGCAATCCCTGCAACTGCGAAGCGGAGCCGGGTGAGGAAGCGCGCGTTCTTCATGGCCGGAGCAGCCTAGGTCCGATCGCGGGAAGCGACAACGCCGCACCCGCTTGCACCCGCGCGCCGGTGTGCTAGCCCTGTCGCACACCGATCAATGGGAGGCGAGTCGATGCGGACGCGGGTGATGATGTTGGCATGTGCGGCGGTTGCCGCGTCCCTGATGGCCGGTGCGGCCTCGGCGCAGGTGCCAAAGGAGCAATTGCTCGTGCCGCCCGCCGATGCGCAGAAATTCAAGCTCGTCTCGGCAGCGGGCGAGCATGGCAGTGCGGCGGTGTGGCGGCTCGCCGATGGCAGCTTTGCGGTGCGCGAGAGCATGAACCTGCGCGGGCAGATTTTCGAGCAGGATGAAGTGATCCACTCGGGCGCCAATGGTCAGCCCGACCGGATCGTGATCCGTGGCTATACGCCGAGCGGTGATTCTGCCGAGACGTTCGCGATCACGAACGGCACCGCGCGCTGGACCTCGCCGATCGACAAGGGCGAGGCGAAGTACGACGGCAAGGCGCAATATTCGAGCTTCGGTGGGCCGTTCGCTGCCAATGCTTATGCCGTCGAAGCCATTATGAAGGCGCCGGGGCGGCAGATCGCGCTGCTGCCGGGCGGCGTCGCGCGGCTGGAGAAGCTGGTCGATGTTGCGGTTGGGAGTGGGGCGACCGCGAAGACGGTAACCGTCTGGACGCTGGAGGGTGTGTCGACCGAGCCGGTGCCGGTGGTGATGAACGCTGACGGCACGTTCTTCGGCTTCGTCGGCGGGATCGCTCTGCTGCCCGAAGCGTACACTGGCGACATGCTCAAGCTGCAGAAGGCGCAGATCGATGCGCTGGCGGCGCGCAATCCGGCCTTCAAGGCGCGCTTCGGCGGCGTGTCGCCGGTGCCGGTGGCCTTCACCCATGTGAAGCTGTTCGATGCGATCTCGGCCAAATTCGTCGATGATCAGACGGTGGTGGCCGACAAGGGCAAGATTGTCGCGGTCGGCGCGGCGGCGACGGTGCAGCTGCCCGCGAACGCCAAGGTGATCGACGGCAAGGGCAAGACATTGTCGCCCGGCATCTGGGACGCGCACATGCACGTCGGCAGCGACTTGCAGGGGCTGCAATTGCTGTCGCAGGGCGAGACGAGCGCGCGCAATCCGGGCGCCGATATCCAGCCGACGGTGCTGCGCAACCAGCAGATCGCGGCGGGGAAATTGCTGTTCCCGACGGTCTATTCGTCGGTGTTGATCGACGGCAAGGGGCCGCTGCAGGCGCAGGGCGGGATCAGCGTTTCGTCCGCCGAGGAAGCCGTTGCCGCCGTGCGGCGCGCCAAGGACAATGGCTTTACCGCGGTCAAATTCTATACCTCGATGAAGCCCGAATGGCTGTGGGCGGGGATCAAGGAAGCCAAGAAGCTGGGCTTGCACGTCCATGGCCATATCCCCGCGACCTTGCGCGCGACAGATGTGATCGCGGGCGGCTATGACGAAATCACCCACATTAATTTCGTGATGATGCAGGCGCTGCCCGACAGCGTCGTCAACATCAGTAACGGTATCGAACGCTTCAACGGCCCCGGCAAATACGCCAAGGACGTCGATCTGAACGCCGAGCCGATGAAATCGCTGATCAAACTGATGGCGGCGAAGCAGACGGTGGTCGATCCGACGATTTCGGTTTTCGAGAGTCTTTATGTGCCGGAGAATGGCGATTTGTCGCCGTCCTATGCGCCCTATGTCGGCACCTTGCCGCCCGCCGTCGAGCGCGGCTTTCGCGCGGGCGGGTTCCAGCCGCCCGCAGGGGTGACGCGGGCCGATTGGCGCGCGAGCTTTGCCAAGCTGGTGGCGCTGGTGAAGGCGCTGCACGACGCGGGTGTGCCGATCGTTGCAGGCACCGACGGCGGCGGGCTGGAGATCGTGCGCGAGCTGGAGTTGTATGTGCAGGCGGGGTTCACGCCGGGCGAAGCGCTCCAGACCGCGACGATTGTCCCGGCGCGGCTGGTCGGCGCCGACAAGACGACGGGGTCGGTGACGGTCGGCAAGGAAGCCGATCTGGTGCTGGTCGACGGCGATGCGTCGAAGGACATTGGCGCGATGCGGCGGACGCTGTGGGTGATGAGCGACGGCGCGCTGATGAATGCCGACGAATTGCGGAAAGCGGCCGGGTTCGCGGGGCGACCGAAGTGAGCGCGGTCGCGATTACGACCTACGCCGACTTCTGGCCCTTCTACCTGCACGAGCATGCGAAGGCCGAGACGCGCGCGATCCATTATGCGGGCACGGCAATGACGATCGGCTTTGCGGCGCTGGCGGTTGCCTGGGGCGGTTGGTGGTGGGCGCTGGTGCCGATCGCGGGATACGGGATGGCGTGGCCCGCGCATTTCCTGGTCGAACGCAATCGCCCGGCGACGTTCACCTATCCGCTCTGGTCGCTGGTGAGCGATTACCGGATGTTCTTCCTGTGGCTGAGCGGGCGGCTGGGGCCGCATCTGGCGGCGGCGGGGGTGGCGCGGTAGGCGTTCAGAGCGCTGCGACGATGTCGGTATGCGTGAAATCGTCGCCCTTGAACAGCAGCGGTTCGCCCGACTCCCGGGCGAGCGCATAGGCGAAGCAATCGCCGAAATTGAGGTTAGCCGGATGGCCCGAGCCGGGACCATAGCGGCGATAGGCGTCGCTACCGATCTGTGCCTGGTCGACGGTGACCGGAGCGATGGCGATGCCGTAATGCGCCATGATTTGATTGACGGCAGCACCAATGTGCTCGGGATAGCGGGCGGTGACGGCCGCGAGCTCTATCCATGTGCCAGCTGACAGTTGACACCGCTCGGCGCGTTTGATCAAGCGGTTGAAGGATTCCTGCTCGGCTTCGCCAAGGACGATAGCCATGACGGCTGATGAATCGACGATCAAATCGGCAGTCCGCGGTCGTCGTAAAGTTCGGCGATTATCCCCTGAGAGCTCTTGCCTTGCCATTCAGGCGGCAGGCTGGAGCGAACGCGGTCGCTTATCGCTTTAACCACCGCGAGGCTCTCGGCGATCCGTTCGTCCTGCGCGCGCTCCTCCCGCTCCAGCGCTTCACGGATCACCGTCGTCATCGGCTTGCCGGTTGCCTTGGCAAGGCGATGCGCCAATGCCACGGTTTCGGGGTCCTTGATGTTGAGTTGCGTCGCCACATCTACCTCCACTGATTTGGTATATACCATCAACGCCGAGAGGCGACAACGGGCGCCTGTTGCCGACCAAGATTGTCTCGCTTGCCCCGCGCGCCTGCCCGCGCCATTTAGGTCGCCATGCTTACTGCCTCCAACACGCTCGCCCTGATTGGCAACACCCCGCTCGTTCGCCTGAAAGGGCCGAGCGACGAGAGTGGGGGCGAAATCTTTGCCAAGTGCGAATTCGCCAATCCCGGCGCGTCGGTGAAGGACCGCGCGGCACTGTCGATTGTCGAGGATGCCGAGGAACAGGGGCTGCTCAAGACCGGCGGGACGATTGTCGAGGGGACGGCGGGCAATACCGGTATTGGTCTCGCGCTCGTCGCCAATGCCAAGGGCTATAAGACGATCATCGTGATGCCCGAGACGCAGAGCCGCGAGAAGATGGACACGCTGCGCGCGCTCGGCGCGAGCCTCGTGCTGGTCCCCGCCGCGCCTTATTCGAACCCGTGCCATTTCGTGCACCAGAGCAGACGGATCGCCGAGGAAACGCCCAACGCGATCTGGGCAAACCAGTTCGACAACGTCGCCAATCGCCGCGCGCATGTGACCGGGACCGCTGAGGAAATCTGGGCGCAGATGGAGGGGCGGATCGACGGTTTTACCTGTGCTGCGGGCACTGGCGGGACGATCGCCGGGGTGGGGCTGGGGCTGAAATCGCATGATGACAAGGTCACGATCGCGCTCACCGATCCGCATGGCGCGGCGCTGTACAATTACTATGCGCATGGCGAGCTGAAGAGCGAGGGGTCGTCGGTTGCCGAGGGGATCGGGCAGGGGCGGATCACCGCTAATCTCGAAGGCGCGCCGATCGACACCCAATTCCGGGTTTCGGACACTGAGGGCATGTATTGGGTCGAGAAATTGCTCTGCGAGGAAGGGCTGTGCCTGGGCCTGTCGTCGGGCATCAATGTTGCCGGCGCGGTATTGCTGGCGAAGCAATTGGGGCCGGGCGCGCGGGTCGCGACGATCCTGTGCGACACTGGTTTTCGCTATCTGTCGACGCTCTACAATGCCGACTGGCTGGCCGCCAAAGGCCTGCCGGTCCCGGCGCAGTTGCGCCCCGCCTGACGGCGGGTTTGGCAAGTTGCGCGCAATCGGGTAGAAAATGCGCGTGGTCAGTAACAAGAAGTCCGCCGAGGCGACCCAGTCGATCCAGCGTGTCAAGGTCGGCATGACCGGGCTTGCCTTTGTCCTGCTGTTGATCGGTCTTGCCAGCGCGATCTTCAGCTCGGCGAGCCACGAACGACCCGTCGCGGTCGCGGGCGGCGCGAAGGCCGACATCGTCGCCAATCTGTCCGCAACCAATGGTACCGATCCGGCCACCACAGGTGACCGCGAGCCGCTGGCTGAACTCGGCATAGCGCCAAGCGCTGCGGGAAACACCGCCGCCCCCGCCAAGCCCGCCAAATGATCACCCCTGCGACTCGGTCTGCCGGTTGGGCGATCCGGGGAAATTGCCCCCCGACATCGCGCGGGCGCGGGATTTTGACCCCGCAGGTCATCGAAATACTGGAACGCATGAAGAACAGCGTAAGTAGGCCGGGGCTATTCCCCCCAGGAATCCCGCCGGGATAGTTAATTTTCCCGCGAAATCCCCAAACCGCCCATTGAATGCCCACAAATTCCCTGATACCGCTTGGTTAACAAGGGGCGTGTGCTCTCGTTCGTGATTCAGGGGTCGAGATCGACACGGGGTCGATTCTCGGCACGGGAGAGCATTGCACGCCTCAGATAGGGTGGGCGTGTCGGGCAGAAGCAGCTATCGGGGCTATGGCCTGCAGCAAGTGGACGAGAAGGGCCGTGTGGCCATTCCGTCGCCGCTGCGCGCTGCCCTGCTGGCGCGCAGCCCGATTGGTGGCGACGGCAAGGCGATCACCACTGTCGTCCTCCAGGCGCATGAGCGCCAGCCCTGCATCTGCGGCTATGACCTCGATTTCGCCGATCAGCGCGAAGCCGAGCTTGAAGAGCGCGCACGGCAGAATGCACTCGCCGATGGCGCGCCCAACGACGACATTCTGCGCGGTGGTATGGCGAGCGACGAGCTGCCGTTCGATACCTCGGGCCGGTTCATCATGCCGGGTTTCCCGCGCAAGCACGCGAAGATCGGCAAATGGGCATTCTTCTACGGCATCGGCAAATATTTCGAAATCTGGGACCCGGCGACCTTGCTCGCCTCGCCGAATGTCCACCCCAATGTCCGCGCGCTAGTCGAGCATGAGCTGGCCGAACGCAAGGTGGTGCTGTGACCGACGCGCCGCACATCCCCGTATTGCTCGCCGAAGTGACCGAGGGGCTCGACGTCGCGCCCGGATCGCGGCAGGTCGACGCGACCTTTGGCGCGGGCGGTTACACGCGCGCGCTGCTCGGTGCAGGCGCCGAGGTGATTGCCTTTGACCGCGACCCTGATGCGATTGCGGCAGGGCAGGCGCTGGTCGCCGAGGCCGATGGGCGGCTGACGCTGATCCACGCCGTCTTCTCGTCGATGGGGGCGGAGATTGAGGCGCGCGGGCTGGCGCCGGTCGATGGCCTGACGATGGATATTGGCGTGTCGAGTATGCAGCTCGATCAGGCCAAGCGCGGCTTTGCGGCGCAAGCCGATGCGGTGCCCGACATGCGGATGAGCCAGGAAGGCGAGACGGCGGCCGAATTCCTGAACACGGCGGATGAAGAGGCAATCGCCGACGTGCTCTATCATTATGGCGAGGAACCGCGCTCACGCCGGGTGGCGCGCGCGATCGTCGCGGCGCGCCCGATCGACAGCACGCTGCAACTCGCCACCGTCGTGCGGCGCGCGCTCGGCCACAAGCCGCATGACAAGAAGGATCCGGCGATGCGGCTCTTTCAGGCGATCCGCATCCATCTCAACCGCGAACTCGACGAACTGGCGCAGGGTCTGGTGGCGGCCGAGCGGCTGCTGCGCCCCGGCGGGCGACTGGCGGTGGTGACCTTTCACAGCCTTGAAGACCGCGTCGTGAAGCAATTCCTGCGCACGCGATCGGGCGCGCAGCCGGGTGGATCGCGGCACCTGCCGCAGGCCGCGACTGGCCCGGCGCCGAGTTTCGAGACAATCGGTCGCGCGGTGCGCGCGAGCGACAGCGAGATCGCCCGCAACCCGCGGGCGCGGTCAGCAACATTGCGCGTGGCGCAGCGGACGGCGGCCGCTGCTTGGCAAGAGGGAGCAGGACAATGACGGCAGCATATCGGTTGCGGGGCATCGGCTGGTTCATCAGCAGCGTGGTGGTG
>NZ_JAIEPC010000054.1 GCF_019749955.1 Sphingomonas sp.
GAAAATGCCCGGCGTCCGCCAGAGGCAGCAGGATAAGGGGAATGCGATGCTGATCGTCTATGCGGCCATGGTCTGTGGCTTGCTGGCTGTGCTTTATGGTTTTGTCACCAGCCGCCAAGTGTTGTCGGCCCCCGCCGGCAATGAAAAAATGCAGGACATTGCAGCGGCGATTCAGGAAGGCGCGCAGGCCTATCTCGGGCGGCAATATCGCACGATTGCGGTCGTCGGTGTCATCGTCGCCGCGCTGATCTGGGTCTTCCTCGACCGGATGGGCGCGCCCGTTTCGACGATCGGCTTCGTCATTGGCGCCGTGCTGTCGGGCGTCGCGGGCTATGTCGGCATGAACATCTCGGTGCGCGCCAATGTGCGCACGGCAGAGGCCGCGCGGAGTTCGCTGCAAGGCGGTCTGACGATGGCGTTCCGGTCGGGCGCGATCACCGGCATGCTGGTGGCGGGGCTCGGCTTGCTGTCGATCTCGGGCATCTTCTGGTATCTGATCGGCCCCGGCGGCAATGCGCCGGGCAGCCCGATCGTGGTCGCAGCACTCACTGCGCTGGCGTTCGGCGCGTCGCTGATTTCGATCTTCGCGCGGCTCGGCGGCGGCATCTTCACCAAGGCCGCTGACGTCGGTGCCGATCTCGTCGGCAAGGTCGAAGCGGGCATCCCGGAGGATGACCCCCGCAACCCGGCGACGATTGCTGACAACGTCGGTGACAATGTCGGCGACTGCGCGGGCATGGCCGCCGATTTGTTCGAAACCTATGTCGTGACGCTGGGCGTGACGATGATCTCGATCGCGCTGGCTTTGCGCGGGTCGGACAATCTGCTCGCGGTGATGGGGCTGCCGCTGATCGTTGGCGGGGTGTGCATCATCACCTCGATCATCGGCACCTATTTCGTGCGGCTGGGCAGCGGCACCAACATCATGGGCGCGCTCTACAAGGGCTTCTGGACCAGCGTGATCCTGTCGATCCCGGCGATCTATTTCGCCACCCAATATACGCTCGGCGACATGAACACCGCGATCGGCGGCAACAGCAACATCAGCTTCCTGGGCGGCGCGACGGCAGAGGCAGTGGCGGGCAATGCCGCCGCGTCGGTCACCGGCATGGCGCTGTTCTGGTCGATGATGATCGGGCTCGCCGTGACCGGGCTGCTGGTGTGGATCACCGAATATTATACCGGCACCAATTACCGCCCGGTCCGCAGTATCGCCAAGGCGTCTGAGACCGGCCACGGCACCAACGTCATCCAGGGCCTCGCGATCAGCCTTGAATCGACCGCGCTCCCGACCTTCGTCATCGTCATCGCCGTCATTGCCGCCTATCAGCTCGCGGGCGTGATCGGCGTGGCGTTTGCGGCAACCGCAATGCTCGCGCAGGCGGGGATGGTCGTCGCGCTCGACGCTTATGGCCCGGTGACCGATAACGCGGGCGGCATCGCCGAAATGGCGGGGTTGCCCGATGACGTGCGCCACAAGACCGACGCGCTCGATGCGGTCGGCAACACCACCAAGGCGGTGACCAAGGGCTATGCGATCGGCTCGGCCGCGCTCGCCGCGCTGGTGCTGTTCAATGCCTATACCAGCGATCTGGCGAAGGATTTCCCGAACCTCACGGTCAACTTCCAGCTCTCCAACCCCTATGTCATCGTGGGGCTGCTGCTCGGCGCGCTGCTGCCGTATCTGTTCGGCGCGATGGGCATGACCGCCGTCGGCCGCGCGGCGGGCGCGGTGGTTGAGGAAGTGCGCGACCAGTTCCGCAACAACCCCGGCATCATGCTCGGCACCAGCCGCCCCGATTATGCGCGCACCGTCGATCTCGTCACCAAGGCCGCGATCCGTGAGATGATCGTGCCGAGCTTGCTGCCGGTGCTGTCGCCGATCCTCGTCTACTTCATCATCACCGCGGTGGCAGGGCAGGCCGAAGGCTTTGCCGCGCTCGGCGCGATGCTGCTCGGCGTGATCGTCTCCGGCCTGTTCGTCGCGATTTCGATGACCAGCGGCGGCGGCGCGTGGGACAATGCCAAGAAGTACATCGAAGACGGCAACCACGGCGGCAAGGGCAGCGAGGCCCATAAGGCTGCGGTGACCGGCGACACCGTCGGCGATCCGTACAAGGACACGGCGGGGCCTGCGGTCAATCCGATGATCAAGATCACCAATATCGTCGCGCTGCTGCTGCTGGCGGCTTTGGCCGCAGGCTAAGCAAGGCTTAGCCGCCGATCAGCCAAAGCCCGGCCGGCGTCGGCGCGAGCTCGTCCTCGCGCCGACGACCGACGCGGCTTTGCCGCGGCGCCTAGCTCCTTCTTGTTCCCCTCCCTGGACAAGGGAGGGGAATGAACTCATTACTGGGCGCAGATCGCCCCCCCAGCCCAAAGCCCCCCGTGACATCCGCCGCCGCTTCCCCCATCTCCAGCGCATGAATCCGCTGCGTTCCTTCGTCGAATCCCAGGTCGATGCGCTCTTCTCCCCCACCAGCGACGATGCGCCGTTCGACATCACCCAAGGCGCCGACAATGGCCTCTACGGCCCCGGATCGGTCGCGTGGGCGGTGCACGGCGATTTCGCGACGATGATGATCGGCGGGATCGCAGCACTTCTGCTCCAGATGCTCCACCCGCATGCGATGGCGGGCGTGTGGGACCATTCGAACTTCCGCGCCGACATGCTCGGTCGCCTGCGCCGCACCGCGCGCTTTGTCGGCGGGACCACCTATGCGCCGAGCGAGCAGGCCGAAGCGATGATCGCGCGCGTGCGCCGCATCCACGCCGCCGTCGGCGGGACGCTCGCCGACGGCACGCCCTACCGCGCCGATGATCCCGCGACGCTCGCCTGGGTGCATGTCGCGGGCGAGTGGAGCTTCCTCGCCGCCTATAAACGCTACGCCGACCCGACGATCCCGCGCTACCGCGAAGACGCGTTCTTCGCCGAGACCGCGCGGCTGGCGGCCAAGCTCGGCAGCGCGCCCGTCCCTACCACCCGCGCCGCCGCCGAGGCGTACCTCACCGCGATGCGCCCGCAGCTGCGCGCCGACGACCGCACCCGCGCGGTGATGGGCGCTCTCCGCAGCGCCGCCCCCGCCGGCAGCGCGAGCGCGCCTGTGCAAGCGCTGCTGATGGCCGCCGCGATCGACCTGCTCCCGCCCTGGGCCGCGGCGATGCACGGCGCGCGCCCTGGCACGCTCAGCCGCAGCCTGACGCGCGCGAGCGCGGGCACGCTGGCAGCGGCGATCCGCGCGGGGCTGGCGCCGAGGGTCGCGCGACGGAACGCGGCGCTGGCGGTTAGGGCGGCGCGGTTGCGGGGGTAGGCGGAAAGGCTTTCTCTTCGCTATGCAAGAGCACACCTTAGCTGGCTTGCCCCATTCCCACCGTTTGCCCTGAGCTTGTCGAAGGGCCGTCCTTCTTTTGCGATGACGTCGCGGAAGAAGAACGGTGCTTCGACAAGCTCAGCACGAACGGATTGGGGGTATTCCATCGACCTCAGCGATGCTCTCCCGCTACCCGACGACACGGCACACGTCCGCCGATCGAGCTTGCCTCCGGTCAGGCATATTCTTACCCTCCCCGCATGATCCGCTCGCGTCTCAGCAGCAAGGGACAGACGACCATCCCGCACGCGGTCCGCGTCGCACTGGCTCTCTGTCCGGGCGACGACCCAACGTATGAAATTGACGGCGACCGCGTGATCATGACGCGGGCTGAGGCACCAGACGCGTTCCTCGCCAACTTCTCGACCTTCACCGAATGGGCGAGCGACGCCGACCGCGTGTACGACGTTCTTTGGAATGGCGCGCTTGATGCGCGGCGTGGATAATCCAACAAGCCCATCGCGCCACACACTGGATCGCCGCGCGACGCTCGCAATCACCGATTGTGATCACCCCGCCGCACGGGCATCATGCCGCGCATGACCAACCGGCTTTACTATGGCGATAATCTCGACGTGCTGCGCCAGCATATCGCGGATGAAAGCGTCGACCTGATCTATCTCGACCCGCCGTTCAATTCGAACGCCAGCTACAACATCCTGTTCAAATCCCCGGCGGGCGCGGGGCGGTAAACGGGTTGGGGGCTCGCGCCCCTTTTTCTCGGACCTCGCCAAGTGGTTAGCAAGGGGAGCGGGACTTGCGTCTCGAAACCCACCCTTTGGCGCAAGGTTGGTAATTCTTGTTGCGTGGCAATGCCAGTACCGCGATAAGGAACAACTAGAGAACGAGCTGACGATGTTTCTGCAAGAAGAGGGCAAGCGATGAAGTCCGTCGAACTGTTCGCTGGCGCCGGTGGGCTGGGGATGGGCATTGCCAAGGCCGGCTTCAAGCCTGTGCGCGTGGTCGAATGGGACCGTTGGTGCTGTGATACGGTTCGGGAAAACCGAAAGGCGAAGAGGAGTCCCGTAGCGCACTGGCCTGATCCCATCGAAGAGGACGTACGAGGCATAGATTTTGGCGATCTCCGTCGTAAAGTTGACTTGGTCAGCGGTGGGCCGCCTTGCCAACCATTCTCCCTTGGCGGCAAGCACCGCGCACACAAGGATTCTCGCGACATGTGGCCCGAAGCCGTTCGGGTGGTCCGTGAAATCGAACCCAGCGCGTTCATCTTTGAAAACGTCAAAGGCCTTACGCGCGCTTCGTTTGCGACATATTTTTCCTACATCGTGCTCCAGTTGAGCTACCCCGAGATCGCCAGTCGAGCCGATGAGGATTGGATTGATCATCTCGGGAGGCTTGAGCAGCACCACACTTCCGGAGTGGCAATCGGCCTTGAGTACAGAGTGGTTCCAAGGGTGCTCAATGCCGCAAATTTCGGCGTTCCCCAGCGGCGTGAGCGCGTTGTATTCGTGGGTTTCCGAGCGGATTTGGGAATTGAATGGAGCTTTCCCGACGAAACCCATTCGCTAGACGCTTTGCTTTGGGACCAATGCCGCACGGGAACCTATTGGGACCGGCATAGGGTTGCGCGGATTGATCAGAATTTGGACTGCCGCCTTTACAACCGTGGCATGAAGCTGGTGGAAAAGCCGATGACTAGGGCGTGGCAAACCGTACGCGACGCGATAGCCGACTTGCCCGAGCCTACTGCGACTTCGTCGCTAGCGTTCGCCAATCATCGCGTTCAGCAGGGCGCGCGATCCTATCCTGGCCATACCGGGAGCCCGCTTGACGAAGCGGCCAAGACCTTGAAAGCCGGTGTCCATGGTGTGCCCGGAGGCGAAAATATGCTGGCACGCCCAGATGGGTCGGTACGCTATTTCACGGTTCGCGAAAGTGCGCGATTGCAAACCTTTCCTGATGGCTATCATCTGCATGGATCATGGTCGGAGGCGATGCGTCAACTTGGTAACGCCGTTCCTGTGGAGCTTGCGCGTGTAATCGCCGTGAATGTCGCCTCTCATTTGAGTCGCGCCACCTAGCGGCCCCGGGTGACACGATGCCCTAGGTTGTGCAAAAGTATGGCATGCCCGTATCAAACGATCCTCATCACTTTGACTTCGACTTGGACGAGGGCATCCGCGTTCAAGTGATCCAGAAGCTTGAGGCGAGCCCGCTCTTGCCACTGCAGCGAGGCGCGGGCCCTCGGGAAAGCGGAGTATACGCTCTGTATTATAAGGGCAATCTTGTTTATGTAGGAAAAGCGTCCAAGGAAACTACAAAGAGTGGTCGGACGCTGCGCGCCCGGTTAGCGGAGCACGTCAGCAAGATTTCTAGCAGGCAAAATATTGGTTTGCCGGACGTCCAATGCCGTTACCTCACCGTCAGCAGTGAATGGTGGGTATTCGCCGCCGAATACGCCCTGATTGCGCACTACGCCCCCGCCTGGAACTATAGCGGGTTTGGCAGCAAAACACCTGGCGCCGGGCGGCCCGGCACCGGCATTGTCGGTCGTTGGAATGAACTTTTCCCACCGTTGAACGGATAGTTCCGTGAAACGGAACGGATTGATTTGCGCGGGTCGAGCGGAGGACGGCGAGCACGAATTGACCAGGACGACGCGCGCAATTTACGCGTGGTGACGCTGGACGACGGAACGACACTCCACAATGCGTTTATCGATCGCGACTTCGACGAGGACGGGCCATGAAGCTGCACTATTACGCCGAAACCAACAGTCTCTATATCGAGCTGAAAACCACGCCCGGCGTCGAAACCAGTGAGATCGCCAATGGCCTGAACGCCGATTTCGACGCGGACGGCGCTGTGGTGGGAATCGATATCGACCAAGCATCCGGCAAGCTCGATCGGACGACCCTCGAAGCAATGTCGTTGCCGCTCAAGGCGGCGTAGTCGCGAAAGCGCTACGAATCGCTATTGAAACAGGTTCGGCGTAACAACCCTGAACGGGTTTATCGGTCGGGCGCAATCTATGGAGGCCACAATGCATCACAAGCGCGGGCGCGCCCGCAACCAGCGCGCCGGTTGCAAACTCTGCAAGCCGTGGAAGGCGAATGGCGTTCGCACCGAGCGGATCGGTGGAGAACGGTTCAGCGATCATCGTCGTCGCGTGACGCCGACCGAGATGGCAAATGGGTAAAAGCCCCGGAGTGCCTGCTGACTTGCCAATCGCGCTTGTTCATACTATGTTCTGCTCCAACCGCTCTTTGCCATCGTCCGCGCCCCTGTCCCCCGCCCGCCACCGTTCCGGCGCGCGCGCTTAAAGAATTTGTTCGCGCGGAGGCGCGGAGATCGCAGAGAAGTGAGATATAGCGGCCTCGCCACGTCTTCTCTCCGCTATCTCTGCGCCTCCGCGCGAACCCGTTCTTCTTCTCCGCGCGCGCCGCGCCTCCGCGTGAACAATCGGCGCAATCGGCAAGGCGCCTGCGCTTTTTGCAAACGGGTCGTCACTTTCGTCACTTTTGCCACCGCGCGCGGCCCACCCCCCTAGGATGGTCGTAACCTTTGACACCTTTCAGCCCCCGCGCTTCCCTTTTGCGCGCTTCTCGTCTATGCGCCGCGCTTCACGAATTCCGCCCGGAATCAACCAACATCACCAGAGGTTTGTTTGGCAAAAGAAGAACTGCTCGAAATGCGTGGGCAAGTGGTGGAGCTGCTCCCCAATGCCATGTTCCGCGTGAAGCTTGAAAATGATCACGAAATCCTCGGCCACACCGCCGGCAAGATGCGCAAGAACCGCATCCGCGTGCTGGTGGGCGACGATGTGCTCGTCGAACTCACGCCCTATGATCTGACCAAGGGCCGGATCACCTATCGCTTCAAGTGATCGGGTGGTGCTGTCGGCGCCCATCTGGCACCCGCACCCTTTTCGTCACCCCGGACTTGTTCCGGGGCCCACCGTGGTCTGAATGCCGCCGCTGCAATCTTCGCTGCACGGTGGATCCCGGAACAAGTCCGGGATGACGGCTGGTTTCAAATGACTCGCAATTGGGCAAGTGCATGAAGCCGACTCTCATTCTCGCCTCCACCTCGCCCCGCCGCCGCGATTTGCTCGCCCGGCTGGGTGCCGTGCCCGATCGCGTCGCCGCCCCCGACATCGACGAAAGCCCCAAGCCCGGCGAGCTCCCCCGCGCCTACGCCTTGCGCCTCGCCGAGGAAAAGGCGCGCGCGGTGCCGCATGGCGAGGGCGAGATCATCGTCGCGGGCGACACCACCGTCGCCGTCGGGCGGCGCATCCTGCCCCCGGCCGAGACCGAGGACATCCAGCGCCGCTTGCTCGCCCTCATTTCCGGGCGGCGGCATCATTGCCTGGCGGCGGTGTGCGTCATCGGCCTGGACGGCGTGGCGCGCACCCGGCTCGCCGATACGGTCGTCACCTTCAAGCGGCTGAGCGACGCCGAAATCGACGCCTATGTCGCGTGCGGCGAAGGACTGGGCAAAGCGGGCGGCTATGCGATCCAGGGCCGCGCCGAAGCGCTGGTGCGCGCGCTGGCGGGCAGTCATTCGGGCGTGATCGGCCTGCCGCTGTTCGAAACACGCGCCCTGCTGCTGAGCGCGGGCTATCCGCTTGGCTGAGTGGCTGTTCGAGGCCGGCATCGGCGAAGCGCGCGCCGCGCTGGTGGTGGACGGGATGATTGCCGCCGCGCGGGTCGAGCTGCCGGGGTTAAGGCTGGGCAGCGTCGTCGAAGGCCGGCTGGTGGCGCGCGACCGGGTAGTGGCGGACGGCACTGAGTTGCTGCTCGATGGCGCCGCCGGGGTGAGCGAGGGCGCGGCGATCCGGGTCGTGGTGACGCGCGAGCTGATCCCCGAACCGGGCCGCGCCAAACTCGCCCGCTGCCGGGTGAGCGATGCGCCGCTCGGGCCGGGGCCGGACTTGCGCGCGCGGCTGGCGGCGAGCGGCCACCCGGTGCGTGAGCTGCGCGCCCACGAAGCCGATGCGCTCGAAGCGGCGGGCTGGTCGGAGGTATTGGACGAGGCGATGAGCGGCGAAATCGCCTTCCCCGGCGGCGCGCTGCGGCTGAGCCCCACGCCCGCGATGGCGCTGTTCGACGTCGACGGCAGTGGCGACATCGGCACGCTGGCGGTGGCGGCGGCGACGGCGGTGGGGCAGGCGATCGATCGGCTCGACATCACCGGCTCGATCGGCGTTGATTTCCCGAGCGTGCAGGGCAAGGCGCTGCGAAATGCCGTCGCCGAAGCGCTCGACGCTGCGCTGCCACCACCGTTCGAACGCACCGCGCTCAACGGCTTCGGCTTCCTGCAAGTGGTGCGCCCCCGCCCCCGCGCCTCGCTGGTCGAAGTGCTGCGGAGCGATCCCGTCGGCGCCGCTGCCCGCGCCGCCTTGCGCAGCCTCGAACGCACGCCCCCCGGCACCTCGCTCGCGCTGCGGCTGCCGCTGGCGGTCAAGGCGCGGATCGACGCGCACCCCGATTGGCTGGCCGAGCTCACCCGCCGCACCGGCCGCTCGCCCCAACTGGAGTCCTGATCGATGCCCGCAACTGCCTGCCCGATCTGCGGCAAGCCCGTCAGCCCGCAGCACAAGCCGTTCTGCAGCCGCGGCTGTGTCGACCGCGATCTGCTGCAATGGCTGGGCGAAGGCTATCGCTTGCCCGCAGGCCCCGCGACCGGCGACGAGGAAGCGTCGAAGGACACCGTCAACCCCGGGCTGGACAGCGACGCAGACGACGATTAAGAGGCCGCCTTCGCGCCGCTCGCGCGACATGCCCAGGTAGCTCAGTTGGTAGAGCATGCGACTGAAAATCGCAGTGTCGGCGGTTCGATCCCGTCCCTGGGCACCACTTCCCACCCACGAAATGACGCAGGCGCAGCGGTGTCGTTTCGCTCATAAGAGGTGAACTTCACGCCCATAAGGCGTCAAATGAGCCCCGCGCCTCGTGACTAGGGTTAAAATACGCGATCTCACGAAATCACTCTTTATGGGATCGGACAAGCTTGACGATGTACTGTGTGCAGAGCGGCAGCGCTCACTTTGCGGTGACGGGAGCGTGCGGAAGCCCAAAGTCGGCTCGAAGCCTGACCTTTGGTGACAATCGGCTAGGGTGGATTGCGGAATGGCCGCTTTGAGGAGCCAAATAGGCAGGAGCTGCCATTCGTTCACGCTCGGATGGCTGGCTGCTCAGCGCACCCGTTTCCGTCAAGTGGCTTGCTCAGAGCGAATATCGTTTGCCGCATCGAAACTGGTGACCGCAAGCACTCGACGGCCGTCGTCGAGATCAAAAGCGCCATAAACCTCACCCGTGTCGCGATCGACGTTCACACCGTAGAAGCGCACTGGGTGCTTTGTTCCACCTGCTTCGCTTATCGTGTCTCGCTCGCCGATGCCGACATCTTCACCTTGGTTCTTGCGCAGCCCGGGTTTGATGTCTGCGTTTTGCTGCAAGACCGTTGATGCCGCAGCCGCCGCGCTGCGTCGTCGACCGTGGTCGCCGCGCGCAGCTTGAAGTGGAGTTCGTCATTATCTTCTGCGTGAGCACGGCGATCTGGTCCAGATAAAGGCGAGCGAAATCGCGCACGGCCTCGGGAAGTGCGGTCATATCGTCGTCGATCATGCCGCCAACGGCCTTGATGCCGGTCGGTCCTTGCGCGACGATCAGCCGAACTCGGCCAGATGTCATCGCAAAGCATTGATCAGCGGGGTACGTTGCCCAACAAAGGACTGGTGCGTTCGGAAGGCAACCGCGCGCGCTTGGTGCTCGGCACTCTTCACCGCCACATAGTGCAGGTTCGATCGCAGCGCCGCCTCAAGCTTCGCACGCGATACTGCCTGGTTAAATGGAACCGCTCCTCGCAGCTCTGTCGCGCAGACCTGGAAGCTGCGCTTCGCCAAATCGATGGCGAGAATGTGAACGTCGGTCATATGCTCCTCCTTCTCCAGCGCAACATCGCGCCGTTCTGACATCATACGATGCCGGGCGAAGGGGGCATCCACCCCATCAGTTCAAATCGTCTGCACGACCCACTCTGAGCGTCGCCAGCGCCGCGAGCAGCATCATCGCGCCGCCCAGCGTGATCACATGGCGCGGATCGCCGCCGAGCAAGGGCGTGTAGAAAAAGGGCAGCGTCAGGCTTTCGACGAGCATCGGCACGACGATGAACATATTGAAAATCCCCATGTAAATGCCGGTGCGCGCGGGCGGGATACAGTCGGCGAGCATGATGTAGGGCGTACCCATCAGGCTGGCCCAGCCCAGGCCGATACCGAGCATCGGCAGATAGGCCCAAGCTTCGTTGTCTATCGTCGGCAGCACCACCATCGCGCTGCCGGCGGCGATCATGCAGGCGGCGTGGACGGTCCCGGCGCCGAGCCGACGAATCATCGGCACCAACATCAGCGCTGCCGCAAAAGCGATCGCGTTGTAGAAACCGCCGAGCCGCCCGTTCACCAGCGTTGCGTCGCGTACCGCTGCGGCTGTCCCGCTCTCGTGGAGCGCACGGGCCAGCGATAGCACGGCATATTGCCAGTAGCAGAACATGCCGAACCACTGGCAGAACATCGCCAGCGCCAGCCGCCGCATCGGCTGAGGCATGTTGCGAACCGCATCGGCAAAGTCATGCCATGTCGTGGCAATCGACATCTTGCGCGATTGCATCTGCGCAAGTTCGTGTGGTTCCAGGGGCAGTTCGGGCACGCGCCAGATCGACCACAGGATCGTGCTGAGCGACAGCACCGCGCCGATCGCAAAGGCGAGTCTGGTGATGTCGGGGATGCCGTTGGCATCGACCGCATCGGGGTTCATCCCCAGCCCGACGAAAATCGACGGTGCAAGATAGGCCAGAGTCTGGGCGAGACCGGTAAAGGCGCTTTGCGTGAGGAAGCCAACCGGTCGCTGCGCCTCGTCCAAACGATCACCGACATAGGCGCGGTAGGGCTCCATGGTGATGTTGTTGGCGGCATCAAGCACCCACAACAGGCTCGCCGCGACCCAAAGCGCAGGGCTGTAGGGCATCGCGAACAGCGCAAGGCTGCAGAGGACGGCGCCAATGAGGAAATAGGGTGTGCGCCGACCGATCCGCGTGACTGTTCGGTCGCTGAGCGCGCCGACGATCGGCTGGATCACCAGCCCCGTAATCGGCCCGGCAAGCCACAGCAGCGGCATGCTGGCTTCGCTCGCACCGAGATAGCTGTAGATCGGCCCCATATTGGCTTGTTGCAGCCCGAAACTGAATTGCAGGCCCAGGAATCCCAGGTTCATCTGGACAATCCGGCTGAGGCTCAGTCGGGGCTTAGGCGCGGCGTCCGCTGGCATCATCTCTCCTCGCCGCGCTTTTTTGCCGGTCTGCTGCGCACGCTAGCACGACGGCTTTTGTCATTGCAAAGGTTTGCAGCAGGGCTATTCGTTGCCCGTCATCCCCTTCAGCCCTTTGAGCAGGCCCAAGCGACAATGATCCCCTTTACCTGGCTGCCATCGCATGTCGCTGCCATTCGCCCCGAGTCGATGCCGATGTCGCCGCTCTTCGACCGAGAGACCGCGAGCGACGTTTTGTCGGGCCACGATGTGTGGGATCATTGGCCGGTGTTGTCCACGACGGGCGCCTTGGCGCCGGTGGCCGGCGGGCAGTTGGTGATCGCGCTTGCGGCGCCACGCTTGCCCGATCCCGATGACCGGCACGCGATTGCGCGGCTTTGGCTCTTCCACCGCTCACCCACTTCGTGGCGCGATCTGGGGCCGGTGTTCGCTGACGATGCCGCACCCGGCAGCCGCCAATGGTCTGGGTCTGCGATTATCAGCGATGCAGGCGAAGCGGTACGCCTGTTTTTTACGGCCGTCGGCGGCTGTGGCGAGCCGCCGTTCAATTTCGCCCAGCGCCTGTTCGAAACCACGGCGCAGTTGCGCATCAGCGATGGGGTGCCGAGCCTTGCGGACTGGTCTGCTCCGATCGAGTGCGCGCGCCCCGATGGCCTTGTGTACCAAAGCGACATGGGGGGCGGCGGAGCGATCGGCACGATCAAGGCGTTTCGTGACCCATTTTGGTTTCGCGATGCCGACCGCGATGAAGACTGGCTGCTGTTCACCGCGTCCGACGCTGGCGCCCATTCGTCATGGAACGGCGTCGTAGGCGCCGCGAAGCGGATCGACGATGCATGGGTGTTGCAGCCGCCGATCGTGTCGGCGATCGGCCTGAACAACGAACTCGAACGACCCCATGTCGTCATCCATCGCGGGCAAGTCTATCTCTTCTGGTCGACCCAGGCCAAGGTCTTCGCGAACCCGGGCCCGCGCGGCCCAACCGGGCTTTACGGGGTGGTTGCCGACAGCTGGGGAGCGCCGTGGCGGCCGATCAACGGCACGGCACTCGTCTTCGCCAACCCCGGCATTGCGCCGACCCAGGCCTATAGCTTCCAGGTCCTGCCCAACCTGACGGTTTGGAGCTTTGCCGACATGCCCGGCATCTGGACGCTCCCCCCGGATCCCGCTGCCCGCCGTGCAGCATTCGCCGGTGGACCCGCGCCGGTGCTTCGGCTGGCATTGGATGGCGACCGAGCGGCGTTGATGCCATCATGACCGGTTTCCGCGAGACTGTTGCGCTTGCGTTCGGTCAGGCTATCGTGGCCACTCATGGGGGATTCTGACGATCGCACTTTAGACGACGGGCAGCCGGAGGGGGGGCGTGTCCGCAACATCGTCGAACTGGCGCGGATCGCCGGCGTCTCGGCTGGAACGGTTTCGCGGGCGCTGGCCGGCAACCCGCTCGTCAATATCCAGACGCGCGAAAAGATCGAAGCAATCGCCCGCGCGCATGATTTCCGTCCCAACCAGATGGCAAGCCGGCTGCGAACCAAGCGAACCGGGCTGATCGGCGTGGTGATTCCGCTGGGGCATGAGCGGCGCCAGCATCTGTCCGATCCGTTCTTCATGACGATGCTGGGCCAACTCGCCGATCTGATCACCGAAAGCGGCCATGACATCCTGCTGTCGCGGGTGATCCCCGAATCGCCCGACTGGCTGACCCGAATTGTCGAGTCGGGGATGCTCGACGGCGTGCTGATGATCGGCCAGTCGAACCAGTTCGACGCGATCGAGCAGACCGCTGCGCGGTATCGGCCCCTCGTTGCCTGGGGGCACCAATGCCCGGGGCAACTGCATTGCAGCGTCGGTACCGACAATGTTGCGGGTGGGCGATTGGCGGCAGCACATCTGGTCGGCCGAGGCGCCCGTCGGCTGGCGTTCCTGGGCGATGTCCGCACGCCGGAAATTGCGGCGCGCCATGCGGGGTTTGTCGCCGAAGCGCGCGCCGCCGGGTTCGATGTAGCGTTGCTTCCCACCCATCTCGCCGCCGACGACATGGAAGCCGATATCACCCACCACACGGGTCTGACCGAGGGGCAGTTCGACGGGGTTTTCGCCGCGTCTGACATGATCGCGATGCGCACGCTCCGCGCGCTTGCCGACCGCGCAATTGCGGTGCCCGAGCGAGTCGCCATCATCGGCTTCGACGATCTGCCGCTGACAAGTCACACTGTGCCGCGGCTGACCAGCGTCCGCCAGGATATCGCCCAGGGCGCGGCGACAATGGTCGACTTGCTCTTCCGCCGGATCGCGGGGGAGGAGACCGCTTCGGTCGTGATGCACCCTAGCTTGATAGTCCGCGACTCGGCGTAAATCCGCCATCCCAGTTGCCCGAAAACAATCGATTGCAATTGGATTGCAATCGATTTAATCAATCGTGACAAGCCACCGCTGCCGAAATGGCGGGGCAATCATAAGCGTCGCATTGGGAGAGATCATGAACTCGCGAATCACCATTCGGGCGCTGCTGCTTGCCGGCGCGACGTGCTGCGCAACATCAGCATTGGCGCAGACTGCCGAATCCACCGCGCCCGCACAGGCGGCGCCCGCTTCGGCGGAAGACCAGGACAAGGCGGACGAGGTTGTCGTCACCGGTCTTACGACGCGCAACCGCGCGTTGATCACCGCATCGGCCGACATCACCTATGCGACGGCCGCCGATATCGACCGCAAGGCGCCGCGCTCGACCGCCGACTTGCTCGAACTCGTGCCCGGCATCTTTGTCGAGGGCACCGCCGGTGAGCTGTCGAACAATTACTCGGTGCGCGGCCTGCAGGGCGGTGGTCAGCGCTTCATCCAGCTTGAGGAAGATGGCCTGCCGATCATCTATGGCGGCGGCGGCGCCGACTTCTTCTTCTCGAACGACATCACCATTGATCGGCTCGAAGCCGTCAAGGGCGGCTCGTCGGGCGTCCTGACCGTCAACGGCGCCGGCGCGACGATCAACTTCCTGTCGCGCACGCCGAACCACACCAAGGCAGAAGGCATCGCCCGCTTCACCGCCTATAGTTTTGGCCAGCGGCGCGGCGATTTCTATTACTCGCAGCCGATCACCGACAAGCTCGCGTTCAACATCGGTGGCTATATCCAGACCAATCCGGGGGTGCGGAGCAACCCGTTCAGCTATGACGGCTACCGGTTGAAGGCGATGCTGGAATACAGCTTTGATGGCGGCGGCTACATCCGGCTGACGGGCAAGATTGGCGACATCAAGGCTGCCTTTTATGCAACCCAGCCCTATGCCTATAACAATGGCCAGCCGAGCGGCATTCCTGGGCTCGATACCCAGTTCGGCAACGTCGGTGGAACGGCATTCTCGCGTATCTCAGTCCCGGTATCGACCTTTGTCGAAGCCGATGGGTTTCGCGATTTTCGCTATGACCAGGGCGTCCGCGTTAAGACCAAGCAGCTGCGGATTGATTTCGAAAAGCCGCTGAGCGATTCGATTGATCTGTTTGCGCATGCCCGGTATTTGGGGCTGACGGACGATTTCAACGGGCTGTTTCCCGGATCGGGCACGGGCAATGCCGGGTTGGCAAGCGCTGTAACCTATCTGACGCCGGGTGCGGCGTCGCCGATCAGCGGGTTGCTCGCGGCGGGCCAAGCGGTGTTCCCGACAACGGTGCGGTTCGGGATCCGCAATCTGCGCACTGGGGTCGTGACAGGGTCGAACAACACGGCAGCGCTCAACGCGCTCAACGGTAATGGCTTTCTGCAGCAGACCACGCTGAACCATGATTTCCAATCAGGTTATGATTTCGGGTCCAACTTCGGCGCGCGCTGGGAATACAAGGGCAACGGCTTCACCAACTCACTGACCGCTGGCGTGCTCTATTATAATGTCAGCCGGTTTCAGAACCAGTCGGCGACCTCAGCCGTCGTCAACGACGTCCGGAACAACAGCGACATCTATGATATCGTCGCGCTCAACGCTGCGAACGGTGTGATCGGTACGCTGACCGACAATGGCCAGATTTCCTACGGCAATTGGGGCGCTGGTATCCGGCAGAGCAAAGACAGCTCAGTTTCGCTCTACGCCAATGACGAATTGACGATCGGCACCAAGCTCCACATCGACGGCGGGTTGCGCTGGGAAAGCGACAGTGCGGAGTTCCGCGATGGTAATTCGGCCGCCATCAATCAGCCGGTACAGCCCGGACTCGTCAATGCAGCGGTGGTGCCGACGGTTGGCTCGACCTTCAACGGCACTTTCACGGTCACGCGCCGGACCAACAGCCGCGTGGCCTGGACGATCGGCGCGAATTATCTGTTGACCGACAATCTTTCACTTTACGCGCGCTATGCAAACAGCTTCCAGACCAATGGCGTGAATCCGATCACCGGAGTCGAGCTCTACGAAGCCGGAGTGCGGTACAAATATCGCCGCCTGCTCAACGCATCGGTGACGGTGTTCCGCACCAACTTCCGCGATCAATTCTATAACTTCATCGATCCGCTGAATCCCACGATCCAGACGACTTTTCTCGCTGATCTGGGTACCACGGGCGTCGAGGTCGACGCGCTTATCCGGCCCGTCGACTGGTTTTCGATCGACTTCTTCGGTGTCTTTCAGGGGCCGACGCTCAACAATTTGCGGCTGAACGGCGTCCCGCAGCCCTCGTTCAACGGCAATCGGCCCGAACGCACGCCTTCGACACTGTTCACGATCACGCCAACGATCAAGCTGCCGAAAAAGCTCGGTGAGTTCTATGGGCGGTACAAATACATTGGCAACATCTTCGCCGATTCGGGCAATGGGATTTCGCTGCCCGCCTATGGCGTGACGAGTTTCGGCGTCAATGTGAACGTGACCGAGCAGCTGCAAGTGAGCGTCAACGCCGACAACGTCTTCAATGTGATCGGCCTGACCGAAGGCAACCCGCGCCAGGGCCAGACGCAGAACGCCGCATCGGGTTTCTTCTATGCGCGTGGCATCGTCGGGCCTACCTATGGCGGGTCGGTGACGCTGCGGTTCTGAGCGGGCGGCGAGAGGAAAGCCTTTGGTGCGCGCGTTGAAACTTGCCACTGCCGTGGCGGCTGCTGTCCTGTTGCTTGGGGCAGCGTCGCCGCGGGCGCCCGAATTGGGCTTCCAGCTGGTCGAGGGGCAGAATCTCAATGCCTTCGTCCGCGAAGGCCAGGTGGCCGCACATCTGCTGCTCCGTTCGGGGAAAGATCCGCGCGTGCTCGTGGCGTTCCCGGCGGGCAACAGCGGCGTGGGAGTATGGTTCGCGCCGCTCGACAGCGCCGCCGTCTGGACGCTCGATCACGCGCCGATACCGCTGTCGAGCGCTGATGGATTGATGCATGGTATCAAGGCGGTAGCCAGCATCGACGCCGCTCGGCTCGTGCCAAAGCAAGCGGTGCTCTCGAACGTGCGGTACCTGCGTGATTATCAGGCAGTCGGCCGCTTCCCGAGCGAGGTCGGGGCGCAGGCGCAGATCGGTTCCGATACCATCCGCTATGCCCGTAAGCGGATCGATGGCGCGCCGGGCTATGATCTGGCGCTGCGGGTGATCGACGGCAAGATCGAGGGCGAAAGCATCGTTGCGGGGCGGGGAGGGCGCATCCGCATCGAGATCATAGCGCTCACGGGGGATGCGGCGCTGACGCCATTGCCGCTCAACCATTTGCTTAACGCACGCGCGGCCCCCGATCCCGCCGCACGTCGGGCGCTCGCTTTTCTCAGCTACCGTGAAAAATTCCTCGCGGGGTCCTGGCGCTTCAATACCTATTTCGGACGTGACACGCTGATGTCGGTAAGGCTGCTGATGCCGGCGCTGCAACCAGCAGCTGTCGAGGCCGGGTTGGGGTCCGTCTTCGCGCGGCTTTCGGACGGCGGCGAAGTCGCGCATGAGGAAGGCATTGGCGAATTCGCGGTGCTGCAAAATCGTAACGGCGGCGGCAGCGGCGACGGCGCCGAACTCGATTATGGCATGATCGACGACGATTACATGCTGGCGCCGATCGTGGGCGATTATCTCGAAGCAGGGGGCCGCCATCGCGCCACGGCGTTCCTTGCGTCGACAGTTGAGAGCGCGGCACGACCGGGCGCGCAAAGCAGCGTCGGTTCGCTGCTGGTGCGCAACCTGCGTTTCGTCCTGAAGCAGGCAGCACCTTTCGCCGACGCGCCGTCATTCAAGACATTGGTCGCGATCAAGCCCGGCCGTATGTCGGGCGAATGGCGCGACAGCGACGAAGGGCTGGGGCGCGGCATCTATGCTTATGACGTCAACGCAGCTCTTGTGCCCGCCGCGCTGGCGGCGGCGGATCGGCTCTATCGGTCGGGACAGCTCGGCGCCTATTTGACGGCGGAGGACCGGGCAGCGTTCGAGCGGGCAGGGGCGATGGCCGCGACGTGGCAAGCCAAGGCGCCGCCGTTGTTTCGCGTCACGATCACCCCGCCCGACGCGGCGAACGCGATCAAGGCTTATGCCGCAACACTCGACGTACCGAGCGCCGCGGCGGTCGCAGCGCTTGGTCGCGCGCCGCTCAGCTTCCACGCACTGTCGATCGACGCGGGTGGCAAGCCGGTGCCGATCGTCAATTCTGACGAGGGTTTTGCGCTGTTGTTCACGCGCCCGACCCCCGCCGATCTCGACCGCGATGTCGCCGCGCTGATGCGGCCTTTTCCCGCTGGCCTCATGACCAATGCCGGACTGCTGGTTGCCAATCCGGCCTTTGCAGGCCGTGCGGCGCAGGCACGCTTCACGCCGGGCGCGTATCACGGTGCCGTCGTCTGGTCGTGGCAGCAAGCGCTGCTTGCCGCTGGCATCGAGCGCCAGCTTGGCCGTCAGGACCTGCCGGTGCCCGTTCGCACGCGACTGATCGCTGCCCAGACCGCTTTGTGGCGCGTGATCGGTGCGACGCGTGGGCTCCAAAGCTCAGAGCTATGGTCGTGGCGCTATGCCAGTGGGCGCTATCAGCCGGTGGCCTTTGGTGCGGGCAAAGCCGACGTCGATGAATCGAACGCCGCGCAATTGTGGAGCACCGTCTATCTGGCGGTGCGGCCGCCCGTGGCGGCTACCGGGCCGCGAAAAAGCCGGTAACGGTCAGGCGGCCGTCCGCCGGATCGGCTGACAGCGCGCGACCGGGGCGGATGTCGCCGCTGTGGAGCAAGCGCCCGCGGTACACGAGCGCGCGGTTGAAGCGACCTGCGAACTGGCCGATGCGTTCGAAGATGGGCGTGTCGCCGACCAGATAGCCCGACGGCGGCGTGCCGTGCTGGTCCAGATCGGCCTTGAGCGCCGCGAAATAATCCGCGCTGCGGCCGCGGTCGATCGTCTCGAAGCCGGTTGTGCGGTGGCGATAGAAAGCCGTGCCGTCTTCGTCCGCTGCGCCCAGATAATGGATGAGCGCGAGCCGCCCGGGTTCGAGCGCGTCGACATGCGGCAGCCGTTGCTCAAGCGTGAGCGCGCCGGGCGCAACCGAAACGATCGAGAAGCGTATGTCGAGCACTGACACGGTTTCGGCGACCCCGAAGACTTCGCGAAAGACCGCGCCAAGCTTCCCCCGCGCGTCGGGCAGATAGGTTGGCGGCAAGGATGCCCGCACGCCTGGATAATGCTCGCCCGCTTGGCCAAAAATTGCCCCGGTTGCAGCGGCACGCAACGCCTGCGGGTCGGGGGCGAAATGCTCGATCACCGCGACAGGCTCGCGCTCGCGGCCGATATGGTGGACGGTGACCTGGGGCGGCAGCATCCCGGCGCTTATGCCACCAAAGCCGCGTTGCGGACGGGTTGACCGATGAGGGCCGCGATGGCGTCGTCATGCATGGGTAACGTCGGCGCGGCGCGCGCAATGATCGCGGCCAGTTGGTCGAGTTGGCGGCGATTGGTGGCGCTGTCGATCGTGTCGGCGATCGGGCTGTGGTCGGTCGCGACGATCCCCTGGCCATTGAGCACAGCCAGCCAGCTCGCCTCGCGGAACAGCTCGTCGCTGGTCAGCATCAACCGACCCGTGCGCCGATAGTGCTGCTCCTTTGCGATCAGGCTGTCCGGCAGTGCCATGTGGCGGGTATGCTGCCACAGCGGTGCCTCGTGCGCTTCGGTCGCGTGGTAGTGCAGGATCAGGAAGTCCTTGATGCCGTCCATGTCGATCCCGAACAGCGTGTTGAACTGGCGTGCGAGGGCGGGGTCGCAGTCGGCATCGGGGAACAGCGCGATCAACTTGGCGATGCCGCTCTGGATGAGATGGATGCTGGTTGATTCGAGCGGCTCGAGAAAACCCGACGACAGCCCGATCGCGACGACGTTCTTCGTCCAGCTCTCCCGCCGGAACCCGGCGGTGAATCGGAGCATCCGTGGATCCGCAAGCGGTTCGCCGTCCAGATTGGCAAGCAGCGTCGCCGTTGCTTCGTCGTCCGAAACAAAGCTGCTCGCATAGACATAACCATTGCCGATGCGATGCTGGAGCGGGATGCGCCACTGCCATCCGGCGGGGCGCAGCGTTGATCGCGTATAGGGCGTCGTGTCGACCACCCGCGCGCAGGGGACCGCGACGGCGCGGTCGCACGGCAGCCAGTGTGACCAATCCTCGAACGCCGTGTCCAGTTCTTCGCCAATCAACACCGCGCGAAAGCCTGAGCAATCGACGAAGAGGTCGCCCGCCAGCCGCTCGCCGCGATCGGTGGTGATGGCGGTGACGAAGCCGGTGTTGGGATCGCGTTCAACCGCCTGAAGCTTGCCCTCGTGGCGTCGCACGCGGTTCGCTTGCGCCAGCCCTCGCAGGTGCGCGGCATAGAGCGAGGCATCGAAATGATAGGCATAACCAAGCGTCGACAGGATTGAGCGCGGATCGTCTGACGGCTTGGCAAAGCGGTTTTGCGCGGCCAGCGCGGTCGCGAGCGAATAGGCCGAGAGCGGGGCGGCGGCACCGTCGCTTTGGGCCTTCAGCCAGCACTGATGAAACGGCACGGGCCCAAGATCGACCCCATAACGTCCGAAGGGGTGGAAATAGCGGTGACCGGGGCGTGCCCAGTCGACGAATTCGATGCCGAGCTTGAAGCTCGCCTTCGTCGCGCGCACGAATTCAGCTTCGTCGAGGCCGATCAACTGGTTGAACCAATGGATCGTCGGGATCGTAGCCTCGCCAACGCCGACCGTACCGATCGCGTCGGATTCGAGCAGATCGATCGCGACCTTGGCGCCCAAGGTTTTGGACAGCGCGGCTGCCGTCATCCACCCGGCCGTACCCCCGCCAAGGATCACCAGCCGTTCGATCCGCGCCATCGCCTGCCTCTCCCCAAAGTTTGCTCAAGAGACAATGCAATCCTTTGCAGTGGAACGCAACACTACCTGGGATGGCAAGCTTGGGAGCCAGCGGTGAGGCTCGTTGGTCGCCCCGGCCGCCCTCGTTGCAATTGCTTGGCATCGGTTAACACAGCGAGGTCCTTTGCGTCGATGTTTAGCGATTTCGTCAATCGCCCCGAGTCGGGTCCGACAGGATAATTTGCCCGATGGAGCGGCGATTCAATCGCATGAACGAACGACCGGTTTCGAATTCCCGCGTGGCATCGCTGGATTGTCAAAGATTGGGTCTTTTCTCGGCCGTGGGTCCCACAAGCGGCATCCAAACTGCGGTCAAAGACACCACTTACCTGTACATATCTGACACTAAATTGTTCTCCTGAACCCAATTCATGATATCGACCTGCAGAATTTTATCTACGCGATTGGTGAACAGGCAGCCAAGTTTAGATAGGTAGCAGTCGATTAGGCCGTAGACTCATAAGCGCGGAGCCACAGGCGCATTGAGGCGAGTTTGACCATAGCGAGGAAGTTGTCGGCGAG
>NZ_JAIEPC010000099.1 GCF_019749955.1 Sphingomonas sp.
CGTAGCTCAGTGGTAGAGCGCATCCTTGGTAAGGCTGAGGTCGTGAGTTCAATCCTCACCGGCAGCACCATTTTTCAATGACTTAGCGCGATATGTGGTTCCCCTCGGGGGAGCTGGACATCACCGGGCCATCACGATCGGTGCGGCGATCGTCCTCGAGAACAGCGACGAAGCGGCCTGGGCGTGCGCCGGGCCGCACCCGAGGGCACGGCAGACCCCCGGCGGTTGGCGGGGCGACCTCTCTCGGGCTTGCCGCTGACGTTGCCTCCACGCGCCTAGGGGCTGCGGATGCGCCCGAGGATTCGCGGGTCTTCGACTGGCCAGATCGCGCAGCTTTGCGGCCAGGCCTCCCTGTGGAACGCCTTCACCAGGCGCGGCAGCTTGGGCGCGATGCCGTCGGATCGTGACAAATAGGTTGCGCGTGTGTGGATGCCCCCAGTTTTGCAAGGTGATTTTCGGACATTTTATGACGGCGTGGCGCTTCTATCGCTCGTGTGTCAGGCCTTTTGGTGTGGCTTGATATGAGCCACGGGCCGGTATGCAGTTCGAAGAACGAGGTCCACATCGGTTCAGAGAGCTTTATGCTCGCGCGCCGGGCCTGGTTTACTCGTCCTGGAACATTGAAGTCCTTGCCGCATAATCGTCTGTCGATCTCCTTGCCGGGGCTTTAGGCCCCTAGCCTCCGGGCGAGGCGACCCGGCTGACGGGCGCACTGGTGCATCGTCTGCCTAGATGCGCTGTATCGCCCGTCCCACGGATCGAGGCGATGGGGCTGCCTGACGACGTGCTTCGCGGCACGGCCCGGTTCTCGTGGTCCCACGACGTGTCGCCGCCGCCATGGCACGAGATCGCGGCGGTGGTCAGGATGCTATCCTGACGTCGGGTCCGTCCCGGGCATCGCTGGGTCCGGGAGGACCTGCTCAAGTCGACAGGTAAAGGCATTGATTGATTGCCCGTCGTTATTGAAGCACGCTGCCGCCGATGCCCGCCAGCGACGCCCTCCTGTCTCCGATCGACATCTCGCTTTGGCGGGAGGACGAGGAATTCGGCATCCATCCGTATGGCTCGAAGGCGAAGCGGACCCTCATCTGTCCGGACGCTCCGGACAACCCGCTCCTGATCGCCGGCCACCGCTACCTCTACAAGCAGGCGGAGAGCTGGAAGGCCCAGCAGATGTGGTCCGAGGCGGTCGCCTACCAGATCGGCGCCGCCGCCGGCCTGCCAGTGCCGCCGTGCTTCGTCGCGTCCAACGCGGCGGACGGCACGACGGGCGCGCTGATCGAGTTCTTCTATGGCTATCCCGGCCAGGATCGCGCGGACCGGCTGGCGCATGGAGCGGACATCCTCCAGGGGGCGGGGCTGATGGATGGCAGCGGCCAGCCGCACTTCCTCAGGGTCAACCTCCAGCACTGCGAGGACGTCGGCATCGCGGGCGCCAGCGACTGGTGGGCCCGCGTGATCGGTTTCGACGCCCTCATCGGAAACACCGACCGGCACAGCCAGAACTGGGGTCTGCTGGTCGATCAGGAGGGCGCTGGCAGGATGGCGCCCATGTTCGACAACGGCACGAGCCTCGCCTACCAGATCAAGGACGTTGCGATAGCGGCGGGTATCGACGCGGACGCCTACGCCAGGTTCGTCCGCAAGGGGCGGCATAGCTGCCGGTGGGCCGGCGACGACCTGACCGCCTATGACCATATCGGCCTTGCCGGTCGCTTCCTCGAGGCGCGCCCTGGGACGGCGCCAGCGATGCGCGCCGCCGTCGCGATCGGCGACGGTGAACTTGAAGGTTTCCTACACGTCTGCAGCGCTATAGACATTGAGCCGAGGTTCACCGCCGGACGCGCCGATATGGTCGGGCGTCTGGTGCGCATGCGGCGCGACCTGCTCGGAGTAGTCCTGGATCAATACCAATGACTGAGTTTCTGGATCAGATCTGTGAGCCCAAGGGGCTGATCGTCGCCTGGCAGTCCTCCGATCTGCGCGGCGAGAACCGCTACCGCTACGCGATCGGTGTCGTGAACCCTTTGGATGCGACGTTCCGCTACTTCCGGCCCGGCCCCGAGTTCTCCGAGCACAACCAGGGGCGCGACTACTCGGAGACGGAGGCGCTCGGCTACCGAGGCTATCCGGCGTTCGACCGGTCTCAGGATCTTCACACCACCGGTGTCATGGAGGCCCTGATGCGGCGGCTGCCGCCGCGCACGCGCTCCGACTTCGACGCCTACGCGGCGAGGTTCCTTCTGCCGCCGAGCCGCACCCTTTCCGACGTGACGCTGCTGGGGAGGACAGAGGCGACGCTTCCGAGCGACGGCTTCTCGGTCGTGGATCCCCTGGATCCGACGATCGATCATTGCGACCTGTTGCTGGAGGTGGCGGGCTTCCGTCACTACGCGGACAAGGTCTCGTTGACCGGCGGTCAGTCTATCGGCGTCATCGCGGATCCCGGGAACCCCTTCGACCGCAACGCGGTGGAGTTCCGGGCTGGGACGGCGAAGTTCGGCAACGTCAACAGGCTGCAGGCGGCCACCTTCCGGCACTGGCTGAACGTCGCCGACGTTCACGCTCGCGTCGAGCGCCTGAACGGCACTCCGGCGCGGCCGCGGGTCTTCGTGCTCGTCACCGTGCGGCCCCGGGTGAATGCCTTGGCCGCCTAGTGGCGGTTGGGCCGAACTCTACCGCGCCGGCTGGGTCAGTTCTTTGGTGCTTCTCGACCGCGTTGGCGCCGTTGCCGACGGCGTCCACGGCCTTGCTGTAGCTTGTTGCGGCTGACGCCGAACTTGTTCGTCCATTACTGAACCTCGTAGTCCTCGCCCATCGCGATTCGCGAAGTGTCCTGCGGTCCGCGCGCGGTCTTGTGGTCGGCCATCGTCGATCCCCTGTTGACGCCCTTGGAGACGCTGGGAGCCACGCGGCGTTGAATCCACATGGCGATGGAGCGCCAGCGCGCGCCGACGCGAGTCCGGAGCCCGACGGAACGAGTCTCCGCCAGGCGATTTTTTCGCCTGTATCACCCCGTCGCAGCGAGATCGTCTCACGAGACGAATCATAGGTATATTGGATCGCGGTTGACGGATGCCTAACGGCGTAAACGAACTCCGATCCCAACGCCGACTCCGTCGCGGTGGCGGCGCAAGGAAGATCGGCCTGTGGTCTCATCGCTCCTACTTCGACCAACGGTATAATCGTGACCGGTCAAAGCGCAGGCCGTCCACCAACGAGGTGGCCTTATGAACACAGCGGCAATCGGCATGCTCGACATTCTTGACGATTATCCCGGGTGCGAAGCCCCCCGCGCGCTATGCGAACGCGCTTGGTCGCGAGGGGGGAGCGGGTCCGGCTACCATCAGACAAGGCCGCCAGGAGGGCGAACGGAAAAGTAAACGAGGTGACGCCTTTCCTCGCCCCTCCAGTTGCGGTGATGTCCGAGGAGATTGAGCGTCCCAGACCGCACATCCGGCACCTCAAGCCAAGTTTTCTCAGCGGGATCGCCGAGTCCTGAGCATGCGACGACGCAGAATCTGAAAACTGAGCAAGGACGTCCCAAGTAGCTGGTAACTAGGCCTCAATAATGGTCACCTTAATTGCAAAGCCCGTTGGACATGAACGCCGCCACCGGGCAGACTGATACAAACAGGGGTTCGGGGATGCCATTTTCGACGAGTCTGATCGACCCAGCGGTTGCGCGATACGAGCGCGAGCGCGACAGGTATCTGAAGCTCGCGGTGCGGGTGGCGGAGATCTGCCAGTCTGTGATCGTGGAAGGCGACGCCGTCCGCGCGCAGGTCACTTCTCGCACGAAGACGCCCCAGAGCTTCCGGGGCAAGCTCGAGCGTTTCTCGCGACAGGAGGACAAGAACTACGCTGACGTCGATGAGATCTTTGGGGGCGTAACCGACTTTGCGGGCGTTCGCGTGGCAACCTACAGCCCCGAGCACGAGGGCAAGGTGACGCAGCGGCTCTGCGGCCTCTTCGTCGGTCCCGGGGGATCTAACACCGAGGTTCACGTCGATCCGAAGAACAAGCTCGATCCGGCCAAGGCGCGCTTTTACCGGGCCACCCACTGCCAGGTGCACCTCCGCGACGAGGACCTTGTTGGCAGCTACGAGAACCTTCGCGGCGCCAGCTGCGAGGTGCAGGTCTGCTCGATGATGGCGCACGTTTGGAACGAGATCGAGCACGACATCGGTTACAAGCCCGAGGGTGCCGGGCCTGGGCCGGCCGAGCTCGGATTGCTAGAGTCGCTCGGACATCTCGCCCGCTCCGGCGATGCGACGATTACCCGCCTTCTTGAGGCGAACGAGGTTCGACTGCAGAATCGGCAGGGTGAATTTAGCGACGTGCACGATTTTGTGGCGCGGCTTCGCGAGCGCTTTCCGGAAGCAGATCTCTCCGTCAACGCCGGCCAGGCATTCGATGCGGCCCAGCGTCTCGGCATCAAGTCGCCGGACGGCTTCGAAGCCATCGTCGGGACCGGCCTGGACGCTAAGACCGCCAAGCTCGCCGCGCGGGAGTTCAACCAGTCTGCGATCGAGGTTGGACGCTCCGATGCCCGGCTAAATCCGGCCTCGGCGGACCTCATCACCGTCATGCTCCTGCCGGCTCTAGCCCAGCTGAAGTATGAGGAACGCAGCGACATCGCTGGGAGGTTGAAGTCCGGCCGCCTGGCGGTCTTGCTTGAGGTGGCGCGCGACATCGCAGCTCGGCCAGCAGGCGCCGAGCGTCTCGCAGGTTGAATGGCGACGTTACCAATCCCGTCCGAGCCCATGCAGTTGGCAATCCCGCTTGTGCATTTGGTCGAGGCGCGTCACGCCTCGGTGAGACTCCGCAATGCGCTTCGATGCGCCACCGAAGACGGAACGCTGCCTTTCGCGACCGCCGACGAATACATGGCTGACCCAAATCCGCGCGCGGCGATGCTGCGGCAGGTGAGGAACCTCGGCCTTCGCAGTGCGAACGAGCTCGACCGAATCGTCCGACTCTTGAGATCGGAAGGCGGAGCATTCCACATCGTCGACGCCGATGACGTAGTGGGCGAGGACGAGATCGACGCGTTGCTCGCGGCGACGGCGGCAGAACTGTCCACCGTTCCGACCCGAGCGGCCATAAGGGACGTTTCCGACGCAAGCCGACTTGAGCGGTTACTCGCTTCGCGCGTTGGCACGATGCCGGTCTGGAGCCTCTGCACCGATTTCGATGCCGTGACCCCCGAGCTCTATCGCGTTCCGGGGATAGGGCAGCGGACGATCGACGACCTGAAGGCAGGCCTTCGGGTGACGGCATCCCGTGTGATCCAGCGTAATGGAGCCCGCCGGACACTGCACAACGCGGCAATGAAGCGAGTGTTCGGCGGCGTGGATGGTCCGGTCTGGATTCCCGAACCGCAACCGGACCTTCATGCCGTCAAGGCCTCCAGGACGATCCGCGAACTGCTCGAGGACATGACGGTCGAGCAGGCCTTCTCCTCGGAGGTCCTTGCTGCGAGACTTCAGCAGCTGGTGCAGCTTCCGCAGATATCTTCGCTGCTCATTGCCGAGCTACTGCTTGACCGGCATGGCTGGAACCTGCGTCTCAGGCGCTTCGGCAACATCGGTCGGACCACCACGCTCGGCTTCTGGGATGTCTGCTGGCGCCGCTTGGCGGCTGCCGCTCGGGATCTGTCCGACACAGAACGCGCCCACATCGCGGGTTTTCTTGAAATCGAGCCCGGGCGTCTCGTGGCCCGCGAGGACGACCTGCTTGCGATGACGGTGTCCGAAGGTAACGATTGTGCGGAGATGGCCGCGAGGGTCGCGGTCCCGACCGAGCTGGACGCGCTCGTGGAATTCCTCTTCGAGCGAATCCAGGCACGCGATGCACCAATCGTTCGTCGCCGGTTCGGCCTCGGCGACGCCCAACCCGAGACGCTTGAGGAGATTGGCGCCGACCTGGGCGTGACGCGTGAGCGCATCCGTCAGATCGAGAAGCGCGGGCTCAGGGACATGGCGCTGATGGCGCGGCGCGTCCCGCTTAGGCAGGCTCTGGACGCCCGCGCCCTCGCATCTTGGAAAGAATTGGCGGGCGATGACTGCATCCTTTTCGCAACCGAGCTGCATGGGCGGCGGCGCCGAGTCGCGGGCGCGACGATACTTTCGCTGGAACTCCTTGGGCTGACGCTTGAGGATTGGCTCGATCAAATTGGGAGCCGGTTCGAGCACGGGTGGTTGCGGATCGGCGAAGAGCGGTCGGAGATCGACGACGTCCTCACGCAATTGCGTTCGACCGGACTCCCCGCGCTTCCCTGCGCGATCGATGATCTCGGACCCAACGCCTCCCCTCCCACGATCTCAGCCGCACTCCGGCTCGGTCTGGGGCTGAGGGTGCATGCAGGCTATGCTGTGGAGGGCAGGTTCGGAGCCCGTCCGCGCCGGACGCTTGGTGTGCATGCCGTTCTGAGCTCGACTAGGTCACCCTTGCATTCGGCGGAACTGCTCCGCCGCTACCGGGCGGCCGTGCCCGCAGACCGCTGCTCGCAGCGCGACTTGTCGATCGTGATGGCTGACGCGCCGCACCTGTTCATCGAGATATCTGAGGAGCGTTGGATCGCACTCGGCAGCGCGGGCGGCGTGCCGGAATCCATATTGACGGCGGCAGAGGACGATGCCGAGGACGAAGCCGGAAAAGAGGTCCCGGTCTCGGCGGAGATTGATGGCAGTCTCGCCGCAGCCTTGATGGCGGAGCTCGAACGTGCCGGACCGCAGGCGCTTGGTCAGCTCACGACCAATCCGCGCCGCTGGTTGCCGCGCGATCGCTCGGTGAACAGCATCGGGCCGACGCTGATCCTGCGGCCGGATCTCTTCATTCGCCTTCTGCCGGGGGTCTATTGCCTGCCCCATCAGGTGCCGACGCACGATGAGGTCGTTGACGGTGATCTTCCCTACCTCGTGGATGGATGGCAGGCTCGTCTACTCGCCCTCGCGCGTCGCGCCGGAGAGCCCTGGGGCACATTTCCGCTCTGGACCCCTGCCGCCGAGATGCGGTTGTGCCGTTGGGCCGACCGGACCGGGGCGGGCGAGGTTCTTCGTAGTCTGTTGGCGGTCGCGACGGTCGAAGCGTGGCCGGCCGACGCTCAGGAGATCGCGCGGTGGCGCGAACGTCGGAGCCGGGAGTCCCGATTCGACCTGTTCGCCACGTTACGGACCCAGGCACTTGAGACCCGGCCGGAGCTGGAGCGTCTGTTAGCCGCGCTCGTGGACCTCGAGGAGCAGCGCGTCACCAACTGGATGGCACTGAACCGCGTCGATGGACGGCGGGTAGACACGCACAGTGGTTGCGCGCTGCTTGGCACCCTCATCATGCTTGGGGCGGTATCTTTGCCCGGATCGCAGGAGGAATGTCCGTGGCAGTTGCCGCATTCGGTGGTCGCGACTCGCGCTTCGGAATTGCGATCGATATTGACGGAGGAACTTCATAGAACCGGCACTCTTGACTGGTCGGGCGCAGTGGGACTCTCAATCGCAGCGGATTTGCGGGCATCGGGCATCGCCGCACCGGCATGGCTCGATCTGCGTCGTTTCCGCAGCGCTTTCGAGGCCTTAGCCGAGCCGGAGCGCCCTGTGGCCGCCGAGATTTCGATGGCGGACGTGTCCGTTGCCGGCTCCCGTCTACTGGCAGAGCGGCGGATGGGCGACTTTCTCGACTGGCTGGGTGAGCAGTGACCTCGAAGGAAGAGAACCCAAGGCGTCCGTCGCCCCTTCGTGATGTTCTGCGCGACCACTACCGAAGCGGGCGCGATGACTTGGGAGAGACGTTCTTCGGCGCGGTGCTGTCGTCGGCCACGCTCTACCGCCGTTCGGTCGGATTTTTCTCAAGCAGCGCGATGGCGAGCTGGGCGGAAGCGCTCCTGCGGATGGCGTCGGACGATCTCGAGGTCCGGTTGATCGCCTCGCCCGAACTTCAGCCAATGGATCTCGAGGTCCTTCGCGCCCTTGAGGCACCTGGCGCCCGCGAGGGCCATCGCGCGAAGTTGGCCGACCGTGTCGTCGAGGAAATCATCAAACTGCTCGATGCGCCTGGTGACACCTCGCGGCGCGCGGGCGTTTTCGCCTGGCTCGTCGCTACCGAACGCCTCAAGCTGAAGTTTGCCTTCGCCGAGCATGTCGATGACGCGCGCATGTATCATGAGAAGATTGGGATCGTGTCGCTTATCGGCGGCGACCGGATCGCCTTCACGGGCTCGGCGAACGAGACTGCCGCCGGTATGAGGCGCAACTACGAGTCAATCGACGTGTATCGGGACTGGAACGCAGCGGAGCGTAGCCGCGTCGAGGTCAAGGAGCAGCAGTTCGATGAGGCTTGGTCGAACGCGGCTGACGGACTTTGCGTGCTGTCGCCCAGTCCGGAAGTGTTGTCTCGTCTCCGCGCCCGCGCCCGCGCGCCATCCACTGCGCCGCGCCCGGCCAAACCCGAGGCGCGGGCGGAGCCGACTCCATCCCGCTGGCGTCACCAGGACGAGGCGGTCGCAGCGTTCGCGGCCGCGGGGGCGGGCGTCCTCGAAATGGCGACCGGCACGGGAAAGACACGCACTGCGCTTCGCATCCTGACGGACCTCGCCAATGCCGGTGACATCCTGTCCGTCGTCGTTACGATGGACGGGACCGACCTGCTGGATCAGTGGGCGGGCGAGTTGGAGCGTTGGCTGGGCGATACGCGGCGACGGTGGATTATGTATCGCCAGTATGAGCGGCATCACGACCTGGAGGAGTTCCTGCTCGAGCCCACGTCCTCGCTGCTCGTCATCTCGCGCACCCAGCTCCCGCGCCTGATGCGCGGCCTTTCGAAGTCAGCTGCCGCGCGGATGCTCATCATCCATGATGAGGTCCACGGGCTCGGCACCCCGTCGCTCGTGCGCGACCTCGCCGGCACCCACGACCGTTTCCGTTACCGACTCGGCCTCAGCGCCACGCCCGACCGCGCATACGATCAGGTCGGCAACGATTTCCTCGAACGTGAGATCGGTCCGTCGCTCTATCGCTTCCCGCTTGAGGCGGCGATCCAACGCGGCGTGCTCAGCGAGTTCGACTACGAACCGCTACACTACGACCTCACCGACGGCGACCGGCAGCGGCTCCGCCAGGTCTACACCAAGCAGGCGAGCCGCGCCCGAGAGGGACGCCCGATGAGCCGGGAGGAGGTGTGGACCGAGATCTCGAGGGTCTACAAGACCGCCGAGATGAAGCCCGCCGTCTTCGCCCAACGGTTGGAGGAGGACGCTTCGATCCTTCAGCGCAGCATCATCTTCGTGGAGACGAAGGAATATGGTCAGCCGATCCTCGAGATGATCGACGGCTACACACACCGCTACCGGACCTATTATGCCGAGGACGACCGGGCGCATCTCGTGGCGTTCGCCGGGGGGGACATCGACTGTCTGATCACGTGCCATCGAATATCTCAAGGAATCGACATCCAGTCACTGAACTCGGTGGTGCTGTTCTCGTCCGCCCGCGCTAGGCTGGAGACAATCCAAAGGATTGGACGGTGCCTGCGGGCCGACCCGTCCAATCCGCACAAGCGGGCCAGAGTGCTCGATTTCGTGCGACCTGCTCAGCCAGGCGACAAGGAGCCGAATGCGGACCAAGACCGCTGCCGATGGCTCACCGAGCTTTCCAAGATGAGAAGGGAGGAAGAACTTGCCACTTGATCCAGCTGTAGTCCGGGCCCTGCGTCAGGCCGTCGAGGAGGAATCCCAGCCGCCGATTGTGGCCGAGCAGCTCCAGGCGTGGCTCCTCGCAGTCGGTGAGGGCGATGCCAGCGTGGACGCGCAGATGCAGATCTACGACGTCCTGCGTCAGCAGATCAAATTGGACGGTGACGATGCGAATTAACCTGCTCGGCTGGTCCAGCGAGGGCATGCGATGTCCTGACGTCAGGGTGGATTTGGCGGACGGAATGCAGGCATCGAGGGTCAGTCTCATCCAGATGCCCAATGGCACCGGCAAGACCACGACGCTCACGCTGATCGAGGCAGCCATGAACGGCGCCGCCACCAAATGGAGCGAGATTGAGGTCCGTGACCTGCGCCGCGCAGGAGACGAGAGGGCCAAGGGTTCCTTTGTCGTCCGGCTCGCCGTCGACGGCAAGCCCCTCACGTTCGAGCTCGTTCTCGATTTCCAGCGTGGGGTCGCGAGCTATCGCACGACCAATCCGGGCAGCGGCGGCGTCCAGTCGAACTGGTCGCCTCCGCCGTCGGTCAGGCGCTTCCTGAAGCCCGAGTTCCTCGACCTGTTCATCTTCGACGGCGAGTTCGCTGGAAAGCTGTTCGATCAGCGAGGGCTGGAGGCGGAATATGCGATCGACGCACTATGCCAGCTCTACGTTATCGAGGACGTGTCGCGGTTCGCGGAAGAGGCCTGGAGCCGCAAGGCCAAGCAGGTGCAGGTAAAGTCTGAGTCAGGTCTTCAGCGGCTGCAGGACGCTCATCAGGCGCTGCAGCGCCGCAAGGCCGAGGTCATTCGCTTCCGCGAACAGGCCGCGAGCGGCGTAAGCCGCCTCCACGCCGATTACGAGGAGTTCGACCGGCGCATCAAGGCCAAGCTGAGCGGTGGCGCGGCAACCCGCGAGCGTTTCGACACGGCACAGGGGGAGCTCGCCACGGCGGGTGCCCGTCTGGCGCGTGCGTCCGGTGCGGCTATGCAGGCGCTGCGAATGCCGCTGGCGCTCCACACCTCGTTCGGTCGCGACCTTTGGCAGCTCAAGGAGGGGCTGGACCGGCTGCGGTTGCCAGAGAACACCTCGAGCCAGTTTTTCCAGGAACTGCTTGAGGAGTCGGATTGCATCTGTGGCCGCGAGATGACCGAGGGCGCGCGGGAGGAGATCCGGGCGCGCTCGGAACTCTATCTCGATTCGCCCGAATACGGGATCATCAACGCGATGAAGACCGACATCGAGGCCGTTGGACGCGACCAGGCTGAAAGCGGCCTAGCGATCGCGTTCGGCACCGTCATCGCGGAATTGGCCGAGGCGCGGCGGGCCAAGCGGCTGGCCGACCAGGACGTCGAGATCCTGAAGCAGCAGTTGAAGGACAGCGGCGACGCCGACATCCAGACGTGGGAGGACGAACAGGCCACGGTTATGACCCGGTTGGCCGAATGCCGTGAACTGATCACGCGCATCGACGCAGCGGTCGACGAGGACAACGAGGAAGATCCCGACACTTGGTCGCTCGCCTCGCTCGAGGGTCAGCTCACGCACTCGGGCCGGCAGATCGCCGAGATCACCGACACGCTGACGCTGCGCAGGCAGACGGAGATGATCGTGCAACTCCTCAAGCGGACGCTTGAGTTGGCTCGCGGGGAGATCAAGGCTGAGCTGATCGAATCCTGCAACGAGACTATCGCCAAGGTGCTCGTGAACGACCCGCTTCGCATCTCAGGGATCGACAAATCGCTGAAGCTGTCGGGCCAGTCGGGCGCCAGCGTTGGGCAGATTCTCAGCGTCGGCTACGTCTTCCTGATGAACGTGCTGAAGCGCGGCAACAACGAGCTGCCCCTTGTCGTGGACAGTCCCGCGAACCCGATCGACGCCGGCGTTCGGCGCAGGGTGGGCGCTCTCATACCTCAACTTACCGAGCAGTTCGTCGGGTTCACGATCAACACCGAGCGCGAGGGCTTCGTGCCCGCCCTCCACGAGGCGGCGGGTGGCGACGTTCGGTATCTCACGCTTTTCCGACGGACCCCTGGCACGACGAACCTGATGACAAACCTCCCGGAGACATCCACCATCAGCGACAATTCCGTGCTCGTGCACGACAAGCGGTTCTTCGAGACGTTCGATCTCACCGACGAGGAGGCCTGACGTGGCCTATTTCCGACTGCGCAAGGACGCCGAGAAGTGGTTCGGCGAAATTTCAGAGGCTCCCGAGATCAAGGTCAAGTGGGACATCTATTATATGTGCCTGATGGCGGGGTTCGCGTCGGGCCGATCTAGCGACGCGACCGCCACCGACATGGTCGAGCGGTTCGTGGAGGAGTATCGTCCTGTTAGGCACTTTCTGATCGGCCTGCTCGTCGTGGCGGAGCTCCGCCTCACTAAAGTCGACATCTCCGACAGGGCTCAGGTGCGCGAACTCTTCCGCAAGCTGGTCCAACCGAACGGGACGAACGATCTGACCGACACCGGAATGCGGCGCATGAACGCCTATGCGAGCGGCGGCTGGGAGTATCTGGCCGAGAGCCGCGACCAGCGACCCTACACGATTGAGGAGTTCATGCAGAGTTACCCCAAGATAATCGAACGGGCGATGGAGGACTCCGGCATTTCACTGAGCTAGCGCGTTGACCCAACCTGAACGGTCGAATTCGTAGAAGCGCTGAAGGTGGATGTCTGACGCCGGATGGACGCACCGATGGCGAACCGGTTAGTCGCCGCCTCCGTCGCTATCCGTGGCGCTTGACCGCTTCTCCGATGAGCCCGGAAGCGAACAGCCCCCAGTGACTGCGCAGCTCGCCGTATGCCTCGTCGGGATCGGCGTGCATGTTCTCCGCCTTGGCGTATGCCATCAGCAGCAGGTCGATGCCGACGCTCAGCTTGTTGAGCAGGATCGAGGCCTCGGCGGGATCCACCTCCTCCACATCGAGCGCGGCCATCGCCTTGAGCGGCGTGACCAGTTCGGACATGAACGGGTGCCGGTCGTTGACAGACACGACCGCCTTGCCGGTCAGGTGCCGGATGTCGAGCATGTCCTTGCCGGGCCATTGCCCGTCCACGATCGTCACCGCACGCCGGTCGAAACTGTCACGCACCCACCTCAGCTTGTCGGCGGAGGCGGGGTCATCGGGGTCGAGGCCCATATCGGTGACGATCTCTGCAAGCGCCCGTGCGACGTCCTCGTCGGACTGGTCCAGGTTGGCCCGACCGGCGGGTGCGGTGAGCTCGAAGCCGTCGGCGATGTCGTGCGCCGGGACATGCTCGTCGCCCGTCTCGCTCTTCGTCGCGCACTGGATTTCGTGCCAGTAGTTCCGGACGTCCTTGCGCGCGCGCTTGACGGGCTTCTCCAGTGCCCTGCGGAGTTCCTCGCGCAGCTTGCTCACAGGCTCCGCGCCCCGCTTCACGTTGCGAACCTGGAAGTATTCGTCGAGCGCGGCGGGGAAGTCGATCTCGACGCCGATGTATCGGTCGACCAGGTCGCGACCGCCGGGATAGAGCTTGGGCACCAGGTCGTAGTAGATTTCCCGCCCGTTGCGCAGCATGCTCACCTTCGACTCGTTGTCGGGAATGTGCAGCTCCGCGAAACCCTCCCTTCCCTTCAAGGCCCGACCGCCCAGATTGGGCTTCTCGCGGAAATGGCGGGGTATAAGCGTGACGGTCCACTTCACCTGATGGTCGTCGATGTCGAAGGTGCCGCTGTCGATGGTCTCAGCCTTCGGCACGTCTGGGAAGCGCTTCGCGACGCGGGGATTGTCGAGCAGGAATAGCGGGTCGTGCAGCGTGACGACATCGCCGTCCAGCTCGATGCGCAGCCCGTTGTCGATGAAGCGCCGGTATGCGCGGGCCAGGAACTTTCGCAGTCCCTGCATCTTCTCCTGGACGGAGGTTCCGAAGCGCCCGCCCTCCTGTAAGCGATCGATGTTCCGCCATACTACCAACGTGCCGGACGCGAAAGGGCGCTTGCTGCCCGGGTCGGCCATCAGTTTTCCGAACCCGACCGGCCAGCCCGCGCCTTCGGATACGGCCAGGTCGGTCTGAAGTCCGGCGCGCACCTCGACGAGATCGAGATGCGTGCTGAAGATCCGGTCGTCGCCTCTGCTCTTGGTATGGACCTCGACGCGCTGGGCCTGACTGAGCGAAGCGAGCTTGAGGCCCATGCCGAACCGGCCGAGGCTCTCCCGGCTGTCGTAGCGGGATGAAAAGCCGAGCGAGAGCACGCGAGCGAGGATTGCCGGTGCAATCCCCGTCCCGTCGTCGGCGATGCCGAGCTCCACGACCGATCCGGCATCGTCGCGGGCGGTGGCGATGCGGATGTGCCGGGCCCCCGCCTGGTAGGAGTTGTCGACCACCTCGCCGACCGCCGCGCTGAGGTCGAAGCCGGAATTACGGGAGCTCTCGAGCGCGTGCTGGACCTGCGTCAGGGGTGCATTCGGATATGGCGCGACGCTTTCGTTGCCATTTTTCATACATCGTTCCTCTCAGAGTTGGAGCGGCACCAGATCGTCCCTGGTGCGAAACTGCGTCCTGGAGCAGTCGCCGCGGCTGGGGCCTTGTGCGGTGGCCCAGGCACCACGGGCGCGCTGTCGGGCACGGCTGAGCCGGACTTTTGCAATTTCGTAGCTGACGCCGAGCGCCTCGGCGACGTCGTCGGGCGCACCGCCGTCCAGCGCGATGGCTAGGATCTCCTGGTCGGCGGCCGAGGAGGTGCGGCGGATGCTGTCGATCACGTCGGCGCGCAGGACGTCGTAGCCTTCGCCCTCTGAGGTCTCGCTCGTCGAGCCACCTTCGGCCATGATGTCGAGCACGGCGATGTTCTCAGCGAAGAGCGCAGCGCGACGCTGCAGCTTCTTGCGCGCGTCGCTCATAGCGTTGCGCTCGAGGTGGAAGGGATTGCCGGTCCGGTCCGGCTGGCTGAGGAGGTAGTTGAGCGCCTCCTCGGTCTGCTCGGCGCGCCAGGGTTGCAGGCGTCCACATAGAAGGCTGTCCTGCAGGCGCAGGACCGCCACGGTCACATTTTCGTTCATTCAGATATTCCTCAACCTGGCTGTGGCCACCGCCAGGGGCGGACACGGCTGTCTTCGGATTGCCGCAGTTCACTCGGACTGCGGCGCCACACGGCGCTAGCCTTCCAATTTCGATAGGGGTGCGACGAAGAGGGTTGTTGCAGGTTGGGCGTTGATCACGGAGCGATCGCCGGTCATGTCACGCGCCAGCTACCGTGGACTCCCAGCTTCAAAACCTCTCAAGACGAGATGCTCGAGGACTTTGGGGTTCCGCCCTAAGTCTGGCGGTCGGCTAGGACCGGGGAAGCGGATACAGCTACATCTCGCACCAGCTCTGCTTTCGGCAGTCTGCCTTGCGCAGTTCGCCGCCGCGTAGGGCTGCCGCGCGGTTGGTGCGTCTGTTCGGACACGTCCGCCAGCCCCGTCCGGAAAGCGCCTTGATGATGACACACCAGATTGACGAGCGCGCTCAGCGTCTCGGCAAGATGTGCATGCAAGTGTTCAAGATATGAAAGGGTCGTCGGCCTGCGCACGCGCGAGCGCGCGGATCCCGTCAAGCAGCACGATCGTCGCCCGGCAATCGTCCTCGTTGTAATCGAGGATGCGCTGCCTGACTGCCCGGTCGCCGGTCTCGACCCACCGGTGATACCATTCGATGCTCGCCGCGCCGCTCGGGTCGCTATCTCTCCAGGCGAAACCCAAATATTTGGCGAGCGTCTTGATAGAGTGGTTGCGCGTCGGCCATTCGGTCGCGCGCGTGACGATGTCGAAGTATAGATCGACGGAGCGCGGGGTCGTGAACAGCGCCTCGATCTCGGCCGCGCCGCAGACGTCGGGGTATTTCGCCTGCAGCTTGCGATACATCGTCCTCTCGTATTTCGAGTAGTAGAATATGACGCTGTCGGGCCGCTCCTGCATGTATGCGATGGCGTCGGCGAAGGCCTCCCGTTCGTGTTCCATCGTCGGCTCGTCCGCGTAGAAGCCGGTGAAGGTCTCGCTCGCGGGATCGCGGTCTCGACGCTCGATGAAACCGTGCAGGTAGACGACGTCGCGCATCGGGTCGGCCTCGATGTCGAAGAACAGCTCGACCGCGCGCACGGGTAGCTCGACGGGCGCGCGGAGGAAGGCCGTGGCGCCGGGCTGGGTCAGCAGCTTGGCGCGCGCGTGGAAGAGGCGCAGCCGGTCGGGTCCGAGCCCCGGGAAGACGGTCTTCTTGCCGCTCACCAGCGCTTCCGGATCGCTCTCAGCGAACTCCGCGAGCGTGACGATCGTCGGCGCCATTCGGTCGCGGAGCGCGCGGCCGAGCGAGGGGATCAGCGTGAGGTCGCCCGCCGCCTCCAGTTCGACGCGGCAGACGGTGTGCCAGTGGCAGAGCCCGCAGGCGGCCGCGAGCGCGCCGCGGGTTTCGACCTGTTTGGCGAGAGCCGCGCGCACCGCGTCACGGCAGCCCTCATATAGCTGCCACCATGTCTCATCGGTCCGGCCGGCCCGCGCTTCCGTCAGTTCGTAGCGGACGCGCTCGCCCCGCACGTCCCAGATTTCGGCGAATCGGCCGGCTGAGCGACCGAGCCGCTCGAGCACATCGACGTATAGCGCGACTTGGACGACGTAGTGCGCCTTGGGTGTCCCGTCCGTTCCGTCGCCCTCCTCGCCGCGCCCCGACTTTATGTCTGCGGGGATGTAGCGTGAGCCGACGCGGATCAGCAGGTCGGGATCGCCAAGCAGGTCGTCCGCCGCGATCCGTCCCCCCTGGATGATCGGGGCACCGGCATCCATCGCGGCGAGCGTTGCGGCGATGCGGTCGCCATCACCGTCGCCGATCAGTGCGGTGCCCGCAGGAAGTGCGTCAACGACCTTCCGCTCGAATGCCGAACCTCTTTCCCAGAGCATCCGCACGAACGGGCTGACCACGTCGCGGGTCGCGGGATCGGCGAATGCGTCGAGCGAGACGCGATGCGGACATGAAACGTGGTCGTAGAGCTGACTTGCCGTGATCTGCAATGGTGCCTCCTAACCTCGTGCGGATCACGTTCCTCTCTGAGGGGCGCGGCGGTGAGAGTTGTTGCCGGGTTGTTTTCGCATATGTTGGGTCGCGTTAGTACTGGTGCCAGCGCACCATTCGGTTCGCCCACCGGCGGGTCAAGGCAGTTCGCAACCGGCTTGACGGCTAACGAGCTAGAGCAACCGTTTTGCGGGTGGCCGGGGTCGAACCGCCACTCCTCGCTGACCTGATGGTCAAGAGGGCGTTCGCGTCAGTGGTCGCGATGCACTTTGCCAACCGGGTGGAATGCGGACCGACCGCTTTGGAGCGATGTTTAATGTAACCCGACATTCGTTGTCGGGCCTCATGGCATTATCTAAGCCCCCCGGGATGGAGCCATCTTCAACGGGTCTGCCCTCTCCAAAGCAGGGATTCTTCCGATAGGCCGACTGCGGGCAAAATCTCATAGGGCCGGTCGTCGGCTGGTCTGCAGCGCGCTATGCTAGCAAAATGTCGATGAATGAACCGAGCCCCCGCATCCCGCGTACAGTCTGGGTGCTGGGCTTCGTCAGCATGTTCATGGATATCTCGTCCGAGATCATCCACGCGCTGCTGCCGCTGTTCCTGACAGTGACGCTGGGCCTCAGCGTCGCGATGGTCGGACTGATTGACGGTGTTGCCGAAGCGACCGCGTCGATCACCAAAATATTCTCCGGCTATCTTTCGGACCGGATGGGCAAACGCAAGCCGCTGATCCTGATCGGCTATGGGCTTGGCGCGCTGTCAAAACCGGTCTTCGCGCTTGCGGGCACCGCGCCTATCATCATGGGCGCGCGCTTTGCCGACCGAATCGGCAAGGGGCTGCGCGGCGCACCGCGCGACGCGCTGGTCGCGGACGTCACCCGGCCCGAGATACGTGGCCGTGCGTTCGGGCTGCGCCAGTCGATCGATACGGTCGGGGCCTTCCTCGGGCCGCTGATCGCGATCGCGGCGATGGCAGCGTTCGCCAACGACATGCGCGCGGTGTTTTGGATTGCGGTCATTCCGGCGGGCATTGCGGTGCTTCTCGTGCTGGTGGGCGTCCAGGACGCCGAGCACCCCCCAGAAAAAAGCGAGGCGCGCGTTCCGGTTCGCATTGGCGATCTGCGGCGGCTCCCACGCGCTTTCTGGCTGCTCGTCGGCATCGGGGCGGTCTTCACGCTCGCGCGGTTCAGCGAGGCGTTTCTTATCCTTAAAGCCAACGCTGAAGGGCTACCGCTCGCGCTGACCCCGCTCGTGCTCGTTGCGATGAACGCGGTATATATGTTCGCGGCCTATCCGCTCGGAAGCCTCTCGGATCGGGTGAGCGCCAAGAGCATGCTGATCGGCGGCCTCGTGGCGCTGATCGCCGCCGATCTCGCGCTGGCGCTGCTGCAAGGGGTGGCGGGCGCGTTTATGGGCATCGCGCTGTGGGGCGTCCACATGGCTGTGACGCAAGGGCTGTTCGCCAAACTCGTCGCGGATCGTTCGCCTCCCGAACTGCGCGGATCGGCGTACGGCGTGTTCAATCTTGTCACGGGCCTGTCGCTTCTTGTCGCGAGCGTGATCGCGGGGGTAGCATGGGATGCGATCGGGCCGAGCGCGACATTTCTGACAGGCGTGGCCTTCGCGTTCGCCGCCCTCGTTGGGCTGTCGGTCGTGCGGCCAGACACGCAGCAGTTTTGAACAGGACAAAAAGCAATCGACCGCATATCGGGACGCCATTATGATTAAGCGTCCATTACGATTGCCGATCACCGCAGCCATGCTCGCCACGGCTTTCGCCGCCGCCAGTCCGGCCCTCGCTCAGGACGCACAGCGCGAAGAGCAAGAACGCGAGGCGGCAGAGAGCGTAGACATCGTCGTGCAGGCGACACGCTCAGGCAAGCGTGTCGGCGACGAGCCAATCCGCGTCGAGGTGATCGACGCCGAAGAGCTTGCCGAAAAGATCACGATGGTGCCGGGCAACATCGCTATGGTCGTGGCGGAGACAAACGGCCTGCAGGTGCAGATCACCTCGCCAGGGCTCGGGGCAGCCAACATCCGCGTGCGCGGGCTCGACGGGCGCTATACGCAGATCCTCGCCGACGGTTTGCCGCTCTATGGCGGTCAAGCCCCTTCGCTCGGCCTCCTACAGATACCGCCGACCGATCTCGCACGCGTCGAAGTGATCAAGGGCTCGGCCTCGGCGCTTTACGGTGCGTCTGCGCTCGGCGGCGTCATCAATCTCGTCTCGCGCCGCCCGAAGGATGATTTTAATGCCACCATTCTTTTAAACACCACGCACCGTGACGGGCAGGATCTGGCCGCCTACGCGGCCGCGCCGCTCGGCGGAGCATGGGGCGGATCGCTGACCGGTGGCCTCAACCGCCAAACCGCGCAGGACCGTGACGGCGATGGCTACGCCGACATCGCCAGCTACCGCCGCGCGACGCTGCGCCCGCGCCTGTTCTGGACGGGCGACGACGGGGCGAAGGCTTTGCTGACCGCTGGCTATCTGGCCGAAGACCGCGTCGGCGGTACGATCGGCAGCGCGGTTCTTTCCGATGGAAGACCTTACCGCGAGACACAAACGACCGAGCAGTTCGATGCCGGGCTGGTCGGTGAATGGCCAATCCACGGGATCGGCCGGTTGCACCTGCGGGCCTCGGCGACGAACCAGGCTGCGCGGCGCACCTATGGCGCGACGCTACAGGACGAGCGTCGGTCAACGCTGTTTGGTGAGGCATCCCTCGCAGGCGGTGAGGAAGGCACGAGCTGGGCGGTGGGCGCGGCGATCCAGTCGGACCAGTTCCGCTCGCCCCAATTCGCAGCGTTCGACTATCGCTACACCGTGCCGGGTGTGTTCGCGCAAGTCGATCAGAATATCGGCGAGACGGTGACGATCGCGGGCAGCGCGCGCGTCGATTTTCACAACCGTTACGGCACCTTCCTCAGTCCTCGGCTGTCGGTGCTCTACAAGCCCGAGGGCTGGACGATGCGCGGATCGGTCGGGCGCGGGTTCTTCGCGCCGACGCCGTTCGTAGAGGAAATCGAGTCGGCGGGCCTGGCCCGGCTCGAGCCACTGTCCGGACTTAAAGCCGAGATTGCCGATTCCGCCTCGATCGATGTCGGCCGCAGCTTCGGGCGCACCGAGGTCAACGCTTCGGTCTTCGCATCGCGCGTCGAAAATGCGGCCACGCTGGTGCCGTCGGTGGGCGGCACGGGCGTACGCCTCGTCAACAACCCCGGACAGGTTCGCACGCGCGGATTGGAGCTGCTCGTTCGGCACCGCTGGCGCAAGCTGGTGCTGAGTGCGAGCTATGTCCTCGTCGATGCTACTGAGGCCGCGCCATCGCGCGGACGCCAAAGCGTCGCGCGCACGCCGCGCAACACGTTCGGCGCGGTTGCGATCTGGGAGGTTGAGGGCAAAGGCCGGATCGGGATCGAAGCGTTCTATACCGGTAGCCAGCGACTTGACGGCGACCCGTTCAGCACCGCCAGCCGCCCCTTTGTCCAGCTTGGTTTGTCAGGTGAACTGAAGTTCGGTCCAGCCAGCGTGTTCATCAACCTCGAGAACATCCTCGATGCACGCCAGACGCGCTACTCCCCGCTCGTCCGCTCAACGCCCGCGATCGACGGACGCCGCACGATCGACGTATGGGCGCCGCTCGAAGGATTTGTCGCGAATGCCGGGGTCAAGTTCCGGCTCGGCGATTGAGTTGAGATCACGCGACAGCTGATTAGTGCGTGACTTCAGGGGCCGCTGGGCAGCCTAAAGGTTCTTTCACAATTGGGACCGCCCAAAGATGCGCGCAGTAATATCGCTAGATTTTATCGATCGACTCGATCTCGGCCGTCCTGCCGTCCCAGCGAAATGCGAAACGAACCTTGTCGCCGACCTTAAGGCCGCCCGTCTGACCGCTCTTTGCCGCGAAGCCCATCGTCATGGCAGGCCAGCTTAGTTCGGCGACGGGACCGTGTGCAAGCGTGATCTTGCCGGTGTCAGCATCGATCGCGGTGATCGATCCCTCCCCGGTTGCGGATTTCGGTTCCGCCAACGCCAGCGCGGCCAACGAATCGTTGGCGGTCGTCTTGGGGGTGGGGGCAGGATTGCCGCAGGCCGTAACCAGCAAGGCGGCGGCGAGAATGGCAACGGTCTTCATGACAAAGTTCCTTGGTTGGTGTTGGCGGTTTTTCCACGACGACGGCGCATCAGCAGATAGCCTGCGGGGATGACGAGCATCGACAGGAGCGGGGCTGTGAGCATGCCGCCGATCATCGGTGCGGCGATCCGGCTGGTCACTTCAGAGCCGGTGCCCGTGCCGATCAGGACGGGAAAAAGGCCAGCGAGGATGACGGCGACCGTCATCGCCTTGGGCCGCACGCGTAGCAGTGCGCCCTCGCGCACCGCCGCCTCGACCTCGGCGGGGGCGGGATCGCTGCCGCGATCGGCAAGCGCATGCTTCAGATAAATGAGCATCACGACCCCAAATTCCGCCGCGACTCCCGCCAGCGCGATAAACCCGACGGCGGTTGCGACCGACTGGTTATAGCCGAGCAGCCAGAGCAGCCAGAACCCGCCGGTCAGCGCGAACGGCAACGTCGCCATCACCAGCAACGCTTCGTCGAACCGGCCGAACGTCACGTAGAGCAGGACGAAGATGATCAGCAGCGTCGCGGGTATAACTATCGTCAGCCGCTCACGGGCGCGCGCGAGATATTCGAACTGCCCGGTAAAACTCACGCTGATCCCCGGCGGCAGCTTGACGTCGCGGGCGATCACCCGCTGAAGATCGGCGACGATCGAGGTCAGGTCGCGGCCGCGCGCATCGACATAGATCCACGTCACCGGTCGCCCATTCTCGCTGCGTAACATCGGCGGGCCTTCGCTGGTCGTGATCGCGGCGACCGTTCCCAGCGTCACCTGCTGGCCGCCGGGGGTCAGGAAGCGGAGGTTGCGCAGCGCATCGACGCTGTCGCGAAGCTCGCGCGGAT
>NZ_JAIEPC010000078.1 GCF_019749955.1 Sphingomonas sp.
CACAGCTTCCTCGCCGACAAGCTCGGGGTCGAACTGGTCGAGGGCAGCGACCTGACGGTGCGCGACAACATCCTCTACATGCGCACCACCGAAGGGCCGAAGCGGATAGACGTCATCTATCGCCGCGTCGACGATGACTATCTCGACCCGCTCGCGTTTCGCGCCGATTCGATGCTCGGCGTGCCCGGCATTGTCGCTGCGCATGCCGCTGGCAATCTGACGATCGCCAATGCAATCGGCACCGGCATCGCCGACGACAAGGCAATCTACAGCTACATGCCCGAGATCGTGCGCTTCTACACCGGCCAGGACGCGCTGCTGGAGAATGTGCCGACATGGCGCTGCCGCGAGCCCGATTCGCTCTCCTATGTCATTGGCCATCTCGACGAGCTGGTGGTGAAGGAGGTCGATGGATCGGGTGGCTATGGCATGCTGGTCGGCCCGCATGCGTCATCGGGCGAGATCGAGGCGTTTCGCGCCAAGTTGATCGCGAACCCTGAAAAATTCATCGCTCAGCCAACGCTCGCGCTGTCGACCTGCCCGACGCTTGGCCATAGCGGGATCGTCCCGCGCCATGTCGACCTGCGCCCGTTCGTGCTGACCGGCGCGCATGGCTCGAAGATCGTCCCCGGCGGGCTGACGCGTGTCGCGCTGAAGGAAGGGTCGCTGGTGGTCAATTCGAGCCAGGGCGGCGGGACCAAGGATACGTGGGTGCTCGATGATTAGGGCTACCTGCTACCTTGAGGGGCGCGCCCTCTCCCCATTCGCACTGAGCTTGTCGAAGTGCCGTTCTTCTTTTGAACGGTTGCAAGAAAGGACGGGGCTTCGACAAGCTCAGCCCGAGCGGGCGAGGTTGGAAACTGACTTTCACGGGGAGCACCGCTAGATGCTCTCCCGCACCGCCTCTGCCCTCTTCTGGACGGGCCGCTATATCGAGCGCGCCGATTTCGTGTCGCGGTTGATCGACGCGACGATCCGGCTCGCGGCGCTGCCCTCCAGCTATGGCGGTGATGTCGCGGCGTGGACCGGGGCGCTGGCCGCCGCCGGGGCGCGCAAATCGTTCGAAGCGATCCACCCGACGCTCAGCGAGCGCGCGGCGGTGCAATTCCTGTCGCTCGACCCGGGCAATCCCTCTTCGATGCGCAGCTGTATCGAGCGCGCACGCACCAACGCCCGCGCCGTCCGCACCGCGCTGACGGCGGAAGGGTGGGAAGCGATCAACGCGGCGTGGCTCGACATGCAGCGCTTCGGCGTCCAACTCGACAGCCGCCCGACGCTCAACCGGCTGCTCGAATCGGTCCAGTCGGCGGCGCTGTCGTTCGACGGCGCGACGCATCGCACAATGCTGCGCGACGATGCCTATTGGTTCATCCGCATGGGCGCGACGATCGAGCGGGCCGACAACACCGCGCGGCTGCTCGACGTGAAATACCATCTGCTGCTCCCGCGTGACGAGCCGGTCGGCGGCAGTCTCGATTATTTCCAGTGGACGACGATCCTGCGCACCGTGTCGGCGCTGACCGCCTATCGCCATGTCTATCGCGACAGCGTCAAGCCGTGGCTGGTCGCCGATCTGCTGATTCTCAACCGGCGGATGCCGCGCTCGCTGGCGGCATGCGCGGGCGATATGGTGCGCTATCTCGACCTGCTCGGTGCGGCCAGCGGGCGGCGCGGCCCCGCCCACCGCCAGGCGACCGCGCTCTCTGCCAAGCTCGGCAACGCGCGGATCGACACGATCTTCGCCAACGGCCTGCACGAAGCGATTCAGGATTTCCTTGCCGACAACAACCGGCTGGGGATTCTGATCAGCGAGCAATATCTCTTCTGATGCACCTGACGATCAACCACCGCACCCGCTATCGCTATGACGGGGCCGCCACCGACGTGATCCAGGCGCTGCGGCTGACGCCGAACGATCACGAGGGGCAGCATATCCGCACCTGGCGGATCGATGCCGATGTCGACGGCTGTTTTCGCGATAGCATCGATGCGTTCGGCAACCGCGTGACGATGTTTTACGCCGACCGACCCGTGTCCGAAGTGACGATCGGCGTGACCGGCGAGGCCGAGATGACCGACACCGCCGGTCTGGTGCACGCGCCCGAGCCGTTGCCCCCGTCGATTTTCCTGCGATCAACGCCGCTAACCGCCCCCGATCCCGTGATTGCTGCGCTGGCAGGGCGGTTCGCCAATGCGACCAAGCTCGCCGCGCTGCACGGGCTGTGCGACGCGCTCTATGCCGATATGCGCTTCGAAGTCGGCGCGACCGACGCGAAAACCACCGCCGCCAGCGCGCTCGCTTCGGGGCACGGCGTCTGCCAGGATTTCGCGCATATCTTCATCGCCGCCGCGCGCCATTTGGGGGTGCCCGCCCGCTATGTGTCGGGGCATCTTGCGCGCACGGTGCAGCAGGAAGCCGCGCATGCCTGGGCCGAAGCGCTGGTGCCCGACATCGGCTGGATCGCCTTTGATCCGACCAACGGCATTTGCGCGACCAATTCCTATTTGCGCGTCGCGGTCGGACTCGATTACCTTGACGCGGCGCCCATTCGCGGCGCGCGGCGCGGCGGCGGCGGGGAACAACTGAGCGTCACGGTCGACGCCGAAGCCGCGCAGCGCCAGTCGCAGAGCTGAGAACTGGGGAACAGGCGGGCGAATGACTTATTGTGTCGGCATCTTGGTGCGCGAGGGACTCGCGATGTTGGCCGATACGCGCACCAACGCGGGCGTCGACAACATATCGACCTATCGCAAGCTGCGGCTGTACGGGAACGACGGCGAACGGCTGATCGCGATTGCCTCAGCGGGCAGCCTGTCGACCACACAGGCCGCGCTCCAACGACTGACGCACGGCATTCTCAATCCCGAAACCAATGTTCTCGAGACGATCGAGTCGGTGCCCGACATCTTCGCCGCCGCGCTGGCGGCCGGCCGCGCGATCCGCGCGTCGCGCGATGCATTGGTCAGCCTTCAGCAGGGCGACATCAACTTCAACACCACCTTCCTGGTCGGCGGGTCGGTGCGCGGCGAGCCGACGCGGTTGTTCCTTGTCTATGCGGCGGGCAATGTCATCGAATGCCAGCCCGACACGCCGTTCCTGCAAATCGGCGAAAACAAATATGGCAAACCGATCCTCGATCGCGCCTTGCACTACGACCTGCCGCTCAGCGAGGCCGTCAAGGTTGCGCTCATTTCGTTCGATTCGACGATCCGGTCGAATCTGGCGGTCGGACTGCCGATCGATCTGGCGCTGGCACCCGCCGGTGCCGGAATGACCACCACGGTTCAGCGAGTCGAAGTCGACGACCCCTATTTCGCCGATCTGTCGCAGCGCTGGGGGAATGCGCTGACCAATGCGCTGACGACGATTCCGGCGCCGCCCTACACCAACGCGGAAACTTAGGACGCCAGCGTCTTGAGCGGGATCGTCGGGTCCGCCAGCACCGCGCGATCGGCGCGCACCGCCCCCGCCACCAGCGCGCGGCCCGCGACATAATCCTTGACCGCATTGACGCAATCGAGCGCAATCACCGCGCCGTGCTTCAAGTAAATCACCGAAAAGCTGCGCGCTGTCGGATCGCCGCGCAGCACCGTCGCATCATAGCCGATCGACAGACCGACGGTCTGGAGCTTCAGATCATATTGGTTCGACCAGAACCACGGCACCGCGTCGTAACCCGTCGGCACGCCAAGGATCGTTCGCGCGGCGACCGTCGCTTGATCATTGGCATTTTGCACCGATTCGAGCCGGATCGCCGCGCCTCCAGCAAAGCGGTTCGCGTGCAGCGCGCAGTCGCCGATCGCGAGGATATCAGGCAGGCTGGTGCGACAGTGATCGTCGACCCGCACGCCATTGCCACCGTCGGCGCCAGCCGCCAGCAGTGGCGCGACGGCGGGGATGATGCCGATGCCGACGATCACCAGCCCCGCATCGATCACGATCCCATCGGCGAGCCGAACCCCTGTGGCCCGACCGTCCTCAGTTTCAATTGCCGCCACCGATGCCAATAGGTGGAGCTCGACGCCATGCGCGCGATGCTCATCCTCGAAGAAGGCCGATAGTTCGGGACCCGCGACGCGCGCGAGCACGCGGTCGGCGGCTTCAAACAGCACGACGCGCTTGCCGAGCTTGGTCAGCACCGCCGCCGCCTCAAGCCCGATATAGCCACCACCCACAATCGCGACCGTCGCGACGCCCGCCAGCTCGGCCAGCAGTCCGTCGATGTCGGCGCGGGTGCGGATATGGTGGACGCCGTGCGCGCCAGCACCCTCACACGACAGCCGACGCGGTGCGCCGCCGGTAGCCCAGATAAGCTGGCCATATCCGACCTCGGCACCGCTCGCGCAGGTCAACAGGTGCGCCGCCGGATCGACCGCCTCGACACGCGTGCTCAGCAGAAACTCCACCGACCGCTCGGCCCAGAAGTCGGGCTTGCGGATCAGCAGCCGGTCAAAGCTCTTCTCACCCGCCAGATAGTCTTTCGACAGCGGCGGGCGCTCATAGGGCAGCTCGGGCTCGTCGCCGATGACGAGCATTGATCCCGCAAACCCGCCCTGACGCAGCGCAATCGCCGCCTGCGCGCCGCCATGCCCCGCGCCGACGATCACCACATCGGCGCTTCGCATGCTCAGGCTTCCCACTGCACCTGCGCGCCGAGGCTGACGAGATTACCGACGAAGTCCGGATGCGCACGGCGGATCGGATCGGCGTCGAGGATCACCGACTCACCCTCGATGCTCGTCGCGATCATCAGCAGCGCGATGGCGACGCGGATGATATAGGGCGACGTGACTGTGCCGGGCCGCAACTCCTTGCCGCCAAAGGTAATCAGCCGGTGGGGATCGCACATTAGCGTATGCGCACCGAACAGCGCGAGTTCGGTGTGCCAGCCGAGCGCGCCTTCATACACCTTGTTCCAGAACATCGTCTGCCCCTCGGCGCGCACGCCGAGCGCGATGAAGATCGGCAGCAGATCGGCGGGAACATAGGGCCAGGGCGCGGCCTCCACCTTCATGATCAGCGTGTCGGTGAAGGGCTTGCGGACTTTCAGATTCTGGCCACCCGCGATGCTCGACAAGCCGTTCGCATGCTCGATCTCGACGCCGAATTTGGCGAAGGTGCGATCAATCAGCGGAAAGAATTCGGGATGCTGGTTGCGCACCGAAATTGCCCCGCCGGACACGGCGCCGAGCGCGAGGAAAGTCGCGATTTCGTGGAAATCTTCCCAGAAAGTATAATCGATCCCGCTCAGTTCATGAACGCCTTCGATCGTCAGGCTCGACGTGCCTGCGCCAGTGATCTTGGCGCCCATCTGGGTCAGGAAGTTGCACAGCTCCTGCACATGCGGCTCGCACGCGGCATTGGTGATGTGCGAGACGCCATTGGCGACGACCGCGCAGAGGACGAAATTTTCGCTGGTCGTCACCGACGCATATTCGAGCCACATATCGGCCGCCGGAAAGCGCTTGGGCGCGGCCAGCGCGATCACGGCGGGGTCATGGTCATCGACCAACGTGCCGAAGGCGCGGAACACTTCGATATGCGGATCAAGCTCGCGCGCGCCGAGCGTGCAACCCTTGGTCGCGCCCTGCAGCGCCGCCGTGCCAAGCCGGTAGAGGAACCCCGGCACCAGCAGCACGGCCGCGCGCATCGCCTCAGGCGAGCGCGCGGTGACGCCCGCATGGAGGTTGCGATGTTCGAGCCGCATCACCTGCGTTTCGGTGTCCCAGTCGACGTTGGAGCCGAGATCGCGGAAGATTTCGACCAGACGGCGGACATCGGTGATGTCGGGGACATTGCGCAACGTCACCGGCGCTTCGGTCAGCAAGCTCGCGCACAGGATCGGCAATACCGCATTTTTGTTGGCAGACGGCTTGATATGGCCGTTCAAAGCGCCCCCGCCCCGCACCAAAAGCGACGTCAACTGCGTTCTCCAACTGAAGGAATTTAATCGTCGGCGATATCGGTCAACGCCGAGTGTGTCCATCCCCGCGCCCGCGCGCTTTCGGGGCTGACACGCCCCCTTGGCGCGCGCGATTTTGCCGTTAGACCATGCGGCAACAACACGAAAACGGGGATGTTTCATGAAACTGCGGGTGATCGCGCTAGGCACAGCTTTGCTGGCGTCAACTTCTTCTTTTGCCCAGACCGCGCCCGCGACCCCTGACAAGCCCAAGCCGCCCAAATGGGACGTCAATGCCCCGCCCGGCATGACGACGCGGCAAGTACCGATCGACGTGACCGAAGGCAGCTGGATGAACGTCGATGTGTCGCCCGACGGCAAGACCATCGCCTTCGATCTGCTCGGCGACGTTTATACAATGCCGATCACCGGCGGCACACCCAGGCGGATCGCCGAGGGGCTGGCCTATGAACAGCAGCCACGTTTCTCGCCCGATGGCAAGCGGATCGCTTTCACGTCGGATCGCGGCGGCGGCGACAATATCTGGATCATGGACCTCGACGGCACCGACAAACGGCAATTGTCGAAGGAAGATTTCCGCCTGCTCAACCAGCCGAGCTGGAGCCCCGAGGGGCGCTTCATCATCGCCAAGAAGCATTTCACGACGCAGCGCTCGCTCGGCACTGGTGAGGTGTGGCTCTACCACGTCTCGGGCGGCGGCGGCGTGCCGCTCGTCAAGCGCGCCAGCGAAGTGCTGCAAAAGGAACTGGGCGAGCCAATCTTCGCGCCCGACGGCAAGGGCCTTTATTTCACCCGCAACGTCACGCCGGGTCCGATCTTCGAATACGCTCAGAATTCGAACACCGACCTGTTCCATATCGACCGCTATGATCTGGAAACGGGCGAGACATCGACCGCAGTGTCAGGCGTCGGCGGATCGGTGCGCCCCGCCCCCTCGCCCGACGGCAAGCTGATCGCGTTCGTGCGGCGCGAGCGGACCAAGTCGAAGCTCTACGTCAAGGACCTCGTCTCGGGCGAGGAGCGCAAAATCTATGACGCGCTCGATCAGGACGTGCAGGAAACCTGGGCGGTGACCGGCGTCTATCCGAACATGGCGTGGACGCCCGACAGCAAGTCGATCGTGTTCTGGGCTGGCGGCAAGATCCGCCGCGTTGGCGCGGACGGCGCGGGCGCGGCGGAAATCCCCTTCCACGTCGCGGACACGCGCGTGGTGATCGACGCGACGCATCCCACCGTCGAGGTCGCACCCGCGAGCTTTGCGACCAAGATGCCGCGTTGGGCCGAAGTCTCACCCGACGGCAAGTCGGTGGTGTTCGAAACGCTCGGCAAGCTCTGGGTCAAGCCAATGGCGGGCGGGGCGGCCAAGCGGCTGACGAATGATGCCAGCGAGGGTTTCGAATTGTGGCCAAGCTGGTCGCGCGACGGCAAGTCGATCGTCTTTGTCGGCTGGACCGACGCCAAACTCGCCGCGATCCGCACCGTGGCGGCAACCGGCGGTGCCGCGCGCGACGTGACCGCGCACCCCGGCCATTACGCCCGTCCCAAATTCTCGCCCGACGGCAAGACGATCGTGTTCGAAAGCGGCCAGGGCGGCGGGCTGACCTCGGACCAATGGAGCGAGAACCCCGGCGTCTATCGCATCGCCGCAACCGGCGGCACTGCGACGCGCATCGTCAACGACGGTGCCGATCCGCAGTTCGGCGCGTCGAACGACCGCGTCTTCATCATCGGCAGCGACAAGGGCAAACGCCAGCTCTTCTCGACCGACCTGAATGGCCAAGCCAAGCGGGTTCATGCGACGGGCGATCTGGTCAATGATTACCGGGTCGCGCCCGACGGCCAGTATTTCGCGTTCCGGCAGAATTATGAAGCCTTCGTCATGCCGCTGCTGCCCGGCACGCAGGACGTGTCGACCGATGCCAAGGGCGGCCCGCTGCCGGTCACGCGCGTCAGCGGCGAAGGCGCGGACTTCATCCATTGGTCGAACGGCGGCGCGCAGGTGCACTGGAGCCTGGGGCCGATCGTCTATACCGCGCAGACCAATGCGCTGTTCGCCACTGCCCCCGCGAGCGGCGAGGCCGCGAAGTTCGATCCGCCCAAGACCGGCGTTTCGCTGTCGATGGACGTCACCGCCGCCAAACCAACCGGCACCGTCGCGCTCACCGGCGCGCGGATCGTCACGATGGCTGACAGGGCGGGCGGCATCATCGATGACGGCGTCATCGTCATCACCGGCGACCGCATCGTCGCCATCGGCAAGCGCGGGTCGGTGACGATCCCGGCGGGCGCAAAGACGATCGACGTCACCGGCAAGACGATCATCCCCGGTCTCGTCGATGCGCACGCGCATGGGCCGCAAGCCGAAGACGATCTGATCCCGCAGCAAAACTGGTCGGCGATCGCCAATCTCGCGTTCGGGACGACGACAATCCATGATCCGTCGGCGCGACCTGCGCAGATTTTCGTCGCTGGCGAGATGCAGCAGGCGGGCAAGCTGCTCGCCCCGCGCACCTTTTCAACCGGCGAGATCGTCTATGGCGCCAAGCAGCCCGACGTGTACGCCGAGATCAACAGTTACGAAGATGCGCTCGCGCATGTCCGGCGGCTGAAGGCGCAGGGCGGGCATTCGATCAAGAATTACAATCAGCCGCGCCGCGAACAGCGCCAAATGGTCGTCAAGGCCGCGCAAGCCGAGGGCATGGAAGTCGTGCCCGAGGGCGGCTCGCTCTACAATATGGACTTGAGCCTGATCCAGGACGGCAATTCGACCGTCGAGCATAATGTGCCGCTAGCGGTCTTCTACGCCGATCTGGTCAGCCTGTGGAGCCAGACCAAGACCAACTACACGCCCACGCTCGTCGTCACTTATGGCGGCCCGGCGGGCGATCCTTACTGGCGCGCGCACACCGATGTGTGGAAGCACCCGCTGCTCACCAAGCACGTCCCGCCGGGCCTGCTCGCCGCGCAGAATGTCCGCCGCGTGCTCGCGCCCGAGGAGGATTATGTCGACGGCCTGAGCGCGCGCGAGGCCAAGAAGCTTGCCGACAAGGGCATTCAGGTGTCGATCGGCGCGCACGGCCAGCAATCGGGGCTCGGTTCGCACTGGGAGATGTGGAGCTTCGCGCGCGGCGGCTGGAGCAATATCGAAGCGCTGGCGGCGGGGACGATCATGCCCGCGACCTCGCTCGGCTATGCCAAGGACGTGGGCTCGCTCGAAGTTGGCAAGCTCGCCGATCTGGTGGTGCTCGACGCCGATCCGACAATCGACATCCGCAATTCGGACAAGATTGCTCAGGTGATGCTCGGCGGGCGGCTCTATGATGCCGCGACGATGGACGAGGTCGAAACGGGCACGCGCAAGCGCGCGCCCTATTGGTGGCAGGCATCGGGCAAGGCGAGCGCGGGCACCGTCAGCGAAAGCCACAGCGACGGGGATAGCTGAGCGGCGTCACGGGGCGCGCTGGTTGGCGCGCCCCTCAGCATCATTCGTTGCCGCCGATGAAATGGCCAAGCCCGCCGAGCACCGATCCCTCACCACGATTCTGGCCACCCATCGGCCCCGCCACCGCAATCACCCGACCCGCGAGTCGCGAGAAGGGCAGCGACTGGATCCATACCTTGCCCGGCCCGCGCAGCCGCGCGAAGAACAGCCCTTCGCCGCCGAACAGCACGCTCTTCACGCCGCGCACCATTTCGAGGTCGAAGTCGATGCTGGGGGTATAGGCGGCCAAGCAACCGGTATCGACGTGCAGCACTTCGCCCGGCCCGAGCGTACGCTCAGTCACGGTGCCGCCCATCTGGACGAACACCCAGCCGTCGCCGTCGAGCTTTTGCATGATAAAGCCTTCGCCGCCGAACAGCCCGGTCATCACCCGGCGCTGGAACGCGATGCCGATCGACACGCCCTTGGCGGCGGCGAGGAAGGCGTCCTTCTGGCAGATCAGCGTGCCGCCATAGTCCGACAGCTTGAGCGGCAGGATGGCGCCCGGCGTGGGGGCGGCAAAGGCCACGCGCGCCTTGCCGCTGCCCTGATGCGTGAACACCGTCGTGAACAGGCTTTCGCCCGTCAGCAACCGCTTGCCCGCGCCGACCAGCGCCCCCATAAACCCGCCACCGCTTGACTGGCCGCTCGATCCATCGCCGAAGACCGTCGTCATTTCGATGCTGGCATCCTTCCACACAAAGGCGCCCGCCTCGGCAACCGCGCTTTCGCCGGGATCGAGTTCGATCTCGACGAATTGCAGTTCCTGACCCTTGATCTCAAAATCGATATCGTCGGCGACACCAGTGGCGCGGCTGTGCGACCAGGGACTTTGCGGCATGCGAGACTCCTTGCTGAGTGATGCCCAATGATAACACGCCGCGCGGCCCCGCGCGAGCGCAACCGTTGCGGGCGGCGCCCGGAACGTCGATAGCGCGGACGATGCGTGCCGCTTGCCTCCTGTTGTTGCTCCCTGCCCCGGCGTTCGCGCAGGAAGTCCCCGAAGTCGTGGTGCTTGGCACCCCGCTGAAAGCGCCACCCGGCACGCCCGCCTATGGATCGGTGGTAATTGATCGCGACCGGCTGACCTCGGACGCGTCGGGCCGGGTCGAGGATGTGCTGCTCGACGTCGCGGGTTTCCAGCAATTCCGCCGCAGCGACAGCCGATCGGCCAATCCGTCGGCGCAAGGGGTGACCTTGCGCGCGCTCGGCGGCAATGCCAGCAGCCGCGCGCTGGTGCTGCTCGACGGCGTGCCGATTGCCGATCCGTTCTTCGGCCATATCCCGTTCAACGCGCTGGTGCCGAGCCAGCTTGGCGCGATCCGCGTCACGCGCGGCGGCGGCGCGGGCGCGTTCGGAGCGGGCGCGGTGGCGGGCACGATCGAGCTTGAAAGCGCCGGACGCAGCGACTTGGCGTCGCTGGCCGCAAGCGCCGACTATGGCAGCTTCAACTCTGTGCGGATCGAGGGCAGCGCCGCGCCCCGGCTGGGCAGCGGCTATGTCGCGCTGGGCGGGCGCTGGGAACGCAGCGACGGCTTCTTCACCACCCCGCTCGAGCAGCGCGTCCCTGCCAGCTCCCGCGCGCGTTTTGCCGACTGGTCGGCGGGGCTGCGCGCCGTGCTGCCCGTCGGCAAGGACAGCGAAGTCCAGGCGCGGCTGAACTTCTACCGCGACGACCGCACGCTGCGCTTCACCGGCGCCGACAGCTTCGCCGAGGGGCAGGACGCGAGCGTGCGGCTGATCCATCGCGGGCGCTGGCAGGTCGAAGCGCTGGCTTATCTGCAGGCGCGCGATTTCGGCAACAAGGTCGTGAGCGCGACCAGCTTCCGCCTGACGCTCGACCAGCGCCATACGCCCGCGACGGGCTATGGCGGCAAGATCGAGCTGCGCCCGCCGGTCGGCGGCGACCATGTGCTGCGGCTGGGCGCTGACGTGCGCGTCGCCGACGGCAGGCTGTTCGAAGATGCTTATAGCGGGGTAACAGGCCTCGTCACCGCGCGTCGCAGCGCGGGCGGGCAGATCACGACGGCGGGCGCTTATGCCGAGGACGATTGGACGCTCGGTCCCGTCGTGCTCACCGGCGGCGTGCGGGTCGACCGCTGGACGATCGCGAGCGGCTTCTTTCGCGAGCTGGCCGCGTCGGGGGCAGTGGGCGCCGACCGCCGCTACGCCGATCGCAGCGGCACCGAGATCACGGGTCGCGCCGGACTTTTGTGGCGCGCCGCCCCCAGCGTCGCACTGCGCGCGGCAGGCTATACCGGCTTTCGCGTGCCGACGCTCAACGAACTCTACCGACCCTTCGTCGTTTTTCCGGTCACCACGCAAGCCAATGAAAATCTCGCGCCTGAGCGATTGCGGGGCGGCGAAATCGGGATCGACCTCAGCCCCGCGCGCGGCATCGCGGTTGGCGTCACTGCCTTCCACAACCGGCTGGAGGGCGCGATCGGCAATGTCACGCTTGCCCCCAATCTGCGCCAGCGTCAGAATCTGCGCGCGATCATCGCGCGAGGCGTCGAAGTCACCGCCAGCGCACGGCGCGGCCCGTGGTCGCTCAGCGCCAGCTATGCCTATAGCGACAGTCGCGTCTCCCAGCCCGGTCCGCTTGACCGCCTGCGCCCCGCCCAAGCCCCCCAGCACAGCGCGAGCGCCACGCTCGCCTGGGCGCCGCGCCACGGCCCTGCGCTGTCGGCCACGCTGCGCCACGTCGGCGCGCAATTTGAAGATGACCTCCAAACCGACCGACTGCCGCCCGCGACCTCACTCGACGCCACCGCGCGGCTGCCAATCACGCGCCACGTCACGATCAGCCTGCGCGCCGAAAATTTGACCGACACCCGGATCGTCACGCGCAATGCCGCCGGGTCGATCGATCTCGGCACGCCGCGCACGCTGTGGCTGGGGGTTCGTCTCACGCCGTGAACGGCTTACACTTTGTTACCAATATTTGCTGGTCGAAACGTTCATTTTTTGGTTCCTAATGAGATTGCGACCTCCCAACATAGGGGTGGCGCTCGAGTGGAAGGGGTATCCATGGCCGAACTCGTCGACGCGCTTGAAGTACCGATCGAAATTGCCGACGATCCGACGCCGCTTGATCCGGCGCGATCGCGACTCGCCCAAAGCGCGGCGCCACTCGCGCTCGCCGCCACCACCGCGCTCGCGGCATGCAGCAGCGGCGGTGGCGGATCGTCGCCGATTTCGGTAGCCCCGGCCCCCTCGCCGACGCCCACCCCTACGCCGACCCCGGCACCGATCGGTGCCGCCCAGGCAAGCCGCTTCCTCCAGCAAGCGACCTTTGGCGCGACCAAGGCCGATATCGCGCAAGTCCAGTCACTCGGCTTCGACGGGTGGATCACCGATCAGGTCGCGCGCCCGCGCACCGCGCATTGGGACTGGCTGGTCAGCAACGGCTATAATGTCGCGGCGAACATCAACAACACCACCGGCTTCGACAATACGGTCTGGCGGCAGATCATCACCGAACCCGGCCAATTGCGCCAGCGGGTCGGCATGGCGCTGTCCGAAATCATGGTGATCGGCATCGACGGGATCAACCTGCAATGGCGGCAATTCGCCGCCGCCGCCTGGCTCGATGTGCTGCTCGACAATGCGCTTGGCAATTTCCGCACGTTGATGGAGCGGATCACCTTCAACGCGGCGATGGCATCGTTCCTGACTTTCCTGAACAACCGCCGCGCCAATGCGGCGACCGGATCGGTCCCAGACGAGAATTACTCACGTGAATTGATGCAGTTGTTCACCATCGGGCTCAACCGGCTCAACATGGACGGCACGCTACAATTGTCAGGCGGGCAGCCGATCGAAACCTATACCCCTGCCGATGTGTCGCAGCTTGCCCGCGTCTTTACCGGGCTGACGCTCGATTCAAACGACAATACGACCCCCGACCGTTATCGCCGCTCGCTGATCGTCAATGCCGGAACGCACGAGACCGGCGCTTCGACTTTCCTCGGCGCGACTGTTCCCGCCGGGACCGAAGGCGTCGCGGCGGTACGCCTCGCGCTCGACGCGATCTTTGCCCACCCCAATGTCCCGCCGTTCGTGTCGAAACAGCTAATCCAGCGGCTGGTGACGAGCAACCCCACGCCCGCCTATGTCGGCCGCGTCGCCGCCGTGTTCGCCGACAATGGATCGGGTACGCGCGGCGATCTGCGCGCGGTGGTGCGCGCGATCCTGCTCGACAGCGAAGCGCGCGCCGACACCGGCACCAGCAGCACCACGGGCGGCAAGCTGCGCGAGCCCGTCATCCGCTTCGCCAATTGGGCCCGCGCCTTTGGCGCGACCTCGACCGGCGGGCTGTGGCCGATCGGCGACACGACCAGTTCGACCACGCGGCTCGCCCAGTCGCTTGGGCGCTCGGCCTCGGTCTTCAACTTCTTCCGACCCGGCTACACCCCGCCCAACACCGCGATCTCCAATGCATCGCTGGTTGGGCCCGAGTTTCAGATCACCAACGAACTCTCGGTCGTCGCCTATATCAATTACATGCAGACCGTGATCCAGAACGGCGCGGGTACCGGCAACGACGTGCGCGGCAATTATGCCGCGCTGATCGCGTTGGCGGGCGACAGCGCCGCGCTGGTTGACGAGGTCAATCTGCTGCTCGCCGCCGGGCAGATTGGCGCAGCAAATGTCGCGGCAATCCGGGCGGCGGTCGACAGCATCGCGGCGACGACGACGGCGGGGCAGACCAACCGCGTCTATACCGCGATCCTGCTGGCGATGGCATCGCCCGAATATATCACCCAGCGCTGACGAGAAGGACGAGCCATGTTCACATCGGATCAATCGCGTCGGGCGTTCCTGAAGCGCAGCGCCGCGCTCGGCATCGCGGGGGGCGCCGCCCCCTTCGTCACCAATCTCGCCGCGATCGGCGAAGCGGCAGCGGCGACCGCCAGCGATTACAAGGCGCTGGTGTGCGTGTTCCTGTTCGGCGGCAATGACTATGCCAACACGCTGCCGCCCTATGACCAGGCGAGCTATAATCTTTACGCCGCCGCGCGGCAGAATCTCGCGCACGGCCGCGATACGCTCGCCGCGACGCTGCTCAACCCGAGCACCGCGCTCGCCGGGGGGCGGCAATATGCGCTGTCGCCGACGATGGCGCCGCTGGTACCGATCTTCGATGCCGGCAGGATGGCGGTCGTGCTCAACGTCGGCACGCTCGTCCAGCCGACGACCAAAGCGCAATACACCGCCAATTCGGTGCGCCTGCCGCCCAAGCTATTCAGCCACAACGACCAGCAAAGCTATTGGCAGGCGAGCAATCCCGAAGGCGCGACCTCGGGCTGGGGCGGGCGCATGGGCGATCTGCTGCAAAGCGGCAACGGCACCGCGACACTCACCTGCATCAACGCGACCGGCAATGCGGTGTTCCTGAGCGGGCGCACCGCGATTCCCTATTCAGTGGGCACGACCGGACCGATTGCGCTGCTCAACAACGGCTCGACGCTGTTCGGCTCAACCGCTGCCGCCAGCACGCTGCGCACGCTGATGACCGGCACCAACGCCAATATGTTTGCCAATGAGCATGCGACCGTCAGCAAGCGCGCGCTCGATACCTATGCGCAGGTCAACGCCGCGCTCGCGAGCGCGCCGGTCGCGAACTTCCCGCTGTTTCCCACCGGCAATAATCTCGCGAGCCAGCTCCAGATCGTCGCGCGGCTGATTTCGGTGAGCCAGGAACTCGGCGCCAAGCGGCAGGTGTTTTTCGTGTCGCAGGGCGGCTTTGATCTCCACGACAATTTGCTCGCGCAGCATCCGGGGCTGCTCGGCAATGTCGCCAATGCGATCCGCGCCTTCTACGACACCACCGTCGCGCTGGGTGTTGCCGACCGGGTGACGACCTTCACCGGCTCCGACTTCGGGCGGACCCTGCAGTCGAACGACGACGGATCGGATCACGGCTGGGGCGGCATGCACTTTGTCGCGGGCGGCGCCGTGAACGGTCGGCGCTTCTATGGGACACCGCCGGCGATCGGCAACAACACCCCCGACGACGTCGGTCAGGGGCGCCTGCTGCCGACAATCTCGGTCGATCAATATGCTTCGACGCTGGCAAGCTGGTTCGGCGTGAGCGCGAGCAATATGAGCACGGTGCTGCCCAATATCGGCAACTATAATCCGTCGACGTGGAATTTGGGCTTCGTCTGAGCGATCACGCCTCGGTTGCCGCTTGACTTTATAGGTTTTTGCATCTACATAAACTGCCGATGGGCTGGCAGTTTGATCCGGCCAAGGATGAGATCAACGTGGCGAAGCACGGGGTCTCGCTCGCCCTTGGTGCGCTCATCTTTCTGGACGAAGCGCATCTGTTGCTGCCGTCGATCCGTCCCATCGACGGCGAGGATCGCTTCAAGGTTGTCGGGATGATCAGCGGCAAACTTTACACCGCCGTGCATGTCTGTCGCGGCGATGTTGTCCGCTTCATTTCGGTCAGGAGGAGTAATGATGGCGAAGAACGGCTCTATCACAGCGCTTGAGGCCGATCCCAACGACCCCGAGGACTTCGAGGTGTCGGCAGAAGCTGTCGCCCAAGCGCTCGCCGAGCGCCGCCGTCGTTTGGGCGGACGTCCCCGCGGCTCGGACAAGGAACAGGTGTCGCTGCGCCTCGACAAGGACATTCTCGCCCGCTTCCGCGCCGATGGCCCGGGCTGGCAGACGCGGATCAATGAGGCGTTGCGCAAGGGGATGTGAGCGGGGCCTTTCCAGCGGATCCCCCCGTCGGTCAGCTCGCTACTCTGCCCCCGGTCCATATTCCCAGCGATAGGGCACGCCGGTATTGCCAAGCACGGCGCGGACCAGCGCAGGGAATGCCGTTTCCGCCCGCACGTCGTTCGACAGGATCACCACGCAGCGCCGACCCGCCTCGACGCAGACAAAGGTGTTCGCCGTCGAATCATTATGCCCGCCCTTCAAAAAGCCCCTGCCCTGCGGCCCGGTAAAGCTGATCACGCCGAGGCCCGCTGACAGCTTCTTGTCGCGCGCGGCGGGCGGCAATTCGTCAGCGAGGCTGGGGAATTGCGTCGCCGTGGTGATCGCGAGCTGCGGCCCAATCATCGTGGCGCGCGCCTTCGCGCTCACCCCTTCGCCGCGCGCAAAGCCGCCCGCGAACCGCGCGATGTCAGCGATCGTCGTGTCCATCGATCCCGCCGCGCGCACTTTGCTGCGCTCGTCGTGCGGCTCGACCGTGCCGTCCGCCTTCCAGCCATCGGCAAGGTTGCGGGCGAAGTCGGTGCGCCACATCAGGCTAGTTTTGGTCATGCCGAACCGGTCAAACACGCGGCGCTGCATTTCCTTGCCCAGATCGAGCTCCAGCCCCGCTTCGATGCCGAACTGGAGCAGCATCATGCCTTCGCCCGAATAGGCATAGCGGCTGCCCGGCGCGAAATGGATGCGCAACTTGCCATCGGGTTCGAGGAACGAGAAATTGGCAAAGCCGGTGCTGTGGGTCAGCACCATGCGCGGCGTGATGGTCCGCCAGCGCTCATCGCCCGCCAGATCGCCCCAATTGCCATAATCGTCGAGATTGCCGTATTCGGGCAGCGGCTTGGGCAGCATCGCGGCAATCGGCTTGTCGAGGTCGATCTTCCCCTCGTCGACCAGCTGCATCACGGTGTAGGCGAACACCATCTTGGTCAGCGACGCGCCGTACATGATCGTCGTCGTGTCGAGCGGCGCGCGCGCCGCATTGCGCGCACCGTAGCTGCGCACGAACACCGGCTTGCCGCGCTCGATGACGGCAATGGCGAGGCCCTTGGCACCGGTCTTCGCTATCGCCGTGCGAACAGCCGCATCCACCTTTGCAGCGCGACCCGAAGGGGGCGCCGCCGCCGCCGCTTCCGCGAGCGGGCTGGCGATCGTCGCGGGCGCCAACAACATCGACAAGATCGCTGGCCGAATCATCGACGCCTCCCCCTGCGAGCGCCGGATTTTCGGCGTTGCCGGACCAGTAGCACGGTCGCCGCCCGAACAAAAAAAGGGCCCGTGTTTCCCCGAGCCCTTTTCCGTTCGTCTCTAACCGTAAGCCTTAGTCGCGGTCGCCCGTCAGGAACGCAGGCGCGAATTCAGGCGCAGGGCCGTCATCGCCGCCGCCCGAACGCTCGGGGCGCGGGCCACGGCCTTCGCCGCGCGGACCGCGATCACCGCCGCCATCGCGACGCGGACCCCGATCGCCACCACGGCCACCGCCGCCGGGACCACGGCCACCATCGCCATCACGACGCGGGCCACGCCCATCGCCGCGCGGACCACGGTCGCTGCGCTCGCCGCCTTCACGCGGCGGACGCGTGTCTTCCAGCTCGGCGCCGGTTTCCTGATCGACGACGCGCATCGACAGGCGGACCTTGCCGCGCGGATCGATCTCGAGCACCTTGACCTTGACTTCCTGGCCTTCGCTCAGGACGTCGCTGACCTTTTCGGTGCGCTCGTTGCGGATTTCGCTGACGTGGACGAGACCGTCCTTCCCGCCCATGAAATTCACGAACGCGCCGAAATCAACGAGGTTGACGACCTTGCCGTTGTAGACCTTGCCGACTTCGGCTTCCTCGACAATGCCCTTGATCCAGGCGATTGCCGCCTCGATCTGCGCATGGTCGGACGACGACACCTTGATCACGCCCTCGTCGTCGATGTCGACCTTGGCGCCCGTCGTCGCGACGATCTCGCGGATCACCTTGCCGCCGGTGCCGATGACGTCACGGATCTTCGACTTGTCGATCGTGATCGTTTCGATGCGCGGGGCATGCGCCGACAATTCGGTGCGGGTGCTCGACAGCGCCTTGGCCATTTCGCCGAGGATGTGGTCGCGGCCTTCCTTCGCCTGGGCGAGGGCGACACGCATGATCTCTTCGGTGATGCCAGCGATCTTGATGTCCATCTGCATCGTGGTGATGCCTTCGGACGTGCCTGCAACCTTGAAGTCCATGTCGCCCAAGTGATCTTCGTCACCCAGGATGTCGGAGAGGACGGCAAAGTCCTTGCCTTCGAGGATCAGACCCATCGCGATGCCTGAGACCGGGCGCTTGATCGGCACACCGGCGTCCATCAGCGCGAGGCTGCCGCCGCACACGCTCGCCATCGACGACGAGCCGTTCGACTCGGTGATGTCCGACGTGACGCGGATCGTGTACGGGAACTCTTCCTTCGTCGGCAGCACCGCGTGCAGCGCGCGCCAGGCGAGCTTGCCATGGCCGATGTCGCGACGGCTCGGCGCGCCGAAGCGGCCGACTTCACCGACCGAATAGGGCGGGAAGTTATAGTGCAGCATGAAATGCTGGTAGCTGAGGCCGTTCAGCCCATCGATCATCTGCTCGGCATCCTTGGTGCCCAGCGTCGTGGTGGCGATGGTCTGCGTCTCGCCGCGCGTGAACAGCGCCGAACCGTGCGCGCGGGGCAGGAAATGCACCTCGGCTTCGATTGGGCGGATCTGCGTGGTGGTGCGACCGTCGATGCGCGTGCCGTCCTTCAGGATCGCGCCGCGAACAATGTCGGCCTCGATCTTCTTGACGAGCTTCTGCGCGGCCATCTGCTCCTGCGGCGTGCGGTCGGCCATGGCTGCCTTCGCCTTGGCGCGGGCGGCGTTGAGCAGGTCGGCACGGTCGGACTTGAGCGTGGTCTTGTAAGCAGCGGCGATATCCTCGCCGATCAGCTTTTTGAGCTCGGCCTTCACCGCCGCGGTGTCATCGGCGATCTTCAGCTCCCACGGATCCTTGGCGGCCTGTTCGGCCAGATCGATGATCGCGTTGATCACTTGCTGCGACGCACGGTGGGCGAACATCACGGCGCCGAGCATGACGTCTTCCGACAGCTCCTTGGCTTCGGATTCGACCATCATCACCGCGTCATGCGTGGCGGCAACGACGAGATCGAGCAGACCGTCGGCAACCTGCGCGTCGGTCGGGTTCAGGATATAGTCGGTGCCGTCATAACCGACGCGCGCGGCGCCGATCGGGCCCATGAAGGGCACGCCCGACAGCGTCAGCGCAGCCGAAGCCGCGACCATCGCCAGGATATCGGGCTCATTCTCGCCGTCATAGCTCAGCACCTGAGCGATGACGTTGATTTCGTTGTAGAAACCTTCGGGGAACAGCGGGCGCAGCGGACGATCGGTCAGGCGGCTGATCAGCGTCTCGCGCTCGGTCGCGCCACGTTCGCGCTTGAAAAAGCCGCCCGGAATGCGCCCGGCGGCCGAATATTTTTCCTGATAGTGAACGGTGAGCGGGAAGAAATCCTGCCCTTCCTTCACTGATTTGGCGGCGGTGACGGCGCAAAGCACAACCGTCTCGCCGAGCGTCGCGATCACCGCGCCGTCGGCCTGGCGGGCAACCTTGCCCGTTTCGAGGGTAAGGGTCTTGCCCCCCCACTCGATTGAAACTTTCTTGGTATCGAACATCTGATTTCCTTCAACGCCACGCGCCCGATGCGCGTGGGGCCTATGTGCGGGCTAAGCCGGCCCGCGCGGTTTGGGACCTATCGTGGCCCCGGGGGACGGTCAGCCGAATTGCTTGCCGTCCGGTTATCCCGCCTCTTGCGGGAATGCGAAAAGGGCGACCCGCAGGCCGCCCCCTTGAATTACTTGCGAAGACCCAGCTTCGCGATGAGATCGGTGTAGCGCTGCCCGTCGCGGTGACGCAGATAATCGAGCAGCGAACGGCGCTTGTTGACCATCATCAGCAGCCCACGGCGCGAATGATTGTCCTTTTTGTGGCCCTTGAAATGCTCGGTCAGGTTGCGAATGCGCTCGGTGAGGATCGCGACCTGGACTTCGGGGCTGCCGGTATCGCCTTCGGCGCGGCCATGTTCCTTGACGAGCGCGTCCTTGCGCTCTTGCGAGATCGTCATGTATTTCTTTCCTTCGACATCGGACTAAAGATTAAACCCGCGCACAACCCGGACCTGATGATCCGAAACCTCAACGAGCGCGACCGGCACATCGTGCAGGACCGCGAAGTATAGGCCATCGTGAACGGCAATCCCGATCAGCTTGCGCCCCTGCTGGAGCGCCCCTGCCTGATCGGGGGAGAGGGAGAGAGCCGGGATGTCGTCCAGCCCTGCCCTCAACGGCAGGAGAATGTGTTCAAGTCCGCGCCCATTAGCGACTTCGGCCAATTTGTCCAGCGATATCGCGTGATCGAGCGTGAACGGCCCGGCCTTGGTGCGGCGAAGCATCGTAACATGCCCGACGGTGCCAAGCGCCAGCGCGATGTCGCGCGCGAGGGAGCGGATGTAAGTGCCCTTGGAGACGTGCGCAGTGAGGGTGACCTCTGCTAGCCCCTCCCCTTCAGGGGAGGGGTTGGGGTGGGGCGTATCAGTCTCACCGAGACCGAGGGTCAGGCGGAAAGGCCCCACCCCAACCCCTCCCCTGAAGGGGAGGGGCTCGACAACCTGAAGCGCGTGAATGGTAACTGCCCTGCTCGCCAGCACGACATCCTCCCCCGCCCGCGCAAGGTCATACGCCCGCGCGCCATCGACCTTCAGCGCCGAATATGCCGGCGGTACCTGCTCGATCGGCCCGGTGAAACGCGGCAACACTGCTTCAACGGCAGCAAGCGTCGGCCGCACATCGCTCTCGGCAACCACCTTGCCCTCAAGGTCGAGCGTATCGGTCTGCACCCCAAAACCGATCGTAAAATCATACACCTTGTCGCTGTCGAGCATGCGTCCGGCGAGCTTGGTCGCCTCCCCCAACGCAATCGGCAGCACCCCCGTCGCGAGCGGATCGAGCGTCCCGCCATGCCCGACCTTGGGCAGCTTGTTTCCCGGGGCATAGCCGCCCTGCCGCAACGCGCGCTTGACTGCGCTCACCCCTTGCGTCGAACCAAGCCCGAGCGGCTTGTCGAGTATGATCCAGCCGTGCACGCGGATCAGCCTTTGGCGGCGGCGAGCCGTTCCACGAAATGTTTCCGGCACAGCGCGACATAGCGGTCGTCCCCGCCGATCTCGGTCTGCGCGCCCTCCGCAACCGCGCGCCCCGCGCGATCAACGCGCAGGTTCATCGTTGCCTTGCGCCCGCATTCGCACACCGATTTCAGCTCGACGAGATTGTCGGCAATCGCCAGCAGCGCCGCGCTGCCGGGGAATAGCTTCCCGCGAAAATCAGTGCGCAGGCCGTAGGCGAGCACCGGAATGCCATCGACATCGGCCAACCGCGCCAACTGCCCCACCTGCGCCTCGCTCAGGAACTGCGCCTCGTCGACCAGCACGCAGGCGATCGGTGCGGTGGCATGTTCAGCAGTGACGATCGCGGCGAGATCGGTCCCGGCATCGAAAGCGATCGCCTGCTTCTCCAGTCCGATCCGCGACGCAATCGCCCCCATTGCCGCGCGCGTGTCGATCGCGGCGGTGAACAACATCGTCCGCATCCCGCGCTCGCGATAGTTGAAATCAGCCTGGAGCAGGTTCGTCGATTTGCCGGCGTTCATGCTGGCGTAGTAGAAATAGAGCTTGGCCATCAGGACGGGCGTTCGATCGGGACGGGGGTCGCGGGTCCGGCTTGTTTTGCCAAATGCTTCTCGAACGACGCAAAGCTGGACGCACCTTTGGAAGCGACGATATGCAACATATCGGCAAAGTCGGCGCCGTGATCGCGGAAACGGTCGATTGCCCACCGCACGCCCGTTTCGTCGGCCACTCGCACGGTTTCGATAGCAACGAATGTTTCGAGCGCCCCCGCAATGCTCGGACGGGGCAACCCATAGATTGACCGCATGACCCACGCCGCTTCCATCAGGACACCCAAACCGACGAAGCATGGCTGAGACAGGATTTGCAGCGCTATTTCGGCCTGAGCAGGGTCGTCATTCAAAATGTAGCGAAGCACGATATTGGTGTCGACAGACCTCATTCCGAGCGCTTGCCCCACTTTTCCTTTATCGCAAGTTCGATGCCTTGCTGCCAATCCGCCTCGTCGAGCCGCGGCCCGGTGTAGCGAATAATCTCACGAAGCCGCGTCATGGCGGCATCTGCCGTCAGACCGGACTGCTTGACCGGACGCAGTTCGACACCCGTCGCGGTCTCGATCACTTCGAGCAAACTGCCGCTTTCGATCCCCAGCCGGTCGCGGGTCCGCTTGGGAAGGACCACCTGCCCCTTCGAGGACGCCTTGATAACCGTTGCCATCAAAGTAAGATGCGCCTTACTTTCGCGGTTGTCAATCTTCACCCGCCGCCAAATCCCGCGCCACCTTCGGATCGCGCAGCAGCTTGTCGATGTTGCTGCCTTCGTCGAAACTTTCGTCGGCAAGGAATTTCAGCTTGGCGGCATATTTGGTGTTCACCCGCCGCGCGACTTCGCTCTGGAGGTACGCGGTGTTGGTGCGCAGCGCCTTGAGCACCACCGCTTCGTCCTTGCCGAGCAGCGGCTTCACGAACGCGGTTGCGTGGCGCAGATCGGGCGACATCCGCACTTCGGTGACGGTGACGAGGTGCTTGGCTAGCGTCTCGTCATGCACATCGCCGCGCGCGAGAATGTCCGACAACGCGTGCCGCACCTGCTCGCCGACGCGGAGCAGGCGGACGGAGCGGTCTTGGGGGGTTTCAGTAGGTTTCATTCGGGCAGGATTTCGTCCACGGAAACGTTCAAAGCGTCGGCGAGCTTCCGCCAGAGGGCTGGTTTTCCCTGCGCCTTACCGTTTTCGAGATCCGACAGAGCGGATTTGCGGCTACCAGTTTGCTCCGCAAGCGTCTCCAGCGTCATGCCGCGATGATTGCGCCACGCGCGGAGAGCATTTTCGCCTTTGATGATCGAGTCGATGAGCGAGAAAGGTATATATTCTTCGCCTTCGGCGCGTCGCTTATCTGCCGCATCTGCGGCGGCAATGTCGTCCTGCTCTTCGGCAATAGCGATCAAACGCTCATAGTCCTCGGCAGGCAACATGGCGATCTTCTTGCCACCGATTTCAACGATTTGGGCGGTCATGACCTCTCCTCATATGCGGACCTGCGGGGCTCAATCGCGTCGACAAACAGCGTGTCTTCCTCGATCCGAAAGACGACACGCCAATCCTGGACCCGAAGTCGAAATGCTGTCTTCCCCTTCAACCTGATAACGTTCGCCCGTTGCGAGAGGGGGTCCTCAGCCAACGCATCGATTTTCTGGGCAATCAGTGTTCGCTTATTCGACTTCCGCAACGCTTGGGCTGCATTCCTCGAAATTTCGATCCGCATTCAAATTTTATAGCATGAATCGCCCCGTCGCGGCAAGCAAAGTTCGGTTAGCCCGAACTTTGCTTGCCGTAAATTCGGAACACTGGCGATAGGCGCGAACTTACAGCGTCCGTTCGCGCAGTTCGACTTCGAAGGTTTCGAGGAAATCGCCCGGCTTGATGTCGGTATGGCTCAGGAACGTCACACCGCATTCCAGACCCGCGCGCACTTCCGCCACATCGTCCTTGAAGCGGCGCAGCGACGCGATTTCGCCATTGTAGATGATGACGTCGTTGCGCGTGATGCGTGCCTTCAAAGCCTTCCGGATGAAGCCTTCGACCACCAGCAGACCCGCCGCGCGGCCATGCTTGCCGGCCGGGAAGACCTCGCGGATTTCGGCGCGGCCCACGACCGTTTCGAATGCTTCGGGGCCAAGCTCGCCCGCCATCCCGGCGCGGATTTCGTCGATCAGGTCGTAGATCACGTCATAATATTTGAGTGCGACCTTCTGGCGTTCGGCAATCTCGCGTGCCTTGGCATTGGCGCGGACGTTGAATCCGATGATCGGCGCGCCGCTCGCACCCGCCAGTGTCACATCGCTTTCGGTGATGCCGCCGACGCCCGAATGCAGGACGCGCGCCCGGATGTCCGCCGTCGAAATCTTGTTGATGGAGGCCACGATCGCCTCGACCGATCCTTGCGTATCGGCCTTCACCACCAGCGGATATTCGATCGCCTGCTTTTCCTTGAGCGCCGAGAACATGCTCTCGAGGCTGGCCGGGGCCGAAGTCGTTCGCTTCGCCAGCAGCACGCTGTGGCGATATTCGGCGACTTCGCGCGCCTTGGCTTCGTTCTCGACCACCTGCAGCGGATCGCCTGCCATCGGCACGCCCGACAGGCCGAGCACTTCGACCGGCATCGCCGGACCCGCTTCCTTGATCTGGCGCCCCTTGTCGTCGATCAGCGCGCGGACCTTGCCGCTTTCGGCGCCGACGACGAACACATCGCCGACCTTCAGCGTCCCGCGATTGATCAGGATCGTCGCGACCGGGCCACGGCCCTTGTCGAGCTTGGCCTCGATCACGCTGCCTTCGGCCATCCGGTCGGGGTTGGCCTTCAGCTCCATCAGCTCGGCCTGGATCTGGATCTTCTCGATCAGCTCGTCGAGCCCGGTCTTCTTCAGCGCCGAGACTTCGACATCCTGCACGTCGCCCGACAGTTCCTCGACGATCACGTCATACTGGAGCAGCGCCTCGCGCACTTTCTGCGGATTGGCTTCGGGCTTGTCGACCTTGTTGATCGCGACGATCATCGGCACGCCGGCCGCCTTGGTGTGGTTGATCGCTTCCACCGTCTGCGGCTTCAGGCCATCATCGGCCGCCACCACCAGGATGACGATGTCGGTGACGTTCGCCCCGCGCGCCCGCATCTCCGTGAACGCCTCGTGGCCCGGCGTGTCGAGGAAAGTGATCTGCGACTTGTCCTTCAGCGTCACCTGATAGGCGCCGATATGCTGGGTGATGCCACCGGCTTCGCCCTTGACGACGTCAGTGCCGCGCAGCGCGTCGAGCAGGCTGGTCTTGCCGTGATCGACATGACCCATGATCGTGACGACCGGCGGACGCGGCTGGAGCGCGTCATCGGCATCGTCGGCGGTCTGGAGTGCGAGTTCGGCATCGGCATCGGTCACGCGCGTCAGGTTGTGGCCAAATTCGGTGACGAGCAGCTCGGCGGTATCCTGATCGATCGTCGCGTTGATCGTGACGGGCATGCCCATCTTGAACAACGCCTTGACCAGATCGGCACCCTTTTCGGCCATGCGGTTGGCGAGTTCCTGCACCGTGATCGCCTCAGGCACCACGACATCGCGAACCTGCTTGGGCTGGGCTTCGCGCGGGCCGAAGTGGCGCTTTTCCTTTTCGCGAGCGCGCTTGAGCGCGGCGAGCGAGCGGGCGCGGGCGCCATCGCCGTCGTTGAGCGCGCGGTTGACGGTGAGCTTGCCCGACTGACGGCGATCATCGACGGTCTTGCGGTCGCGATTGGGCCGCGCGGGCGGCTCGGCCGACGCCGGACGCTTGTTCGGCCCCAGATTGGCGTTGTTGTTGCCCGATGGCGCGGCACTTGCGGTGGGCGCAGCACCAGCGGTCGGTGCAGCAGCGGGTGCCGCCGGTTCAGCGGCACGCGCTGGTTGCGGCCGTTCGGGGCGCGCGACCGGCGTGAAGCGGCGCGGCGCGGGCAGATTGGCGTCGGGCGCAAGGACCAGCGGATCGGCGGCGGGTTCAGGCGCGGCCTGCACCGGCTCGGGGGTCGGTGCGACCACCGGCTCGGCAGCAGGCGCGGCGGGAACCTCGGGCGCCTGCTCGGCCTTGCGCGCTTCTTCGGTGCGGCGGCGTTCTTCCTCAATCGCTTCCTGGCGCTCGCGCTCCTCACGGCGACGTGATTCCTCATTCGCGTTCATCCGCGATTCTTCGGCCTCGCGCAGCAGCTTGGCCTGGAGTTCCTGCCGCGAGAGCAGGCTGTCGGCGGGCTTGCGGACAGGCGGGGCAGCGGGCTGCGGCGCGGGTTCGGGCGCACGCGCCACCGGCGCCGGGGCAGCCACCTGCTCCTCGACCATCGGCTCGCCTTCGCCCGGGCGACCGAGCACGCGGCGGCGCTTGACCTCGACCACCACGGTGTTCGAGCGGCCATGGCTGAAGCTTTGCTTCACCTTGCCGGTTTCGACCGTGCGCTTCAGGCCCAGCGG
>NZ_JAIEPC010000015.1 GCF_019749955.1 Sphingomonas sp.
TGCACCGCCCGGGCGGCAGCGACGCGCGCCGCGACTTCGGCGGACCCTTCGGCGGGTGGTGGCAGCACCAGATCGGCGGCGCTGACCGCCTGCACTTCGACATGTAGGTCGATCCGGTCGAGCAATGGCCCCGAGACCTTCGCCTGATAATCGGCGGCGCAGCGCGGCGCGCGCGAACAGGCCAGCGCGGCGTCGCCCAAATGCCCGCAGCGGCACGGGTTCATCGCCGCGATCAGCTGGACCCGCGCCGGGAAAGTGACGTGCGCATTGGCGCGCGCGACGCTGACCGTCCCGGTTTCGAGCGGCTGGCGCAGCGAATCGAGCACCGCGCGCTGGAATTCGGGCAGCTCGTCGAGGAACAGCACGCCCAGATGCGCGAGGCTGACTTCGCCCGGCTTGACCTTCAGCCCGCCACCGGTGAGCGCGGCCATCGACGCCGAGTGATGCGGGCTGCGGAACGGGCGCGTGCGCGTCAGCCGACCGTTCTGGAGCGTCCCGGCAACGCTGGCGACCATGGAAACCTCCAGCGCTTCGGCCGAATCAAGCGGCGGCAATATTCCCGGAAGGCAAGACGCGAGCAGCGATTTGCCCGCACCCGGCGGCCCGACCATCAGCAGATTATGCCCGCCCGCCGCCGCGATTTCGAGCGCACGCTTGGCGGTTTCTTGCCCTTTCACTTGCTTCAGATCAGGGCCATGCCCCGGCGGATCGGCCTCGCCGGGTAACGGCGTGGCGAGCAGGCCGTGCCCCTTGAAGTGGTTGAGCAACGTCAGCAGATCGGGCGCGGCAATCACTTCGATTGCTCCTGCCCACGCCGCTTCGGACCCTTGCGCGGCGGGACACACCAGCCCCTTGCCATGCTCCGATGCATGCAGCGCGGCGAGCAACACCCCCGGCGACGGCGCGATCCGCGCGTCGAGCCCGAGTTCACCGACGATGACATACTCCGCCAGCGTCTCGGCATCGACCACGCCCATCGCCGCGAGCAGCCCGACCGCGATCGGCAGGTCGTAATGCGATCCTTCCTTGGGCAGGTCGGCGGGCGAGAGATTGACCGTGATCCGCTTGGGCGGCAGCGCAAGGCCGAGTGCGGCAATCGACGCGCGCACCCGCTCGCGGCTTTCGGCCACCGCTTTGTCAGCGAGCCCGACGACATTGAAGGCGGGCACCCCCGGCGCAAGCTGCACCTGCACTTCGACACTGCGCGCTTCGAGCCCGAGATACGCCACTGTCGATACGATCGCGACCATGCCCCAGCCCCTGCGACTAATCCCCCGTTCATAACGACTTCGCAGATTGAGGGAAGCCAGCCGCTTTACTTGTGGCTGCGCCTGTCTTGCGCAGCCAATACACGAGAACCATATGCCCAAGGTGATGCCTGCCCTTGCCCCTCGCCGCAACGCCGCCGCCCGCACCGCGCTGACGGGGCTTGGGCTCGCGCTGATGCTGCTGTCGCCGGTCGTCGGGATCATTCCGGGCCCGGGCGGCATTCCGGTGTTTGCGGCGGGGCTTGCGCTGGTGCTCCGCAATTCGGACAAGGGCAAGCGCCTGTTCGTGCGCGCCAAGCGGCGTTGGCCGAAGCTGGGCTATTATGCCGATCTCGGCCTGCGCCGCAGCAGTGCGCGGCGCCGCCGCGCGCGTGAGAAGGCGGCTGTCGCGAATTGACAATGCACGCTGCCTTGGTTATCGGGACCGCTTACACGGCCGCCTGCTTTGGGCGGCCTTTTTCTGTCGATCAGGGAATGAGTGATGAAGCGGACCTTCCAACCGAGCAATCTGGTGCGTGCTCGCCGCCACGGCTTCCGCGCGCGGATGGCCACGGTGGGCGGTCGCAACGTCCTGCGCGCCCGCCGCGCGCGCGGCCGCAAGAAGCTGTCGGCCTGACCACAGCCGTCGGCGACGCCGACATTCGGATATTGGCGCGCCGCGCGGATTTCCTCGCGGCGAATGCAGGCAAACGTGCGCCGATGCCGGGCTTCGTCCTGCTCGCGCGTGACCGTGCCGACGGCGAAGCGGCGATGCGCATCGGCTATACCGTCACCAAGAAAATCGGCGGCGCGGTGGTGCGCAACCGGCTGAAGCGCCGCCTGCGCGCCCTTGCGCGTGAGCTGCTGCCCGAAGCGGGCCTGCCTGGCCACGACCATGTGTTGATCGGCCGCGGCGACGGCGTGACGCGCGACTTCCAATTGCTCCGCGCCGATCTGCGCAAGGCATTGGCAAAGGTCGCGCGGTGACGCTCGACGGACTGTTCACCCGGCTGCTGATCGCCCTGGCGCGCGGCTGGCAAATCGGCCCGTCGGTGGTGCTGCCGTCCTCATGCCGCTATTCGCCAAGCTGTTCGGCCTATGCAATCGAGGCGCTTCGCCGCTATGGCGCCGCCAAAGGTTCATGGCTGGCGGCAAAGCGGATCGCGCGCTGCCATCCATGGGGCGGGCATGGCCATGATCCAGTGCCGTGACCCAATGCCGTGATTTGAATCGATCGGGGAATCCCAAGTGAGTGACGACAATCGTAACCTGCTGATCTTCGCTATCGTCGCGGCGTTCATTCTGCTCGGCTGGCAATTTGTCGCGCCGTATCTGCTGCCCCCCCCGCGTCCGCCGGTCGCGAGGGTTGATAACGCGCCCTTCAAGGTGACCAAAAGCGCCGCCGATTCCCCCGGCAATAATGGTGCCCCGGTCGTGCGCGACCGCGCGGTCGTGCTGCGCGAAACGCCTCGCGTGACGATTGCCACGCCGTCGGTGCAGGGGTCGATCAACCTGAAGGGGGCGCGGCTCGACGATCTCGTGCTCGTCCGCCACCGCGAAACGATCGACAAGAAATCGCCGCCGGTGCGGCTGCTGTCGCCTTCGGGCACCACCCACAGCTATTTCGCGGGCTTTGGCTGGGCGGGCGACGGGATTGCGGCGCCCAACAAGGATACGGTCTGGACCGCCGACGGCACGCAGCTGACCCCGCAGCGCCCCGTCACGCTCAGCTGGACCAATCCGCAGGGGCTGCGCTTCCAGATCAAATTCGCGATCGACGCGAATTACATGTTCACGGTGCAGCAGTCGGTCGCCAATCCGGGCGCCGCGCCGGTCACCGTCAAGCCCTATGGCCTGATTTCGCGCACGGGCGTGCCGCACGAACTCGACAATTGGGCGAACCATGTCGGCCCGGTCGGGGTGTTCGGCCCCGGCGCCAATTACGATATCACCTATCAGAACCTACAGGGCAAGGACGCGAGCTTCTGGGGCAAAATGTTCGGCAGCAACGCCAAGGCGGGGGAAAATTATTTCGACCACCGCGGTGGCTGGCTTGGCTTCGGCGACATCTACTGGCTGGCGGCGCTCGTGCCCGATCAGAATACCCAGGTTCACGCGGGCTTCCGGGGCGCACCGGGCGATGTGTTCCAGGCCGACTACACCGCCGCGCCCGTCAAGGTCGCACCCGGCAAGGTCGCGACCCAGACGTCGCGCTTCTTTGCCGGCGCCAAGGAAGTTGCGCTGATCGACGGCTATCAGGACAATTCGGGCATCGCCAATTTCGACAAGGCAATCGACTGGGGCTGGTTCCGCGTGATCGAAAAGCCGATCTTTTACTATCTGTCGTTTCTGTCGCAGCTGATCGGCAATTTCGGCTTCGCGATCATTGCGCTGACGATCACCATCCGCGGGCTGCTGTTCCCGATCGCGCAGCGCCAGTTTGCGTCGATGGCGAAGATGAAGGCGATCCAGCCGAAGATGAAGGCGCTGCAGGAACGCTATAAGGACGACAAGGAGCGCCAGCAGAAGGAAATCATGGCGCTGTACAAGGCCGAGGGCGCCAATCCGCTCGCGGGCTGCCTGCCGGTGCTGCTCCAGATTCCGATCATGTATGCGCTCTACAAGGTGCTGCTGCTGACGATCGAGATGCGGCACCAGCCGTTCGTGCTGTGGATCCGCGATCTGTCGGTGCCCGACCCGGCGACGATCCTCAATCTGTTCGGCCTGCTGCCCTATACCGTGCCCGCCTTCCTCGCGATCGGCGTGATCCCGGTGCTGCTCGGCGTGTCGATGTATTTCCAGTTCAAGCTCAACCCCGCACCGATGGATGAGGCGCAGAAACAGGTGTTCGCGATCATGCCGTGGATGCTGATGTTCGTGATGGCGCCGTTCGCGGTCGGCTTGCAGCTCTATTGGATCACGTCGAACGTGCTGACGATCCTGCAGCAGCGCATGCTCTATGCGCGCCACCCGGAGATGTTGGCGCCTGCGAAATGAGCGATGACGAAACCGAAGATGGTGTGTTCAGCGAAGAAGCGATTGAGGCGGCGCGCAAGCTGTTCGCCGGACCGATCGCCTTTCTGAAATCGGCACCGGGGCTCGAGTATCTGCCTGATCCCGACGTGCCCGAAATCGCGTTTGCCGGGCGGTCGAACGTCGGCAAATCGTCGCTGCTCAACGCGCTCACCGGCCGCAACGGCTTGGCGCGGACGTCGAACACGCCGGGGCGCACGCAGGAACTCAATTTCTTCGACATCGGCAGCCCGCTCGCGTTCCGGCTGGTCGACATGCCCGGCTATGGTTTTGCCAAGGCGCCGAAGGACGTCGTCAAGAAATGGCGCTTCCTGATCAACGATTTTTTGCGCGGGCGGCAGGTGTTGAAGCGCACGCTGGTGCTGGTCGATGCGCGGCATGGGTTGAAGGATGTCGATCACGAGATCCTTGAGATGCTCGACAAGGCAGCGGTGAGCTATCGCCTCGTGCTGACCAAGGCCGACAAGATCAAGCCGACCGAACTTGCGACGGTGCTCGAAGCCACGGCGGCTGAGGCGCGCAAGCACCCGGCGGCGCATCCGCAAATCCTGAGCACGTCGAGCGAAACCGGGCTCGGCATCGCGGAGCTCCGCGCGGCGGTGGTCGAAGCGCTGGGTTAGCGCGGAAATGGGCTGACGTGCTTCACGGGCCCAATCCTCCCCCGCCAGGGGGAGGTGGCGCCGAAGGCGACGGAGGGGGAGGTCAGCGGCGCCCTTTCAGATAGAGCGGCGTGCTTCCTCCCCCTCCGTCAGCTCCGCTGACACCTCCCCCTGGCGGGGGAGGATCGATATGGTGAACCCCACCGGCCCAAGCCGCTTTTAGCGCAGCACCTTCTCCAGCCATTGCCGCGGGCGGGCGGTCGGCTTGGGCTTGCCGTCTAGCCGCACCATGCGAACCACGGTGATCGGGTTCGCCAACATCTGCCCGCGCGTGACTTCATTGCCGCCCGTCGTCGGCGCCGCAAGGATTTTGCGCACAACGTCCATCCCCCCCACCACATGGCCGAACGCGGCATAGCCCTTTGATGTCTTGCTGAAGTCGAGCGACGGAATCGGCCCCACGCAGATGAAATAATTGCCGCCCGCCGATTTGGGATCATCGTGCCGCGCCATCGAAATCGTGCCGTCGAGATGCTTGATGCCGGTCTTGTCGGTCGTCTCAAGCGGGAAAGGCGGCAGGATGCGGCGCGCGTCGGTCTTGATCCCGCCCTGGACAAAGCCGAAGCGCGGATCGGTCCGCTTGCGCGCCGACCGGTAGAAAGTCGTGCCGTCGAAGCGGCCATCATCGACATAGGCGAGGAAATTGGCGGTGGTCGCCGGCGCACGCCGGGTGTCGAGCGCCAGCGTGATCGCACCCACCGATGTGTCGATCCGCACCCGGACCAGCCCCGACCCGCCCTTCGCCGACGCCCCACCCGGCAGCAGCAACGCGGCGGCCATCATCACCAACACCAAACGCAGCCACACGACCCAGTTTCTCCACTTCACGACGGCGGCGCACCGCGCGCCGGTTGCCGCCGCGCGAGCCCCTCGCTATCCCCGCAACATGCTCAAGCTCATCATCGGCAACAAGGCCTATTCCTCCTGGTCGCTGCGCGGCTGGCTCGCGTGCAAGCTGTCGGGGCTGGAGTTCGAGGAAGTCGTCGTCCCGCTCTACGACGCCGATTGGGACAAGCGCCGCGAAGGCGACGAATTCGCGCCGTCGAGCGGCAAAGTGCCGATCCTGTGGGACGGCGAGACGGTGGTGTGGGATTCGGTCGCGATCATCGCCTATCTCGACGAGCTGACCGGCGGCGAGAAATTCTGGCCCAAGGATCGCGCGGCGCGGGCGATGGCCTATTCAATGGCGGCCGAAATGCATTCGGGCTTTGCCGCGCTGCGCCGCAAGCACAGCATGAACATCCGCCAGGCCTTTCCGCCGCAACAGCCCGATGACGATGTGCTCGCCGACCTCCAGCGCATCATGGAGCTCTGGGCGCAGGCCCGCGCGCGCTTCGGCGGTGAAGGCCAGTTTCTGTTCGGCGATTTCGGCGCGGTCGACATCATGTTCGCGCCCGTCTGCACGCGCATCATCACCTATTCACTGCCGATCGCGCGTTTCGCCCCGCCCTATATCGACGCGGTGATCCAGCACCCCTTCATGCAGGACTGGATCGCGTCGGCGCAGGAAGAAGAATGGGTGATCGAACAGTTTGAGGCGCCGGTCGCGCGGTGAAGTGACAGTTCTTGGGTTGGGAGCGGCCAGTCGCGCGGGCACTGATCCGTGTCGACTATGGGCCCTGGTTGCGGTCGTTGCGGCTCCCCCGCTGATCGCCTGAAAGCGGACGAAATTCTCAATCTGATTGGGTGGCCGGAACTAAGGACATTTCGGTCAGGCGGCGTTCGGGCTGCGACCAGCGGAAAGCTCCCGATCCGCATTCCCGATGGAAGGGGGTCAGTCGCCGACCAATTGGCAACCTATTGTGGGAGGTCGTTACGCGCGGGGAAGGGTTTTTCATATTAACTTAAATCCAGTGTTAACCAAGTTTAACCTATATGTGAAAAATGACCGAACAGGCGCGGCATTTTCCCTCGGATATTGAAAAAAGGCGAATGAATGCTGCATGGGAAGCTATATATAGTTCTCAACTAATAATCGAATTTAGCCTCGACGGCACCATCTCGTGGGCGAATGAGGCATTTCTTGACGCGATGGGATACTCCCTGATCGAAATCGCAGGTCGACATCACCGAATGTTCTGCGAGCCATCATACGCTGCGTCGTCGGAATACGCGGCCTTCTGGCGATCGATTGGTGCGGGTGAATTTCAAAGCGGGCAGTTTCGTCGTTTCGGGAAGGCCGGTCGCATCGTCCATCTGCAGGCGACATATAATCCGGTTATGAACGATCACGGACATCCGGAACGGATACTAAAGATCGCATCCGACGTGACTGCAGCCCATGATAAAACGTTACGTTTTCAAGAGGATATTCAACGGCAACGAGATGCGCTGACGACAACAATGGACGAGTTGGCCAAGATCGTGTCAACTATCAGCGTCATCGCCTCGCAGACGAACCTTCTTGCGCTTAACGCCTCCATCGAAGCGGCGCGAGCAGGCGACGGCGGTCGTGGATTCGCCGTGGTCGCAGGCGAGGTCAAGAAACTTGCCAACGATACCAGCGATGCCACGAAACTAGCGAGAATTATGATGTCGAAGCACAACGCGATCGTGGCAGCTTAGAGCCCGTTTGAGAATGTTTTGAAGCGTCTGCGCAAAATACCCTTTATCTAATTATTCAAAATTCCGACCATTCATCCTTATCGATCTCGGGCGCCAATACCTGCTGCGTAACTGCGCGCATTTGAGCAACCGTCGATACATTTGGACGACACAGCGTCGAACGCGATTTGCTCTCCGACTTGAACACGCCCGATTTAGTGTCGTCGATGTGGAACTGATTAACCGCCTCTTCGAGCGCCGTCGCCTCCCTTGCTAGATTGACACAAGTTGCATTGGTTTGCTCGACCATCGCCGCATTTTGCTGAGTGCCAAGATTCATGCTGTCGACCGCGCTTCTGATCTCGGCCACGCTTGATGACTGGCGCTCGACCATCGCGCTGATCTGGTTCGCCAGGCTGCTCACTTTGCTCGTTTCGGCTAGAATGGTGCTCAGTGCCGCACCCGATCGCTGCACAAGCGAAACGCCGGCATCGACCTGGGCAGAGGCGGTGCTGATGATTTCCTTCACATCTTTGGCGGCATCGGCCGAGCGTTGGGCCAATGCCCGCACTTCAGTTGCGACCACGGCGAAGCCCTTGCCCGCATCGCCCGCGCGCGCGGCTTCTACCCCGGCATTCAGTGCCAGTAAGTTGGTCTGGAAAGCGATGGCGTCGATCAGGGAAGCAATCTCGCCGATCTTTGCCGAGCCTTGGGCAATTGCCTGCATAGCGGTGATCGATTCATGGGACACGGACATGCCCAGTTCGGCAGCCTCGGTCGCACTGCTTGCCCCGGCGGCGACCTCACGCACCTGGATCGCGGCAACACGGGCACTGTCGGTCAATTCGCCAATCGAGACGACGGTTTCTTCGAGGCTGGCGGCTTGGTGCGAGGTGCGGTTCGCCAGGTCGGTTGAGGCCATTTCGATGTCGGAAGCAGCAACCCTCGCCGATTCGACGCGAAGCCCGATGGCTGCCATCGTTTCACACAACTGATCGGCGGCGCTGTTAAAGTCGTCGCGTAGCCGAGCATAATCGCCCTTTACCTGATCACTCACGCGGTAGGTTAGGTCGCCCTGCGCAAGCGCGGATAAACCAGCACCCAGTTCGGTGACGACCTGCTCGGTGGTATCTTGCGCAAGACGCTTTTGCTCTATGGCTATTTGTTTGAATCGGTGCATCGCGTCGGCGAGCAAGCCAACCTCATCCTTACGATCCATCACCGGCACTGCGACGCTAAGGTCGCCAGCTGCCAACGTCGACATCGCCTTTGCCATGGCGCCAATTGGCCGCGCAACCTTAAGCCGCAGGTATAGGGTCATGGCAAATGCAATCGCCACGACGGCGACCAAGAGAGCCACGGTCAGGACCATAGACCAAGAATAGATAGCAGCCCCTTGTTTGCCAGCCTCAGCCGCCCCGGCCGTGTTGCGGTTTACAAGGACGCTTAAACAATCGCGGGTGCCGTCGTAGGCCTTGCGCGTCGAGGTTTTGAAATGTTTCATCGCCTCGGCCCGTTGCCCTTTGCGCGAAAGGGCCAGCCATTCAGCGGTGCGCGCTTCCAGAACAGCGAAAGCCTGGTTGAAGCGGACATAATCGGCGCGATCGTCAGCCGATTTTAGCAATTTGCTATACTCGTTGCGCAGGCGCTCAAAATGCGCGCGCTCACCTGCCATCTTGTCTTCAGCGTCTTTCACGCCAGCGGCGGAATCGACCGTGAAATGCCGCCAGCTAAAGAGGCGTTGCTCGGCGAGTGAAAGTTGCAGCGCACCCGCTTGCTTGACGACTGGAAGCCATTGTCCCGAAATCTCGCTCGCCTTGTCATTCACGCGCGAAATTTGGATAATGGTGAAGAATGAAAAGCCAAGAAAAGCTAGAATCAGTGCACCGAGCGCCGCGTTCATTTTCGTGCTTATCGACCAATTCTTCATCGCGTTCACCTCGGCTGATCCAAACCATAGGAGCGTGAGCTGCGCACATGTTTTGTGCGAGGAGTCGCATTCCATAGAGACGACGTTAACGTCGATTTATTAAAAAACATCATAGTTACCGTCGGATGCGGCTGTTGCCGTTGCATCAAAGGATTGGCCGGATGCTTTCCCACTCGCCCTTTAAACATGTCGATTTGCGGTCGTTCTGGGTAAGTGGCGCTGAGGGCAGAGGAACACATGAAAAGGCTTTTGCTTACGGTCGCGGCGTCAACACTGGGTCTCAGCGTGCCCGCGCATGCTGAACACGATGCCCAAGCTTGGCCGGTCGTCATCGTGCAGGGCAAAATAAAGGACGACGCGATTTTCTGGCTGGAAGCGCAACCGCGGATCACCGATGATGCACAACGGCTTGGCCAGTTGCTGATCCGCACCGCGATCGGTGTGCAACTTGGCAAGCGTACCTCGGTCCTTTCGGGCTATGCGTTCATCCGCACCGATCCGATCGATCGGCCGCTCGCCCATGAGCACCGGTTGTGGCAGCAATTGCTGCTGCCGCTTAGCAAGCCGGGCGCTCGCTTGACCGTCACCGCTCGTACCCGCCTGGAAGAGCGGTTCGTCGAGGGATTCGATGGAGTCGGCTGGCGGTTGCGGCAGCAAGTGCGGTTGCAGCACAAGCTCCCCGGCCAATCGAAGCTGTCGGCGGTGCTATGGTCCGAGCCATTTTACAACATGAACACAACCGATTGGGGCCAGCGCGCCGGCTGGGATCAGGTGCGCACTTTTGCCGGTGTCAGCATTCCGCTCAGCAAAAAGGTTACGCTGGAACCAGGCTATTTAAACCAAACTGTGTTGCGGGCGGCCGGCACCCGCTATAACCACATTGCCAATGTCTGGCTTGTTGTTCGGCTTTAGGGTTAAGGTCGTGACGGCACCGCAGCGCACCAAATCGATTGCGCGCAATACGAGGCGCAACGCGAGCGATTGCCGGGGTGCCGGAGCTTTGCCAATAAATCAATCTAACACAGTGGCTTGAGACTGTGCCGGCGGCGGATACGGGGAAGTTGTGGGCACGGCCCAAGCACGAGGACGCCACCATCACCCGAAAAACCTGAGACGCCGAAACATGCCATCTCAAAACGCGCCTTTGGATGGCCGCAGTCGGACTTCCCAAAACGAAAACTACCAGTCGCCTCCCGCCCCATCTCCAACCGGTTCGCGAGTCGGGCAGGAATGTCCGCAAGTGGGGCAAAAGCGGCCAACCCTCCAACGACAGACTTTACCGCGATCAAGCCCTCATTACCCCTTCCAAAATAGGAAATTGCCTGTCACGCTTGCCGCCGGGCTCTTTGACATCGCCAGCATTTCACCGACTCGGGCGACGCGATTTTTTTTCGAATGGTCGTCACTTTCATAACCTTTCACGCCCGCTGCGCCTTGCCCTCCCCGTCTACGCCGGCCGCGCGGTCGGATAGGGCGTGCCGTCCTTGTGCGTATAGGTCGTATCGTCGAACAGCATGTCGATGTCGGGATAACCGCCCTTCCCCTGCTGGTTCCCCGCACCGACCGCGATGAAGACGCAGTCGGTGTCCGACCGGTTCTGCAAATGATGCCCGTCGGTATTGCCCATCGGAAAAGCGGCGCAGTCGCCCGCGCGCAGCACCGTCTCGCCGCCGTCCTCGACGAGCACCGCTTCGCCCGACAGGATCACGACGAATTCGTCCTCATCATCGTGCCAATGGCGCTGCGACGACCAGGCGCCGGGTTTGAGCGTGACCTGGCTCACGCCCATCGCCGTCAGCCCGCCAGCGGGCCCCAAACGCCGATACCAGCGTCCCTGAACATCCGCATCGAACGGCGCCGGATAGCCGGTCGTGTTGAGGTGGGGGATTGTGTCGAGATCGAGCTTGGGCAAGACCGCCTCCTATGCATGAAGTCCTCAATCTGCCCGATGCGGTCGACCTCACCAAGGCCCTGATTGCCTGCGAAAGCATTACCCCGGCGCGGGGCGGCGTGTTCGACGTGCTCGAAGCCGCGCTGGTACCGCTCGGCTTTGCGGTCGATCGGTTCATAGCGGGCGAGGCGCCCGATGGCCCGGTCGAAAATCTGCTCGCAGTGCGGGGGAGCGGCGGGCGGCATTTCGCCTTTGCCGGGCATCTCGACGTGGTGCCGCCGGGCAGTGGCTGGGCGAGCGATCCGTTCGAACCGGTCATCCGCGGCGATCTGCTCCACGGGCGCGGCGCGGTCGACATGAAGGGCGCGATTGCCGCCTTTGTGGCAGCGGCGGCGCGCGTGCCTGCCGATGCCGGGACGGTGAGCCTGATCATCACCGGCGATGAGGAAGGCCCCGCCGTTTTCGGCACCCGCGCGCTGATCGACCGGATGGCGACGCGGGGTTTGGCGCCGGACCTGTGCCTCGTCGGCGAACCCACATCGGTTGCGCGCCTCGGCGACATGATCAAGATCGGGCGGCGCGGTTCGGTCAATATCTGGATCGATGTGCCCGGACGGCAGGGCCATGTCGCCTACCCCCACCTCGCCGATAATCCGATCCCGAAGCTGATCGCGATGCTGGCGGAAATCGAGGCGATCACGCTCGACACCGGCACCGACTGGTTCCAGCCCTCGAACATTGAGGTCACCGATCTGACGGTCGGCAATCCCGCGACCAATGTCATCCCGGCCAAGGCCAGCGCGCGGCTGTCGATCCGCTTCAACGACCAGCATCGCGGCGCCGACCTGGCCGCGCGGATTGAGGCGATTGTGCAGCGTCATGCCCCCGACGCGATCGTGACGGCCAAGATTTCGGGCGAAGCGTTTCTCACCCCACCTGGTGCCTTTTCGGCGCTGATCGCCGCCGTAATCGAGCGCCACACCGGCCGTGCGCCCGAACTCTCGACCACGGGCGGCACGTCCGACGCGCGGTTCCTGTCGAAGCTGTGTCCGGTGGTCGAATTCGGGCTGGTCAACGCGACGATGCACAAGCTCGACGAAGCGGTCGCGCTGGCCGATCTCGACCTTCTCTCAGCGATTTATACTGATATTCTGACGGTCGGCCTTCAACCAGCAATCGCCTGACGTGGCTTTTCGCGTGCCCAGGCGATGAATTCCTCCTCGGCCATGGGTTGCGCGATGGCATAGCCCTGGATGATGTCGCAGCCGATGATGCGCAGCACTTCGGCTTGCGCCGCGCTTTCGATGCCTTCAGCGACGGCTTCGCAGCCCAGCCCGTGGATCAACCCGATCACCGCCTGCGCGATCGTGCGCGCCTGCGCCTTGTCGGCGACGAATTCGATCAGGCTGCGGTCGAGCTTGACCCGGTCGACCGGCAGATCGCGGAGCCGCGCGAGGTTCGAATAGCCGGTGCCAAAGTCGTCGATCGCAATCGTGGCGCCATCGGCGCGCAGCGCGGTGATCGCTTCGATCACTTCCTCGCTGCAGTGCATCGCCATCGTCTCGGTAATTTCGAGTTCGAGCAGCCGCGCAGGCGCATTGGCCACGCGCATCGCATCGCGCAGCCGCCGGAAGAATTGGGCGTGATCGAGCTGACGCGGGCTGATGTTGACCGCGAGCCGCTGTTCGATGCCCATCCGGCTCCAGCGCGCAATCGTGTCCGCGACGGTCTCGACCACCCATTCGCCGATCTCGACGATCAGCCCGGTTTCCTCCGCGCGCTTGATGAAAGTGCCCGGCAGCTTCAGCCCCAACCGCGGGTGCCGCCAGCGCAGCAGCGCTTCGGCGGCAACGATACGCCCGTCGCTGCACGCGACCTGCGGCTGATAGACGAGCATGAACTGGTTGCGCACCACGGCGTCGCGCAAATCGCTTTCGAGCTGCGAGCGATCGGCGATTTCCGCCGCGAGCGACTCGGAGAAATGCTCGGCGCGTCCACGCCCGCGCGCCTTGGCGTGGTACATTGCTGCATCGGCAGCGCGCATCAGCTCGGTCAGGGTGGTGCCGTGATCGGGGCGCAGCGCAATGCCGATCGACGCGCCGATTTCCACATCGGTGCCAACCAGTTCGAATGGCTCATTAATCGCAAACAAGACACCAGACGCAATTCGACCCGCCGCGACACGATCGGGCAGGTCCTGAAAAAACATGGTGAATTCGTCGCCCGCCAGCCGCCCGATCAGCGGCGGTGGCACACCGAGTTCGGCCACCACCCGGTCACCGACGGCGCGCAACCGATTGGCGACCATGCCGAGCAGCATGTCGCCCATCGCATGGCCCATGGTGTCGTTGACGATCTTGAAGCGATCGAGATCGATGAACAGCAGCGCGCCCAGATTGCCCGGCGGCATGTCGATCAACAGCCGTTCGCAGCTCCGGCGGAAATTGGTGCGATTGGCAAGGCCCGTGACGGGATCGAACATCGCCAGCCGATGCACGCTATCAAGATTGGCGCCGATCTGCTCGAACAACAGCGACATGGCGTGCGACAATTGCGGGACCGACTCGCCGATTTCGGTCGGAATCGGGCTGACGAGATCGCCTTGCCCGGCCTCTGCGAGCCGCCCGATAGCTTGATCGATGGCGGCCGCCGTGCCCGCGACCGCGCGCCGGGCGGAAGCCCAGCACATGGTGGCGCACACAACGGCGGGGATCAGCGCGCGGCCGATGCTCGCGCGATCGAAGTGGCCATCATAGGTCGCCGCCAGCGCAAGCACGAACGCGACCAGCCCCGCCGACAGCGCAAACGCGACGGCGCGGCTCTTCAGCGAGGCTCCCTTCATCGCGATTGCAAAAACCCCCAGACTAAGGACGCAAGCGTCCGGCTAAGGGCGGTAAGGTGACATCAAAAGGTTAATTTTTTGGCGCCGACCGGTCGCGCCGCAGCACGATATAGAGCGCTCCGGCGCCACCATGCCGGGGGTGCGCGCCGCGCACGGCCGCGATCCGGTCGGCATGACGCGAGGCGGCAAGCCAGTCACCGACGGCGGCGCGAATGCGGCCGCGCGCATGCGGACGCTCGCTTTCGGGTCGGGGTGGACGACCGGTGATCAGCAGCAGGACGCGGTCGCCCCGCCGGATCGCCGCATCGAGCGCCGAATCGAGAAGCCGATAGGCGGTGTCGAGGGTATGGCCGTGCAAGTCGATGCTGCTGTCGGGCGCGACGGTGCCAGTCGCAAGCTTGCGATCCCAACTGCCGTCGAGCGTGACGCCAGGACTTGCCTTCCGTTTTTCCGGCAAAGGGCGCGGCGTTAGCGGTCGAGCGGGTCGCGGCGCGATTGCGACCGGCGGGACGGGGACCAAAGGCGCAACCGTAGCGGGCGCGACCGGCTTGATCGGCCGCACGGTCGCCATCACGCGGCGCCAGAGCGCGTCTTCCTCAGCGCTGAGGCGTCGCCCCGCCATTGCTGCCCCCTGCCCCCAGTCGTGCCAGCGTACCAACCGGCAGCAGCAACAGCGCCGTCCCCCGCGCCGACATGCCTCCGGCGATGGTCTTCGCTTCGTCGCCCGCGCCCCAAAAAGTGTCGAAGCGATTCGCGCCCTTGATCGCGCCACCGGTGTCCTGTGCGATCCACAGGCCCTTCGCCTCAGCACGGTCGAGCGACAGGAACACGGGCGCGCCCAGCGGCACGAATTTGGGGTCGACCGCGGCACTCACGCGCCCGGTCACGGCATAGCCCAATGCGCCCTGCGGCGGGCCGTTGAGTTCGCGGAAGAAGATATAGCTCTTGTTCTCGCGCATCAGCGCGACGCCTTCCTGCGGGTGATCGCGCAGCCAGCCGACGATCCCCTGCATCGATGCCTGACCCGGCCCCAGCAGCCCACGATCGCGCAGCAGCGCGCCAATGCCGGTATAATCGCGGCCGTTCTGGGTGTCATAGCCGATCCGCATCACGCCGCCGTCGGGCAAGCGCAGCCGCCCTGATCCCTGGATCTGGAGGAAGAACAGCTCAATCGGATCAGCGGCCCAGGCGATGATCGGCGCGCGCCCGTCGAGACTGCCCTGCTCGATCGCGGTGCGGTCGTCATAAGGGACCAGAGCGCTGCCCTGCACGCGCCCGCGCACGCGCTTGCCCTTCAGCGCGTCGGAAAACAGGCCGAGGTCGACGTCGATCAAGTCGCCGGGGCGCGCGTAGATCGGCGTTTCATAGCCCGGCTGGCGCGCGCGGGCGCCCTTGATTTCGGGCTCATAATAGCCGGTGGCGAATGCGCGACCGTCGCCGATCTGGACTGTTTCGAACCAGCGCGTGAAGAAATCGCGTGCGTCGCCCGCGCCGACGCTCTTCGCGGCATCGCATGCAACTTGCCAGTCGGCGCCGCGCGTCAGTCCGGTCGCATCGGTGCGCCGCACCAGCGCGGGGCAGGATAACCGGAAGGCAATGAGCGCCCGCGAGGCCTGGGCACGATCGATGGGCAGCGTGGTGATGGCAGGTCCCGCCACCCAACCCGTCGTCAACGCGGTAGGAGTCGCTGTCGCTCCCGGCGGGCTAGCCGCAGGCGCCGGTGTGACGGCCTTGGGGGCTGGCCGAACCGGAACGGGTTGCGGCGCGGGGCGATTGCGCGCGGGCGGGACGATCGACCCCGAGCAGGCCGCGACGCTCAAGGCCAGCGCACCTGCACTGGCCAGTCGACCCCAGCGCGTCATCGGTTCAGGCCTCGTCGGTGTCGGCGAGCTTCCAGTTCGGGTCGCTGCTCTTGAGCGTGCGCGCGAAGGTCCATGATTCGTGGACGGCGACGGCGTCGGTCATCGACCCGGCGATCAGATTGCCCTCGGCGTCGCGTGTGGTCGCGGCGATATCGGCGTCGAGCCGAACGGTGATCAGCGCGCGCTTGCCCTCGAGCTTGGCATCGCTGATAATGGCGCGCTCGATCATGACGAGGCGGTTGTCGAGGACATGCCCCGATTCCTTGCGCGCGGCGATGGCCTCGGCAAAGCTGGTGCGGACCTCGTCTTCGCACAGCCACGCCAGCGTTTCCTCGTCGCCCTTCCAAAAGGCTTCGAGCACCATGCGATAGGCTTGCTTGGCGCCATCGATGAACCGCACCACGTCAAAGCTTGAGTCAGCGGAAATGATCGCGCGCAGGCCCTGTTCGGCGCCGCCCTGAATCGTCCGCAGCGGCGCTTCGCGCTGCTCGGGCGCCATATCGACCGTGCGCGGCGTCGGCAGCGGCGCGCGTTCCTCGGCGGGTTTGGGCAGCGTCTCTTGATGACCGGTGCGCTTGCCGAGCACCCGGTAGAGTTGCAGCGCCAGGAAACCGGCGACCATTGCGAGCAGAACGACGTAGGGCACCATGCCTCCAACGATACAGGGAACTTCACTAACATAGGCGCATCGGGCCCAGGATTCAAATACGCGTGGCGCAGCGTTTCGATCCCCGGTTCGAGCGGGGCAACTGTGCTGACATTGTGTGGCAACGATGTGCCTGCTAGGCGGACCACCGGATTGACCCTGCGCACCGGGTGCGGGGTTGCAGCAAGACGATGAAGGCGAGTTTCATGGACGATCAAAACGACGCGGCAACCGGCGTTGGCAATGGCGGCAATGGTGCCGACACGCTGCCGAGCATCGGCATTATTTCGCAATATGTGAAAGATTTGTCGTTCGAAAACCCGTCGTCGCCGGGGATTTATCAAAGCCAGACCGCCCCGCGCATCGACGTGCAGTTCAACATTGGCGCGACCCAAGTCGGCGACGATGTGCATGAAGTCGTGCTCAAGATCGATGCGCGCTCCGACGCGGGTGATCAGGTCGCCTTTGTGGTCGAGCTTGCCTATGCCGGACTGTTCGCGCTCAACAATATTCCCGAAGATCAGGTGCAGCCCTTCCTGCTCGGCGAAGCACCGCGCATCCTGTTCCCCTTCGCGCGCCGTATCCTCGCCGATGCCGTGCGCGACGGTGGCTTCCCGCCGCTGATGCTCGAGCCGATCGATTTCAACGCGCTCTATTTCCAGCAAATTCAGGGCCAGATCGAAGCATCGCAAGCGCCGGACGCCGGCCACGCCTGATCGGCATCTGATCGGGCCGCTGGGGGCGTAACGATGAACCTTGCGCGCGCATTGGGATCGGTTGGCGGGCTGACGCTCGCCAGCCGTATCCTCGGGCTCGTGCGCGATTCGTTGTTCGCGCGCTTTGTCGGCGCGAGCTTTGCGTCGGACGCCTTTCTGGTCGCCTTCCGGCTGCCCAACATGTTCCGCGCGCTGTTCGCCGAGGGCGCGTTCAGCGCGGCGTTCATCCCGATGTTCAATCGCAAGGTCGCCGAAAAGGGCGGCGGCCTGGCAGCGGGGCTGAGCTTTGCCGAAGACGCGCTGTCGGTGCTGCTGCCCGCGCTGATCGCGATGACGGTGCTGCTCGAAATCTTCGCCTGGCCCGTCACCTGGGCGCTGACCGGCGGCTTCGGCAAGGCGACGCCCGATCAGGCGGCCTATGTGGTGATGCTGTCACGCTTCACCCTACCCTATCTGCTGATGATTTCGCTCGTCTCGCTGCTCGGCGGCATCCTCAATTCGCTGCAGAAATTCTGGGTCAATGCGGCCGCGCCGATCCTCCTCAACCTGACGCTGATCGCGGCGTTGCTGTTCTTCCACGATCACGATCCGCTGCTGACGGCGCGCAACCAGGCGATCGCGGTCAGCGTATCGGGCGCGCTGCAGCTCGTCTGGCTGTGGCTGGCGTGCCTGCGCAACGGCGTGAGCCTGCGTCCCAAGCTGCCCGTGTTGACCCCCGAAGTCAGGCAGCTGATCGCGCTGATCGGCCCGGCCGCGCTGGGCGCGGGTGCAGTCCAGTTCAATCTGCTGATCTCGTCCGCGCTTGCTTATAGCCTGCTCGGCGAGGGCGCGGTCTCGTACATTTATTTCGCAGATCGACTCAACCAGTTGCCGCTGGGGCTGATCGGGATCGGACTCGGCACTGTGCTGCTGCCGACGATCTCGCGCCAGCTCGGCGGCGGGCACGAGGCGGAGGCGATGGAAACCCAGAACCGCGGCATGGAGCTCGCGCTGTTCTTCACGCTGCCCGCGACCGTCGCGCTCATCGTCTGCGGTGTGCCGATCGTTGCGGCGCTGTTCCAGCACGGCAAGTTCACCGTCGGCGATTCGATCGCGACCGCGCAGGCGCTGGCCGCCTTCTCGGTCGGCCTGCCGTCCTACATTCTCGTTAAAGTATTGACTCCAGGCTATTATGCCCGTGCCGACACGCGCACACCGGTCCGCTACGCAACGTTTTCCATTGCTGTAAACCTGGCCCTCAATCTCGCCCTGATCGTGCCGCTGCGTCACATGGGTCCGCCGCTCGCCACCGCGCTCGCCAGCACCGTCAACGCCGCCCTGCTCTACCGGACACTTCGGACACGCGGCCATTTCGAGCCCGATGCGCGCCTCCGCCGCCGCGTGATCCGGCTCGGCGGCGCTGCGTTGCTGATGGGCGTCGCGATGTATTTTCTCGACGATCTGTTCACGCCCTACACCACTGCGCCCGGCCTCACCCGCTGGATCGCGATGATCATACTGGTCGGGACCGGCGGGCTGGTCTATGCCGCCGCCTGCTTTGCGCTGCGCGCCTATCTCCCGTCGGATTTGCGCGCGATGCTCCGCCCGCGCCGCGCGGCCGACTGACTATTGCAACCCAAGGGACTTATCATGCGCGTTGTTTCCGGCATTCAGCCCACCGGCAATCTCCACCTCGGCAATTATCTGGGGGCGATCAAGCAATGGGTGGCGATGCAGGACCAAGTGGCGGCAACCGGCGGCGACTGCCTGTTCTTCCTCGCCGACCTCCACGCGCTTACCCAGCCAGTGGTTGCCGCCGAACTCGCGGCGAACACCGTCGAAATGGCCGCGACCCTACTCGCCTGCGGTATCGATCCGGCGAAGGCGATCCTGTTCAACCAGGCGCGCGTCCCCGCGCATAGCGAACTCGCCTGGATCCTCAACGGCACCGCGCGGATGGGCTGGCTCAACCGCATGACGCAGTGGAAGGACAAGGCAGGCAGGGACGGCGCCAGCCAGAGCGTCGGCTATTTCGGCTATCCGGTGCTGCAAGCCGCCGATGTGCTGCTCTACAAGGCAACGCACGTGCCCGTGGGCGAGGACCAGAAGCAGCATCTCGAGCTGGCGCGCGACATCGCGACCAAATTCAACACCGATTTCGGCGTCGATCTGTTCCCACTGCCCGAACCGCTCGTCAGCAAGGCGGCGCCGCGGATCATGAGCCTGCGCGATGGCAGCGCCAAAATGTCGAAATCGGACCCGTCGGACATGTCGCGGATCAACCTGACCGACAGTGACGATCTGATCGTCCAAAAGCTGAAGAAGGCGAAGTCCGACGCCGAACTGCTGCCCGCGACGTTTGCCGAGCTCACCGACCGCGCCGAGGCGCGCAATCTGGTGACGATCTATGCCGCAATGTCTGATCGGTCGATCGACGAGGTCATGGCCGAGTTTGGTGGCAAGGGATTCGGCGCGTTCAAGCCCGCGCTCGCCGATCTGGCCGTCGCGACATTGCAGCCGATTCGCGCGCGGTTGACCCGCTTGCTTGACGACCGCGCGGCAGTCGGCGAGGCGCTGGTGGCTGGTGCCGCGCGCGCCTCTGCACTGGCGGCGCCGACGCTTGCCGAGGCGCAGCGCGCGGTCGGGCTGCAAATTTAACGCGCCCCCTTAACGCGCGGACGTTCAAGCGCTATTCAGTTAGCCCGTGCCACGGTGTCGCCAAGCCGTTGGCGGCTCAACGTCACCGCGTTCGAAAGGTGTCCATATGAAGAAGTTTCTGCTGCTCGCTGCCGCAGTCGCTGCCCTCTCGGGCTGCGCCGAGAATTTCAATGCGCGCGTTTCGCGGTTTCAGGCGCTGCCCGCACCGGCCGGCCAAACCTTCGTCGTTCAGGCTGCCGATCAGCGGCTGCAGGGTGGCCTCGAATTCGGGCAATATGCGCGGATCGTCGCGTCTGAGCTGGTGCGTCAGGGCTATCAGCCCGCCGTCGACCCGACCCGCGCTGATCTGGTCGTCAAAATGACCTATTCGGTCGATCGTGGTCGCGAACGGGTCGTGAGCTCGCCCGGCTTTGGTGGGCTCGGTTATGGTGGCCTGGGCTATGGCGGCTTTGGTTATGGCGGCTTTGGTTATGGCGGCTTTTATGGTGGTCGCGGCTATGTCTTCGGCTTCAACGACCCGTTCCTCTACGGCGGTTTTGGCGGCTTCGGCGGCTATTCGGACGTGCGCAGTTACACCGTGTTCACGAGCGAACTCGACCTCAAGATCGAGCGCGGCGACAATGGTCAGCGCGTGTTCGAAGGCACGGCGCGCGCCCAGTCGCGTGACGACGATCTGCCGCGTCTGGTACCAAATCTGATCGAGGCGATGTTCACCGGCTTCCCGGGCAATTCGGGGCAAACGCTCAACATCACGATCGCGCCGGACAAGAAGAAGGGCTGACCCGCTCAGCATAGGAACGCCAAAAAACGCCCGGTCGCTGCTGCGGCCGGGCGTTTTGCTATCGGCGGGTGTCAGCCCTCCAGATCGCGCAGCAGGCGCCGCACGGCGGTGTCGACATCGCCATCGCTGTCGCGCAATTGCTCGATCCGGCGCACCGCATGGATCACCGTCGAATGGTCGCGCCCGCCGAATTTGCGCCCGATCTCGGGCAGCGAGCGCGTCGTCAGCCGCTTGGCCAGATACATGGCGATCTGCCGGGGCCGCGCCACGACTCGCGCGCGCCGCGCCGAAATCAGTTCGATCGGCTTCAAGTCAAAATAGGCCGACACTGCGCGCTGGATTTCATCGATCGTCACGCGCTTCTGGACGCCGCGCAGCAATTCGCCGAGCGTTGCATGGGCGAAATCGAGATCGATCGCGACATCGGTCAGTTGCGCATAAGCGACCAGCCGGTTGAGGGCGCCTTCGAGCTCGCGGATATTGTTACTGAGCCGCGCCGCGAGCAGTTCGAGAACGTCGTCAGGCACCTGCACATCGGGCAGGTCGACCAGCTTGCGATCGAGAATCGCCCGGCGCAACGTCAGATCGGCGGGCTTGATGTCGGCGACGAAACCGCTTGCGAAGCGCGACACAATCCGCGCTTCGACTCCGTCGAGGTTCTGCGGTGCGCGATCAGCGGTGACGACGATGCGCTTGCCCGCCGCCATCACTTCATTGATTGTGTAGAAAAATTCTTCCTGCGTCGCATCCTTGCCGGCAATGAAGTGCAAGTCGTCGATCATCAGCAGATCGGCTGAGCGCAGCCGCGCCTTGAAGCTGAACGTGTCGCGCGCGCGCATCGCCTGAACGAATTCGAACATGAAGCGTTCGGCCGACATCATGATCACCGTCGCATCGGGCACGGCGGCCAGATAGGCCGCGCCGATCGCGTGCATCAGATGCGTCTTGCCCATGCCGGTGCCGCCATAAAGGAACAACGGCGTGAAGCGCGGCGTGCCCGGCTCGGCGAGCGCACGCGCGGCATTGGCGGCAACGCGATTCGACGCATCGACGACGAAACGATCGAACGTGAAGCGCGGATCAAAGGCCGGGCGCGCGGCCAGCGGGGCGGCTGGGGTGCTTGCCGCTGCACGCGACGGTTCGATCGAAACGACTTCGGCCTTGACGCTCGGCAAGGAGGCTGCCGCGCTGACCGTTTCGATCACGACATGGAGCACGCCGGGCACGAGCGCGCGGAACTCATGGCCGAGTCGCTCGCCATAATTGTTGCGGACCCAATTGGTCATGAACGCCGACGGCAGCGCCAGACGGACCGTATCGGCCTCATCGGTCTCGATCAGCGTCATCGGTTTCAGCCATTGATCGAACAGCCGCCCGCCCGCTGAATCGCGCAAGCCATTGCGAATCCTCGCCCAAGCGCGGCCTACCTCGCTGATATTCGTCACGCCCACTGCCCTTGCACCCGCCACGCGCGCCTCTCCCGTCGCCGGAGTAACGCCCTCCGGCGGCCTGTTTTCATTAGACAAACTCTTCCCCCAGTCCGGAATCGCGTCCGCCTGTCGATGAAGCTATCCCAGAGGCCGAAGCAGGAAGAATGCTCCGGCGAATTCCGATTATGAGGACCGCCCCGAGTCGATCAAGCACCTTATGTCAAGAATTTGAAATAAATTGGATTGACTCGACTTTGCCCGCAGAAACGCGTCACTTCCTAATAACCATTTGATTTATCAACGTAATAATATAGTCACTAAACTGCAACGATCGCGAATCGCGGTAAATCCTGCGTTTTAAGGCATCGGGTATGCCGGATTAACGATATGCGCCGCAGCGCCGCCGCCGCCATCGATTGTGACCCAAGCCACACCGACGCAGAAAAGCCCGCCGAACCAGGGTCCGGCGGGCTCACTATGTCCTAAAACTTAACCTGCCTCAGGCGAGCGCGGCGAAGCGCTTGGTCAGCCGGGCAAATTTGCGCGAGGCGGTATTCTTGTGCAGCACGCCCTTGGCGACGCCGCGCATCAGCTCGGGCTGCATTTCGGCAAGCGCGACCTGCGCCGCTGCCTTGTCACCCGATTCGAGCGCCGCTTCGGCCTTCTTCACGAAAGTCCGAATCCGGCTGACGCGATTGGTATTGATTTCCGCGCGGCGGTTGTTGCGCCGGATTCGCTTTTTCGCTTGCGGCGTATTCGCCATGAAGTGCCTCGAACCTTTGAATGAAACAGGGACGAGCAAACCATCAGCGGTTCACCCGGAAGGCGCGGCACATAGCGGCCCTCAATGGCTTCGTCAACGCCCGCCGCTCAGGCGGTCAGCGCTGGCAACTGCTGCACCAGAAGGTCGATCGGCCACCCTCGGCCCGCCGCCGTACCGTCGTGCCGCATTGCGGGCAGTCAGCGCCCTCAAGGCCATAGACGCGCCATTGCTTGGAGAAATAGCCAAGCTCGCCGTCGGGCCTTGCATAGTCGCGCAAGCTCGACCCGCCCGCCTCGATCGCCGCGCGCAGCACGTCGCGAATCGCTTCGACCAACGTGGTGAGCCGCGCGGTGGCGATCCGCCCGCCCGCGCGCGACGGCGCGATCCCGGCCAGATGGAGCGCTTCGCAGACATAGATGTTGCCGAGACCTGCGACGATGCGCTGGTCGAGCAGCAGCGCCTTGATCGGCGATATCCGGTCTTCAAGCGCTCTGGCCAGATAGTCGACGTCGAAATCGGGTCCGAGCGGCTCAGGTCCCAGCGCAGCAAAAGCTGGATATTGGTCCAGCGCGGCGGTCGGCACCAGATCGACCGAGCCGAACCGGCGGGGGTCGTTGAGCGCGAGGCGGCGACCGGCATCGGTCTCAATCAGCAGATGATCATGCGCCAGCTCGGTCAATGGATCGACGCGCCACCGCCCCGACATGCCGAGGTGGAAAATCATCGTATCGCCCCGATCGGTTGCGATCAGCCCATATTTCGCGCGGCGATCGAGACCAGTCACCCGCGCACCGGTCAGCCGCTGGGCAAGATCGACCGGGAAGGGGCGACGCAAATCAGGGCGCCGGGTAATGACCCGCGCGAGTCGCTCGCCAGCCAGCACGGGCCGCAGACCGCGCACGGTTGTTTCGACTTCAGGAAGTTCTGGCACCCGTCAGGCTATCGGCAGACATTACCGAAAAAGCAAATCCAGCCCTGAAGAAAGCAAATCGGCGGGCGCTATCAGCGCCGCTACCGTTCGCGCGACTTGTCGCGGGTGGCGATCAGCCGGTCGCGGCGAAGCTTTTGCCGAGCGATCAGCTCAAAGGAACCGACGATCAGAATGGGACCGAGGAAGACCGCGCCCAACAACGCGAGTTCCCATAATTCAAGGTTCATTACCAAATGCACGCTTTACTCACCACAAAACACTGCGATGTCCAATATGATAGGGCGGGCCACGCTCGCGCGCAATGGCGCGACGCCGAGCCGTCACCGAATCAAGCTGTCATCGTATCACCCGATGAGCGTTTGCCCCGCCCCCGCCCCCAAGCTAGAGCGGCTGGATGAGCGACACCGTATCCTTCGGCTATCAAGAGATAGCAGCCGACGAAAAGACCGCCCGAGTCGGCACCGTTTTCACCAGCGTTGCGCGTTCCTACGACATCATGAACGACGCGATGTCGGCGGGCATGCACCGCGTCTGGAAGGATCGCTTCGTCAAACGGGTCAAGCCGCGCGAGGGCGAATCGATCCTCGACATGGCTGGTGGTACGGGCGACATCGCGTTCCGTCTGGCCGCGAGCGGTGCGGCGGTAACGGTGGCCGACATCAACCCGGATATGCTTGCGGTCGGCATTGATCGCGCGGCGAAGCGCGGGATCGACGGCTTGGTCTGGACCGAAGCCAATGCCGAGTCGCTCACCTATCCCGACCGCTTTTTCGACGCCTATACGATCGCCTTCGGTATCCGGAACGTGACCGACATCCCGGTCGCTTTGCGCGAAGCCCACCGCGTGCTCAAGCGCGGCGGGCGTTTCTTCTGCCTCGAATTCTCGACGACCTTGTGGCCGGGTTTCGCCGATATTTATGATGCCTATTCGCATCATCTGGTGCCGCAGATCGGCAAGATCGTCGCGCGCGATGAAGACAGCTATCGCTATCTGATCGAATCGATTCGCCGCTTCCCCGACATGCCGACCTTCGAAGCGATGATCGGCGCGGCGGGCTTCGTCCAGACGCGGGTGGAGCCGATGCTCGGCGGGCTGGTTGCGATCCACAGCGGGTGGAAAATTTGACCCCGCGATACCGTCGATGACCGCCACCACCACCCATTTATGGCGCCTCCTGAAATGGGGCCGCACGCTTGCACGTCATGGCGCTTTGCGCGGGATCGAGCGCGATCCGAACACGCCGGCGGCGCTGCGCCGCCTGTGCCGCGTGGCGCGGTTCGGCGCGCGCGTGCCCGCGACGCCCGCCTATGCCGATGCCTTGCAGGCGATCGGCCCTCCCGCGATCAAATTCGGCCAGACGCTCGCCACGCGCCCCGACATCATCGGCGACGCGGCGGCAAAGGATTTGGCGCGCTTGCAGGACGCTGTGCCGCCTTTGCCCTTTGCGGTGGTCGAAAAAGCGATGCTGACGGCGTTCGGCCGCCCGCTGAACGAGCTCTTCGCGTCGATCGATCCGGTACCCGTCGGCGCCGCCTCAATCGCGCAAGTCCACCGTGCGGTGACGACCGAAGGCACGACCGTCGCCGTCAAGGTCCTGCGCCCCGGCGTCGAGGAAGAATTCGCCCGCGCGATCGACACTTATGAATGGGCGGCGGCGCGGCTTGAGACAATGGGCGGTGAACTCAGCCGGTTACGCCCGCGGCTGGTGATCGAAACCTTCAAGCGCTGGACCGCGCGCGAACTCGACCTGCGCCGCGAAGCCGCGTCGGCCAGCGAACTGGCCGAAGCGATGACCGCCGAACCCGATTTCGTCGTGCCCAAGATTGATTGGCAACGCACCACGGGTCGCGTGATGACGCTCGAATGGATCGACGGCATCAAGCTGTCGAACCGCCCTGCACTGATCGCGGCGGGGCATGACCCGGCGCGGCTGGCGCACATCTTGGTCCACGCTTTCCTGCGGCAGGCGATTGCCGAGGGTTTCTTCCACGCCGATCTTCACCAGGGCAACCTCTTCGCGCTGCCCGGCGGCAAGCTCGCCGCGATCGATTTCGGGATCATGGGCCGGATCGATCGGCGCGCGCGCGTCTGGCTTGCGGAGATTCTCTACGGCCTGATCACCGGCAACTACCGCCGCGTCGCCGAGATTCATTTCGAGGCGGGCTATGTCCCCGCGCACCACAATATCGGCGAGTTCGCGACCGCGCTTCGCGCCGTGGGCGAGCCGATGCGCGGGATGGCGGTGAAGGACATGTCGGTCGGCAATATGCTCGACGGCCTGTTCAACATCACCCGCGACTTCGACATGCAAACGCAGCCGCATCTGCTGCTGCTCCAAAAGACGATGGTGATGGTCGAAGGCGTCGCGACCGCGCTCGATCCTGACATCAACATGTGGGAAACGGCGGCGCC
>NZ_JAIEPC010000028.1 GCF_019749955.1 Sphingomonas sp.
TACGCTTTTGACGTATACTCACTTTCCAGGCGAGCGCCTTCGACCACTCGGCCACCGCTCCGCATGCACTGGAAGGCCGCGAGCCGTAGCGGGGCGCACCAGCTTCCGCAAGTCACGCGCGCGTGGCATGATGCCCATCATGATCCGTATCGCCTCGCTCGCCCTTGCCCTGCCGCTGCTGTTCGCGGCCACACCGCCGCCCAAGCCCGCACCCAAGGCCAAGCCGGGCACTGCCGACATCCTGAAGGCCGCGCCCGACGGCGCCTGGGCCGAAGTGTCGCCCGAGGATTTGCTGCTGATCGATTTCCCCGACGGGCGGCGCGTGACGATCTGGCTCGCGAGCGGCTTCACGCCCGTCCATGTCGCCAATATCCGCACGATTGCGCGCAGCGGCTGGTGGCGCGATGCGACCGTCTACCGCGTGCAGGACAATTATGTCACCCAATGGGGCGACGCGACCGAGAAGAAGGTGCCACCACCCGGCATCGTCGCCAATCCGCCGCCCGAATATGACTGGCCCGCCCGCGACCACAAGCTCAGCCGCAATCCTTACCGCGATGCCTATGCGCGCATGACCGGTTTCAGCAGCGATGGCTGGGCGGTGGCAAGCGACGGCAAGCAGCAATGGCTGCCGCATTGCTATGGCGCCGTTGGCGTCGCGCGCGATCTGGCGCCGAGCACCGGCAGCGGCACCGATCTTTATACCGTCATCGGCCATGCCCCGCGCCATCTCGACCGCAACATCGCCGTCGTCGGCCGCGTCATCGATGGCATGGCCGCCTTGTCCGCCTTGCCGCGCGGCACCGGCGGCGGGCTGGGGCTGTACGAAGACCCCAAGCAGCGCGTTCCGATCGCGCGAGTGCGGATCGCCGCCGACTTGCCCGCAAGCGAACGCCCGCGCTGGGATTATCTGGTGCCGGGCGGGCCCGACTTTGCCGCCTATCTCGACAGCAAGGCCAATCGCCAGCCCCCCTTCTTCACCGTGCCGGCGGGTGCTGCCGATCTGTGCAATCTGCCGGTGCCGGTGCGCCGTGTGACGCCTTAGCGGCCAACCCAATCGGCAACATCGGCCGCGACGCGATTGGCGGCGCGGTTGAGTGCGGCGCCCGCGCCTTCAGGGGTGATCGCCCCGACCGGCTCGCGCGCTTCGAAGCGGCGTTTCTCGAACGTCTTCTGCCCGTCGCGCACCAGCGTCCCTTCAAACGCGACCACGGCCTGGCTGTGGTCGGCATCAATGCCGAAGGTGCGCAGTTCACCCGACAGCCGCGCGCCCGGATCGCCAAAGCTCTGCTGGTTCGACAGCACGACGCGCCCGGTCTTGGCGGCGACCGTATCGGCTACCAGCCGCGCAAACAGCCGCGCGGGCGGCTCGGACCAGACGGCGCCCTTTACGTAAGCAATCGAGGTCGACCCCGTCATCACCGGCACGCGCGGCCCCGCAATCGCGGCGGGCACCACGGGGACCTGCAAGGTGATCGTCTTGGCGGTCTTTGAATCAAGTGTGCTGCCCACGGCGGGAGCGGCGTTCGACGCCAGCGTGAGCAGCATGGCCGGCGCCTTGCCGACGAGACTGATGCACGCGCCGAGCGGCACGAAAACGAGCAGCGGCGCCAAGCGCTTCAGGATGGGGAGCATCGCGGGCCTCATTTCTTGGGCTTATAGTCGGGAAGGGCTGGCTGGCCGAGCAACGCGCTCGCCCCGCCCTGATCGATCTTTTCGGCGACATTGGTGAGCGCCGCCGACATGATCCGCAGATCACGCACCAACTGGCCGATTTCAGGCACCGTCTGCTTGCTGAACGCCTGCACGCCGGGCTTGGCATCGGCAACCAGCGAGTCGATCGTCTCAAGGCTGTGCTGCGCGGCATCAATCGCCTTGCTGAGCTTGGCGGCGGCGGGTTTCAGATCATCGACGGTGCCGCCGGTCTTCTCTGCCAGCACGCCAATCTGGTCCGCTGCGGCGCCGACCTTTTGCAAGGTCGTCCGCGTCTCGGCGAGCGTCTTGCCGATGTCGGGCGATTGATCGGCCAGCGCGCGGGTCAGCCGGTCGGTATTGGCGAGGATATTGCCGAGCGACTTGCTGTTGCGGTCGTTGAGCAGTTCGGTGACCTTGGCGGTCAGCGTCGACAGCCGCTGGAGCAATTCGGGCGCCGAGCTGAGCAGCGCGCCGAGCCCGCCTTGCCGCGTCGGAATCACCGGCACGCCGTAAGGACAGGATTGCTGCGGATTGACCGCCGGGCAGACGATCGGCGGCGCACCCTTGACCGCACCGTCGAGCTGGACGGTGCTGGTGCCGGTGAAGCTGCCCTGGACATAGGCCGTCGTGCCTTCGAGGATCGGCGTATCGTCGTTGACACGAATGCGCACGCGCACGAACTGCGGATCGTCCTTGAACAGCGCGACCTTGATCACCTGCCCCGACGGCACGCCCGAATAGCCAACTTCGGACCCCGTGTTCAGGCCATTGACCGATTGCTTGAAGAAGATGTCATATTCCTTGGCCTGCGTCCCGTTGAGCCGCGCAAGCCACACCAGAAACAGCGCCAGCATCGCCAGCAGCAGCAGCACGACGGCACCGACAAAAACATGGTTGGAGCGCGTTTCCATCAGTCGCTGGTCCCTCGATTGGCCTGAGCGGCGGCGCGGCGGTCGGCAGATTCGACCGTCGCGATCGCGGCGCGCCCGCGCGGTCCGTTGAAATATTCCTGGATCCACGGATGGTCCAGCGCGAGCAATTCGTCGATCGTGCCCACCGCAATGACATGCTTGTCGGCGAGCACCGCCACCCGGTCGCAGATCGCATAGAGCGTGTCGAGATCATGCGTGATCAGGAACACGGTGAGCCCCAGCGTCTTTTGCAATGATCGCGTGAGATCGTCGAACGCCGCTGCACCGATCGGGTCGAGCCCGGCGGTCGGCTCGTCGAGGAACAAAAGCTCGGGATCGAGCGCGAGCGCGCGCGCAAGGCCGGCCCGCTTCTTCATCCCGCCCGACAGCTCGGCCGGATATTTGGGCCCGGCATCGACGGGCAGTCCGGTCATCACCACCTTATAGGCGGCAATTTCATCGAGCAGGCCCTGGTCGAGCTCGGGATAGAATTCGCGCAACGGCACCTGGACATTTTCGGCGACGGTCAGCGTCGAAAACAGCGCCCCGCCCTGGAACAAGACGCCCCAGCGACGTCGGATTTCCTCGCTCTCGGTTTCCTCGCGATCGATCGTCGATTCGCCGAACACGCTGACTTCGCCCTCATTGGGGGTCTGGAGGCCAATGATCGAGCGCATCAGCACCGACTTGCCGGTGCCCGATCCACCGACGACGCCCAAAATCTCGCCGCGCCGCACGTCGAGATCGAGATTCTCGTGCACGGTCTGCTCGCCGAAGCTGGTGCTGAGCCCGCGCACGCGGATGACGGTCTCGACCATCAGATCCACCCGACCCAGGTGAAGAACATCGCAAAGAACGCGTCGAGCACGATCACGAGGAAGATCGCCTGCACCACCGCAGAGGTCGTGCGGGTGCCGACCTGTTCGGCATCGGATTCGACCTGCATGCCCTGAAAACAGCCCGAAATGGCGATGATCAGTCCGAACACCGGCGCTTTGATCAGTCCGACGAACAAGTCGGTGATCGGTACCACTTCACGCAGGCGCTGGATGAATGTCACCGGCGGAATGTCGAGCGATATCCAGCAAAGCAGTCCGCCGCCGAAAATCGCCCAGGCTGAGGCATAGAAACCGAGCAGCGGCATCATCAGCACCGCCGCCAGCACGCGCGGCAACACCAAAGCTTCCATCGGCGACACGCCGATCGTGCGCATCGCGTCGATTTCCTCGGTCAGCTTCATCGTACCGAGCTGCGCCGCAAACGACGACCCCGATCGCCCGGCGACCATGATCGCGGTCATCAGCACGCCCAATTCGCGCAGCGTGATGCGACCGACCAGATTGATCGTGAACACCTCGGCGCCGAACTGGCGCAACTGCACCGATCCCTGCTGCGCGATGACGATGCCGATCAGGAAGCTCATCAACCCGATGATGCCGAGCGCCGACACGCCCACCACTTCGAACCGGTGCACTGTCGCGTTGAAGCGGAAGCGCGACGGGTGGCGGATCACCGAGCCAAAGGCGATCGCCGTCGCGCCGAAGAACCCCAACAGGCCATAAAGCGTCGTCAGCGCCGACATGGTCGCCGCGCCAATTTCAGCCAGCGTGCGCACAATTGTGTGCTGGCGCTCGGGGCGCATTTCGACATGCTGGTCGGCGACGGAAACCTGATCGAGCAGATGCGCCGCTTCGGGGCTCAGCCCTTCGATCCGCGCATCATGTTCGGCGGCGAAGCGGTGGATCAGCCAAGCGCCAACGGTGTCGATCCGCTGAATCTGGCTGAGGTCGAGCCGGTCGATCCGCCCTTCATAAGCGCGCAACCGTTCCGGGAAATCGCCGAGGCAGGACAGCGACAGCCGCCCGGAAAAGCGCAGCGTTTCGGCGCCGCCGATGGTTTCGTGGAGAAAGTCGGCTTTGGCGCTCATTGGCGCCTTCCTTGCTGCAATCGGGCTGGATCGGCAAGCGGATAGCGGCCAGTAAGCGGTGGATGCAGCGGCTCGCCATTTACGACATGGACAAGACGATCACGCGCGCGCCGACATGGACGCGCTTCCTGATCCATTATGCGTGGACCTATGCGCCGTGGCGGCTGGCACTGCTGCCGGTCGCGGGGCTGATCGCTGTGGGGCACCCGCTGCGGCTGATCGACCGGGCAAAATTGAAAGAGGCGACGCATCGGCTGCTGATCGGCGCGCACGCCCCGGCTGAACAACTGGCGCGCGCTGCCGCTAGCTTTGCGGCGCTGGAAGTTCAGCACGGGCTGTTTCCGGCAGCACTCGCGCAGATCGCGACCGATCGTGCCGCTGGCTACCGGATCATCGTCGCGACGGCCTCGCACCTGTTCTACGCCGAAGCGATTGCCGCGCTGGTCGGCGCCGATGCGGTGATCGCGACCGAGGCGCAGCATGATGCGGCGGGCCAAGTCCTTGCGCGGCTGGCGGGCGCCAATTGCTATGGCGCGGCCAAGCTCGATCGCGTCATGGCGTGGCTGGCGCGCGAAGGCATCGCGCGCGGCGCCGCGCAAGTGCGCTTCTATTCGGACCATATCTCTGACGCGCCGACGCTCGGCTGGGCCGATGAGGGGTTTGTGGTCAATCCCGACACTGCGCTGGCCAGCCTGGCCGGAAAGCGCAGTTGGACGATACTCGACTGGCGCTGAGCCAGTCACAACAGCGTATCGATGGCGTGCAGCGCGACCCCGACCAGCCCACCCACGACCGTGCCATTGATGCGGATATACTGTAAATCGCGGCCGACGGCATTTTCCAGCCGACGGGTGAGCGTGCGCGCATCCCAGCCGCGGATCGTCTCTGACACCAGCCGGACAATGCCCGAGCCATAATCGGCGGCGGTGCCGACGGCGGCACGGCGCACGAAGCGGTTGATCGTTGCCCGCAGCGCGGCATCCTCCTGCAGCGTACGGCCGAGCTGCTGCATCGCCTCGGCCAGCCCGCCGGCGCGTTGCGCGGCCGGTTCGCGCGCATAGCGCAGCAGCGAATGCCGCGCCGATTCCCATAGCCCGTCGAGCCAGCGCTGCATCGCCGGGTTGTCGATCACTTCAAGTTTCAGCGCTTCGACCCGCGCGCGCGTCGCAGCATCGTTCCGCAGATCGATCGCAAGCTGGACCAGCGCCTCCTCGGCTTTGGCGCGCAACGGATGCTCGGTATCGTCGCCGACTTCGCCCAGCATCTGGTTGAGCCCGTCGATGATCTTGTTGGCAACGGTCTCATCCAACCCGGTCCAGCGCATCAGCGATCCCGACCGGTCGTGGACCATCGCGCGGATATTGTCCTCATTGGCGCGCAGCATATTGCCGCCCCAACGGATCATGCCGTTGAGCAGCGGCACATGCCGGTCGTGCGCAATCGCCGCCTCCAGCGCTTGCCCGAGCAGCGGCGCGATTTCGAGCGCGCGGAGCCGATTGCCGATTGTGGTCTTGACCATGCCGCCCAGCCGTTGCTGGTCGAACGCGTCGAGCAGATCGGCGAACATCCGCGCCGCCCCGCGCCCCAGCCGCCCGTCGCGGTTGGCGGGCTGCGCAAGCCAACGCCCCGCCGACGCGGCGATATCGAGCCGCCGCATCCGTCGCGCGACGACGCCGGGCACCAGGAAATTGTCGCGGAGGAAATTGGCGAGCGCCTCGCCGATCCGGTCCTTGTTACGCGGTACGATCGCAGTGTGTGGGATCGGCAGACCGAGCGGATGGCGGAAGAGCGCAGTCACCGCGAACCAGTCGGCCAGCCCGCCGACCATCGCCGCTTCGGCGAAGGCGCGAATATAGCCGATCGCGGGGTGCACCGGGCCGATCCACCGCGTCGCGACAAACGCCCCCGCCATCGCCACCAGCAAGCCGGTCGCGATCAGGCGCATGCGCACCAGCGCAGCAGGAGGGGCAAGCCGGTCGGCTCTCGGCGCGATCATAGCCTGAACAAGCCCCGAAGCCGGTTTTTGTTCAAGCCATGATTGCAGGTGGTGCTCACTCGGCGGGTTGCACCGCTCCACCGCCCGGCCGGAAGCCGATCTTGTCGGGACCACCCGCATGATCGATCACGGGCTGGCCGTCGTCACCGGGGCTATAGGTCAGCAGCCGCTTGCCCAAGCGCTGGCCCACCCACTCTTCAATGCCAACAGCGAGCGAGAAGGTTGCCGGCACGATGACCAGCGTCAGAATGGTCGACAGGATCAGCCCGCCGATCACCGTCACGCCCATTGGCGCACGCCAGCTACCATCGCCGGTCAGCGACAGCGCGACCGGCACCATGCCCGCAACCATGGCGATCGTCGTCATCACGATCGGCTGCGCACGCTTGTGACCGGCGTCGAGCACGGCGGTGGTCTTGTCGACGCCCTTGCCCATTTCTTCGAGCGCGAAATCGACGAGCAGGATCGAATTTTTGGCGACGATGCCGAGCAGCATCAGCAGGCCGATGAACACCGGCATCGACACAGCGTCACCGGCGATGCGCAGTGCAATCGCCGACCCCAACGGCGCGAGGATCAGCGACCCCATATTCACCAGCGGCGGCATCAACCGCTTGTACAAGAGCACCAGCACCGCAAACACCAGCAGCACGCCTGAAATCACCGCGACAACGAAGTTGACAAGCAACTCGCCCAGCCACTTGGCTTGGCCCAGCGTCAACTGGCGCACGCCCGTCGGCAGGTTCTTGAGCGCGGGCAGTTTCTGGATCTTGGGCTCCGCGTCGCCAGTGACCTTGCCGGGGGCGAGATCGGCGCCGATGCTGATCCGCCGCGTTAGATTGGTGCGCTGGATCAGCGTCGGACCGGCGCCGAAGCCAATGTCCGCGACGACCTTGAGCGGCACCGAACCGCCGTTGACCGTCGGGACGGCCATATTCTCGATCGTCGACAGATTTTTGCGCGAATCCTCCGACAGCGCGACCCGGATCGGAATCTGCCGGTCGGACAGCGAGAATTTCGCGGCGTTCTGGTCGATGTCGCCCAGTGTCGCGATGCGGATCGACTGGCTGATCGCCGCCGTCGTCACGCCCAGATTGGCGGCCAGGTCCAGATGCGGCGTGATCGTGATTTCGGGCCGCTGCAAATCGCCGACGACGCGCGGTGCGCGCAGTTCGGGCAGCGTCGCCATTTCTTCGACAAGGCGATTGGCGACTTCGGTCAGCTGCGCCGGATCGCTGCCGCCGATCGTCACGGTGATTGCACGACCCGAACCGCCGCCGCCGCCGCCCTGCGCCTGAAAGTTGACGCGAGCATCGGGGATGTCGTTGAGTTGCGGCGCGAGCGCGCGCTCGAACTCGCTCGATGTGCGGGTGCGCCCTTTCTTGAGCGTAATGAAGACACCGCCGTTGCCGACGTTGACATCAGTAAAGGCAGTCTCGACATCAGGATCGGACTTGACGATTGCCGTCACGCGCTCGGCGACAGCGCGAGTTTGCTGAAGCGTCGTGCCCGGCGCCATTTGAATCGAAACCTGGCTGAAATCCTGGTTGAGTTCGGGCTGGAAGGCGAGCGGCATCGGCCCGAACAACCCCGGCACGCCGCCGAAGGTCGCGACCGTGGCCAGAAAGGCCAGCCCGCCGATCCCGACCGTCTTCCAGCGATGGCGCAGCGACCAGCGCAGCGTGTCCATATACCGGTCCATGATCCAGCCTTCGCCGTGGGTTGCATGCCCCTTGGCCTTCAGGAAATAGGCCGCGATCATCGGCGTGATCAGGCGCGCGACGCCAAGGCTGAGCAGCACTGCGACCACAACGGTCAGCCCGAAATTCTTGAAGAACTGGCCTGAAACGCCGGGCATCAGCCCAACCGGCAGGAACACCGCGACGATCGCCATCGTTGTCGCGAGCACAGCCAAGCCGATTTCGTCCGCGGCGTCGATCGATGCCTGATAGGCGGATTTGCCCATCCGCATGTGTCTGACGATGTTTTCGATCTCGACGATGGCGTCATCGACCAGCACCCCCGCGACCAGACTGAGCGCGAGCAGGCTGAGGAAATTGAGCGTGAAGCCCATCAATTCCATGAAGAAAAACGCCGGGATTGCCGACAGCGGAATGGCAATCGCCGAAATGATGGTGGCACGCCAATCGCGCAGGAAGATGAACACGACAATGACGGCGAGCACGGCGCCTTCGATCATCGCTTCGATCGCCGAATGATATTGGCTCTTGGTGTAATTCACGCTGGTGAACAGCTCGGTGAAGTGAACCTTGGGGTTTTCCTTTTCGAGCGCCTTGAGCGTCTTTTGCATCGCATCGTAAACGGTCACGTCCGACGCGCCCTTGGCCCGGGCGACGTCAAAGGCTACCACGGGGTGGCCATTCATCAGCGCGAGCGAGCGCTGTTCGGCATAGGCGTCCTTCACCTCGGCGAGATCGGACAGTTTGACCGTGCGACCGCCGCCGATCGAAACTTCGGATTCGCCAAGCGCAAAGGCCGTGCGCGCATTGCCGAGCACGCGCACCGATTGTTCGGATCCCGCCACTTCGGCGCGACCGCCAGCGGCGTTCAAATTGGTCTGGCGCAGTTGCTGGTTGACCTGCGCCGCCGTGATCCCGAACGACTGGAGCTTGACGGGATCGAGGATGACGCGAATTTCGCGGTTCACGCCGCCCTGACGGCTGACGCGGGCGGTGCCGGGATTGGCCAGCAGTCGCTTGGCGACGGTGTCGTCCACGTACCAGCTCAGCTCTTCGAGCGTCATGTCGGTCGCTTCGGCCGACATATAGGCAAGCGAACCGTCGCCGATGTCGATTCGGTCAACCTGCGGTTCGAGAATACCGTCCGGCAAGTCACCGCGAATCTGCGAAACCGCGTTGCGCACATCATTGACCGCACGGTCGATCGGGGTGCCGATCGCGAAGGAGACACGCGTGGTGCTATAGCCTTCGCCGACATTCGAATTAACTTCGTCGATACCGGCGATGCTGCGCACCGCCGATTCGACGCGCTGGGTGACTTGCTTTTCGAGCTCGGTCGGCGCGGCACCCGGCTGGCTGATCGTGATTGAGGCGGCCGGAAAGTCGATGTCCGGATTGTCGTTCACCTGCATCCGCGAAAAGCTGAGGACGCCTGCCAGCAACAGCGCGACGAACAGCACGATCGAAGGCATGGGATTGCGGATCGACCAGGCCGAAATGTTGCGGAAACTCATGATCCTGTGCCTTTACCCAAGCGCGATACGTATAAATTGCCTGCTCGACGACCGCGTCAGCTCGCCCGCTTCTGCCGCACGGGCGCAACCTTTTGCCCCGGGCTGAGGAACGCACCCGCCGAAACCACGACTTGCTCATTGCCGGTCAGCCCTTCGGTGATGGCGACCCCGGCATCGGAGACCTGGCCGACCTTGACCGGACGCTGCACCACTTCGCGCTTGGCATTGATGATATAGACGAAATTGCCCTTGCCGTCGCTCTGCACCGCCGACTGCGGCAGCAGCGGCGACTGCGAGACGCCGCTGGTAAGCGTCGCCGCGGCAAAGCCGCCTGGACGCAGCGCAGGGTCAAAGGGCAGCGCGATTCGTACCGTACCCTGCCGGGTCTGCGGATCGATCACCGGCGCCACCTGCCACACATGGCCGGCAAAGGTCCGCGTGTCGCCAACCGGGATTACTGTCACCGGAATACCGACGCGGATCTGCGCCATATCGGCATCGGAGAGCGCGGCGCGCAGCTCAAGCTCGCCACCCGCAGCGAGGCGGAACAACACGCCCGACCCTGCGCTGACAATCTGGCCCGGCTCGACGCTGCGCGTCAGCACCAGCCCGGCGGCGGGCGCGCGGATCAGCAGGCGGCCATTGCGCGCGCGGATTTCATCGAGCTGCGCTTGCGCAACCTTGACGCGGGCAAGCGCCGCATCGCGCGTTGCGGTGCGGCGATCAACATCGGCCTTTGAGATAAAGCCGCGATCGACGAGTTGCTTGGCACGGTCGAGCTCGGCCTGGGCGAGCCGCGCATCCGATTGGGCGACCGCGATCTGGGCGGCCTGCGAGGCCTGGGTTTCGACCTGGACTGACCGGTCGATCGTCGCAAGCACCTGGCCGGAGCGCACCCATTGGCCGGGCTGAACAAGCACAGCCGTCACGCGACCGCCCTCGCCCGCCACGCCGACGGGCATGTCGACTTTGGCCGCAATCGACCCGGTTGCGCTGATCGTGCGGTCGACGAGCTGGCGCCCCGGCACGGCCACCGTCACCGACGGAATCTGCTTGGCCGCGGCCTTGGCATCAGCGGGAGCATCGGCGGTTTTCTTGCCAAAAACCCAGAAGCCAAGCAGCGCCGCGATGACGATGACGACCACCGCAACGGCAATCCAGAGCCCCCGGCGTGGCGCGCGCGCGTCGCTGTCGGGCAACGCATAGCGCCCGTCATTGCCGATCGTCCCCGGTTCATAATTCATGTCAGCCACTCTCGCCTCGGCCCGCGCCGCCTATACTGTGTCGCTGTGTTAGCGAAATATATCACTGACCTCAAGAGGGCTGCGTGACCCAAGCGCGCCCTTGCCGCGTTTTATCCGACTCTGCAACCCGAGATGGGTGCATTTTGGCCCGAAACGAATGACAAAGGGGCCGCACGGGCCGATCCGCGCGACCCCTTTGCGGCGCCTCGCCGCCCGCTAGCCGATCAGCGTACGGCGCCGCGCCGGACCAGATTGACGATCGCCAGCAGAATGACGGCGCCGATCAGCGAATAGATGAATGTCTTGACGGTGATGCCATCGTTGATGCCGCCGCCGAACAGGTAGGAGGCAATCACCGAACCGATGATGCCGACGACAACATTCAGGATCATGCCCTGCTGCGCATCGGTGCGCATCACCATGCTTGCGAGCCAGCCAACCACGCCACCGATGACGAGCCAAATAATGAGTCCGACCATATTACCCTCCATTGCGCTCGATCGCCGAGCATGGAGGGAAGACTCATTGAAGGGCCGGTTTGTTCCCCGATCTCAGGGGACTGGCAGCGATCAGTATTTCTGTTGGCGCTCGTACAGCGAGCGATAATGCTGGATCCGCGTCACGCGCAGACCCGGCATGCCCGAGCGATCGATCGCCCGCTGCCACCCTGCGAATTCCTCCAGCGTCAGATTATAGAGCGCGCAGACTTCGTCGACGCTCAGCAGCCCGCCATTGACGGCGGCCACAACCTCGGCCTTGCGCCGCACGACCCAGCGCGTCGTCTCGGGCGGCGGGAGCGACTCCAGCGTCAGCGGTTCGCCGAGCGGGCCGATCACCTTTGCCGGGCGGATCTTCTGGTTCTCGATCATTTACAAACCTCGATTGGCGCAAGCGCTCACAAATTGCAGTAACGACCGATAGCAGCCGGACTTGAACACGAACTGAAACGGCGGGGTAAATGCGATCTTCATTCACCTTGCCAGTTGCTGAGCACCGCCGCCGTTGCCGCGTTGAACGGTCCGCGCTGTTGGAACAGCGAGCCCTCAACCGAGGTGGGACGATCGATGCGCATCGCCAGCCGTGCCGTCGGGCTGGTCGCCTGGCGCGCGGCGACGCCAACCATCAACACCGCGAAGGAAACGGGCAGCATGGGGCCCGATCGATCGGGTTCCAGACGGCGAAAACCAAGGTTCACAAGCACTTCCACTACAGACTTATCTTGAACCCGGGGTATAGGGGTGCGGGTCTGAAGGTCCGGTAAAGGCCTTGAGCCAAACGCGATTTTCATCCCGGCTTTGCATCGGCACGGCGCACGCCCTATCTGCGCAGCCATGACCGAGGGCGATTTCCAATTGGGCGCAAATCCCACCGCGCGGCGCATCGTGGTAGCGATGTCAGGCGGCGTCGATTCATCGGTCGTCGCCGCTTTGGCTGCGCGCACCGGTGCCGAGACGATCGGCATCACGCTCCAGCTTTACGATCACGGCGAAGCGGTCGGGCGCGCGGGTAGCTGCTGCGCGGGCCGCGACATCCGCGATGCCCGTGCGGTGTGCGACAAGCTCGGCATCGCGCATTATGTCTTCGATCACGAAACCGCGTTTCGGGAGGCCGTGATCGACGATTTTGCCGACGAATATCTCGCGGGACGCACCCCCATCCCGTGCATCAAGTGCAATATGGGGCCGAAATTCACCGATCTGCTCAAACTCGCGCGCGACCTCGGCGCCGACTGCCTTGCTACTGGCCATTATGTCCGCCGGGTCGAAGGCGAAGGCGGCGCCGAGCTGCACCGCGCGGTCGACCCTGCCCGCGACCAAAGCTATTTCCTGTTCGCAACCACGCCCGCGCAACTCAATTATCTTCGCTTTCCGCTGGGCGGCATGCCGAAGGCGCGGGTGCGCGAACTGGCAGCGGAAATCGGGTTAGGCGTCGCGGCGAAGCCTGACAGTCAGGACATTTGCTTCGTCCCCGATGGTGATTATGCCCGCCTCGTGAAAAAGCTCCGACCTGAGGCCGAAATCGGCGGCGAGATCGTCGACGAAGCCGGGCGCGTCCTCGGGCAACACAAGGGCCTGATCCACTTCACGGTCGGCCAGCGGCGCGGGCTGGAAATCGGCGGCACGCCCGAGCCGCTCTATGTGATCCGGCTGGAGCCCGATACGCGGCAAGTCATCGTCGGCCCCAAGCGCGCGCTGGCCGTTGGTGCGGCACGACTCGGCGGCATCAATTGGATCGGCGGCGATCATGCGGGACCGCTGACCGCCAAAGTGCGCAGCCTTGCCAAGCCTGTCCCCGCGCGACTTGACGGCGAACGGCTGATCTTCGATGCGCCCGAATATGGCGTCGCGCCGGGGCAGGCCGCCGTGCTCTACGCCGACGAGCGCGTCCTCGGTGGTGGCTGGATCATGGCAACCGAGCGCGCCGAAGCGGCATTCGCCTAGCTTTCGGCCATCCGGTTGCGCGCGGCTTCGCGATTGCCGATCGCTGGCACCAGCCCCTTGGCCTTGCCGAGGCCGAACGCGGGCAGATCATTGTACAGCGTCTCGCTCGCCCCGGCGCGCACGACATAGGTTTCGTGGAAGATACCGACCGCGTCATTGTCCTTGGTCGCGCGGTTGAAGGCAGTCCAGGCGGGACGGTGCGCTTTGGCGGCGTCGGCAGCATAGGCCTCCAGCGCGTCGAACGATGCCCAATATTGGATCAGCACCGGCTGGCGCGGCGATTTCCAGCACATCTCATAGGCCAGAAACCCGCTGTCGGGGTCACGGTGCAATTCGCCGAGCATCGCGCCCATCGCGCGGAACACCGGCAGCCATTTGCCGACCGCGAACAGCCGGTTGACGCGCATGCCGATGATGAACACCGCGATGTCGCCGCTGTGATTCGCGGTCATCCGTCCGGGTATGATGTCGGCCATGGGGGCTCCTCGTTTCAGGGGACCTTGAGCGGCGCGCCCTTGAAGGGTTCAGCCTGGCAGCCGAGCACGGGATCGAAGCGTACCGATCGCGACGCCAATAGCGGGACATAGGCGGTGACGGTTTTGAGCTTGGGATCATCCTTCAGACTGATCTGCTCCATCCCCGGCTCGAAATCCTTGTAGCAGCTCTTCAGGTCGCGATTGCCGATGTAGCGGCAGGCGCAGGCGACGCGCGCGCCATAGCCGACGCCAAGCTCGATCTGCGGCGTGATCGAACGCGCATAGGCCCAGGCCGCGATCAGGCCTGCGAAAAAGATCAAAAGCGCGCCGAAGCCGATCCGTCTTGCCATCATGGGGGCGCACTCTATCCTGCCGCCGATGCAACGCAAGCTCGCCCTGCCCGCCCTCGCCGCGCTCACGCTGGTCGGCAGCGCGACGCCGGTCGCCGCCTCGGCGGACGATGTCCTCGCGCCGCTGTTCGCGCCCGACCAAGGCGATACCCGCGGCGCGATCCTGATCGAGGACGGCAAGGTGATCGCGAAGCGTTATGCGTCCGGCTATTCGGACGCCAATCGCTTCATCAGCTGGTCGACCGCCAAGACGATGACCGCGATGCTGGTCGGCGAACTGGTAAGCGACGGCAAGCTTCAGCTCGACGCACCTGCGCCGATCGCCGAATGGCAGAAGCCCGGCGATCCCCGCGCGAAAATTACGCTGCGGCAGTTGCTGCAAATGTCGTCGGGGCTGAAGCACACCGAAGTCGGCAAGCCGGTCGAGGCCAGCGACACCAACCAGGTGCTGTTCGTCAGCGGCACCGCGAACATGGCCGCCCGCGCGATCGGCCAACCGCTCGAAGCCAAGCCGGGTGAGAAGTTCGAGTACAGCTCGCTCACCACGATCATCCTCGCCGAAATCGTTGCGCGCACGCTGACCGACAGCCGCGACCCGAAGACGCGCGCCAAGGCGTACCGCGATTTCGCCTTCGAACGGCTCTACACCCCGGCGGGTGCGGCTGGTGTCGTCTTGGAATTCGACGGTGCAGGCACGCAAATCGGCGGGTCGCTGATCCATTTGTCGCTGCCCGATTTTGCGAAGGTCGGCGGGCTGCTGCTCGATGGCAAGGGTGCCGACGGGAGCCAGGTCATCGCGCCCGACTGGCTCGCCTTCATGAAGACGCCGTCGCCGAAGAACCCGGTGTACGGGGGCCAGACCTGGCTCAACCGCTTCGCCGCCGACGGCAAGGGCCCTGCGATTGCGTCGATGAACGGCCATCTCGGCCAATATGTGCTGACCTTTCGCGGGGTGGGCCGCGACGGTAAGCCGCATGCCTATGTGCTGGTCCGGGTCGGCAACACCCGCGAGGACAAGCTCGACGTGGTCGAACATGCGGCGGGGAAGATGGCCGAGGGGCTGGTGCCGGGCGGCAACTAAGAAGCCCAGCCCCCGTTCGTCCCGAGCGAAATCGAGGGGCGGGCACCAAGCGATTCGCCCCGCGCCCGTGTCTCGACTGCGCTCGACACGAACGGCAGTCTTTAGATTGCGATCACCGCTTCTTCGCCGCCCAAGCCTTCGCCTGCACGTTCGACAGCTCGACCAGATTGCCCATCACCACCGGCATGTCGATCAGGTGCAGTCCCCAATCGGACAGGATCTTGTTGAGGATCACGACATCGCCCGCAATCGTGTCGGTGCGCGGGTCGGCGGGGTCGGCGTTCACCGTGACGGCGAGATAGCTGAACTTGCCGCGGCGCACGCATTCGGCCGACACCAGCCCCGGCGCCTTGACGAAGGGGGTCGTCACCGTCGGGCCATCCTTCACCCACGGCGCCTGGATACCGCTGCCGAGGCCAGCACCGCGCGTGCCGAGGTAATTGTCGGTCACGGCCTTGCCACCGGCAAGCGCCGCCGGATTGGTGCAGGCGGCGATCATGCCCGGCTGCTCGACGACGCCGAAGCGGCTGGTCGCGGGCGGCGGCGCATCGGCGCGGAAGGTGACGTAAGTGATCAGGCACCCGGTCTGCTTGGCCGATGTGCAGAGCGGGAATGCCTTCAGGTCACCGCCGACCGTCTTGCCCTCCGGCACGGCGACATTGGTGCCCAGCAGCATCGCCGAGATGATGCGCGCACTCACCGGCTTGCCGTCGACTTCCTGCGCGATCAGCTCCTTGAGCATGCCCGATCCCTGGCTATGCCCGATCAGCACTACCCCGCGCCCCTTGTTCTCGGTCGCGAGATAATGCTCCCACGCCGCCTTAACGTCGCCATAGGCCATCGCCCGATTCGCCGTGAACGCGCCGCCGCCCATCACGGTGCGCAGGGCGCCGAGCGTGATCTGGCGATAGAGCGGCGCGAACACCCGGCAATATTTGGCGAAGCGTGCGGCCTGGAAGGTGGCGACGGTGCGCTCCTCCAGCCCGGCGTTCATATCGCTGTTCGGCGTCGGATCGAGCGAGACGGTTGGATAAACGTAGAAACAGTCGAACTTGGGGTCGGCGGCGGCTTTGAATGGCTCGACCGCCTGGGTGCCGTTGGCCGCGACGATGGTCGCATCCTGATTGGCCGCGCAGGCATCGGCGCGGCCGGGGAGGCACAGCCATGTCGCTTTGTCGGCATAGTCGGGCTTGAGCGCGGCGGCCGGTGCGGTCTGCGCATACGCCGGCATCGCCATGAAGGCGGCGGCCACGAAGGTGGCGATCGAAAGCTTCATGCATCCCTCCTCTTTTTATTTGGCGCGACCATAGCTCTGTTGTCGCGCAGGTCGAGGGGGGTCAGAGCGGGTAGAGCGCGCCTGCGATCCAGCGGCCTTCGCCGCGCAGCACGCTCCACGCGCGCGCCGCCGCGCGGCTGTCCATCGGCTCGATACCGATCCCGCGCGCCTCGAGCGCGGCGACCAGCGCGCGCGGCGGCAGGATCAGCCCCGCGCCGGTGCCGAGCAGGACAAACTCCGGCAGCGGATCGAGCGCCAGCAACGGCGCGAGCGTGGCTTCGTCGAGCGCCTCGACCGGCGGCGGCGTCCAGCCATCGGCGCGCTGCGGCGTGATCAGCAGCGCGGTGTAGATATTGTCATCGATGCGAAAGCCGCCGAGCGCGAATCCCTGAATCAGCGGGCCGTCACCGCTCCCCTCGCGCGCGAGCTTCACGTGTCGAACGTCACTTGTCGATCGGCCCAATCCGCTCGGCGCCCGACATCGGTGACGCCTTGCCCGGCGGCGGCGCGACCGGCTCGGCGCGCAGGCCCAGCGTGATCAGCAGCGACGACGACACATAGATTGACGAATAGGTACCGACGATCACACCGAGGATCATCGCCGCCGTAAAGGCGCGCAGCACCGGCCCGCCGAACAGCAGCAGTGCGACCAGCGCGATCAGAATTGTCAGCGAGGTCATCACAGTGCGCGGCAAGGTTTCATTGACCGACAGATCGACGATCTCGCGCATGTCCATCTTGCGATAGCGGCGCATGTTTTCGCGAATGCGGTCGTCGATCACGATCTTGTCGTTGATCGAATAGCCAATGATCGTCAGCACCGCCGCGACGATGTTCAGGTCGAATTCGAACTGGCTGATCGCGAAAAAGCCGAGCGTCATCAGCACGTCGTGGACGATCGCGACCACGGTCGACACGCCGAACTGCCATTCGAAGCGCAGCATCGCGAACAGGCCGATGCCGACGACGGCGAGGATGACGGCCAAAATGCCCTTCCAGATCAGCTCGTTCGATACCTTGCCCGACACCGCGTCCTGCTTCGAGAAGCGCGCATCGGGGAATTTGGCATGGATCGCCGCCTGCACCTTTTTCACAACGGCTTCGGTCGCGCCCTTGTCGTCGCTCTTGGGCGGGGGCAAGCGGATCGACACGGTGTTGCCGTCGCCATAGGGCTGGAGCCGCACTTCACCCAGACCCAGATCATCGACCGTCTTGCGCAAGGTTTCGATGTCGGGCGATTTGCCGAACTTTTCCTCGATCGTCAGCCCGCCGACGAAATCGACGCCCAGATTGAGCCGGAACAGCAGCACGCACACGATCGCGCCGATCGACAGCAACGTCGTCAGCCCGAACGCCCAATAGCGCAACGAGACAAAGGCGATGTTGGTGTTATCGGGGACGAGTTTCAAAAGCCGCATGGGATCAGCCGATCAAATGTTGAGCGAGGCAGGTCGCGCGCGGCGCAGCCACAGCACCACGAGCATTCGCGTGAAGACGACAGCCGTGAACACCGACGTGACGATGCCGATCAGCAGCACGACGGCAAAGCCCTTCACCGGCCCCGAGCCGAGCAGCAGCATGATCACGCCCGAAATCGCGTGCGTCACATTCGCTTCGAAAATCGTCCGGCTCGCTTCCTTATAGCCAAGCTCGACCGACTGGAGCACGCTACGCCCCCGCCGTTGTTCCTCGCGAATGCGTTCGTTGATCAGCACATTGGCGTCGACCGCCGTGCCGATCGTCAGCACGAACCCGGCAATGCCCGGCAAGGTCAGCGTCCCGCCGATCACCGCGAGCACGCCGAGAATGATCAGCACGTTGATGACGACCGCGATATTCGCATAGACGCCGAAGCGGCCATAAGTGACCAGCATGAACACGATCACCGCCACCGTCGCGATGATCGAAGCCGTGATGCCTGCGTGGATCGAATCGGCACCAAGTTCGGGCCCGACAGTACGTTCCTCGACCACCTTGAGCCCGATCGGCAATTTGCCCGAGCTGAGCGCGATCGCGAGTTCGTTCGCCGATTTGACGGTGAACGATCCCTCAATATAGCCCGACCCGCCCAGAATAGGCGTGTTGATACTCGGCGCCGAAATCACCTTGTCGTCGACCACCACGGCAAAGCGCTTGCCGACGTTTTCCTGCGTCAGTTTGGCGAATTTGGTGCCGCCCTCGGTGTTGAAGCTGAAATCGACGATCGGTTTGTTATCGTCCTGCTTGTAGTTTTGCTTGGCGCTGAGCAGCTGGCTCCCGGTCAGGATCGCGCGGCGCTGGACGACGATCTTTGCGCTGGGTCCGCCTTCGACATAAGGCAGCGCTTGCGTGCCCGGCGGCAGGATACCGCCGTCGACATAGGGGATATCCTCTACCATTTTGAATTCGAGCTTGGCCGTCTTGCCGAGCAGATCCTTGAGCGCTTGCGGGTCGTTGAGCCCCGGCACCTGCACGACGATGCGGTTGGCGCCCTGGCGCACGATCGTCGGTTCGCGCGTGCCGAGCTTGTCGATGCGGATACGCACGACATCGGTCGCGGTGTTCATCGCGTCGTTGATCGCTTGCGCGGTACCCGCCGCCGTCGGCTTCATCACCACGCGCGTGGCATCGACGAAGGTCAGGTCCCAGTCGCGCTGACCGGTCAGCCCGACGCCGGCGGTCAGTTTGTTCAGTCGCTCGCGCGCGGCATCGAGCTGCGTCACGTCGCGCAGCAGGAAGCTCAATTGCCCATTGTCGGTCGAGACTTCGCCGATGTCGATCTTGGGGCTGCCCGATTGCATTTCGTTGAGGATGCGCTCGCGCATCGCGTCGATCCGCGTCTTGACCAGCTCATCGGCATTGGCTTCGAGCAACAAATAGCTGCCGCCGGCCAGATCGAGCCCGAGCGCGACGCGCCGGTGCGGAAAATCGCCCCAGCTATCGGTGACCTTTTCGGGCAGGAACGTCGGCACCGCCAGCAGCATCAACGCCACGAGCAGCGCGACGATCGACGTGACTTTCCAGCGCGGGAAATCGAGCATGGTTCAGTCGTTCGCGGGCTTGGCGGCGCCCGTCGTGGCGACCGACGCGATCGTCGACTTGACGACGCGCACACGCACGCCCTGCGCGATTTCGACTTCGGCGACGCGGTCGTCGACCTTGGTCACCTTGCCGATGATGCCGCCAGCGGTGGTGACTTCGTCGCCCTTCTTCACGGCATTCACGGCATCCTGCAGCGCCTTCATGCGCTTTTGCTGGGGCCGGATCATCAGGAAGTAAAAGGCGATGAAAACGAGGAACAGCGGGGCGATACTGATCAGCGAACCCAATCCATCGGCACCGGCGGCGCCTCCGGCGGTCTGGGCAAAAGCGGGGGATGCAAACATGCACGTCCTGAACTGGCTGGAGCGGCAGGGTCAAAATGACCCGCCCATTAAGAGGCGCGCGCTATCACGCACTTGCCTACACTGCAACAAAGGAGCGACAAGTTGGCTAGGGCTGGACGGCGAAGGCGCGTTCGATCCAGCGATGCGCGGCGCGGATCGGTGGCAGGCGGCGGATGTCGCGGTGGGTGAGCAGCCACACCGGGCGCGGCGGCAGCGCGAACGGCACTTTGACAGGTACCAGCCCGGCGCGCCCGGCGGCGCGCACCGGCAGCAACGCCACACCCCCGCCTGCTGCACAGGCGTTGATCAGCGCGCGTGTACTGCCCGACCGCAGCATCACCGCGCCGGTCAGCCCTTGTGCTGCCACCCAGTCGAGCTCGGCGATCCGCCCATAGCTATCGTCATAAACAAGTAGCTGCGCGTCGCTCAGCCCGATCGTGCTGGGGTCGCGGCCGTCGAGCCACGCCGGGCTGGCAAAGCCGCCGAGCGGCACCTCGCCGATCTTTTGCGCGATCAGGCTCGGCTCGGTCGGGCGGCTCATGCGGATCGCCAGATCGGCTTCGCGCGCGGCCAGGCTGACGACTTCGCCCTGAGCACGCAATGTAACCGTCAGATCGGGCGCCGCGCGCCACAAGTCAGGCAGCAGCGGCGCCAGTATTTCGCTAACGACAAATTCGGTCGCCGAGATTGTCACGCTACCCCCGTGCGCCGATGCCTTGAGCGCCGCCGCCGCCCGATCGATTCGGGCTGCCTGTTCGACGATCGGCCCGGCCAGCGCAGCAATCCGCTGGCCCTCCGCCGTCAGACGAACGCCGTTGGCGCGACGATCAAGCAGCCGAAGCCCAAGCGCCGCTTCGAGCGAATCGAGTCGGCGGGCAATCGTCGATACCGCGACATCGGCATGGGTGGCGACCGCACTCAGCGAGCCGCGCCGGTCGAGGTCGAGCAGTGTCCTGAGTGCCTGGACGTCCATCTCACCTCTTGTGTTTTGCGCAATTGGCAAATCCGTTTCGCATCATCTCGGCTAGCGCGCAACCGGCAAGCGAGCGCATCAAGCAACTCCCAACTGGAGGTAACGCCATGAAGATCATCCCATTGTTCGCTGCCTTGGCTTGCGCCGCACTGCCAAGCGTCGCGCTCGCCGAGACTGTGCCAGCCCCGGCGCCCGCGCGCGTCGCGGTCGTCGTCGACATCGCCACCCCGGCGGGCATTTCCGACGACAAAATTCGCGCCGTCATGGCTCAGCAAACCGCGCAATATGCGCAAGTCCCCGGGCTGGTCCGCAAATATTTCACGATCCGTCCAGGCCACTTCGGCGGCATCTATTATTGGTCGAGCAAAGCCGCCGCCGAGGCTTGGTTCAACGACACCTGGCATGCGCGGGTGAAGGCGACCTATGGCACCCCCGGCGAAGTGACTTATTATGACGTCCCCGTCGCCGTCGATGGCGTAAAGCCGTGATACGCCAATTGACTTTCGCTGCCCCCGGCACGGTCGAATGGCGCGAAACCGCAGCGCCCGCCCTGTCGAGTGATAGCGCCGCGATCATCCGGCCGATCGTGCTCGGGCGCTGCGATCTCGATGTCGCGTTCGTGCAAGGCGCTTTCCCGCTCGCCCCCGGCGAGCCGATCGGTCACGAAATGATCGGCGAAGTCGTCGACATCGGCGATAGCGTGACCGCCGTGGTGCCGGGACAGCGCGTGATCGTGCCGTCGCAGATCAGCTGCGGTGCTTGTCGCAATTGCCGACGCGGCTTTACCGGGCGGTGCCAGTCGGTGCCGTTCGGCGCAGGCTTCGGCATGGGGCGGCCGGGCGACTTCGGCTGCGCGGCGGCCGACCTCGTCCTCGTGCCCTATGCCGATGCGATGCTGGTGCCGCTGCCGCGCGGCGCCGATCCGGTGGCGATGATCGGCGCGGCCGACATGGCCGCGGACAGTTGGCGCGCGGTCGCCCCGCAGCTCGCCGAGCGCCCCGGCGCCAGCGTGCTGGTGATGGGCGGCTCCGCCAGCGTGATCGGCGTCTATGCGGCGGGGCTTGCCGTCGCGCTTGGCGCGGGCCGGGTCGATTATGCCGATGACGATCCGGCACGGCTCGCTGCCGCCAAAGCCTATGGCGCAACGACGATCAGGCTCCCGACCGAGATCGCCGACCAATATGAGATCGTGGTCGACGCGCGCGGTACCCCCGAAACGCTGATCCAGGCGATCCGCGCGACCGAGCCCGAAGGCATTCTCACCAGCGTGACGATCCACCTCGGCGCCGTTACACCGCTGCCGATGATGGAAATGTATCACAAGGGCATTTTCCTGCGCACGGGCCGCGCCAATGTGCGCACCAGCATCCCGCCGGTGCTCGATTGCTGCGCGCGTGGTTTCGCGCCCGATCGGATCACGACGACGCTCTACGGCTTCGACGATGCACCGGCTGCGTGGATGGATGATGCCTTGCGCACGGCGGCTGCCCGTGATTGAGCCGCCGTCCGGCTTCGCGCGGCATTTCCGCCAGAGTCCACTCACCGATCCGTGGGAGCCTTTGTGGTCGATGCGCGACGGCGACGCGTTCGTGCTCGCGCTCGAAATTGCAGGCCCGCACACCAACAGCCGGGGCATGGCGCATGGCGGCTTGATCGCCGCGCTTGCTGACAATGCGATGGGCCTCGCGTGCGTGCTCGCGACCGAAGGGCTCGGCGGCGTCGTCACCGCCAACCTGTCGGTCGATCTGATCGGCAGCGCGCGCATCGGCGACTGGCTCGAATTTCGCGCGACGCCGGTGCGCGTGGGGCGCAGTCTGGCCTTCGCTGAATGCGTGGTCACCGCGCCCGACCGGCTGGTCGCACGCGCGCGCGCCGTATTCAGCGTGCCCAGACCCGATGCCAGCGCATCAGGCGGCTAGCCAAGCGGCAAGGCAAGCCGCGCGACAAAGCCCCCGTCCGGGCGATTGGCAAGCGTGAGCGTGCCGCCATGTTCAGTGGCGAACCGGCGCGCAATCGCAAGGCCGAGGCCAACGCCGCCGTCGCTCGGCCGGGCCTGATCAAGGCGGACGAAGGGCTCGGCCAGGGTCGGCAGCAGCGCGGGCGGCACCCCCGATCCCCGATCAGCGACCTCCACAACGGCCTGCGCGTCCAACACGTCCACGGTAACGTCGATCGGCGCGCGCCCATGCAACTCGGCATTGCGCAACAGGTTGACGAGCACCCGGTCGAAGGCAAGCGGCCGGACGACGATATGGGGCGGCGGCACGGCAACCACGGTGAGGCGCGCCACACTGGCCTGGGCTTCAATCGCGGCGGCAACGGCTTGGGCAACATCGATCCGCACCGCTGTCTCGGTGTCACGCCCGCGACCAAAGGCGAGGAACTGGCCGAGCATCTGGTCCATGCGATCAAGCTGCCGCTCGATCATCGCTTCGTCTTCGGGCGCCCCGCCGGGGCGCAGCGCCAGCGCCAGCCGGATCTTGGCGAGCGGTGTTTTCAGATCATGGCTGATGCCCGCCAGCATCATCGTCCGGTCGGCATCCTGCGCGGCGAGGCGCCGGGCCATATTATCGAATGACCGCGCCAGCGTTGCGATCTCCGATGGGCTGTCGGTCGCCAGACCATCAAGCGCGCTGGGATCGGGCATCGCGTCGACGGCTTGAGCGAGCCGGATCAACGGGCGGTTGATGCGACGCTGGAGCGCCATGCCGGCGATCAGCGCCAGCACCAGCGATGTCGCCAGCGATCCGATCAACGTGCCATTGGGAGCAAAGCCCGCCGGGGCATCGACCGACACCCAATAGAAATCACCCCCCAGTTTCAGGCGAACCCACAGCGGCATCGATCCGCCCCCGCGCCAGAAGACGGCGTCGGTCATGCCGAGATCGCGCGCCAGCGCCTGCAACACGCTGCGTTCGAGCAGGCTGGCGCGACCGGCCGTGCCGACCGGCGGTTTGCTGCCGGGGCGGACGTGCATTTCGCCGTTGCGGTTGATCCGCGCGATCAAGGCCGCGCGCTCGGGCGGGCCAAGCGCGTCGATCGTCGTGCTGATCGCGGTGATGTTATGCGCCATGATCCCGGCGATTCGGTCCGCTTGCGGGCGCAGGACGAACAGCGCAAACAACAGCATCGTCATCGCCTGGCTGACCAGCACGATCGTCGCCATCAAGGCGATGTTGCGCGCGAGCAGCGACCTCAGCACCGGTCGGCGCCCGCCAGCATATAGCCCACCCCCCACACGGTCCTGATCCACGCCGGGTCGGCGGGATCATCGCCCAGCGCCTTGCGCAAGCGCGTCACCTGGACATCGATTGCGCGATCGGTGACGTCGGCATCGCGACCCAGCGCGCGATCGATCAACTGGGCGCGGCTGAGCGGGCGGCCAGCGCTGGCGACGAGCGCGGCAAGCAAGGCAAACTCGCGCGACGACAGGACCATGGGTGCCCCGTCGCGCGTCAGCGTCATCGCGCCGATATCGATCCGGAACGGCCCGAAGCGATAGCATTGGCCGCGCTCGGGCGCGGCCCGCGGACCGGTGCGGCGCAAAATCGCATGCAGCCGCGCGACGAGTTCGCGCGGGGTAAAGGGCTTGGCGAGATAATCATCGGCGCCCATTTCCAGACCGATGATGCGATCAACCGGATCGCCGCGCGCGGTGAGCATCAGGATCGGCACCTCTTCGCCCGCCGCGCGCAGCCTGCGGCAAATCGCGAGCCCGTCCTCGCCCCGCATCATCAGGTCGAGCACCAGCGCATCGGCTGGCTCGCGCTGCATTATCGCGTCGAGCGCAACGCCGTCAGCCACCGCGCGGACGACGAAGCCGTGTTCGGCGAGGAAACGCTGGATCAGCGCGCGCAGCTCGGCGTCGTCATCGATCACGATAATGCGGTGCGGACGCTGGGTCATATCCTCACGACCATCGCCAGAACGACGGCCCGCGCAAGTCATGCGCGTTACGAATTGTTACGCGGCCCGCAACTGTAACACCTCGTAACATCTCAGCGCCTCGGCGACATAAGCGTGCAACGCCGGGAAGGGCAAAAGCAGGCCAGTGGCGCGGCATTCCCGCCTTGCCCCGTTTCTTGAAGGAGCTCTGTGATGACCAAATTTTCTATCCTGATCCCCGTGCTGATCGGTGCAACGATTTTCGCTTCGGCCGCCGATGCGCAGAGCCGTGGCCGCGTGCGGACTCCCAACGGCGTCGCTGCTGGCGCGACCGGCCCCAATGGCACCGCCGTGCGCGGTCGTGGCGCGGTGCGCAATGCCGATGGTTCGGTGACGGCGGCAAGCGGCGGCGCGTACCAGACCGCCAACGGCCAGGGTGCCCGCGCCTCGACAACGACGGTCAACCCCGACGGCTCGGCCACGCGGCGCGGCGGCTTTGCCGCTCAGGGCACGCGCGGCAGCGCCGCCAGCAGCGGCAGCGTGACGCGCAACGCCGATGGCACCTATTCAGGCGGCCGCACCACGACGGGCACGAGCGCCACCACCGGTAACAGCTATAATGGCTCGACCCAGATCGACCCGGCAACCGGCAAGCCGGTGCGCAGTGGTACCTGCACCAACGCGAGCGGCGCCGTCATCGCCTGCCCACGCTGACCGTCCCCGCCTTCGCGCCGCCCCCCGCCCCCCTCCTTAGGGGCGGCGCGAAACTTTTCCAAAAGTCCCACCCCACACCAAGGACCCTCTCGCCATGCGACGCTCGCTTTCGTTCTTCGCACTGTGCATCGCCGCCCCGGCTGCGGCCCAGCAAGCCGCCGATGCGGCGCAGGCCATTGCGCGCTTGATGGAAGCCGACGCCAATCGTGACGGGCAGGTTACCCGCGCTGAACTGATCAGCTGGCGGTCCGCCAATTTCTCCCGTTTTGATCGTAACGGCGACCGCGTGGTGTCGATCGACGACATCCCCGCCTTTCTGCGCGCATCGTCGATCGGCGATCAATTGACGAGCATGATCAAGCAATATGATGCCAATGGCGATGGTCGACTGACCCGCGCCGAATTTGTCGACGGCCCGACGCCGCTGTTCGATCTGGCCGATGCCAATCGCGACGGCGTCGTGACCAAGGCCGAAGCTGATGCGGCGGCGGCGAAGCTGCGCGCCACCCGGACCCACTGACATGCCCGGGATCACGCATAGCCCGTCGGCGATCCTGTTTTTCCTGATCCTCGCGCTGGTCGAATGGCGCTGGCGGTCGCGCCATGGCGCGCGCGGCTATGATTGGCGGGCAAGCCTGGCGTCGCTCGGGATTGGAGCCGGCCAGTTCATGCTCCGGCCCGTGACTGCCGCTGTGCTGACGGGCGTTTACAGCGGCGCGCACCACATCGCGCTCTTTCGCTTGCCCGTCGACGATTGGCGTGTGTGGGTGGCCGGGTTTTTCGCGGTCGAATTCACCTATTACTGGTTCCACCGCTGGAGCCATATGGTCAACTGGTTGTGGGCCACCCACGCCGTCCATCATAGTGCGAACGAAATAACGCTGCCGGCTGCGATCAGGCTCGGGTGGACCAATATTATTTCGGGCGGGTGGCTGCTGTTCCTCGGCCTTGTCCTGATCGGCTTTCCGCCGCTGCTGGTGGTCGGGCTGCTGGGTGCCAATCTGCTGTATCAATATCCCTTGCATACGGAGGCGATTCGCAAGCTGGGGCCGCTCGAATGGGTGTTCAACACGCCGTCGCACCACCGCGCGCACCACGCTTCGGACGCCGCCTATCTCGACTGCAATTTCGGCGGCGTGCTGATCGTCTTTGATCGCCTTTTCGGGACGCTGCGGATCGAACCCGACGGCGGCGGTTTGCGCTATGGGCTGGTGGCGCCCATAACCGGGTACAACCCGTTTGCGATTGCCTTTTCCCAGTGGCGGGTGATGTTGGCGGCCTTGGCGGTCGCGACAAGCTGGCGGCAGCGCCTGACGGTACTGTTCGGGCGCCCCGCCGCGCTGGATCAGATACTGGCGATACGGCAGTAGCGACCTTGGCCGCGCTGCTGCCCCCGCTTGCGGCGGGGGTCGTTCGCCTGACTAAAGCTTGCATCCCCGCGCCAAGCTGCTTATGCGCCAGCCCCTCGGTCGGGACGTAGCGCAGCCTGGTAGCGCATCACACTGGGGGTGTGGGGGTCGCAGGTTCGAATCCTGTCGTCCCGACCAACTGACCCATCGCCCCTAAGCACCCTGCCCTTGGCGTCGGTCGGTCGCTGTCGGCCATGGCGATGGGCAGCCCCAACGGGTCGCCACCACCACCTCACCGATAGGACGGCGACGCATCGACATTGTGCGCCGTCCCAATCAGATGACGCATGCTCCTGACA
>NZ_JAIEPC010000036.1 GCF_019749955.1 Sphingomonas sp.
GCGCTGGCTGGGTGGTGAAACGACGACTCGCTCAAGCGCAGTCGGACAACGGGCTAGCCATGAATCCTTCACCGTGAGCGCTGATGTGTGGAGGCTCAGCAACCGCAGCGCCGAATTAGCGCGCTGCTACCTAGAGAGCTACCTAGCACAGAAACGCTCCCGGCCGCTCGAACCGACGAGCTTCGTATCCGATTGAAAAATAAGGGGAAAGTGGTGGACGCACTAGGGCTCGAACCTAGGACCCGCTGATTAAGAGTCAGCTGCTCTACCAACTGAGCTATGCGTCCGTGCCGGGAAGGGGCGTGGCCCCGTTCGATCGGAAGCGGGCGGTTAGCAGCCGCATCGGCGCATTGCAACGGCTATTTTTGCGCGCGGCTGCCGACCCAGTCGGCAGTTGCCGACCGAACGCGTCATTCGCTCAAAATCGCACGACGCCGCGATTTTGGCGCTCGATCGCCATCAGGATCCCGAGGCACAGCATAAACGTCATCACCGATGATCCGCCCCAGCTGATCAGCGGCAGCGGCACGCCAACGACGGGCGCGAGGCCCATCACCATCGCCATGTTGATGCTGAAATAATAGAAGATCGTGGCGGTCAGTCCGGCCGCCGTCAGCTTGGCGAAGCGGGTCTGCGCGCGCATCGCGACCGATATGCCCCATTGCACGATCACGAAGAACGCGGCGATCAACAGCAATCCGCCAACCAGGCCCCATTCTTCCATCATCGTCGCCAGCGCAAAGTCGGTGTGCCCCTCGGGCAGGTAATCGAGGTGGCTTTGCGTGCCGTTGAGGAAGCCCTTGCCGAGGATGCCGCCCGAGCCGATCGCGATCTTCGACTGGCTGATGTGATAGCCGGTGCCAAGCGGGTCGCTCTCGGGATCGAGGAAGATCGCGATGCGATTGCGTTGATAGCCGTGGAGGAGGAAATTGAAGGCAAGCGGGATGGCGGCCGCCAGCGTCAACGCGCCGCCGGCAAACAACCGCAGCGGGACCCCGGCGAGGAACATCACCGTCGCGCCGCCCGCGCAGATCATCAACGCGGTGCCGAGATCGGGCTGCTTCATCACCAGCAGGGCAGGGACGCCGATCATCAGCGCTGCCGGCCAGATGGCACCGAAACGGCGCGTTTCGTTGGGCGGGAGCATGTCATAGAATTTGGCGGTCGCGAGCACGATCGACAGTTTCATCAACTCCGATGGCTGGATGCGCGTGATGCCGATGTCGAGCCAGCGTTGCCCGCCACCGCGCACGGCGCCGATCAACTCGACGAGCACCAGCATCACGATCAGCACGGCATAGATCGGCAGCGCGCTCGCGCTGAACCAGCGTTCGGGCACCCGCGAGAGCATGATTGCACCGGCGAGGAACAGCAGCAGCCGAATCCCCTGAGCAAGCGCCCAGGGCCGCACATGCCCGCCTGCGGCCGAATAGAGCACCACCAAGCCAAAGCCGCCGATCGCGAGCACGAACAAAATGATCCGCCACGGCAATTGCGCGAAAGGGCGGGGGACCATGCCGTAACGCGTTGCCATCACTGGTCCTCCGTCGTGCCATCGGCCGCGACGCCACCGGTGCTGCTGTTGCCGACAATCGCGGCAGTGGTGTTGCTGGCTTCGGCTGCAGCATTGACGGCGGGTGCTTCGGTGGCGGCCGTGGCGTTGGTTTCGGTCGCCGCGTCGCTGGCGGCGGTCGCGACCGATTGGCGGAACTCGGCCTCGCGCGCGGCCATGCGGGTCGGGATGTCGCCGCCCCAGCTTGGTTCGATCTCGGCCAGCGAGGCGACCGCGCGGTCGCGGTCAAACAAATAGGTCATGATGTCGCGGCCGATGAGCGGCGTGTCGAGATTGCGCTCAGTGTGGCCATTGTGTTCGAGCACGATTGCGGCGGCGTAGCGCGGCTTGTCGGCAGGCGCGAAACAGACGAACAGTGCGTGATCGCGAAGCTTGAACGGCAGCTGGCCATTTTTGAGCACGCCCGATGCGCGTTCGGCCATGGTGATGCGGCGGACCTGCGCAGTGCCCGTCTTCGCCGCGATCGCAACGCCGGGAACGAGCAGACGCGCGGCACCCCCGGTCCCGCCTTCATTGACCACGCCGTACATCGCACTGCGCACGACCGCGAGATGGGCCGGATCGACGCCCAGCGCGGGCCAGTCGCGGCGGACCTTGTCGAGCAGCAGAGTCGGCTCCACCACCCGCCCCGATCCGATCCGCGCCGCCATCACCGCGAGTTGGAGCGGATTGGCGAGCACATAGCCCTGACCGATCGACGCATTGAGCGAGTCGGCGACGGTCCATGCTTCCTTGTATTTCTTCAGCTTCCACGCTGCGTCGGGCATGGTGCCGAATCGCTGCGAGCCGAACGGCAGCTCGAATTTCTGGCCAAGCCCCAGCAGCCGGGCGATCGGCGCGATGCGATCATAGCCCAGCCGCCGCGCCATTTCGTAGAAATAGATGTCGCAGCTCTGCATCACGGCATGCTTCATGTCGACGCCGCCATGCCCGCCGCGTTTGTGGCAATGGAACACGCCGCTGCCGACGCGCAACGCGCCCGAGCAATTGACGCGCGCGCTGGGGTCAACCCCCGCCGCCTGGAGCGCCAGCGCGTTCATCGGCTTGACCGTCGAGCCCGGGGGGTAAAGCCCCTGGATCACCTTGTTCATCAGCGGCACATGGTCGTCTTGCGACAACATCTGCCACTCGAGGTGGCTGATCCCATCGGAAAAACTGTTGGGATCGTAAGCGGGGACTGACACCATCGCGAGCATTTCGCCGGTGAAACAGTCCATCACCACGGCCGAGCCCGAATTGGTGCCAAGGCGCCGCGCCGCATATTCCTGCAAGCCGGCGTCGATCGTTAGCCGCATCGGTGCACCGGGCGTGTCGGCGCGCGTGGCGAGTTCGCGCACAATCTTGCCATGGGCGGTGACTTCGACGCGCTTCGCTCCCGGCGAGCCGCGCAGTTCACCCTCCAGCGCCTTTTCGAGCCCGTCCTTGCCGATCTTGAAGCCAGGGGTGACGAGCAGGGGGTCTTTGGCCGCCTTATATTGTTCGGCTGACGCAGCCCCGACATAGCCGGTCAGATGGGCGACGGCGGCGCCCGCCGGATAGTAGCGCGCAAAGCCCTGCGTCGGTGCCACACCGGGCAATTCGGGCAAGCGGACATTGATCGCGGCGAAGCGCTCCCAGTCGAGATTGTCTGCGACCTGAACCGGCTGGAAACCGGCGGCATGCTTCAGATCGAGCCGGATGCGTTCGACGTCGTCGGGCGTCAGCGACAGGATTTTCGCCAGGCGGGCGAGCACGGCTTCTTCGTCGCGGAGCCGATCGCGGATGATGTCGACGCGAAAATCGGTGCGATTATTGGCGATGGGGACATTGTGCCGGTCGACGATCCAGCCCCGGCGCGGGGGCACCAGCGTCAGGTTCACGCGGTTGCTTTCGGCCATCATTTCATAATGCTGGTTCTCGGCGATCGACAGCCACGCCATCCGCCCCGCGAGGACCAGCCCGACGCCGGCCTGTACCGCCCCAAGCGCAAACGCGCGGCGACTGAAGCCGTAATTCTGATACGCTTCGGTGATGATCTTTGAGGGGCGGTTCATGTCGCCACCGCAGCGGTTCGGCGATCGAGCCAGCTAATGAACTGCGCAACGATGGGGTAGAGCATCACCGCCACGACAATCTGCACCAACACAATCGTATCTACATTTGCCTGAAGCGGGGTTGCCATCAGCCGACCGAACAACAGATAGGCGGTTATCGCACCCGATGCCAGCAGCCAGTCCTGCCAGAAATCGCGCGCGACCAGCCGCTGGTCGAGCAAGTCGATGACGATGAAAGCCACCGTCCAGCTCACCATTGCGTTGCCGAACGGCTGGCCGCTGAACAGATCGTCGATCAGCCCCAGTAGCAGCGGCGACCAGACGGGCAGCGCCTCGATCCGCGCCAGGCGCCACGCGATCAGCATCATGAAGCCGAAGGGCGGGAACAGGGGCATGCTGGCGATCATCGGCAAGAGCGTCAGCAGCGACCCGGCAATGACTGACCCGCTCGGGATGAGCAGCGCGGTGATGGGGCGCGGGGGCGGATCAAACGGGCCGCGGTGCCTGGCCATTATCGTGCGCGCTCCGGCGCGATCGGCATCGGGACGAACGCGCGCTCGACCAGCGCATAGTCGAAGGTGTCGGCGCGCGCGAAACCCCGGGCGGTCGTGGTGTCGCGCCCACCCGCCGTCGCGCGGGCGACGGGGACATTGGGTGAGAAAATGCCGCCGGTGCCTGATGTCATGAAGATGTCGCCGGGGTGAAACACCGCGCTGCCGGCGTTGACCGCTCGGATTTCGATCAGGCCATCGCCCCGGCCAGCGGCAATCGCGGGCAAGCCGTCGCGCGCCCGTCGCACCGGGACAATGCTTTCCGGATCGGTGATCAGCAGGACGCGGGCGTTGTTCAGGCCGACCTCCACCACGCGCCCGACCAAGCCTTCGGGGCCGCGCACCGGTTGGCCCACTTCGACTCCGCTCTGGCTGCCGGCGTCGAGCACAGCGTAGCGTCGGGTGCTGGTCGCGGTCGAACTGACGAGATGCGCCGAGACTACAGTCGTCGCGACTTGCTCGCGCACGCCAAGCAGTCGTTTCAGACGGCGGTTTTCATAATCGAGCCCGCGTGCGCGCATGATATCGGCCTTGCTTTGGGCGATCTGGGCGCGGAGCGCTTCGTTGCGTTGCTTGACGGCGAAGTAGTCGCCGACGCCCTGTGGAATCGCGGCGATCCAGCGCGTGATCCCCGCAAATCCCGACGAGACCGGCGTGGTGACCGTTGCCGCTGAGGTCCTGAGGGCGCCAAAAGTTGCGGGATCGAACCGTGACAGCGCGAGCAGGACGGCAGCGACCAGCCCGCCGGCGACCAGAATCACATAGCCAACGAACTGGCCATATTGCGCGCGGCGCGAAAACCCCGGTCGCCGCGGCCGCGATGCCATGATGGCGCTCCCGATCGGCCAGCTTTAGGCGCTGAGCAGCACGCCGCGGAAGATCGGGTCTTCCAGCGCGCGGCCCGTGCCAATGGCAACGCAGGTCAAGGGATCGTCGGCGATGGTAACGGGCAAGCCCGTTTCGTCGCGCAGCACTTCGTCGATCCCGGTCAACAGCGCGCCGCCACCGGTCAGCACAATGCCCTGATCGACGATATCGGCGGCCAGCTCGGGCGCGGTATTCTCCAGCGCGATCCGCACGCCTTCGACGATCGTGCCGACCGGCTCGCTCAGCGCTTCGGCGATCTGGCCCTGATTGATCTGGATTTCCTTGGGCACGCCGTTGACGAGGTCGCGACCCTTGATGTGGATCGTCAGGCCAATGCCATCGAGCGGCGCCTTGGCGACACCGACTTCCTGCTTGATCCGCTCGGCCGTGGCTTCGCCGATCAGCAAATTGTGATTGCGGCGGACATAGGAGACAATCGCTTCGTCCATCTTGTCGCCACCGACCCGCACCGAGGTGGTATAGGCAAGGCCGCGCAGCGACAGGACCGCGACTTCGGTGGTGCCGCCGCCGATGTCGACGACCATGCTGCCAATCGGCTCGGTGACGGGCATGTCGGCGCCGATTGCGGCGGCCATCGGCTCTTCGATCAACCAGACCTGGCTCGCGCCCGCGTTCTGCGCGGCGTCACGGATCGCGCGACGCTCGACGCTGGTTGAACCCGACGGCACGCAGATCACGATTTGCGGCCAGCGCATGAAGCGGCTCTTGCCGCCGTGGACCTTGCGGATGAAGTGGCTGATCATCTGTTCGGCAACGTCGATGTCGGCGATCACGCCGTCACGCAGCGGGCGGATGGCCTGAATGCTGTCGGGCGTCTTGCCCATCATCAACTTGGCGTCGTCGCCGACCGCCTTGACCTTCTTTTGGCCGTTGATTGTCTCGATCGCCACCACCGATGGCTCGTTGAGGACAATGCCGCGACCACGCAGATACACCACGGTATTGGCCGTGCCCAAATCGATTGCCATGTCGTGCGACATGAAATTGAAGAACCGTGAGAAGTTCATCTAAAATCCTGTTTCAGGCCAAGCGCGGTGAGCGCGCGAGGCAATGCGCATTGTCTTCCGTTTCCCCGGTCGAGCCGTCAGACTCGCCGTCCGGGCTTGTTGTGTATTCGGGTCGCGGAAAGCCGCCGCTTGGGCTAGAGAATCGGCCATGTCAATACGTCGCCTGCCCGAACATGTCGTCAATCGAATCGCCGCCGGTGAAGTGGTCGAACGCCCCGCCAGCGCGTTGAAGGAGCTGATCGAAAACGCAATCGACGCAGGCGCTACGCGCATCTCTGTGAGCCTGAGCGCAGGCGGCGCCGATTTGATCGAGGTGACCGACGACGGCATCGGCATGACGCCCGCAGACATGGCGCTCGCGCTGGAGCGGCATGCGACGTCGAAACTCCCTGACAAGCTGTTGAATGATGGCGCGATCCAGGCGGTCGAGACACTCGGTTTCCGGGGTGAGGCGCTACCGTCGATCGCCAGCGTCGCGCGGCTGACGCTCGAAAGCCGGGTGCGCGGGGCCGAAGGGTGGCGCCGCGTGGTCGATAATGGCGTGGTGGTCGAGGAAGGTCCCGCCGGTCTGCCACCGGGTACGCGCGTGCGGGTCGAGGGGCTGTTCGCGCATGTCCCGGCACGGCGCAAGTTTCTGCGCAGCGCGCGAAGTGAATATGCAGCCTGTATCGACGTGGCACGAAGGCTGGCGATGGCGCGGCCGGACATCGGGTTTCAGCTCAGCCATGACGGGCGGATGGCGCTCAACGTTGCGCCCGCCGCCGATCGCCCGAGCCGAGTCGCGGCGCTCACCGATCGCGCGCTGATCGACAACAGCGTCATCATCGAGCTCGAGCGCGAAGGGATTGTGCTGGGCGGCGTCGCGGGCCTGCCGACCTTCAATCGCGGGATCGCCGATCACCAATATCTGTTCGTCAACGGGCGGCCCGTGAAGGACCGGCTGCTGGTGGGGGCAGTGCGCGGCGCCTATGCCGAGATGCTCGCGCGTGACCGCCATGCCGTGGTCGCGCTGTTCCTTGAGGTGCCGGCCGACCAAGTCGATGTGAATGTCCACCCGGCCAAAACTGAAGTGCGCTTCCGCGATCCGGCGCTGGTGCGCGGGATGATCGTGAGCGGCTTGCGGCGGGCGCTCGACGACGCGGGGCACCGCAGCGCGCCGCGCCCCGATGCAGCGGCAATGGCGGCGTGGCGGTCCGAGCCGGTGGCGCCCCCGGCCTGGGAAGCGGGCTGGGTGGCACCATCGCCCGCGACGACCGCGCTGCACGACCGGCGTCCTGACTTCTTTGCCGCGAGCGCCCCGCAAGCGCGCGCCGAGCCTGCCTGGGCGCCGCCGCCCGAGCCGGTCGTGTTCCCGCTTGGCGTGGCGCGTGGGCAAGTCGCGCAGACCTATATCGTCGCCGAGGCCGAGGACGGGCTGGTGATCGTCGACCAGCACGCCGCGCATGAACGGCTGGTGCTCGAACGAATGCGCAAGGCGCTCGCGGGGGGCGGTGTCGCGCGGCAGGCGCTGTTGCTGCCCGAGGTGGTCGAGCTCGACGAAGTCGCGTGCGACCGGCTCGACGCGCGCTCGGGCGATCTGGCCGAAATGGGGCTGGAGCTGGAGCGTTTCGGGCCGCGCGCGGTGCTGGTGCGCGCGGTGCCGGCGTTGCTGGGGCAGAGCGATGTTATCGGCCTCGTCACCGATCTCGCCGATGATTTGGCGGCCTATGACGAAGCGCTGAGCTTGCGCGAGCGGCTCGACCATGTCGCGGCGACAATGGCCTGCCACGGATCGGTGCGGGCAGGGCGCATTCTTTCAGTCGCCGAGATGAACGCGCTGCTGCGCGAAATGGAAGTCACCCCGCATTCGGGCCAGTGCAACCACGGCCGCCCGACCTGGGTGAAGCTCGCGCACGGCGATATCGAGAAGCTGTTCGGGCGGAAGTGAGGCGAGTAGCCAGGATCAATGCCCCAGGCCGGGCGGTAGCCTTCCGATATGACGCTGCTATAGGCCCGCCATGAAGACACTCGGACTGATCGGCTTTGGCCGCTTTGGGCAGCTCGCGGCGCAGATGCTGCAAGGGCGCTTTGCGATCTCGGCCAGTGATCAGCGCGACCAGAGCGCGGTCGCTCGGTCGCTCGGCGTCAGCTTCGTCGACATCCACACTGCTGCACGCTGCGACATCGTGGTGATCTCGGTGCCGGTTCAGAACATGCTATCGGCGATCAAGTCGATCGCGCCGGTCGTTCGTCCGGGGAGCTTGGTTGTCGACGTGGCGTCGGTGAAGGTCTTCCCAGCGGCGTGGATGACCGAGCATCTGCCCGAATCGGTCGATGTGGTGGCGACCCATCCGCTCTTCGGGCCGCAGAGCGCCAAGCTCGGACTCGTCGGCCAGCGACTGATCGTGTGCCCCGTCAGGGGGCGCGCGCATGAAGCCGTTGCTCGTCTTGGCCGCCGCATCGGCCTCAGCGTCCATGTAACGACGCCCGAACAGCATGATCTCGAAATGTCCTACGTCCAGGCACTCTCGCACCTGATCGGGCGGGCGCTGATCAATATATCGGCACCGGCGGAGAGTTTGAGCACGCGGTCGTACGAACATCTGCTCGATCTGTGCTCGCTCATCAAGGATGACTCGTTCGAGCTGTTTTCGGCAATCCAGACCATGAATCCCTATGCCAGCGGCGTCACCCGCGACTTTCTCCAGGAAGCGGCAAGATTGTTGGAAGAGGCCAACCAGCGGCGCGACGCCGCCACGGAGGCCTAGTTTTCCACGGGCACGAAAAACCCCGCAGCCAGGCCGACTGCGGGGTTCCTTGATTTCGCGGTAAGGTAAGACGCTTAGGCAGCGTCGCCTTCGGACTCGGAGGACTGCACTTCTGCCGTCGCGCCGGGTTCGGCGTTGGGATCATAGTCCTCAACGAAACCAGCCTCGTCCTTTTCGAACATCGCTTCCATGACATTGACGCCGCTGGCCTGCATTTCGGCTTCTTCAGGCGAGCGCGCGATGTTGACCTTGACGGTCACGGCGACTTCGGCGTGGAGCGTGACCTTCACGTCATAGATGCCGATTGCCTTGATCGGCTTGTTGAGCACGATCGCGTTCTTGGCGACCTTGTGACCGTCGGCGGCAAGCGCCTCGACCAGATCGCGGACCGCGACCGAGCCGTAAAGCTGGCCGGTGTTCGACGACTGGCGGATCATCGTGATCGTGATGCCGTCGATCGTCTTGGCTTCGGTTTCGGCCTCGGCACGGCGCGCGGCGTTTTCGGCGACGATCCGCTCGCGGTTGGTTTCGAACACCTTGCGATTGGCGGCGTTCGAACGGAGCGCCTTCTTGTTGGGGAGCAGGTAGTTACGGGCGAACCCGTCCTTTACCTTGACGACGTCGCCGATGGCGCCGAGCTTCTCGACGCGTTCGAGCAGGATGACTTCCATGTCAGTCCTTCCTTACTTAACGATATAGGGCAGCAGGCCCAGATGACGGGCGCGCTTGATCGCTTGGGCGAGTTCGCGCTGCTTCTTCGCGCTCACCGAGGTGATGCGACTGGGTACGATCTTGCCGCGTTCGGACACGAAGCCCTGCAGCAGGCGTACGTCCTTATAGTCAATCCGGGGCGCATCCTTCGCGGAGAAGGGGCAGCTCTTGCGGCGGCGGAAAAATGGGCGTGCCATTGTCTATATGCTCCTTATTCGCCGTCGAAGTCACGACGGGGGCGGTCGCCGCGATCACCGCGGTCGCCACGATCGGGCCGGTCGCCCCGTTCACCACCACGGCGGCTATCGCGCTCACCACGGTCGCTCTTGCGCATCATCACCGTCGGCCCGGCTTCGAGTGCGTCGACCTTCACGGTCATATAGCGGATGATGTCTTCGTTGATCTGCGTCTGGCGCTCAAGCTCGGCGACGACACCGGCGGGGGCGTCGATTTCGAGCATCACATAATGCGCCTTGCGGTTCTTGGCGATCTTGTACGCCAGGCTGCGGAGGCCCCAGGTCTCGGTCTTGACGACCTTGCCTTCGTTATCTTCGACGATCTTGGTGGCGATTTCCGCCAGTGCGTCCACTTGCGCCTGTGCCAGATCCTGGCGCGCAAGGAACACATGCTCATAAAGAGCCATGTCTTGTCCTTCATCTTGGCCGATTGCTGATCGTCGCGACCATCGCGAGACCCCTCCGGCTGTCGTCCTCACTCATTCCGGGCGAACCCGAAGCGCGGGCACATACGCGAAACGCGCATAAAAGCAAGCGCGCTTGCCATTGCAGGCGCAGGTTTCTAGGCGGGCGCACGCAATAATTCGCAAGGAGAGGCCCGTGCGCGCATTTATCTTCCCCGGACAAGGCAGTCAGGCGGTCGGCATGGGCCTTGCGCTCGCCGACGCCAGTCCGGTCGCGCGCGAGACATTTCAGGAAGTCGATGACGCGATCGGCGAGAATTTGTTCCGGTTGATGACGCAAGGGCCCGACGAGACGCTGATGCTGACCGAGCATGCCCAGGCGGCGATCATGGCCAATGCCATTGCGACCCTGCGCGTGCTGGAACGCGAGGGCGGCGTGCGGCTGGCCGAGAAGGCAGCATTTGTCGCTGGCCATTCGCTCGGCGAATATACGGCGCTATGCGCGGCGGGGGCGATTGATCTCGCGACGACCGCGCGGCTGCTCAAGCTGCGCGGCTGGGCAATGCAGGAAGCCGTGCCGCCGGGTGTCGGCGGCATGGCGGCGCTGCTTGGCGCGATGATCGAGCAGGCGCAGGCGATTGCCGATACGGCGGCCGAGGGCGAGGTTTGCGCGATCGCCAACGACAATGCGGTGGGACAGGTCGTGCTGTCGGGGCATATCGGCGCGATCGAGCGCGCGGTCGCGCTGTGCAAGGAGCATGGCGTCAAGAAGGGCATGCTGCTGCCGGTGTCGGCGCCCTTCCATTGCTCACTGATGCAGCCCGCCGCCGACCAAATGGAGCACCGGCTGAAGGCCGCGCGGATCGACGCGCCGCTGGTCCCGCTCTACGCCAATGTGCTGGCAGCGCCGATCACTGACCCCGACATCATCCGCGCGCGGCTGGTCGATCAGGTAACGGGCGTGGTGCGCTGGCGCGAATCGATGCTCGCGATGGCGGCGGCAGGCGTGGAGCAGTTCGTCGAATTCGGTGCCAAAGTGCTCGGCCCGTTGAACAAGCGCACCGTCGAGGTTGAGACGCTGAGCGTCGTGACGATGGCCGATATCGAGGCTTTGGCGAAGGTGATTTGAGGGAGCAAATGATGTTCGACCTGACAGGCATGACCGCGCTGGTGACGGGCGCTTCGGGAGGGATTGGTTCGGCGATTGTGGAGGCGCTAGCGGGGCAGGGCGCGCGGCTCGCGGTGTCGGGGTCGAATGCCGACAAGCTGGCCGCGTTTCGCGATAGCCTTGGCGGCGAGCATGTCGCCTTGCCGTGCAACCTTGCGGACGGCGCCGCGGTCGACGCGCTTGTCCCGGCGGCGGTCGAGGCGATGGGCGGCAAGCTCGATATCCTTGTCAACAATGCCGGGGTGACGCGCGACAATCTCGTCATGCGGATGAAGGATGAGGAGTGGGATAGCGTCATCCGCATCAATCTTGAAGCCGCCTTCCGGTTGGCACGCGCGGCGGCGCGGCCAATGATGAAGGCGCGATTTGGCCGAATCGTCTCGATTACGTCTGTTGTCGGCGCCACGGGCAATCCGGGGCAGGCCAATTATGCCGCCTCCAAGGCGGGGCTGGTGGGCATGTCGAAAGCGCTTGCGCAAGAACTCGCGAGCCGGGGCATCACCGTCAATTGCGTCGCGCCGGGTTTCATCGCGAGCGCGATGACCGATGGCTTGCCCGATGCGCAGAAAGAGGCGTTCAATGCGCGCATCCCGATGGGCAAGATGGGCGAGGGCGCGGACATCGGTGCGGCCGTGGTCTATCTCGCCAGCCGAGAGGCTGCTTACGTCACGGGCCAGACAATCCACGTCAACGGCGGCATGGCGATGATCTGACTCCTCTTGTCAGCGCCCGACCGCCGTTCTACGTGCGATGAGGAAACACGAACCCCAATATCGAAGAGGGAAGATAGCATGAGCGAGACCGCCGATCGCGTGAAGAAGATCGTCGTCGAGCATCTCGGCGTCGAAGCCGACAAGGTGACCGAAGACGCGAGCTTCATCGATGATCTGGGCGCCGACAGCCTCGACATCGTCGAGCTGGTGATGGCGTTCGAAGAAGAATTCGGCGTCGAAATCCCCGACGATGCGGCCGAAAAGATCGGCACCGTCAAGGATGCGATCACCTATATCGACGAGCATCAGGGCTGAGCCGGGCGGGTGGCCCTGCCGCCCGATCAGGCCCGATCAGCCAAAGGGCCCGCGCGGGCCGATCAACATGAACCGGCCCTTCGTCCCAGTGATTCTCCGGGGCGAGGGGCCGTTTCGCTATTGGCAATTCGATGATTGACCCGTCGTATGTTGCCCAGGACGTGAAGAAGGAAAATGCGATGCGCCGCGTTGTCGTAACCGGATTGGGCCTCGTGACGCCGCTCGGCGCCGATGTCGAGACCGCCTGGGCCAATATCCTGGCGTCAAAGTCGGGCGCGGGCACGATCACGCGCTTCGACGCGAGCGATTATGCCTGCCGCATCGCCTGCGAGGTCAAGCCCGCCGATCACCCTTACGGCTTCGATCCGGGCAAGCGCGTCGATCATAAGGTGCAGCGCCAGGTCGATCCCTTCATCATTTTCGGGATCGACGCCGCAAGCCAGGCGCTCGAAGACGCAGGTCTGACCGATATGAGCGAAGAGGAACGGCTGCGCACGGGCTGCTCGATCGGCTCGGGCATCGGCGGCTTGCCGGGGATCGAGAGCGAGTCGCTGGTGCTGCATGAGCGTGGGCCGCGCCGCGTGTCGCCGCACTTCGTTCATGGCCGGTTGATCAACCTGATCTCGGGGCAGGTGCAGATCAAATATGGCCTGATGGGCCCCAACCACGCGGTGGTGACGGCGTGCTCGACGGGCGCGCATTCGATCGGCGATGCCGCGCGGATGATCATGCTCGACGACGCCGATGTGATGCTCGCAGGCGGCGCCGAGGGTGCGATCTGCCCTATCGGTATTGCCGGGTTTGCCCAAGCGCGTGCCCTCGCGACCGAGTATAATGACGCGCCCGAAAAGGGCAGCCGCCCCTATGACAAGGCGCGTGACGGCTTCGTGATGGGTGAGGGCGCGGGCGTGCTCGTGCTTGAGGAATATGAGCATGCCAAGAAGCGCGGTGCGAAGATTTACGCCGAAGTGATCGGCTACGGCATGTCGGGCGACGCCTATCACGTCACTGCGCCCGAACCGACCGGGGCAGGTGCCTATCGGTCGATGGAAATGGCGATGAAGCGGTCGGGGCTGTCGCTCGGCGATATCGATTATATCAACGCGCACGGCACCTCGACGATGGCCGATTTGATCGAACTGGGCGCGGTGCGACGCTTGTTCGGCAATGCGATCGGCACTTTGTCGATGAGTTCGACCAAATCGGCGATCGGCCATCTGCTCGGCGGCGCGGGCGCGGTCGAGAGCATCTTCTGCATTCTCGCGATGCGCGACCAGATCGTGCCGCCGACGCTCAATCTCGACGATCCTGACGAGGGCGCCGAGGGCGTCGACCTGGTGCCGCATGTCGCGAAACAGCGCCGCGTGAAAGCGGTGCTCAACAATTCGTTCGGCTTCGGCGGCACCAACGCGAGCATCATCATGAAGGCGATGGACTGAGCCCGAAAGGCCCAACGGCAATGCGCAGGCTTGGTTGTTTCGGATTGATTCTCGTGCTCGCGCTCGCGGCGGGCGCGTTTCTGGTGCTGCAGGAATGGGGTGGGCGCGGGCCGCTTGCCGCGAGCACGCGCTTCGAAGTGAGCGATGGCGCGACGCTGACGGGCACGGCGCAGCGGCTCGAAAAAATCGGTGCGATCCATTCGGCTGATCGCTTCAAAATCTATGCGCGGCTGTTCGGCGCGCGCACGCGGATCAAGGCGGGCGAGTATCGCTTTCCGGCGCATCTAAGCGAAGCCGACATCCTGAAGTTGTTGCAGGGCGGCAAGACGCTCCAGCGCTTTGTGACCGTGCCGGAGGGGTGGCCTTCGATCTTGGTCAAGGAACGGCTCGATGCGATGACCGAATTGAAGGGAAGCGTCGAGGCGCCGCGCGAAGGGTCGGTGCTGCCTGACAGCTACAGCTTCGAACGTGGCGACGACCGCGCGACGATCGTCAAGCGGATGCAGGATGCGATGACCAATTACCTCGCGGCCGCCTGGGCCAAGCGCAAGCCGGGGCTGGCGGTGCGCACGCCTGAGCAGGCGCTGGTGCTCGCCTCGATCGTCGAGAAGGAAACCGGCAAGCCGAGCGAACGGCGGACAGTGGCAGCGGTCTATTCGAACCGGTTGAAGCAGGGGATCAAGCTTCAGGCCGATCCGACGATCATCTACCCGCTCACCAGGGGGAAGCCGCTCGGGCGTCGCATCCTGCTGTCCGAAGTCCATGCGGTGAACGATTACAACACCTATGCGATGACGGGTTTGCCGAAGGGGCCGATCTGCAATCCGGGGCGGGCGAGCATCGACGCGGTGCTAGACCCCGCCGACAGCCGCGCGCTCTATTTCGTGGCCGATGGCAGCGGCGGGCATGTGTTTGCCGACACGTTGGACCAGCATAACATCAACGTCGCGAAGTGGCGCGCGTATCGCGCGGCACACGGGATTTGACCGCCGCTCGGCTGGGTTGCCTTCTCACCAACCGTTCGTGTCGAGCGAAGTCGAGACACCGTGCGACTCGCTTGCCGCCCGTCCCTCGACGTTGCTCGGGACAAACGGGGGCGTAGTGGCGAAAGTCGTTAGTTGCGCAACCCCGCCGCTTCGCGCGCCAATGCTTCCACCTCGGCCATGCTCGCGCCCTTGGGGGTGACCCAGCTGCCGCCGACGCAGAGCACTGGGTCAAACGCCAGCCAATCGGGCGCGGTGACTTCGGTGATGCCGCCGGTGGGGCAGAAGCGGCACTGGTGGAAGGGCGCGGCGAGGCTTTTGAGCGCGGGCAGGCCGCCCGCCGCCATCGCCGGGAAGAATTTGAAATGGGTAAGGCCAAGGTCGAGCCCGCGCATGATGTCGCCGGCATTGGCGATGCCGGGCAGGAACGGCACGCCGCTGTCGATAATGGGTGTTGCGAGCCGCTCGGTCAGGCCGGGGGAGACGATGAACTCGGCGCCCGCGTCCATCACTGCAGCGAACTGGTCGGCATTGACGACGGTTCCGGCGCCGACGATTGCGCCGGGCACGCGCTTCATCGCACGGATCGCGTCGAGCGCGGCGGGGGTGCGCAAAGTCACTTCGAGCACGCGCAAGCCGCCTGCGACCAGCGCTTCGGCCAGTGGCTGCGCGGTCGCGGCGTCGTCGATCACCAGCACCGGAATGACCGCGCTGGTCCGCATGATGTCAGCTATATCGGTCATTTGGCGAACTCCTGAGCGAAGGCAGCCGCCGCGCCGAACAGGCCGGGCTGGGGATGGGTGATCAGTTTGACCGGGATCGCTTCCATCATGCTGCGGAAGCGCCCCTTGGCGGCGAAACGCTCGGCGAACCCCGAGCGGGCGAGGTGATCCTTGAGCCGCAGGCCGAGCCCGCCGGCAATCACCACACCCTTTGCGCCTTGCGCCAACGCGAGATCGCCCGCCACCGCACCGAGGCTGAGGCAGAAGCGGTCGAGCGCGGCGAGTGCGAGGCTGTCGCTGCCTTCGAGCGCGCGGGTCCAGATCGCCTTGTCGTCGATGCGTGGATCGTCGCGCTTCTCGATCTCGGCGAGCGTGCGGTAGATCCCGACGATGCCGGGGCCGGAAACGACGCGTTCGGCCGAGACGCGGCCATGATCGGCGCGCAGCCGCTTGAGCACGGCGTCCTCAATGCTGTCGAGCGGCGCGAAGTCGGTGTGGCCGCCTTCGGTTTCGAGGACGTGATAGCCGCTGGCGGTGCGGAGAACTTGTGCCACGCCAAGGCCGGTGCCGGGGCCGCAGACCGTGATGATGCCGCGCTCGGGCAGCGGCAGGTCGGGGCCGGTGATCGTTTCGAACATCGCGTCATCGACTTGAGCCACGGCATGGCCGACCGCGCCGAAGTCATTGATCAGGACATAATCGTCGACGTTCAGCCGTTCCTTCACCAGCGCGGGGCGGATCACCCAGGGATTGTTGGTGAGCTTGATCAGCTCGCCGCCGACCGGCGAAGCCACCGCAATCGCGGCCGCGCGGGGGAGGGGCCCCGCCTGCGCGCCGAAGGCTTCCCACGCCGTCTGGAGGCTGGCGAATTCGACGGTTTTGAGTGTGACGGGCTCGCCGAGCGATTGCACCCGACCGCCCGCGACCTCGGCGATCGCAAAGCGGGCATGGGTGCCGCCGATATCGACTGAAACGACCTGCATCAGGCGCCCATCGCGGCGAGCAGTGCGCTGCCGCCCTTTTCGGCTTCATTGGCGCCGTGGCGGAACAGGGAGAACAGCTCGCGGCCTGTACCAGTTGCGGCGGGGGGCGGCGAGACGGGCACCCGACCGGTCCATTCGGCATCGTCGACCTGCGCGTGGAGGACGCCCGCCTCGGCATCCATCCGGATCACGTCGCCGTCACGGACCCGGCTGAGCGGGCCGTCTCCCAAAGCCTCGGGGCTGGCGTGGATCGCGCAGGGCACCTTGCCGCTCGCGCCTGACATCCGGCCATCGGTGACGAGCGCGACCTTGAAGCCGCGGTTCTGGAGGACGCTGAGCGGCGGGGTGAGTTTGTGCAATTCGGGCATGCCGTTGGCGCGGGGCCCTTGGAAACGGACCACGACGATCACATCGCGGTCGAGCTCGCCCGCCTTGAACGCGGCCTGCACCGCGGCTTGGTCCTCGAACACCCGCGCGGGCGCTTCGATGATCCAGCGGTCGCGCTCGACGGCGGAGACCTTGATGCACGCGCGACCGAGATTGCCGGTCAGGATGCGGAACCCGCCTTCGGGCGAGAAGGGGGCAGCGGCGGGCTTGAGGATGGTGTCATCGCCGCTCGCACCCGGATCGCGCCAGACGAGCTTGTCGTCCTCGAGCGCCGCCTTGGTGGCATAGGCTGACAGATCGTCGCCCGACACGGTGAGCAGATCGCGGTGGAGCAGCCCTTCGCCCAGCAGCTCGCGGATCACATAGCCGAGGCCTCCGGCGTCCTCGAACTGGTTCACATCCGCAGAACCGTTTGGATAGACGCGGGCGACGAGGGGCACGACGCGGGACAGCCGGTCGAAATCTTCCCAGTCGATCGTGATCCCGGCGCACGCCGCAATCGCGGGCAAATGGATCAAGTGATTGGTCGAGCCGCCGGTCGCGAGCAGGCCGATCGCCGCATTGACGATCGCCTTTTCATCGACGCAGTGGCCGATCGGGCGGTAATCCTCGCCATCCCAACCGATCTGGGCGATGCGGTGGACGGCGGCGCGGGTGAGTTCCTGCCGCAGCTTGGTGCCCGGATTGACGAAAGCCGCGCCGGGGACGTGGAGGCCCATCATCTCCATCATCATCTGGTTCGAGTTCGCCGTGCCGTAAAAGGTGCAGGTGCCCTTCGAATGATAGGCAGCGATTTCCGAATCGAGCAATTCGTCGCGGCTCGCTTTCCCTTCCGCGTATAATTCGCGGGTACGCGCCTTTTCCTTGTTCGAAATACCCGATCGCATCGGCCCGCCGGGGATCAGGATCATCGGCAGGTGGCCGAAGCGCAACGCGCCCATCAGCAACCCGGGGACGATCTTGTCGCAAATGCCGAGCAGCGCGGCGCCCTCGAACATGCCGTGGCTCAGCGCAATCGCCGTCGACAGCGCGATCGTGTCGCGGCTGAACAGCGACAGTTCCATGCCGGGAAACCCTTGCGTCACGCCGTCACACATCGCGGGGACGCCGCCTGCGACCTGCGCGGTCGCGCCAGCTTCGCGCGCCCAAATCTTCATCTGCTCGGGGTAGCGATAATAGGTCGCGTGCGCGCTGAGCATGTCGTTGTAGGCGGTGACGATGCCGATGTTCATCGCGCGCCCCGCCTTCATCGTCTCGCGGTCTTCCTCGGTCCCCGCGAAGCCGTGGGCGAGATTGGCGCAGCCGAGCATCGGGCGATCGACGCCGCCCTCACGCTCGCGCTCGATCAGCGCCAGATAGGCAGCACGGCCCGACTTCGACCGTTCGATGATCCGGTCGGTGACGGCAGCGATCTCGGCATTGAGGCTCATTTACGCACTCCAGTGAATGTCGATCGGCAGCTCGATATCGGCGAGCACGCGACCGATGGGATAGGGCGACATCGGCCCGTCCTTGATCGCGCGCTCGATCACGTCGCGCTTGGCCTGCCCGGTGACCGCGAGCATCAACGCGCGGCTGGCGACAATCGCCTGCCGGGTGAGGGTGACGCGCGCGACGGGGGCCTCCTCCGGCAGATCGCCGGGCATGACGCCAACCGCGCGGCGCTCCTTGGGGCCGTTCACGGCTTCGTCGAAATCGCGGCCAGGGAAGATCGAGGCGGTATGACCATCGGCCCCGACGCCGAGCACGCACAGATCGAGCGGCCAGTGCACATCCTGAAGCCGCGCATCGGCGGCTCGACCGGCGGCCTTGTAATCGCTCGCGGCTTCGCTGGTGATCGGCAGGACGCGCACGCCCTTGGGCAGGAAGACCTTGGCAATCGCGGTGATGTTCGACAGCGCATCGCCCATCGGCACCAGCCGATCATCGGTCGGCAGGATCGTCACCCGCTTCCAGTCGAGCTTGGCCTTGGCGAGCTTGTCATAGATCGCCAGCGGCGTCTTGCCACCGGGCAGCGCAATGACGGCGGCCCCGCGCGCATCGATCGCGGACTCGACAATGAACGCTGCATCACCAGCGACCGCGTTTGCCATCTCATCAGCGCTGTCGTAATCCCACCATTCGATCTCGGTCATGCTCGGTCCTTGGAATTGTTACTCGTCGTGCCACGTCACGCCGTCGCGCTCAGTGAGCGCAATCGCTGCTGATGGCCCCCAGCTTCCCGCCGTATAGGGTTTGGGCTTCATGCCATGGGCTTCCCAGCCACGGCGGATCTGGTCGATCCAGGTCCATTGCGCTTCCACTTCGTCGCGGCGCACGAACAGCGTCGGGTCGCCGTCGATCAGGTCGAGCAGCAGCCGTTCATAAGCGATCCGCCGCCGGGTCCCTGCAAATTCGGTGTCGAGTGACAGGTCGAGCGGCACTTCGCGCAGACGAATCCCCTCGCGGTCCAGACCCGGCTCCTTCGCCATCACTAGCAGGCGGACATATTCCTCAGGCTGGAGGCGGATGACGAGCGCGTTGGGCTGAAGCTTGCCGCCGCGCTCGGCGAAAATCGAATGCGGCACTGGCTTGAACTGGACCACAATTTCCGAATGGCGCGCGGGCAGGCGCTTGCCGGTGCGCAGGTAGAAGGGCACGCCCTGCCAGCGCCAATTATCGACATGCGCCTTGAGCGCCACGAAGGTCTCGGTTGGCGAAGGCTTGCCGAGTTCGTCGGCATAACCGCGCACGGCCTCGCCCTTGACGGCGCCCGCGACATATTGGCCGGTTACGGTGAGCTGCGGTGCGTCGGCTTCCACGATCGGGCGGAGCGAGCGCAGCACCTTGACCTTCTCGTCGCGGATCGCGGTGCCGTCGAAGCGGGCGGGGGGCTCCATCGCAATCAGCGCGAGCAATTGCAGCATGTGGTTCTGCACCATGTCACGCAAAGCGCCCGAGCTTTCGTAATAGCCCGCGCGGCCTTCCAGCCCGACCGTTTCTGCGACCGTAATCTGGACATGGTCGATCCCGCGCGCGCTCCATACCGGCTCGAACAGCGTGTTGCCGAAGCGCAGCGCCAAGATGTTTTGGACGGTTTCCTTGCCCAGATAATGGTCGATGCGGAACGTGCGGTCTTCGGGGAAGACCTCGGCCACCGCATCGTTGATCTCGCGACTCGTCGCGAGATCAGTGCCGAGCGGCTTTTCGAGGCCAATCCGCACGCCGTCGCAGGCGAGTCCTGCGCCCGCCAGCCCGGCGATCGTCGCGCGGAACAGCGATGGCGCCGTCGACAAGAAGATCGCGAGGCCCTGGTCGCAGCTCCCGACCTTGGCCGCCAGCGCATCAAAGCCTTGCGGATGCGATGCGTCGAGTGGCTGATAGCCCAGCCGACTGAGGAACTGGCCGACTGCAGCATCATTTTTGCGATCGGCGGGCAGATAGGTGTCGAGCGCTTCGGCGGCAAAGGCGCGGTAGCTGGCATCGTCATGCTGCGAGCGCGCGGTGCCGGTGATCGTCAGCCCCGGCGGGAGCAGGCCGTCGATGTGCAGGCCATAAAGCGACGGCAGCAGCATGCGTTGCGCCAGATCGCCAGTGGCACCGAACAGCAGAAGCTTGCCTGCGGGTTGGTTCATAGGATCAGTCCCGCCTGCGGGTCGAGCCCGGCCATGATGTTGAGATTCTGCACTGCCGCCCCGCTGGCGCCCTTGCCGAGATTGTCGAGCGTGGCGATGAGCCGGGCCTGCCCCGTCGCGGTGTCGCCACCGACGTGGAGTGTCATGCGGTCGGTGCCGGCATCGTCTTCGATGCGGATGAAGCGCGCGCCGGGATCGGCGACGCGGATCACGGGGCTTGTTGCATAGGCGTCGGCCAGAGTCGCGCGGATCGCCTCGATCGTGGGGCGGCGCGGGAGCGCGTGGAGCGCGAGCGGCACGTCGACGACCATGCCGCGATATGTTCGCGCGACGTTCGGCGTAAAGACCGGCGGATGCTCAATCCGCGCGTGCTTTTGCATTTCGGGCACATGCTTGTGGTCGAGATCGAGCGCATAGGCGCGGTATGTGGTGGCCTCGGCGCCGCCTTCGAAGTCGGCGATCATCGTCTTGCCGCCGCCCGAATAGCCAGAGGCGGCATTGACGCTCAGGATCCAGTCGGGCGGGACAATCCCGGCGCGCACCAGCGGGCGAACGAGCGCGAGAAAACCGGTGGGGTAGCATCCCGGATTGGTCACATAGCGTGCGGCAGCGATCGCTTCGGCCTGACCGGGGTCGAGCTCGGCAAAGCCATAGGCCCAGCCGGGCGCGGTGCGATGCGCGGTCGATGCGTCGATCACCCGTGTCTCGGGGTTCGTGATCATTGCCACGGCCTCGCGCGCGGCGTCGTCGGGCAGGCAGAGGATGACGAAATCGGCGGCATTCAGCGCTTCGGCACGCGCGGCCGGGTCCTTGCGCTGCGCATCGTCGAGGGTGACGAGCGTCAGGTCAGTCCGGCGGCTCAGCCGTTCCCGAATTTCAAGGCCAGTGGTTCCGGCCGCGCCGTCGATGAAAACTTGTGCCGTCAATCGATGTCGCCCAGGCTCACCAGTGCGGTTTGAGCGATATAGCCGACCCGACCGATCCGTGGCGCCGTGCCCCATATTTGGCCACCGGCAAAATCGAGCGCTTCGACCAGATCGCCTACCGCAAGCATGGCAATCATCGGCGCATCCTCCGCAGGCCCAGCGCGAAACGGCGCGGGCATCGCGACTGACATAGCCAAGGGCGCGGCATAATGCGGGGCGAATACGTATTCGGCGAGCCGAATGTCGGCGAGATCGCGCCGCACCGCCTGGGTTTCGGTGTCGAGCGGGCGCCGGGGCCCGGTGAGCGCAAAGCTCCTACGCAGGGACTCGCTCGGCGTCGATGCCGGGCTTGGAGCCGAGAAACTGGCCGAATTCTTCAAGGAAACTTGCCCCTTCGACGGTGCGCGCGACATAGATATTCCGTTTGTCGCTGTCGTCGCGCTCCCGTCGCAGATAGCCGAGCGACCCGAGCCTGTTCAAGGCGCGTGTCACAACCGGCTTCGAAACATTCAATCCGCGCGCCAATCCGCGCACCGTGTGTGGCCCCGGTTCGAGATAAACGATCAGCAACAGCGCCATCTGGCGGTTGGTAAGATCGGGCTCGCCCGAGCGGACATAATCCACCAAGGCGCCCATCCACTGGGTGAGCGGCTGGGGCGAAACAATCGCAATATGAGTTCCGTGCATGGCGTGATCACATTATTCAGGAGGACAGGTGAAACGATGAACGCGCGGGCCGCGAAGTGGTTTCTTGGGCTTTCAACTGGGCCGGTTGCTGCACCCCGCCGCACGGGCGGGGGAAGGAGGCGCGGCGCATTTGGGGCAACAGTTGATCGCGCGGCACTGCTCGCCTATGTGCGCGCTTTATCCCGTCTTTCGGAAATCGCACCCAAGCCATGCTTTTCACTTTCCTGTTCGTTGTCCAGGCGCTCGTCGCGGCCGGTCTTGTCGGCGTCATTTTGATGCAGAAGTCTGAAGGCGGCGGGCTCGGCATGGGCGGCAGCCCGTCGGGCCTGATGTCGGCGCGCGGTGCCGCTGATTTTCTGACGCGGATGACATCGATCCTGGCGACCGCGTTCGTCAGCCTCGCGATTGTGCTCGCGGTGTTGGCCGCGACCCGGCAGACGCAGCGGGTGACGGCGACCGCGCCTGCGCCCGCCGCGCCAGTGACCGCACCCGGCGCGCCGTCGCCGCTCGGCGCGGCACCGTCGCCGCTCGGTGAGCAGAAATCCGCGGCGCAGGTCGCCGCCGAAGCCGAAGCCAAGACCAAGCCCGCCGCCAACGCGACCGCGCCGGTCACGGGCAACAGCGCGGTGCCGATCGAGCGCTGACACAGCGCGGTCTCGCCGCCGCGCGAAAAAGTTTTTCGCTGGCTGGGGGGATTCGCACGCTTGCCCCGGTGGCAGGTTCACCGCTAGGCGTTTCCTCCCATGACGCGGTTCATTTTCATCACCGGCGGCGTGGTCTCCTCGCTTGGCAAGGGTCTTATGGCAGCGAGCCTTGCCGCTTTGCTGCAAGCGCGTGGCTATCGCGTGCGGATTCGCAAGTTCGATCCGTATCTCAACGTCGATCCGGGTACGATGTCGCCCTATCAGCACGGCGAAGTCTTCGTGACGGACGATGGCGCCGAGACCGATCTCGATCTTGGCCATTATGAGCGCTTCACGGGCGTGCCCGGCCGCCAGTCGGACAATGTGACCTCGGGCCGCATTTATCAGACGATCATCACCCGCGAACGGCGCGGCGATTATCTCGGGGCCACCGTGCAGGTGATCCCGCACGTCACCGACGCGATCAAGGCGTTTGCGGTGGCCGATTCGGACGATGTCGATTTCGTGCTGTGCGAGATCGGCGGCACCGTCGGCGATATCGAGTCGCTGCCGTTCATCGAAGCGATTCGCCAGCTCCGCAATGATCTGGGCCGCGCGCGATCGGTGTTCATTCACGTGACCTTGGTGCCGTACATCGCCGCTGCCGGCGAATTGAAGACCAAGCCGACGCAGCACAGCGTGCGCGAGCTGACCGCGCTCGGCATCCAGCCCGATGTGCTCGTCTGCCGCGCCGAGCGTCCGCTCCCGGCCAGTGACCGCGCCAAGATCGCGCTGTTCTGCAACGTGCCGGTCGAAGCCGTGATCCCCGCGCTCGACGCCCAATCCATCTATGGCGTGCCGCTGCAATATCATGCCGAAGGGCTCGACCATGCGGTGCTCAACGCCTTCATGATCGACGCGGGCGCGACGCCCGACCTGACGCGCTGGTCCGACATCATGGAGCGGCTCGGCAATCCCGAAGGCGAAGTGACGATCGGCGTCGTTGGCAAATATGTCGGCCTGCCTGATGCGTACAAGTCGCTCAACGAAGCGCTGGTGCATGGCGGCATCGCCAATCGCGTCAAGGTCAACATCCAGTGGATCGACGCCGAATTGTTCGAGGCGGAAGACAGCGACATCGCCGCCAAGCTCGAGCCGATGCACGCGATCCTCGTCCCCGGTGCGTTCGGCGAGCGCGGGGCAGAGGGCAAAATCGCCAGCGTCCGCTTTGCGCGGGAACGGCAAGTGCCGTTCTTTGGCATCTGCTTCGGCATGCAGATGGCGTGCATCGAAGGGATGCGGAACCTCGCCGATGTGCCGCAAGCCTCGTCGACCGAATTCGGCCCGACGCCCGAGCCGGTGGTCGGCATGATCACCGAATGGATGTCGGCAGCGGGCCTTCAGACGCGCGCAGCGGGCGGTGACCTCGGCGGCACGATGCGGCTGGGCGCTTATCCCGCGACGCTGGCGGGTAACAGTGTCGTCGCGTCAATCTATGGCTCGACCGAGATCAGCGAACGCCATCGCCACCGCTATGAGGTCAACACCGCCTATCGCGATCCGCTCGAAAAGGGCGGGCTCGTGTTCAGCGGCATGTCGCCCGATGGCACGCTGCCCGAAATCGTCGAGCGGCCCGACCATCCGTGGTTCGTCGGCGTGCAATATCACCCCGAGCTTAAGAGCAAGCCGTTTGATCCGCACCCGCTGTTCAAGAGCTTCATCGAAGCGGCGGTGCGCCAGAGCCGGTTGGTTTAGGGCCGAAATTCCGGCAGCGGCCAACGGCCGGCCTGTGTCGCGAGGCTGAAAGGTTACAAAAGTCACGACCTCCGCAGGGGGTGACGTGCCCCGCTGCATGCCAAATCACCGTCATGTCAAAGAGCACCGACTCGGACTGACACAGGTTTTCCGACATTGAAAGCCTGCGCCCGCACGACTTTGTCGGGTTAAAGTGTCGTGAAAATTTGACACTTTAAAATGTTCAGATAGATTGACACCAGTGCGGATTTGCGCGGGTCGTTACGGGGCTGGGCCGTCCGATATCGTGGGTTCGACCGCACTTGTGAACGACGGCCATGTTGACCGTCGTGCGGTCGTGCCGGGGATTGGGACACTTTCTGCACATCGACCGTCTGGTGTCCCAAGAGAGGGAAGAGAATGGCAGACGATATGGACACGGTTTATCCGACCGGGCTTACGCCAAGACAAGCCGAAGAAATTCAGCAAGGCTTGATGTGGGGAACCCGGATTTATGCAGGCATCGCGGTCGCCGCGCATGTCCTTGCATTTATCTATTCCCCTTGGCTGCATTGATCGGGAGAATAGATCATGAAAGAAGGACGTATCTGGCTGTATGTCAGCCCTACTATCGGCCTCCCGCTGTTTTTCATCGCCTTTGTGACGGCATCTTTGCTCGTGCATGCGTCGATCCTGACGAACACGACCTGGATGGCGGCATTCTTCCAAGGCAGCGCCAAGGCGGCGGCACCGGCACCTGCAGCAGCGGCTCCCGTTGCTGCGGCGCCCGTTGCAGCGGCTCCGGCCACCGACGCAATGGCGACGACCGAAGCAGCGAAATAAGCTTTTGGCGCTGCTGCGGCAGCGTCAACAGGCTGCAATGAAGAAGGGGCAGGGGGCCAGCTACCCTGCCCCTTCTCTTGTCAGCGGGATGTGGGTCGGGCGCGAAGCAAGGGCACCATCGCGGCCAGCGTTGCAATCAGCAGCACAATCTCGATCGTATAGACAATGATATAACCCGTCGCGGCGGGCTGCCACGGTAGTGCGAGCCCGGCGGGTTGGCCAACATCGCGCAGAAAGCCGCCCAGTGCCGCGCCGACCCCGGCGGCGGTTGCCTGCGCCGCGCCCCAGCTGCCGAGCGCGAGGCCGATCTGTTCCTTGGGCGCGAAGTTCATCGTCGCGGTCAGCGTGCCATGGCCGAACAGCCCGCCGCCAAAGCCGATCAGCCCGACGCCCACCACGAACAGCCAGGCAACATGCAGCGGCGCCGCCGCGATCACCATCGCGAAAGCCGGGATGCCGATCAGCGCGCCAATGATGGCCATGCGGAAGGGATCGAAGCCGCGGCTGAGGATGCGCGACGCCAGCGCGAAGCCGAGCAAGCCGCCGCCAGCAAAGGTGGCAGTGAGCTTGGTGGTATCGCCCACGCTCAAGCCCAGGATTTGCCCGCCATAGGGTTCGAGCAGAATATCCTCCATGCTGAACGCCAGCGTTCCGAGCGCGACCGCGACCAGTCGCCGGATCGCATGCGGCTCCGCAGCATAGAGCGCCCAGGATTCCTGAAAAGTCCGCTGGGCCTCGATCACGCGGTTGGGCTGGCGGGCTTCCTGTTTCCACAGCGCTGCAAAATTGAGCACGAAGGTGATGACGGCGGTGCCCTGGATCACCTGAATCAGGCGCCCGTGCGAAAAATTGGCGAGCGCCGCGCCGAACAGAAGTGCTGCGACGATCATGCCGATCAGCAGCATCGAATACATCAGGCCCACGATATTGGGGTGCGCCGATTCAGGCGCCTGATCGGTCGCGAGCGCCAGCCCGACCGTCTGGGTGATGTGGAGGCCTGCGCCGACCAGCAAAAAGGCGAGGCCGGCAGCGGCTTGGCCGATCCACGCTGGCGCGCTGCTCGATTGCCCCGCGCCTGCCAGCACGAGCAGCGCAAAGGGCATCATCGCGAGCCCGCCGAATTGCAGCATTGTGCCACGCAGGATGAACGGCACGCGCCGCCAGCCAAGCGCGGACACATGCGCGTCCGATTGAAAGCCGATCAGCGCACGGAAGGGCGCGAACAGCATCGGCAGCGCGAGCATCACCCCGACGAGCGTCGCGGGCACGCCGAGTTCGACAATCATCACGCGGTTGAGCGTGCCGGCGAGCAGCACCAGCGATACGCCGACCGACACCTGGATCAGCGACAGTCGCAGCAAGCGTGAGAGCGGCAGATCATCGGTCGCGACATCGGCGAAGGGCAGCACCCGGCTGCCCCAGCCCATCCAGATCGACATCATCTTGCGATTGGCGCGATCAATCGGATTGCGCGACGCCGAACGCGATTGCTTGCTGATGTCGGTCATCGTCGCCGCTCGTCTCCGCTCCCCGCGTCGCTACGATCTAAAGCCGGTAGCGCGCCGAGGCGAGATGACGCGATGCCGGGGCGATTTGCAAGGGGGTGGAGCACTGAAGGGTGACGATTGCGTCCAGCAAAAAGGGGCGCGCGGATTGCGCCGGGCGCTTCATCATGGCGGTGAAATGGGCAGCCCTACGCGGCTTCGTTGGCCAGACCACCGTCGTTCGCGGTGACCGTCGGCGCGGCGCCGAGCTTGATCTCTAGATGCTTGGGCTTCATCGCTTCGGGCACTTGGCGGATCAGGGCGTGCCGGAACCTGGCGGACCGTTGAGAGAGGCTTCGAATGGGGGTAGCGACGTCGGCAAAGCCGCCGTCGGTCGGGTCGGCTGTGCCGCCCGCCGGCCGTTCGGGGTGATGCGCGTTCGCGCACCGGCGCGAGCGCCTTCACCCCGAAAAACGGCAAACGCCCGGA
>NZ_JAIEPC010000075.1 GCF_019749955.1 Sphingomonas sp.
TGTCCCAAGTCCGGACCTTCAGCGAGGCGTGGCCACGTTCCTGAACGAAAGGCAAGTTTGAGGAATGCCGCTCGGCGCATCGAATGGCGACAATTGGGTCGATGACGTCAAGCGCGCCACCCAGCATCGTCTCGAAGTCCGGCTCGTCGGGAATGATGCCGTTCAACCGCGCGTCTCCTCTATCACGGTCGATTCGGCGGTCAGTGGTGTGCTGCGTTTGTAATAGCCGGGCGACCGAACGGTTAGTCCGACACCGCTCCGTATGCGACGAGTCAGGTCAGCACGCTGCCCGGCAGGGAGACCCTCCCACCAGCTCTTCCTAAAGAAGATGTTCTCCATCTGCTCGAAGGCGATCTGGACAAGCGCATCTGCCTTCTCCGAGGCAACGAGTTTATCGAAAGCATCGAGATATGTGCCGGAAGGGCCGTCGTTCGGCCCGATCCATGCGAACATCGCAATGCTCTTGCCGGCGTACGTGGTGATGGTGAGTGTCAGCTGCTCCAGCGCTGCCGTGCCGCGGGCGAGGTGCTGGAGCCGGGTGCCGTCGATCGCGAGTTCGGGCATATAGCCACCGCAGCCGGCGAGGGGCAGCGTCGTGTCGAAGCGATAGGCGCGATAATGGAAGCCAGCGGTTTGGCCATGCTCGATGCGTTCGCGGTAGTTTTGAAGAAGCGCCTCGACCTCGGTAAGGCCGCGGCGGGCTCCCGCCTCGGTCAGGTGGCACCTGACTTGGATCGCTTCTTGGATGTGCAACGGCAGGCCCCGGTCCATCTGCCGCTGGATCGGCGCATTCGTCACTTGGACCGCTTTCGTGAAGCGCTCGTATGCGATGGCGCGGTAGGCGAACAGCAAGGCCTCATCCACCGTAAGCCCGACGTCTTTGCCCTCGATTGGCTTGAAGATTTCATCATCATGTGAACCGCAGAAGCCCGGGAACACCGACGCATCACCGATACCAACCTCGGTCGGAGGGGGATTTCCGTTGTGATCAATCATAGCCCGGAGGTTCGCCTTAACGCTAAGCACGCGCGACTTACCCTCGGCGATCGCGGCCAGGCCGCCGTTACGCTGAACCGTATGAGCCTTGATGATGTTGGAACAGCCGGTGCCTGCAAAGGAGTGCGAGCAATATCCCTTGCGACCCCGCTTGCGGGCATCGTCCTCAACGTCGAAGACATTAAAGCGAGGCTGGCTCTCCCGCCCCGCATGGCACTTCTTCCACTTTATGCCCTGACCACACCAGCACGGCTCGTTGCGCCCCATCGTCGCCTGGGCTCTCGGCCGAGGCGGTCCGGTATAGGGAGATGTGAGCGACGGGTGGGCGAGCATGCACCACATATCGGTCGTCAATCCGGCCGTTCAAGGATAGACCGGCTCTGGCTAGGCGCCGGGCCCGGACATTTGCGACCGAGGGTAAGCTAGGCTGCGATGTTCTCGAGCAATTGTTGAGTATCAGCTTGTCGGCGCAAATCTGCCACGGTGCCGTCCAAAGCTCCGAACCGGGCGCATCCAAGCCATCAGCTTCGCCTGAACGAACGTCCGGTTCCGGAAGGCGGCGATACGGCTTTGAATGTCTGCGAGTGGGTCGTCGCTGCCCGAAAGCGGCCTGGTCGGACCCGCCCTAGTCAGGGTCGTTTGAAGGTAAGCTGTCCGGCCTCGCTGCTGATCGCAATCGTTAGTCGCAGACGTTAAAAGGCCGATCACAAACGCCCAAACAAAAGTTGCTCATGCTCAATGCTGTCCCGAAGTTTCCGACATTTCTCTGCCCGGGCGGCACAGTAGCCTTTCCAGTCTGCTTGCATGGTTTCCGGCTTCCAAGATCGCACATAATGAGTGCGGAAATTGTCCAGCTCGGATCGTGACTGCTGGTGGTCGGAAAACGCCGCGACTGGCACTGACCCAGTTGCTGCGAGGCTTGAGATGATCGACTGTATGGTGATCCGTCGCTGGCGTTCGGCTTGGCTAAGGTGCAATCGTGCCTTGAGGAAAGGGCCCAACGACGGCGCGTCGGTGTCCGTGCAGTTCTCCAAATGCACTATCGCTTCCAACAGGTGCTGATGAACTGTTTTCAACAATTTGCGCTGCGTGGGCGCGGGGTCGGGATTTAGGCCTTCCGGACCACTCGCTCTGGGACGCACGCAAGGGCGATCTTACGGTCGCCCGGGCCCGCGAATCCATAGAGGTCGCGACCTCTGAACGCACTGTCCAAGTTGCATTTCGCGAAGTGTCTGATGCGCTTGCCAATCGCCGCTATCTGGCCGAGCAAATAGCTGCGCAGCAGCGCGGGGTAGATGCGCAACTGGCTCTTGCCCGGCTTGCCAGCCGACGATATCAAAATGGTGTGGCGCGTTTTCTGGAGGTGCTCGATGCGGAGCGTAGCCTCTTTGTCACGCAACAGACGTTGATCGGGCTGCGGGGCGCCGAGCTCAACAGCATTGTGTCGCTCCATGCTGCGCTCGGCGGCGGTCTCGGTACCCCTTTCCCACCACGCTAAGGAAGCGCTGCACCGCGTCAAAGGGCATGTGGGTCGTTTCTACGGTAAGTTTGGTGTGAACTGATCGAGCATCATCGGACTGTAACGAAACCGGCGCGATGCTTGCGACGGAACCCGGACACGGGCAGTTGTGGCGAAAGAGGTGTCCGATGCTCGACAATCGCCTTACTTATGCCGTTGCGGTCGCACGCACACAATCCTTCACCAAGGCCGCAGAACAGGTTGGAGTCACCCAGTCCGCCGTGACGAAGGGGATAGCCGATCTCGAAGACCAGCTCGGTTATGCGCTCTTCTCGCGCTCGGCGCGGGGTGCCGAGGTAACCGTCGAAGGGCGCGCGTTTGTCGAGCGAGCCTCGAGCCTGCTCGAAGATGCGCGCGACCTGCTCAAGCCCGAGGCAAAGGCGAATCCGTACAGTGGCGCATTACGGATCGGCGTGTGTCCGGCCTCGTTGGAGTGGCTGCTTGCTGATCCACTGGGCCAATTGATTCGCGACTATCCGTCGATCCGCGTTCAGATGACGGCGGGTTCGTTCGAAACAATTGTCGCGCAACTGCGCGCCGGGTTGATCGACATCGCTTTCGGTTTCGATGCGGCCTTTGATGAATGGCCTGAACTGGCACGGGTTGCGATGCCGGTGCTGAAAGTCGGCATGTTTGTCCGGCGCGGTCATCCCCTGCTCGATATCACCACCCTGACAATCAACGAGATTGCCCGCTATCCGTTCGTGGGGCCGTCAGATTCACGGCCCTATGGCGAACTCGTTCGCAGCCTTTATCCAAGCTATGGACGGGACGGATCGGCCAACATCCACATTGCTGATTTCTTCCCCATCGTTCGTGAAATTGTCGAGGCAAGCGACGCGATCGGAATCGTCAGCGCCGATTTTCGCCCGAAAGGATCCTTCGCGGACAAATTCCAGTTTCTGCCGTTCGATTTATTTACCCCCGCGCGAATGTGTTGCGCCTATCGCGCCCGTTGGGAACCGAAGCGCAATGTCCGGGCATTGCTGGCCACGCTCGCGCGCCACTTCGGGACCGGCAGCGCCGATCATGCCTCATCGGAATAACCTTGGCGGCTTTGGAATTGGACGGGCCTGACCGCTCACGTCTAGCACCGCACCGATAGCAAACCGCACCGTCACAACGGTGCGATCAAAAGGAGTGTTGCGGTGATTGACCGTTCGTTCATCGGGGCGAGCCTTGTTGAATCGAAGTTGTCGATCGATGCGGCGCGACTGAAATTTTTTGCCGAGGCGATCGGCGAGACCAACCCGATCTACCTCAACGGCGACGCGGCGCGTGCGGCTGGCTACACGGACATTCCGGTGCCGCCGACCTTCTTGATGGCGGGCACGATGGATTCGGGCGTCATGTTCGACATGCTCGACCGGATGAACGTGCCGATCGGCAAGGTGCTGCACGGGGAACAGCAGTTCGACTATCTGGCGCCGGTCGTCGTCGGCGATGTCGTGGCGATCTCGACCAGCATCGTCGACATCTACGACAAGAAAAACGGTGCGCTGGAATTCATCATCACTGAAAACATCGTCACCAACCAGAACGGCAAAGTCGTTGCCAAAATGCGCGGCACGACCGTTGTGCGGCATTGAGCAAGGAGCGGGGACGATGAACGGGAATGCGGTTTTCGATCCGACAGTCGGCGATGTGCTGCCCGAACTGGCGCTGCCGCCGGTCAATCGCACCATGCTGGCGCTGTTTTGCGGCGCATCCGGCGACCATAACCCGATTCATATCGACATTGATTTTGCGCGCAAATCGGGGATGCCCGATGTGTTCGCGCATGGCATGCTTGGTATGGCCTGGCTGGGGCGTCTGATCACCAACTGGGTGCCGCAGGGGCAACTCCGCCAGTTCAATGCGCGCTTTGTCGGGATCACGCACATCGGCAACCAGATGACCTGCGCGGGCAAGGTCACCGAGCGGCTCGACCATGAAGGCGAAGCCTGTGTGCGGGTCGAGATCAGCAGCGCTAACCAGTTCGGGCAGAGCAAGATCCTCGGCGACGCGTTGGTCGCGCTCGCCTGAACCCCCAGACTCGCCTGAACCCTCAAGAACGGAGACGAACGATATGACCGCGAAGCTGGACGGCAAGACGGCGCTGGTCACAGGATCGGGACGCGGCATCGGCCGGGCCATCGCGCTCAAGCTGGCGTCAGAAGGCGCCCGGGTCGTCGTCAACGATCTCGATGCGGATCCCGCCAACGATGTTGTTGCGGAAATCCGCGCAATGGGCGGCGACGCGGTGGCCTGCTCTGGCAGCGTATCTGCGCCTGACTTTGCCGATCGCTTCATCGGCACGGCACTCGAACACTATAAAGGTGTCGACATCATCATCAACAATGCCGGTTATACCTGGGACAGCGTCATCCAGAAGATGACCGACGAACAATGGTATGCGATGATCGACGTCCATCTGACCGCGCCATTTCGCATTTTGCGCGCGGCTCAGCCGGTTATCCGCGCGCTGCACAAGGCCGATGGCGACGCGGGCGTGCGCAACGTCCGCAAGATCGTCAACATTTCGTCGATGGCGGGGCTGTTCGGCAATGCCGGTCAGATGAACTATGCCGCAGGCAAGGCGGGTATCGTCGGCATGACGATGACGCTGGCCAAGGAATGGGGCCGGATGGCGGTGACGGTGAATGCCGTCGCTTATGGCCTGATCAAGACGCGCCTGACCGGCAGCACGCTTGAAAAGGGCACCGCCACTATCGATGGCCGCGAGATCAAGGTCGGCGTCAACCCCGAGCTGATGGACATGATGGAGCGTACCATTCCGCTCGGTCGCGGCGGCACGCCCGAAGAAGCGGCGGGCGCGGTGTATCTGTTCTGCATCCCCGAATCCGATTACGTTAGCGGCCAGACGCTGATGTGCAGCGGCGGTCTGACGGGGATTTGACCTTCATGGCGCACGCAACACTCGAAGTTGTTGGCAATGTGGGCGTTATCACGCTCAACACGCCCGACAACTACAACGCTCTCGGGCCGCAAATGAGCGCTGATCTGCTTCAGGCGATCTACGATGCGGTGGACGATGATGCGGTGCGTGCCTTGCTCATCACCGGCGCTGGCAAGGGCTTTTGCTCGGGCGCGCAGATGGGTGAGGAGATCTTCGCATCGGGTGGCGATATCGGCGAGATCATGCGCACGACGATCACCCCGCTCATCACCAGGCTGCGGACCAGTGACAAGCCGGTGGTCACCGCGATCAACGGCCCGGCGGCGGGGGCCGGAGTCGGGCTGGCGCTGGCCGGCGACATCGTCATCGCAGGCGCGTCTGCGCTGTTCCTTCTCAGTTTCGTCCGCCTCGGTGCGACGCTTGACGGCGCGACGTCGGCGATCATCCAGCGTGCGATCGGCCCGATCCGCGCCCGCGGCATGGCGCTGCTCGGCGAACCGCTGCGCGCCGCCGAAGCCGAGGCGTGCGGGCTGGTGTGGAAGACCGTTCCCGACGATGCGCTGATGGACGAAGCACTCCGTATCGCGACCAAGCTCGCCGATGGGCCACCGATCGCGATGGCGATGATCAAGCGACAGCTGGAGGATTGCTGGGCGATGCCGCTGGCCGACGTGCTCGCGCTGGAGGCAGACAATCAGGTCAAGGCATTCGTGACCGCCGATCTGCGCGAAGGAGCGGCGGCGTTTGTCGAGAAACGTCCACCGCGTTTTGAGGGGCACTAAGGACGACAATCTGTCGACCAAGGAGGCCGACCGGTAAGATCGCCGCTTAGTACCATTGATCCGCTTTGCCAGTGACTGGATCGAATGAGGGGCACGGATACTCAGGCGATCCCGCGGTCCTGACCGATCCAATGGGGCGCGCGCAGATCACGTTTGAGCACCTTGCCCGTAGCCGATAGCGGCAGGCTTTCGCGAACCTCCATCGACCTTGGGCATTTGTAATTGGCTATCCTGACCCTGCAATGGGCGATCAACTCCTCAATCGTAATCGACTGCTGCGGCCGGACGACGATGACGGCATGAACACGCTCGCCATAATCGGGGTCTGGAATGCCGATTACGGCGACTTGGGCGACCGCTGGATGGGCCTCGACGGCGTTCTCGACCTCGGCCGAGAAGACGTTCTCGCCCCCTGTTATGATCATGTCCTTTACCCGGTCGCAGATGAACATGAATCCGTCGCAATCGCGATACGCGACGTCGCCTGTATGAATCCAGCCGTTCACTATCGTGTGTGCTGTTTCGTCCGGCTTGTTCCAATAGCCAGACATCATTGCCGGGCTGCGCGCGAGAATTTCACCGGGCGCTCCATCGACCGCGTCCCGTCCGTCGCTATCGACGATCCGCACCTGGACACCCGGCATGGGCCGGCCGATTGACATCGCCTTGGGGCCATTTGGCAACTGATGGGCCGGATCGAGCGAGCTGATCGATGGCCCCATCTCTGTCTGACCGTAGGCATGTATGAGACTGAGACTGGGCAGATCGGCGCGAATGTTCGCAAGCAGCGCGGGCGACATTGGCGAGGCGCCAAATAGCAAAGAACGCATGCTGGCGAGCCGGGATGGGCGATAATCGCGATGCTGTTGGACCATGGCAAGCATTGTTGGCGGCAACAATGTGATCGTGACCGCCGTCTGCTCGATAACTTGCATCGCCTGTTCAGGATCAAAGCGCCGGATGAAGACATGCTTTGCGCCCGCGATCAACGCAGCGTGCGACAGCGCACCATCGCCGAGATGAAACATGGGTGCCGCATGCAGCAGAATCGATTGTTCGGTCATTCCGACAATCCCGCTGATACCGACTGCGGCTGCCCATAGCGCCATGTGCGACAGCATGACGCCCTTCGGGAAGCCGGTGGTCCCACCCGTGTAATAGATACCAGCGAGCGCATCGTTCGGCCCATCATGCGCCGGCCCGGCGTCTCGCGTCGCGATCATGGCAGCGATCGATGCTTCTTCCGGTATTCTCTCACCATCAAGCGTGACAATGGCGACCGGGCGCTGCCCGGCGATCTGCACTGCAATCTCCCGATGCTCGGCATCGTGGAACAGGAGCGTTAATCCGGCATCGTCAACGCTATACAGGTGTTCCTCAAGGCTCCATCGATAGTTCATCGCCACAAGCACGCCGCCCATCCACCAGATCGCCAGCTGAGCCTCAAGGAATGCCGCTGAGTTGAGGCTGAGCAAGCCAATTCTGTCACCAGGCCGGATGCCTATCGCGCGCAGCCCGTCGGCAATCCGGGCGACGCGGTCAGCGGTTTCAGCCCAGTTTCGGGCAGTGCCCTGGTCTTCTGTTGCGATCATGCTGTGACGAAATTGAGCGCTGGACTGGACGGCATGGACGAGCAGCATGAAGAAACCCCTGACGCGCCAATAATTGCATTTTGCAAGAATTTTTGCCTTCGCCATGCAGCGTGAAGCGACTGGCCAGAATGTCAAATTCCTTATGATTGCGGACCATTCCGCCGCTTCATGGCGAACGAAGCCGGCGGCGACTATTCCTCACCGGAATAGCACTCCATGACAATGAATTGGCGCGGCACCGGCATCGATCGGTACTGTGAAACCGTGCCGTCGTGGTGCTCGTGGCGAAACTTGGCGTTAGGAGATTGACTTGCTGAACCCCGCTGGGCGCACCGGCTATTCGTCAGATCATGATGCATTCCGGGATTCGCTGCGCCGGTTCATGGCGCGCGAATATCTGCCCTATCTCGACCAGTGGGAAGCCGAGGGCATCATCCCGCGCTCCTTCTGGCTGGCGGCGGGCGAAGCCGGGTTGATCTGCCCCAATGTGCCCGAGGAATATGGCGGGCCGGGGCTGGATTTCCGCTTCAATGCAGTGACTGACGAGGAATTTGGTTATCTCGGGTCGATCCCGGGCATCTGCCTGCAATCGGACATCACCGCCGAATATTTCGTCGCTTATGGCAGCGATGAACAGAAGCGGCAGTATCTGCCGCGCATGGTGACGGGCGAGATCGTTACGGCCATCGCGATGACCGAGCCCGGTGCCGGATCCGACCTGCAGGGCATCCGGACTACGGCGAAACGCGATGGCGACCATTACATCATCAACGGCAGCAAGACCTATATCACCAATGGCCAGCATGCCGATCTGGTTATCGTCGTCGCGCGTACCGCGCCCGATGGCGGGTCCAAGGGAACCTCGCTGATCCTTGTCGAGGCTGACCGGACTGGCTTCAAGCGCGGGCGCAACCTAGACAAGATCGGCTGTCATTCCGCCGACACGTCCGAACTGTTTTTCGAAGACGTCTGCGTGCCCACGACGAATTTACTGGGGCCGGAACATGCCGGGTTTGCGTGCCTGATGAACCAGCTGCCGCAGGAACGCCTGGCAGTGGCGATCTATGCCCAGACTGCGGCACAGGGTGCATTCGACCAGGCGGTTACGTTCGCCAAAGATCGCAGCGCGTTCGGCAAGACGGTGTTCGATTTTCAGAACACGCGCTTCACGCTCGCCGATCTGCAATCGCGGCTGCAGGTAGGCTGGGCGCACCTCGACTGGGCGATCGCTCGGCTGGTCGAGGGCAAACTGACCGCCGCCGAAGCGTCGGCGGCAAAACTCTGGCACACCGAGACACAGTGGCTGATCGTCGATGCCGCGCTGCAACTGCACGGCGGTGCGGGCTATATGAACGAATATCCGATCGCGCGGATGTGGCGCGATGCGCGGGTCCAGCGGATCTATGGCGGCACGTCGGAGATCATGAAGGAAATCATCGGGCGCTCGTTATGAGCGGTGCACTGGCAGGCGTGCGCATCATCGAGATGGCCGGACTGGGTCCAGCCCCCTTTTGCGGCATGATGCTCGCCGATCACGGTGCCGAGGTGATCCGGATCGACCGGCCGGGCGCGGCGACGATGCTGGTCGACGCACAGCATGATCTGCTCAACCGCTCGCGCACCGGATTGAGCGTCGACCTGAAGCATCCGGAAGGCACCGCCCTGTTGCGTCGGCTGGCGGCAGGCGCTGATGGCCTGATCGAGGGATTTCGACCCGGCGTGATGGAGCGGCTCGGACTGGGGCCGGACACGCTGTTCGCCGACAATCCGCGTCTGGTCTATGGCCGGATGACAGGGTGGGGGCAGAACGGGCCGCTGGCGCAGGCCGCCGGGCACGACATCAACTATATCGGGCTGAGCGGCGCGCTGCATGCCTCGGGCCGCGCGGGCGACAAGCCGACCCCGGCGATCAATCTGGTCGGCGATTTCGGCGGCGGTGCGATGATGCTCGCCTTCGGGATGCTTGCCGGACTGATTGCCGCCGGAAAGACGGGTCAGGGTCAGGTGGTCGATTGCGCGATGACCGATGGCAGCGCGCTGTTGATGACGATGATGTGGTCGACTTATGCAGCAGGACAATGGCGCGACGAGCGCGGTGTCAATCTGATCGACACCGGCGCGCCGTTCTACGACAGCTATGAGACCGCCGATGGCCGCTATATCGCGATCGGCTCGATAGAACCGCAATTCTACCGCCTGTTGCTGGAAAAGCTGGGGCTGGCCGACGATCCCGCCTTCGCACGCCAACACGATCGAGCGAGCTGGCCACAGCAGCGCGCCCGGCTCGAGACGCTGTTCCTCACCCGATCGCGCGACGAATGGTGTGCCTTGATGGAGGGCAGCGACGTGTGCTTTGCCCCCGTGCTGTCGATGAACGAAGCCGCCCGCCATCCGCATAATCGCACGCGCGCAACCTTTGCTGAGGTGGACGGCGTAATGCAGCCGATGCCTGCGCCGCGTTTTTCCGCAACGCCGAATGCCATGCCGAAACCGATCGCGCTTGGCACCGATGCGGTTGACGTGGCGCTGCAAGGCTACGGTGTGACCAGCGATGAAATTGCCCAGCTCCGCGCCAATGGCGTGATTGTTTGACCCTTGGTGGCGGGCCTGCCTCGCCGGAACATTGAAAGGATGACATGATGAACACAACACAGGGCCGCGACGTATTGGTCGCCGGCGTTGGGATGATTCCCTTCCTCAAGCCGGGCGCTTCCGAGGCCTATGACGCGATGGGCGCGGCCGCGATCCAGCTCGCGCTGAACGACGGCGGCATCGATTATGCCGATGTCGACCAAGCCTATGCCGGCTATGTCTATGGCGACAGTTGCGCTGGCCAGCGCGTGATTTACAGCGCGGGAATGACGGGCATTCCGATCGTCAACGTCAACAATAATTGTTCCACCGGCTCGACTGCGCTCTTCCTCGCGCGCCAGGCAGTGGCGAGCGGGATGGCCGAATGCGTGCTCGCGGTTGGTTTTGAGCAGATGAAACCCGGCGCGCTTGGCTCGGTATTTGACGATCGGCCAAGTCCGTTTGCCGACTTTGACGAAGTCTGCGCCGATCTGGTCGATGTCGACTTGCCAATGGCGCTCAAATACTTTGGCGGCGCCGGGCGTGAGCATAATCAGCGTTTCGGCACGACCATGCGTGACTTCGCCCGTATTCGCGCCAAAGCAAGCCGCCATGCCGCGAACAACCCCCTTGCGCTGTTCCGAACCGAAATGAGCGAGGACGATGTCATGGCCGCCCAGCTGATCTGGCCCGACGTGATGACGCGGCCAATGGCGTGCCCGCCGACCTGCGGGGCCGCGGCGGCGCTGCTTGTCTCGGCGGACTTCGCCAAGCGTCACGCTCTCCGGGCGACGGTCCGTATCGCGGCGCAAACGATGACCACCGACAGCCCGTCGACGCTCGACTCGCGCAGCATGATGCAACTGGTCGGCTATGACATGACGGCGCGCGCGTCCAAGGCCGTGTACGAAGCCGCCGGCGTCGGCCCTGACGATATCAAGGTCGCCGAACTACACGATTGCTTCGCGCATAATGAGCTCATCACCTATGAGGGGCTCGGGCTTTGCGACGAAGGCGAGGCGGCCCGGTTCATCGCCGATGGCGACAACAGCTATGGCGGCAAGGTCGTCACTAACCCGTCGGGCGGGTTGTTGTCCAAGGGGCATCCGCTCGGCGCGACCGGCCTTGCGCAATGCTATGAACTGACCCACCAGCTACGCGGCACGGCCGAAGCACGCCAGGTTGAAGGGGTGCGCCACGCGCTGCAGCACAACCTCGGGCTAGGCGGAGCCTGTGTGGTAACGCTTTATGAAAAGGTCTGAACTGTTTCTTCGACAGCGATCGTCGATGCGAAACCTACCAGAGTTCTGTGAGGCCGCAGTCGAATGATATTCAGTGCGAAATTCCTCAAAGGTATAACCGGTCTCAAACCATCGTATCACAAACGGCGACACATATTCGTTATGTTTGTCCGGCGCGGGGCGGCTTATATCCGCAGTGACTTTAGTGGAGGCGCTACCGGCGATATCGTTCGCCGAGAAGAAACGTAGTCGCGCGACATTTCCGATCGTCGCGACAAGCCAGAAGAGAACAAACAGGTCAGCTCTTGCGACGGCAATTAGGCGATCCGGCATCGGACGAGAAGCTGGGACACTTAAATACATGCAACCTGCCGTCACCAGAATGGTAACACAGAGCGCCGCCGCCATCCTGATCGCAACGCGACGTTGTTCGCGCCTGAAATTGTTAGAGGCAGCCATCGGCCCTCTCTACCATCAGACGGACCTGGCTGCAGAATATGAACCAACGTCCGGTTTCGGCGAGCCGATTGGATGCCCTGACTGTCGGCTTGTGGGTCTTTTGTATGCAACCTGATATCACCATCATGGGATCTAGAGCATTTTCACATTGAGCGTTGATACCCGGCGGCATGGAAGAAGTTTGCGCATTCGTTGGGCGGGAAGCGATCGAGGAGGTGGCCGATCCGCTCGACCAAGCCGTCGATAGTTCGCGCAGGTTCCTGGCGTAATAGCGCCTTGAGCTTGGAGAACGCCATTTCGATCGGGTTCATATCTGGGCTGTAGGGCGGCAGGTAGAAGATCTGAGCGTGGCGCGCGGTGATCGCCTCTCGGATGCCGGCGACCTTATGCGCGGGCAGATTGTCGAGCACCACGACATCGCCCCGCCGCAGCGTCGGGGCCAGGACTTGGCCGATATAAGCTTTGAAGGCGTCGCCATCCATTGCCCCATCGAGCACCCAAGGCGCGGTCATGCCTGAGAGACGCAGGCCAGCGATGAACGTCATCGTCTTCCAATGCCCGAACGGGACGCTGTCGCGGCATCGCTCGCCGACCGGTGCCCAGCCGTAGAGCCGCGCCATCTTGGTGTTCACGCCGGTCTCGTCGAGAAAGACCAGCGTTTCAGGGTCGATGAACGGCTGGGCGGCGCGCCACAGCTTGCGGCGGGCCGCTACGTCAGGCCGGTCCTGCTCGGCGGCGCGCAGGGCTTTTTTTGAAAGACAGACCCAGACGCCGAACCGCATTCCACAGCCCGCCTGTGCTGAGCGTGACGCCGTGGTCCGCCGCGAGCCAGGCCTGAACCTGCGCCAGCGTGATGCCCGGTCGCGCGCGAATATGCGCCGCCAGCGCCAGCTCCTGATCGGGCGAGAGCTTGCGCGGTCGATGTCCTCGGGTCGCCTTCACGCCACTCTCGCCGGTCAGCCGCCGCCGGATCAACGCCTTGTAGATATAGGCGATGCTCACCTTGAACACCGGTGCCGCCTGCCGAACCGGCATCCCGCCATCGACCGCCGCAAGCACCCGATCCCGCAAATCCTGCGAATAACTCTGACCCGACCGCCAACCCATCGCCGCCTCCTCGTGACGGCTCCCTATGAATCACACGATCAGCGCAAAGGGAATCCCCTAACGCGATTCCGCTCAACCTGAAGCTGCTCTAGCCTTCGCATCAACCAGACGACCGGAGTCGGCCAGTTGCCGAGCGGCGGATACCTTTGAGACGATAGTGGATCGGCGACCAATGCTGGCGGTTGGTAAGCCGGTTTCCCAGTGGCTACTCTTAACAAAAACCGTCGTTCATGGGTCTTTCCCACGTTTCACCGTATCTCGGCACCAGCGCCAACCACTCATGTTCCGGCAGGCCCGCCGATCTTCCCTGCGCCGCCGCAATCGGCCCGCCATGGGTCACGACGGCGACACGCCGCGCGGTCAATCGGGCGATTGCGTCCAATGTTCGGTCTGCCAGTTCGGTCGTTGTCTCGCCGCCGCCTGGGCGAAAGCTGTCCGGCGCAGTGATCATCCCGTCCATCGCATTGCCGGTGGAGCGGTAGATTGCCAGCCAGCTTTTCCCCTCCCAATCGCCGAAATCACGTTCGCGCCAGTTCGCGTCTGCAATAGCTTCGACCTTTGCGATCGCGGCAATCTGTAGCGCGAGAATCCGCGTTCGACGCAGATTCGAATGGATAACGATATCAGGGCACCACGCGGCGATGGTGGAGGCGAGCGACCTGGCATGGGCAGCGCCGGCACGGCTCAGGCCAACATCGCTGGCACCATAGCAGCGTCCTTTCCAGTGTCGCGCGACCTCGGTGTGGCGCACCATCAATAGTGTGGCTGTCATGGCGTGGCCGCGGCGGCAGCCAAGAGAAGCATGAGTTGACCGACATAGGCCGCAAAGCCGAGGCAGTCGCCGGTGCTCCCGCCAATCCGGCGGATAAGAAGTGCGCGAAACCAAAGTAGAAAAACCAGGGCAACGGCCAGCCCGCCAATCATCGCGATTGGAGCATGAAGGGTGACAAGGGTCAGAATCGGCAGGGCGACCAGCGACGCAAAGGCCAAGCTGCTCAGACCCACGCCCGCAGCAATATCCTTCGTGAGGCCGGTGCCGCTGGGCGCTGGGGTCACAATGGCCATCAGGGCAACAATCAGCCAACGCCCGAAACAGGCCGAAGCCGTGATGACCAGGGCCGCAGTCAGCCCATCAAATCGCTCCAGCACGGCGATCATCAACGTCGCCCGCAGACTAAGTGCAAGCAGAAGACCGACCGTGCCATAGCTACCGATGCGGCTGTCCTTCATGATGCGGCGCACGTCCTCTGCTGTCTGGCCGCCGCCAAAAGCATCGCAAAAGTCGGCCACGGCATCTTCGTGGAAGGCACCGGTCATTAGCGCTTCGATGGCGAGCGCGAGCAGAACCGCGACGGGTGCTGGCCAGAGTGCCATTGCACCAAGAGTGATCGTTGCAGTGACGGCGCCAATCAGTGCTCCAACCAGCGGAAACCAGCCGACTGCGAGAGTCAGCCCAGCGCGCACCGCCTCTCCCGACAGCCGATCGGTCGCAGTCACCGGCAGCCGCGTCAGGAACTGTAAGGCCAGCAGGGGTGGTGCCCACCATGGGCAGCGGCCGGCCATCAGACGCCTAGGTCCGCCAACCGCGCAACATCGCGCAGTATGGCGGCGGCGCTGTCGAGCAGCGGCAGGGCGACCAATGCGCCGCTGCCTTCGCCCAACCGCATCTGCCATTCGAGCACCGGGGTAAGCCCCAATTGCGCCAGCGCCGCGCGGTGGCCGGGCTCGGCGGACAGATGACCTGCGATCATCGCCGCGCGCGTCCCCGGACAAAGCCGCTCGGCGATCAGCGCGGCGGAAGTAGTGACATAGCCATCGAGCAGCACCGGGATTCCCTGTCGTGCGGCGGCGGCATAGAACCCCGCAATCGCGGCGATCTCTAACCCGGCGATCGCCGCCAGCGCGGCTTTGTCCGTGCGGCCGTCGAGCGCAGCGACCGCAGCGGCGACGATATCTCGCTTGATAGCACGCATCGCAGCATCCGCGCCCGCGCCGCTCCCCGTTGCAGTGTCGGCATTGATCCCGGTCAGCGCATGGGTGAGGCAGGCGGCGGCAGTGGTGTTGCCGATGCCCATTTCGCCCGCAATCAGCAGGCGGTGGCCTGCCTTGATCGCGGCTTGGGCCTCCGCCTCGCCCAGCGCCCAGGCAGAGTTAAACTGGTCCACCGACATCGCCGGGCCTCGGCTGAGGTCCGTCGTGCCGCGTGCGACCGCCGCCGCGTTGAAGTGCGCAGGCCAAGGCGGGCGCGTTGGCTGCGCCATCCCCGCATCGACCACCCGGACATCGACGCCATTGGTCTGCGCGAGCGCGGTGCTGCTCGCTTTGCCGCGCAGGATCGTCTCGACCATCGCGGTGGTCACCGTCGAGGGCCAGAGTGTCACGCCCTGGGCGACCACGCCATGATCGGCGGCAAACAGCACAAGGCGGCGCGGGCGAGTAAGGGGGGTGAGCGACTGGCTGGCCATGGCCAGTTCGACCGCTAACGCCTCCAGCCGTCCCAAGCTGCCGACCGGTTTGGCAAGCGAATCGAGCCGGGCCTGAATGTCTTCTCGGGTGATCATCAGCGCTCCAACCGGATCGTGTCTGCAGCGAGACGGTCCTGCCAGCCATGCCGGACTAGCTCGGGCGTCTCGCTCGGGCGCTCGGGATAGCCCAAGCACAGCAGGGCGATAAAGCGCCAATCCGCGGGCACATTAAGCAGCGCGTTCATACCCGCAGGCTCGATGATCGACACCCAGCCAAGCCCGACGCCATGCGCGCGGGCGGTGAGCCACACGGTGTGCACCGCGGTCACCACCGACCAGCACAGGGTTTCGGGCATCGTCGCGCGGCCAAGGCCGTGGCCTGCCTCGCCCTGCTCGTCACAGAACACCGCGACGATCTCGGGCGCCTCGCGCAGACCGTGGAGCTTGAGGTTATCGTAAAGCGCCTTTCGCTCGCCAGAATAGCTCTCGCCAGCGTCAAGTTTTTGCGAATCGACTTCGGAGATAAGGGCAGCGCGGCGGTCGGGCGAGACGATGCGGACGAAGCGCCAGGGCTGCGCATTACCTACCGAGGGGCCATGACAAGCGGTATCGAGCAGCGTGCTGAGCAGACCTTCGGGCAGGGGGCGGGTGTCAAAATGCCGCACATCGCGGCGCCAAGCCAATAGGCTGTTGAGCTGCTCGCGGAACCCCGCGTCGAACGTCGTCTCCATTATGGCCTGTACCCCGCAATATCGAGCAGCCGCGCAATATCGACATGCTGTTCCAGCCCAGCCGCCACCGCGTCGAGCGCTTGATCGACGCGGTGTTCCTGCGCCACGCCATCGCATTGCACACCCAGCCGCGCCAGCCAGGCGCTACGCTGGGCGGGGTGATCGAACAACCGGTGGATATAGCAGCCCGCAATCCGCCCATCGGCGCTGACCACGCCGTCGTGCGTGCTATCGGCAAGCCTCAGCAACGGCTGCACCGATGCCAGCGCCGACGTCCGCCCGACATGGATTTCATAACCCGCAAAAGCCGCACCTTCCCGCAGACTCGTGCCGGTGACATCGACCACGCGCTTGTCGCCGGTCAGCCGGGTGGTGACGGGCAGATAACCCAACCCCGACACGGTTTCCGGCGAACCCTCAACGCCATCGGGGTCCTCGATCGTCTGGCCGAGCATCTGATAACCGCCGCAAATGCCGAGCAAGGCGCCTCCGCGCCGTACATGCGCGGCGACGTCGATATCCCAGCCCTGCGCACGCAGGAAAGCGAGGTCGGCGATGGTCGCCTTGGTGCCGGGCAGAATGATAAGCCCGGCGTCCGCCGGGATTGGCTGGCCGGGCTGCACGAAGACCAGCCGGACGGCCGGTTCGTGAATCAGCGGATCGAAATCGTCGAAATTGGCGATGCGGGAGAGCATCGGTACGGCAATGGTGACGCCGCCGCCTGTTGCGACCGCCCTATCGAGCACCACCGCATCCTCGGCGGGCAGATCGCGCGCGGCGGCAATCCATGGCACCACGCCCAGTCCCGGCCAGCCAGTGCGCCGTGCGATCTCGGCATAGCCATAGTCAAACAGGCGCGGGTCGCCCCGAAACTTGTTTATCAGAAAGCCCTTGATCATCGTAGCGTCATCCGGATCGATGACTGCTTTGGTCCCGACGATCGAGGCGATCACGCCACCGCGATCAATATCGCCGACAAGGACGACAGGCACCCCCGCCGCGCGCGCGAAACCCATATTGGCAATGTCGCCGCGCCGCAGATTGATCTCCGCCGGGCTGCCCGCGCCCTCGACGATCACGAGGTCCGCACGCCCGCTTAGCTTGGCATAGCTTTCCATCACGGCGTCCAGCAGCGCCCCTTTGCGGTCCTGATAATCGCCCGCACCCAATTGGCCGATAACGCGGCCATGGACGACGACTTGCGCGCCAGTGTCGGATTGCGGCTTGATCAACACCGGGTTCATATCGGTGCTTGGCGGGACGCGACACGCCAGCGCCTGAAGTGCTTGTGCGCGGCCAATCTCGCCGCCATCCTCGGTTACGGCGGCATTGTTGGACATATTTTGCGGCTTGAACGGCAGGACATTGAGCCTGCGATTAGTGAAAAGACGGCAGAGCCCGGCGACCAGCACCGACTTGCCAACGTCCGAGCCGGTGCCCTGCAGCATCAGCGCGGCCATGCGATGACTCCGACGATTACCCAGAGCAAAAGGCAGGCGCGGTGATAAATTGACAGAGCGCGCACCAGATCGGCAGCGTCAGGCGCGGGGCCATCACCGAGCCAGGCTCGGTCGCTCGGCTCGCTTTCATAGCTGACCGGTCCACCCAGCCGACGCCCCAGCGCGCTGGACATTGCAGCTTCGGGCCAACCGCCATTGGGCGAGGCGTGCTTGCGCGCATCGCGCCACATCATGGGCAGCCCGCCGCGACCGGCAGCAGCGATCATCAAACCTGAAAGCCGGGCCGGGATGAGCATCATCAGATCATCCGTGCGAGCCGCCGCCCAGCCGAAGTCACGGTGACGTGCGTCGCGATGCCCGATCATCGAATCGGCGGTGTTGACCGCCTTGCAGATCAGCATTCCGGGGAGCCCGGCAATGAGGAACCAGAAGGCAGGCGCAACGACGCCATCGCAAAAGCTTTCGGCAAGGCTCTCGATCGCTGCAACACTAACGCTACTCTCGTCGAGCGCCTGCGTATCGCGCCCGACGATCTCCGATACCGCGACACGGGCGGCGGACAGGTTTCTGGCGGCAAGGGGCCGGGCAACGGCAGCGACATGATCGTGAAGGCTGCGCTGCGCCAGGCCGGTGGTCACAATGAGGACGAACACCATAACCGCCCACCCATCATCGAGCGCAGCCATGACAGCCCAGCCAACGCCGCCCGATGCCGCTATGATGACGCCAACGACCGCGATCCCCATTGCCCTGCGCCGTGTGCCCGATCCTATGTTCCAATCGCTCTCCAACCGCGCGATCAACGCGCCCGTCCAGCTCACGGGATGCCCAGCTGCGGCAAACAGCCACGCCGGATAGCCGATCACCGCCTCTGTCATCAGTGCGGCCAATAGCAGTGTGGCCCGATCGGTCACGCGCGACCTGTGGCAATCAGGAACCGTTGCCCGTCGGGCGTGTGTCCGACAAAGGCCGACACGCCATATGTCTCGGCGATGCGATCGGGTGTCAGTACGGCATCCGGCATACCGTGCGCGATCACGCGCCCGCTCCGCATAAGTAGAACCTCATCGGCCACGCGTGCTGCCTGATTGAGATCGTGGAGGACGACAATGACCCCGGCGCCTTGCCGCGCGATAGACCGGAGGCAATCGAGAACATCGAGCTGATGCGCCGGGTCAAGGCTCGCCAACGGCTCGTCGGCGAGCAGCCATTCGGGCGTGCCCGCCAGCACGCGAGCAAGCAAGGCGCGGCCCCGCTCGCCGCCTGACAATGTGTTGACGATGCGTCCTGCGAGGCCCGTTACGTCGGTCGCGGCCATGGCGGCGGCGATCGCGGTCCGATCCGCATCATTGGCGCCCCAGCGCCCGCGGTGGGGAAACCGGCCAAGCGCAACCAGTGTCTCGACATCGACATCCCAGTGAACATCCGCGGTCTGCGGCAGATAGCCGATCCTGCGCGCAAGGTCGCGGCGATAGATCTGCGCACGCGATGTTCCGTCCAGATCTACGGTCCCGCTATCGGGCAGGTGAAGTCCGACAAGGCAACTGAGCAGGCTCGATTTCCCCGCACCGTTGGGGCCGAGAATGGCAGTAACGCGGCCCCGTTCAAAGCATGTATCCACGCGGTCGAGCACCTGTGTGCCACCGAGCATCAGCGAGAGGTGACGCGTGATCAGGCTCATGGCAATTGCCGCCGCATCCGGAGGAGGAGCACCAGGAAGAAGGGGCCCCCCAGCATCGACATGGCGATGCCGAGGCGCAACTCGCTGACGGTGGGTGCGGCGCGCACGACGCTGTCGGCAACCACCAGCAGCAGGGCGCCAGCGATCGCCGAAGGCAGCAACACAGCCGATGGCCGATGGCCGACAAAGGGGCGGACGAGATGCGGCACGATCAGGCCGACAAAGCCGATGATCCCGGCCGCCGCCACCGACGCGCCGACGCACAGCCCCACGCCGCCGATGATCAGTAGCTGCAGGCGCAACGGATCTACCCCCATCGATCGAGCGGCGGGCTCTCCTAGTGTGAGCACATCAAGTGAGCGCGCGGTCGCCGCGAGCAGCGCGATACCGATTGCGATCAGTGGCAGGGCGATCGTTACATCATCCCAGCTCCGATCGGTCAAAGCTCCCATCAGCCAGGTCACGATCTGCGATGTCGCGAAAGGTGTCGGTGCCAGACTGATTGCCAGCGCGGTCATCGACCCCGCAATACTGGACAGGATCACGCCGCCGAGCGTGAAGACGATTAAGCTGCCCGACCGGCCGATAAGCAGCGCGAGCAACGCCATCGCTGCCGCCGCCCCGGTCAGCGCAAAGGTTGGCAATAGCCATGCCTGCGCGGCATAGCCGAAGAATAGCGAGATAACGGCGCCAAGTGCAGCGCCTGATGAAACGCCGAACAGGCCGGGATCCGCCAGCGGATTGCGAAGATAGCCCTGCATCGCCGCGCCCGACATGCCAAGTGCAGCACCGACCAAAGCCGCCAGCAACGTCCGTGGCAGGCGCAATTCCATGATGATCAACGCGCGCGGGTCATCGCTGCCGAGGATCGCGGGCGGGACCCAGACTTTACCCGCGATCAAGGACAGCAGCATCGCCGCGACGAGCGCGAGCGTTAGTGCACAGGTCACCCGCGCCGTCACAGGCTTCGCCTCGCCTTGGCCAGTTCAGCGACTGCATCGATAATCGTCGGCCCGCCGCAGTGCAGCAACCGTTCCGGATAGGGGCGGAGCGCGATAGTGCGGGATAGCTGCCGCACGACTGGATGGCCCACCATGCGGTCCGAGACGGTCGCATCACCGACCGTAAACAGCACGCGCGGTGGGTTGGCGACGAGATATTCGAGCGACAGCACATCCCATTTCTTCAGGCCGTAATCACCGCTCAGATTGCTAAAACCGGCGCTCCGCAGCAAGACGCTGGCCAGCGTGCCGTCTCCCGGCACCAGTCCGCCGCCCTGCCAGATAAGCGCCGGGGTCGTCGGCTGCGTTGTGCGCGCGGCTGCAATCGCGGCATCGATCCGCGCGTTCAACCGCTTGCCGCGTTCGGCATGGCCAATGGCGGTTGCGATTTTACTGATTTGGTCGCGATTCTCAGCGATGGTTTCCGGCACGCTGAGTTGCAACAAGGCGATGTGCATCCGTTTGAGTGCCGCGATGGTCGACGGCGCGACATGAGCGCCAGCAATGACCAGATCGGGCGCGAGCGCGACCACTTCCTCCGCCGTGCCCGACGTTGCCTTGAACTGCATCGCCTGCGCGATCGGGATGGAGGTGGCGCGCGGATCCTGCGAATAATGGCTGATGCCCGCAATCTGGCTGCGGTCGGCGACGTGCATCAGGATCGAGTCCACACACGGATTGATCGATACGATGCGCAGGCCGTTGGCACCGCTTTTGTGCCCGGGCGATGCGCTGGGGACCGCGCACGACGTTACCGCCAACGCCAGCATGCAGGCAAATATGCGGATCAATATTCGACCCCCTTTTGCGCCTTGAACCCGGCCTTGAACGGGTGCTTCACCTCCTGAAATTCGGTCACAAGATCGGCGATCTCCAGCAGTTCCGGCTTCGCGTTCCGCCCGGTGATGCAGATATGCTTGGTCAGCGGTCGGTCACGCAGAAAATCCACGATCTCGGCGATGGGCAGCGTATCATCGCGCAGCACGATGTTGAGTTCATCGAGGATAATGAACTCGTAATCTGGGTCGAGAATTAGCTCTTTTGACCGCGTCCAAGCCGCTTGTGCCGCTTCGATGTCGCGGGCGCGATCCTGCGTGTCCCAGGTGAAGCCTTCGCCCATGACCTCGAAGGTCAATAAATCGGGATTGGCCTGGAAGAAGGTCTTCTCGCCCGTTTCCCAGCTGCCCTTCACATATTGGACAATGCCGACCTTCATGCCCCAGCCTAGACTGCGGATTGCCATGCCAAAGGCGGAGGAGGATTTACCTTTGCCATTGCCGGTATGGACGATCAGCAGGCCGCGTTCGAGCGTATGCCGCGCCTGAATACGGGCGCGGGCAGCCTGCACGCGCTTCATGCGAGCATTGTGGGAGGTAAAATCCGTTTCGGGGGCGGGTGCTTCGGGGTCGGTCATGTCATCCTCGCAGTCTGAAGGGCTTGTTTGAGCCGCGCGGTGTCGGTTTCGGTCGATGGCAGGCCGACGCGCAGGCGGCGCGGATCGTCGGCAAAGGGTCGCGTCAGGATAGCGCTGCGTGCCAGCTGCTCGAACACCCCCGCTGCGTTGGGCGTGTCGACCAGCCGGAAGCAGGGTGTGCCGCCCGCAATCGCAAAACCGGCCTCGCTCAGCACTTCGTCGAGTCGCACCGCTGCATCACTCAGCCGACGTCGTTGGGCCGTTTGCCAGGCAAGGTCGCGATAGGCAGCTGTACCGATGGCGATCGCGGGGCCGGAGATCGGCCAGTCACCAAGCATCTGCCGCAACGATGCTGCAAAAACCGGCGGCGCGATGACGAAGCCGAGCCGCAAGCCTGCCAGCCCGAAAAACTTGCCGAACGATCGCAGCACGATGGTGCGAGGCCATTTCGCCGCAGCGATCCCCGGCTCTGTCCCGGCATCGGCGAACGCCTCATCGACGATCAGCCAGCCACCCTTTGTGCCCAGGAGCCGCGCTGCGTCGGCAAGCCGCTCGCGGTCGATTATCGCGCCGTCGGGATTATTGGGACGGGCAAGGACGAGCACATCATGTTGCTCGGCGGCAAGATCGGTTAGCAAAACCGAGTCTGGCCACATCGCTTGATGCCCGGCATAACCCGGACCAAGAATGGCGGGTGTTCGCGCCGGGATTAATCGGCCGATCAACCGCAGTGCAATGTCGCTGCCCGGCACCGCGACCGTCGCGGCCGGATCGCTCCCGAACACCGCCGCCGCGGCGGCCTCAAGCGCGGTCAGCGCGCCCGGCTCGGGCAACCGGCGCAGAGCCTCGGCATCGACCGCTGCGGGGTAGGCCCACGGACCTATTCCGGTCGACAGATCGATCCATTCAAGATGCGTCGGGAATTGCGCCCGCGCCAGCGCCAGCCGCCCGCCATGGACGGTAAAGGACGCGGTGGTCATTGCTGCCCCATCAATAAGTGAACCGCGCGCCGACATAAGCAGCGCGACCTAGCTGCCCAAAGCGGAAAGCGGTTTCATAGCGCTCGTCGAACAGGTTTTCGATTCGGCCATAAAGCGCGATGCGCGAGGTTACTGGATAGGACAGGCGTACATCGGCCAACACATAGCCCTGTAGCTTGCGGCTGTTGCTGGCATTGTCGAAGCTGGTGCCGACATGGGTCAGCGTGGCCCCGGTCGTGAGCCCGACCCCCCAACTATAATCGATCAGCACCGTCGCGCTATGCTGTGGCCGGCGCACCAGAAACTTGCCGAAATTGGCGCTGCCCGATGACCGATTGACGGCGTTCGTATAGGTGTAATTGGCCTGCACGCGCAGCGTCTCGATCGGGCGCAACGCCAGGCTGATTTCGATCCCATCTGCCAGCGCTTGCGCCACATTGTCGTAGGTGCCCGACGCTCGATTGGTGCAAATGCCCGTCAATGGCGGCACGCAAGAAATGAAGTTGATCAGGTCGGTGCTGTTGCGCCTGAAATAGGTGATCCCGGCTTCAAGTCTGCCGCCCAGCGCGCGTTCGGTGATGCCTGCATCCCATCCCGTGGCGCGTTCGGGGCGTAGCGCCTGATTGCCGAAATTGCTCTGTAGCTGGAACAACGATGGTGCCTTGAAGCCCTCCGCATAGCTGGCGCGAAGGGTCAGACCAGTTCCAGAAAGCCGAAACACACCGCTTGCGCCAAATGTGGTTGCCCCGCCGAAACGGTCATGATCGTCCTGTCGCACCCCGCCAGTCAGCGTCAGGTCGGCAACCGGCGTCGCCACCAGCTGGCCATAGACACTGTCCAGTCGCGCCCGGCCAATGGACGGCGCGGCGCCAAAGCTGGACGAAATGAAGCGCGAAGTCTCGCGCTCCAGCCCGGCCGTCGCCTGCCAGCCGTCGGCAATCTCGAAAATCCCCTGATATTCCAGCCGTTCGTTGCGGCCCTTTGCGGCAAATGTCTCGGTGCCGCGATCATCATTGCGGCGGCGTGTGTCGGTGTAGGCAAAGCCTAGACGATTACGGAATCGACCACTAAAAAAGGCTGCGTTGCCACCGGCGTAGCCCACGATTTCCCTCGTTTTCGCGATCTCCCTCGTATCGGCAAAAGTAAAGCTCGGTGCCGGAAAGCCGTCAATCCCAACGGTGCCATTCGAATACCAGCCGCGCGCATCGAGCGAAAACTGGTCGCTCAGCGCCAGCTTCAGATTGGCGTTGGCCCCGTAATTTTCATATCCGTCGCGTTCCGCGCCGCCGCGAGCTTCGCTAAAGGTCGAGATGCCATCGGTGCGCAGATAGCCGCCGCCGCCGCTCGCCGAGAGCGACCCCAGCTTGCCAGAGATATTGCCGACCAGTTGCCCAGTGTTGCGATAGCCATATTCGGCGCGCGCGTTGATCGCCAGGGCGTCGGTTGGTGGCCGGGTGATCATGTTGATGACCCCTCCAATTGCTTGACTGCCCCACAGCACCGATTGCGATCCGCGCAGCACCTCGATCCGATCGATATTGCCGACCAGGAGATTGCCGAAATTAAAGCCGCCGCCTGGGGACGACGGATCGTTGAGCTTGACGCCGTCGATCAATGTCACGGTCTGGTCGCTCTCGGCGCCACGGATGAACACTCCCGTCGCCGTGCCAATGCCGCCGTTGCGAACAATCGAAACGCCGGGCAGCGTGCGCAGAATATCGACAACAGTTGCTGTCTGGCGACGGGCGATTTCTGCGGCATCGACGACGCTGACTGACTGGCCGACGCGTGACAGCGGTTGTGCGGTGCGGTTGGCGGTGACGACGATCGCTTCGTCGCTTTCCGGCTCTGGCGCTTCACCGGCATAGGCGGGCGAGGACAGGCTGATTGCGCTTAGCAGAGCAACAAATGGGTAACGCATGGAACCTCCTTTTTGAACAAAGCGAGGTTGCACGCGCCAGCGGCACGGACTCACGTAGAGCGAAATGGTCTGAACCCTCACGCGCGCCACCTCCATCGATGTCGTCACGCGAGGTTTTCCCCCGATCATGCCAAACACCCCGTTGGCACAAAGGACCGACCGCGACAGGCAGGTCTCCTGGCTCCCGGGTCGTCACGTCCGCCCCGCCTTCCCAGCAGCCAAGGCCGCCAGTGGCATATGGAGCGACCGCTATCCGGTCACAGTTGCGGGCACAGCCCCGGCTTGCAGATAAATTATCAGCTTCCGGGTTCCCTATTATTTCCATTTCTGGAAACCTGTCGCATGGCGTCGATATTCGTTGGGATGAGAAAGGACAAGAGTGACCGGAGCGAACGTCGTGTTTTTCTTGGGCGGCGCGCGATCGGGCAAAAGCCGGCTGGCGCAAGAACTGGCGGAAAAATTGGCCGACAGCCAAACGGTTGCACCGGTCTACCTGGCGACAGGCCAGCCCTTCGATGCAGAAATGACCGAGCGGATCGCGCGCCACCGCGCGGATCGCGGTCCACGCTGGCGTACCGTCGAATGTCCGCTCAACCTGCCCGAAGCGATCGGGAAGGAAGCGGTCGACGGAAATGTCGTGCTCGTTGATTGCCTGACCCTGTGGGTGAGCAATCTGCTTTTGTCAGACGTCGACATCATACAGGCGAGCGATAGACTCCTGTCTGCCATAGGCAATGCGCGCTGTCCGCTCGTGATCGTCAGTAATGAGGTCGGCCTCGGCATCGTGCCCGACAATGCGTTGGCACGGCGTTTTCGGGACGAGGCGGGCCGGTTGCATCAATGCGTCGCAGCTGCTGCCGACAAGGTTTTCTTCGTCGCTGCGGGTCTATCGTTTTCGCTGAAATAATCACGAGATCCATGCCCACTTCGCGAATAATATGTACCCGACAGTAGGGCCAGGAACGTCGAGCTCGATGTTGTCCGTTAGGTCAGTTTATTGCTTACATGACTTACAACAACGGCCATTCGCGGTCGCAACAACGAATGACTGCAACCTCTCGCCCCAAGAATTTCAGGCCGAAGGTCCCCGCCCGGTGGCAAAGTTGATACATTTCCATGAACGAACGTCCGGTTTCTGGATTCACGGCATTAGCCCTGAATGGTCGTTTGTGGGTCTTCCGCCCGGCTCATGGCGGCGGGAGCCAACCAGATATTGCCGTCCGAGGGCCGAGCAACGTCTCCGAAATCCGACGGCCAGCTGTTCTCGCTACGGCTCATGGGCCAGTCCACCCCGAGCGCTAAATCTTGTCGATCGACTCGATTTCGGCCGTCTTGCCGTCCCAGCGAAAGGTAAACCTGACCTTGTCACCGACCTTTAGGCCGCCGAGCTGCCCTTGTTTGGCGCCGAACCCCATTGTCATCGCTGGCCAGCTCAGCTCGGCCACAGGCCCATGCGCCAGCGTGATCTTGCCCGTATCAGGATCAATCGCGGTAATCGTGCCCTCGCCGGTTGCGGTTTTGGCTTCCGCGAGTGCGGCAGCATTCGCCCCGGGGCGGTCTGTCGCCTCGGGCGCAGGGGCGGGGTTGCTGCACGCGGCAAGCAACAGGGCGGGGACGAAAATGGCGATGGTCTTCATGACATTACTCCTTGATTGATGGGGGTGGGTTGCGTGCGACGTCGCCGCATAAGCAGGTAACCGGCGGGGATGACGAGCATCGACAGGAGGGGTGCTGTGAGCATCCCGCCGATCATCGGTGCGGCGATCCGGCTCGTCACTTCGGAACCCGTGCCGGTGCCGATCAGAACGGGAAAGAGGCCAGCGAGGATGACGGCGACCGTCATCGCCTTCGGCCTAACCCGAAGCAGCGCGCCCTCGCGCACCGCCGCCTCGACCTCGGTAGGTGACGGATCAATGCCCCGATCGGCCAGTGCGTGCTTGAGATAGATGAGCATCACCACCCCGAACTCGGCCGCCACGCCCGCCAGCGCAATGAACCCCACCGCAGTCGCTACCGACTGGTTATATCCAAGCAGCCAGAGCAGCCAGAACCCGCCCGTCAGCGCGAAGGGCAAAGTCGCCATCACCAGCAAAGCCTCGTCAAAGCGCCCAAACGTAACGTAGAGCAGGACGAAGATGATCAGCAGCGTCGCCGGAACCACGATCGTCAACCGCTCGCGCGCGCGCGCGAGATATTCGAACTGCCCGGTGAAGCTGACGCTGATCCCGGGCGGGAGTTTGACGTCGCGGTCGATCACGCGTTGGAGATCCGCGACGATCGAGGTCAGGTCGCGGCCGCGCGCATCGACATATATCCACGTGACCGGCTGGCCATTCTCGCTGCGCAGCATCGGCGGACCTTCGCTTGTCGTGATCGCGGCGACCGTCCCCAACGTCACCTGCTGGCCGCCGGGGGTCAGGAAGCGGAGGTTGCGCAGCGCATCGACGCTGTCGCGAAGCTCGCGCGGAT
>NZ_JAIEPC010000010.1 GCF_019749955.1 Sphingomonas sp.
TGGTCGAAGGCGCTCGCCTGGAAAGTGAGTATACGTCAAAAGCGTATCGAGGGTTCGAATCCCTCCCGCTCCGCCATTTCAGTCAATTAAATATATAATAATAAATGAAAAATCACCGATAGAGAAAATGCGTCCCCACATTCATCCCCACATATTGGACGGGCTGGCGCGTCACGCCGTCCGCCCTGCGTTGATCCATCGCCAAGTGCGAAGTGCAACAAAGCCGAGTATCCACATCGCCGCGACGGCGAACGCAGCGCGTTGAGCGGCAACAAAAGTCTGTCGTTGCGCCTCTCGGTCAGCCGCAGTTTCCCCGGCATCCCAGCATATTTGATCCGCAGGGCTCAATCCGTTCGCGTTCAATCGCTCATTGCCGGGTGCAGGCGGGTCAGTGATTGGCCGCTCCTGCTGGCGCCTGATGTCGGCAATCGTGCAAGCGGTGATTGCCTTTTGCCGTGCGGAAAAGACTTCTGATTCCATGTCACTATATCCGCTCAAAGCTGCAACCGGAACAATCAGTACCGATGCGACGAGGCCAGCTCGTGCAGGAACGCCCCATCGGTCAAAGTGGTGCATACCGCTGTGAAACCGCATCGCACTTTCCCATGTCCGCCGCTCCGCCCAACCAGTCGGGACGGTTGATCGCACGTCGGACACAGGTGAAGACGCGCCCCGCGTATTCCCCTAGGGTATTTTATTCCACGGGCCGCCCGACCCTGAGGGTCGAGGACCTGTGTCCACCGCACGATGCGGGTCATCCCTACCGATCAAGATCGGAATGACGGGGAGACATTAGGCGCGTTAGACCGCTGTGAGCAAACGGCCCGCGAAGGGTAACACGATAAATTCTCTGTTTGTTCGGGTGAAAGGGCAATTATGGCCCCTCGGGTCGACCGCTAATTTTCGAACTTTTCCAAGGGAGCAGTCCTAGGCCGTTCAGCCGCACTGGCCGAATGGCAGTCGCTTGCTAGCTAAGCGTCGCTCCAAAAGCCCGATCTGCATCGTCGAGAGACGGGTTCACACAAGACTGACAGCACCAACGCGACATCTTGATCAGGGACCTCACCGGCGGATTTCCATCAGGGCCAGCGGTAAACACGCCGCACAAACAGGCCGGACATATGAAAGCAACCGATCAAACCCATCCTGACGAAAGCCCTTGCCAAAGGGGGCGTCCACATATGAATCACATCAGCGCGTCCGTGTGAATCCCTCTTCGACTCATATCGGCCGCAAACCGCTCTAGGTCGCGAAACTGGCTACGGCGTTGTGTCGGAATACTGAGAATAAGTGCTGCCTTCGTTGTCATTGCGGCACTGAGATAACCGGCGCTATCCAAACTAGAAATGTCGCCTTAGGAGCTATTTTTCTTATCTTTCCAACCGGCACACAAACCGGCACAATAACCGGCATGGATGTCAGCTCAATGGAACCCATGCTGCCCGCCGAGGCCGAGCGTTCGCTTGATGATGTGACGTTTGAGCTGGTGCGCGAAGCGTCGATGTTGGCGGGGCGGGTGCATCCGATCGTGCAGGAGGCAATCGGCGCGCTGGTGCGGTCGATGAACTGCTATTACTCGAACCTGATCGAGGGGCACGACACTCATCCGCGCGATATCGATCGGGCGCTCGTGCAGGATTTTTCGGTCGAGCCTCGCAAGCGGGCGCTGCAGCTGGAAGCCGTTGCGCATATCGACGTACAGCGGCGGATCGATCTTGGGGATGATCCGCAGGACTGGCCCGCGAGCCGCGCCTATGCCGAATGGCTGCACCGCGCCTTTTGCGAAAAATTGCCCGACGAACTCCTGTGGGTGGAAAATTCGGACACGGGCGAACGGTTGCGCGTCGTGCCGGGCGAACTCCGCCAGCGGGAAGTGATGGTCGGTCGTCATCTTCCGCCCGAGGCCGATGACCTGCCGCGATTCCTGGCGCGGTTCGAGGAGGCCTATAATCCGGTACGGCTCAACCAGATGCGCCAAGTCGAATCAGTCGGCGCGGTCCACCACCGGCTGCTCTGGATTCACCCTTTCCTCGATGGCAACGGACGCGTGACACGGCTAATGAGTCATGCGCTCTTCAAGCGCCTGGGGATCGGGACGAGCCTCTGGTCGGTCTCACGCGGGCTTGCCCGGGATGCGCATCGGTACAAGGCGCTGCTTGCGGTGGCGGACGGCCCGCGTCGTGGTGACCGCGATGGGCGGGGCGCGCTCACGCAGGCAGGGCTGGTCGAGTTTTGCGATTTCTTCCTGCGGACCTGCGTCGATCAGGTGCGCTACATGGCCTCAATCCTCGAGCCGCAGGAACTGCTGCGGCGGATCGAAGCCTATGCCGATGACGAGGCGCGCGCCGGTCGGTTGCCGAAGGGAGCGTTTCCCATCCTGCGCGAGGCTTTGCTGACCGGCGAATTGTCGCGTGGCGATGCGGGGCGGCTGACAGGCTATCAGGAGCGCAAAGGCCGCGAGGTCGTCGCGTCGCTACTGGCGAATGGTTTGTTGGTTGCGACGACGCCAAGCCATAAGTCTGCGGTGCGGCTGGGCTTCCCCATTGACGTTGTCGAGCGCTGGTTTCCTCGGCTATATCCCGTGGGGCTATCGTAACGGATGGCGCCGACATCGGCGGACATCAGTGGATTGCAAATTCGGCCGGTGGGAACGATTTTGGGCTAGCGTAGCAATGCCGCCACAAAGATGGTTTATTTACAATATTTTAGTTCGGATAGACGGCACCCTCCCGCTCCGTCATTTGTCACCGAGGTGCCCTCAGGGTCTCGACGAGGACGCTACCCCATCGTCGGGATGACGAACGCGTTCGACCCGTCGGGCGCGCCGTCGGGCCAGCGTTGGGTAATCGTCTTGATCTTGGTCCAGAATTTCACGCCTTCGGGGCCGTGCTGATTGGTGTCGCCGAACGCGCTGCGCTTCCACCCGCCGAAGGTGTGGTAGGCGACGGGCACCGGGATCGGCACGTTGATGCCGACCATCCCGACGTTGACGCGCGCGGCGAATTCGCGCGCGGCATGGCCGTTGCGGGTGAAGATCGCGACGCCATTGCCGTACTGGTGCTGGCTGGGGAGCGCGACCGCTTCCTCGAAATCCGCCGCGCGCACGATCTGGAGCACGGGGCCGAAGATTTCCTCCTTGTAGCTTTCCATGCCGGGCTTGACGTGATCGAACAGCGACGGGCCGATAAAAAAGCCTTTCTCATGCCCCTGAAGCGTGAAGCCGCGCCCGTCGACGACGAGTTCGGCACCGTCGTCGACGCCCTTCTGGATCCAGCCTTCGACGCGGGCCTTGTGCGCGGCGTTTACCACCGGGCCGTAATCGGCGTCCTTGTCGCTCGACACGCCGATCCGCAGCTTGGCGATGGCGGGCAGCAGTTTGGCGCGCAGCCGCTCGGCCGTCTCCTCGCCGACCGGCACCACCACCGGCAGCGCCATGCAGCGCTCGCCCGCTGACCCAAAGGCCGCGCCCGACAGCTCATTGACCACCTGATCGAGATCGGCATCGGGCATGACGATGCCGTGGTTCTTGGCGCCGCCCATTGCCTGGACGCGCTTGCCCGCCGCGACCCCGCGTCGATAGACATAATGCGCGATGTCGGACGATCCGACGAAGCTGACCGCGCTAATCGCCGGATGATCGAGGATCGCGTCGACCATTTCCTTGTCGCCGTGGACGACCTGAAGGATGCCCGCAGGCGCGCCCGCTTCCTGCATCAATTGCCCGAGCCGCACGGGGACCGACGGATCGCGCTCCGACGGCTTCAGGATGAAGGCATTGCCGCACGCAATCGCCACGCCGAACATCCACATCGGAATCATCGCCGGGAAGTTGAACGGGGTGATGCCCGCGCCAATACCAAGCGGCAGCCGCATCGAATAGACGTCGATCCCCGGCCCCGCGCCTTGGGTATATTCGCCCTTCATCGCGTGCGGGATGCCACAGGCGAATTCGATGACGTCGAGCCCGCGCTGCACATCGCCCCGCGCATCGGCGACAACCTTGCCATGCTCGGACGAGAGGAGTTGCGCTAGCTCGTCGATATTGGCTTCGACCAGCCGCTTGAATTCGAACATCACGCGCGCGCGGCGCTGCGGGTTGGTCGCGGCCCAGCCGGGTTGTGCGGCTTGTGCGGCCGCCACCGCGCGCTCTAGATCGGCCGCCGTCCCCAGCGTCACTTGCGCCTGCACGCTGCCCGAATTGGGATCGAACACATCGGCGAGGCGGGTCGCGCTGCCGCCAGTCGCCTGGCCGACCCCGGCAATGTGATGATCGATGATACGCATGGTCATGTCCTGGTGGTTGAGCGGACTCTATGCCGCCGCCAACGACGGCAAACAATGGCTAGATGCGCGCCATAAGTGCGCGCGGTCGCCTGAGCCGTTCCTCGCGCGGGCAACGACCCCAGGGCTCTGGCGAGCAGCGTGACGTTGGTCAGCTACTCGCTGATCGTCCGTGTTTCTCCTTGCGCATCCGCCGCAATCGCTGCCGCGCTGAAGGGCAGTCGCACGAACTTCTTCGCCGAATAGAGCCGGGTCTGGTCGGCATAATGCGGCGAGGCGGGATCGGTCGATTGCGAATAGCTGAGCACGGCATCAGCGACTGGACCCGCATCGTCGAACGTCACGACCTGGACATAGCTCGACCCGTGATAGGGCACGAAGCCACCTGCCTCGGGCGCGCTCTGCTGGACGTTGAGCACCCCGAGCAATCCATCCCCGCCATGGACCGGGATATGCTCGGCGCCGCGCACCGCGAATTGCGTCTCGCCCCAGCGTGCATCAAGCTTCATGCCGCCCGCGAGGAGCCGCGCCTGCGTGTCGGCGAGCGCTTTCAGCAGCTTCGTGCCCACCTCGCCGCTCGTCACCAGCCCGCGCGGGGTGTGGACCGGATCGGCGGGATCGAACGGCACCTGCCACAGCCCGGCGATACGGCTCGCGGCAGGCCAGAACGCGGCGAATACGCCCGCACCCCGGCTATCGACATTGTAGCGGCCATCCCAAAGCGCCAGCGCCGCGCAGGCCTGCGCCACCTCGGGCTTGCCCGCGCACAGCGCCCGCACCGGATCGAGCGCGAGTTCAGCCGCGAGACTCTTGTTGGCGAACGCCATTTGTTCGGCTTTGGCCTGATCCACCTTGGTCCCGCCCAACCCGTCGCTGCCGTCGAACCGCCGGGCGAGTTCGACCAGACCCGATCGCGTGCGCAGTGTGCGCTGCGTGCCCCATGTCCCCAGCACCGGCGACAACTGGCGATAGGGTGCGCTGGCATTGCTCAGCCAATAGCTGTCGTTCGAATTGGCGACATAATCGCGCCGTTCCCAGATCGCCTGCTCGCTCGCGGGCATCAGGCGCTTGGCAGCCGTGCCGGGGGTGTCGTCCCAGTCGCAGGCCGAACGGCGCCCGTCGAGCAGCACGAAGCGGTTCGCGACCGCCGCCGACGTTGGCGTCGCGCAGTCCTTGGCCTTGGCGATCGAAACATTGGGGGCGGCGGTCACATCGGCATGCAACACATCGCCGTTGCGGTCGGCAGCGATGGTGTTGACCCACGGAATGCCGAGCGTCGAGGACACGGCAGCCTTCACCTCGGCGACCGACTTGGCCTTGCCGATCGCGATCCACGCCGTGATGCTGCGGTCATTGTCGTAATTGGCGTCGCGCATCGCATAGGCCTTGTCGGCCTTCCACCCGAGCCCCAGCAGCGGGATCGTCAGCATCGGCCCGAAGCGGCTGGCATAGAGCGTGCGCGTCACCGGTGCTTTGCCATCGGGCATCGGCACGCTGACGTTGATCGTGCGCATTTTCTCGGGCTTGCCGTCGACCAGATAGGTCGTCGGGTCGCTCGGATCGAGTTGCAGCTCGAAGCCGGTGAAATGCTGCGCGGCGGTGACGGTATGGGTCCAGGCGACATCCTTGTTGAAGCCAAGCGCGACGAGCGGCGTCCCCGCCAGCCCCACGCCCATCACGTCGATTTCGCCCGGAATGGTGACGTGCATTTCCCAGAAGCGCGACGGGCCATTCCACGGGAAATGCGGATTGCCGACGACCAGGCCCTTGCCGGTCGTGGTCGCCTCCGCCCCGAACGCCCAGCCGTTACTGCCGAAACCGATGTCGCGGTCGCCCGGAAAAGTGTCGGGGAGGCTCGCTGCCTGCGGCTTGCCGGGGGGCTGGGCATTGACGATGAAGGCAGCGAGCGCGAGCGAACTCGCCAACAGCACCTGCTTTTCGCCGATGCGCAGCATGTCGTCGGTGGTGATGGGGCGCACCCACGGCTTGCCCCGGCATGCTTCTGGCACGCCCGCCGGGCCGCGGTCCTTCAACAGCCGGTTATATCCAGCGGCGTAACCGGCCAGCAGCGCCATTTCACGCGGTGGACGCTTGGCGAGGCCGCGCTTGAGTGCCGGCAAGTCGATCATCGCGCGGAAGAAGACATCCGACGACAGATTGTCGATCTTCTCGAACCCTAGCGTGGCTTTCTCGGTCGGCCCCCAGAAGCGCGAGCGGTCGCCCGCGACGGTCGCGAATTCCTCGGCCAGCAGGCACAGATTATCCTCGGCATAGGCATAGCCGATGCCATATCCCGCGCCGCCCCAATTGGCTGCCTTGATGTGCGGAATGCCATAGCTGGTGCGGGTGATGGATGCTCTGTAGCGTGGCCCCTTGGCCTGCGCCGGTGCGCCGATCAGCATTGCCAGCGCGAGTGCGCCGAGAGCCGTTTTCCGCATATCTGCCTCCCCATTGGTCGTTGGCCGGGACGCTAAGCGCGTTCGCGGACCGAGGCAATCGCACGCCGCGCTTGCCCCGGCGAGCGCCGCCCGCCAAGCTGGAACGAATTCGGGGGGAATCAAATGACCTATTGGAAAATCGCGCTCGGGCTTATTCTCGTATTCGGCATCGCGGCGGGCGCGTTTTTCTTCTTCGTTTCGCCGCCCCGCCAGCTCGATCTGATCGACGGCATGATGGCAAACGAAGGCGAGTCGGCGCGTGTGGCCGAGGGCGTGCGCTTCGGCGACCAGCCGCGCCAGCAGCTCGATGTCTGGGCACCCAAGAATGCAGCGGGCAAGAAGCTGCCGGTGCTGATCTTCTATTACGGCGGATCGTGGCGCTGGGGCTCGCGCAGCGATTATGGCTTTGTCGGTCGCGCCTTTGCCGCGCGCGGCTACCTCGTGGTGATCCCCGATTACCGGCTGGTGCCGCAGGTGCGCTTCCCCGCCTTTGTCGAGGACAGCGCGCTCGCGGTGAAGTGGACGCGCGACCATATCGCCGATTTCGGCGGCGACCCCGCCCGGATCGCGGTCGCGGGCCATTCGGCGGGCGCTTATAACGCCGCCATGGTCGCACTCGACACGCATTATCTGCAAGCGATTGGCGTCGATCCCAAGATCATCCGCGCGGGCCTGCTGCTCGCGGGGCCGTTTGATTTCTACCCGTTCGATGGCCCTGCCACCACAGCTGCGTTCGGCGCTTGGCCGCGCCCGGCCGAGACGCAGCCGGTCAGCTTCGCGCGCGCCGATGCGCCGCCGCTGCTGATCATGCAGGGCACCGCCGACGATGTCGTCAAGCCGCGCAACGCGCCCGCCCTCGCTGCACGGCTGAAGGCTGCGGGTGCAGTGTTCGAGCAGCGCGATTATGCGGGTGCCAATCACAATGACCCGATCATGGGCCTGTCCAAGCCCTTTCGCAGCAATGCCTCGACCCTCGCCGACAGCCTGGCGTTTCTCCAGAAGCACGATCATTAGCCTTTGAGCCCTTCACCTTGACCCGCTTGTTTCGAGCGACGTCGAGAAACAGGCTACAAGCGGTGCGCAGCGTGTCTCGACTTCGCTCGACACCAACGGGGCTGGGGAGCACGGGGGATTCACGCGGTCCCGTCGGCGGGGCATTGCAGCGGGGCCGACCGCCACCCACATCGCGTTCATGAGCGAACAATCGATGGTGTGGCACGGCACCACAATCCTATCCGTGCGGCGCGGCGGCAGCGTTGTTGTCGTTGGCGATGGTCAGGTCTCGATGGGCCAGACCGTGATGAAACCCAATGCGAAGAAGGTGAGGCGGCTCGGCGACGGTTCGGTGATCGGCGGGTTCGCCGGCGCGACCGCCGATGCTTTCACGCTGTTCGAGCGGCTCGAGCGCAAGCTCGAACAGCATCACGGTGCGCTGCTGCGCGCGGCGGTTGAACTCGCCAAGGACTGGCGGACCGACAAATACCTCCGCAACCTCGAAGCGATGATGATCGTCGCCGACAAGGATGTGACGCTGATCCTGACCGGCAATGGCGACGTGCTCGAACCCGTGGGCGGGATCGCCGCGATCGGCTCGGGCGGCAATTTCGCGCTTGCCGCCGCGCGGGCGCTGACCGATTATGAGCCCGATGCGGAGACGCTCGCGCGCAAGGCAATGAAGGTCGCGTCGGACATTTGCGTCTACACCAACGAAAATCTGACGATCGAAGCGCTCGACAGCGCGACGTGACAATGACAACCCCTCACCGTCAGGAGTTCCGCCGCTCTTGGTCCCGTCCGGGGGACGGGACTGCGGCGAAACTGGGCAGGGGTGGGGGATGCCTCGCAGAGCCAAGTGCTTGTGGAAGCCCCCCACCCCAAACCAGTGCAGGGTGAAATTGCCCCCAGCAATTTCAGTCCGTGCTGGGAGCACGAACGGCCCTGCACTCCTGAAGGGGAGGGGCTTGACCCAAGAAAGAACCCCATGAACGACGCCCTTACCCCCAAAGCCATTGTCGCCGCACTCGACGCGCACATCATCGGCCAGACCGACGCCAAGAAAGCCGTCGCCGTGGCTTTGCGCAATCGCTGGCGCCGCCAGCGGCTCGGCGCTGATCTGCGCGACGAAGTGACGCCCAAAAACATCCTGATGATTGGCCCCACCGGCTGCGGCAAGACTGAAATCAGCCGCCGTCTGGCGAAGCTGGCCGATGCGCCGTTCGTGAAGGTCGAAGCGACCAAATTCACCGAAGTCGGCTATGTCGGCCGCGACGTCGAACAGATCGCCCGTGATCTCGTCGAGGAAGCGGTACGGCTCGAAAAGGAACGCCGCCGTGTCGCGGTGAAGGACAAGGCCGAGGAAGCGGCAATGGCCCGCCTGCTCGATGCGCTCACCGGCAAGGGCGCGAGCGAAGCGACGCGTGAAGCCTTCCGCCAGCGTTTCAAGGACGGCCATCTCGCCAACACCGAAATCGAAATCGAAATCGAACAAGCGCCACAAATGCCGTTCGACATGCCCGGCGGCGCGCAAATGGGCATGATCAATCTGGGCGACATGATGGGCAAGGCCTTCGGCCAGCCGCCGCTCAAGCGCCGCAAGCTCGGCGTCCCCGCCGCTTGGGATAAGCTGGTGGAGGAAGAAGCCGATAAGCGGCTCGACCAGGACGAAGTGTCGCGCGCGGCCCTCGCCGATGCCGAGGCGAACGGGATCGTCTTCCTCGACGAAATCGACAAGATCGCGGTGAGCGACGTGCGCGGCGGCTCGGTCAGCCGCGAAGGCGTCCAGCGCGACTTGCTGCCGCTGATCGAGGGCACCACGGTCGCGACCAAATACGGGCCGATGAAGACCGACCATATCCTGTTCATCGCGAGCGGGGCGTTCCACGTCGCCAAGCCCAGTGACCTGCTGCCCGAGCTGCAAGGTCGCTTACCGATCCGCGTTGAGCTCAAGGCACTGACCGAAGCTGATTTCGTCGCGATCCTCTCTGACACCAAGGCATCGCTGACGACGCAGTATAAGGCGCTGCTTGCGACCGAAGGCGTCACGGTCGAGATCACCGATGACGGGATCGCGGCTGTTGCGAAGATCGCTGCCGAAGTGAATGCCGAGATCGAGAATATCGGCGCACGGCGTTTGCAAACCGTGATGGAAAAATTGCTCGAAAGCGTCAGCTTCGAGGCCGAAGACCGGCGCGGCGAGACGGTGGTTGTCGACGCCGCCTATGTCGAGCGCGAACTGGCGAGCATCGCGCGGAACACCGACCTCAGCCGGTTCGTGCTTTAGGATGGGCCAATCGATGCGCACCCTGATCGTTTTGGTTGCCGCTGGGGCGATGATGTTCAACCCCGTCGCCGCCGGCGCGACGCCGACCCGCGATGAACAGCGTGTGCTCGATCTCGATCAGGCCTGGGCCGATGCCGAAGTCGCGCATGATGCCAATGCCTTGCGTCGCATTCTCGACCCGCGCTTCGTCGCGACCTTTGGCAGCGCAGCGCCAGTCGATCGCGAGGGGTTCATCCGCGCCGTGCTTGCGGTGCCGCGCGATCCGACGCTGACGCAACAATTGGGCGAGCGGATGGCGCGCATTGATCACGACACCGCCCTGGTGACCGAGACGGCGACGGTCAGCAGCGGCGCGCCGACGTTGCGGCAAGTGACGGTCTATCGGCTGACCGTGGTCTATGTCCGGCGCGGCGACGGCTGGCGGGCAATCGCGGTGCATTCGGCGATCGTGCCCACGACGCGCTGATCTTGCGCAGCGCGGCTATGGCTTCGGCGCCGTCTTCACCTTGTCGTAGGGCGTGAAGCTTCCCAGGATACAATAAGCGGACGGGAACCCCGAATTGCGGTTGACCACGCGGAACCGGTCGAACTTGCAGAGCTGGTCGCCATAGGCTTCGACCACCAGGATTTCGTTGTCGCCCAGCGCCGGGCAGGCATCGGCCATTTCGTTACGCCAGATACGCGCGCCCGACTGGCGATAGAGGATGTTGCGACTGTCGATGATCTCGGGGCCGTTGACGCGGCTGGCGGAAATGCACGTCTCGGGCTTGCCCGCCACGCGCCCCGCCAGCGCCTTGGCGAGTTCGGGCGAGAGTGGCGCCGCGTCCTGCGCCATCACGGTGGCCCCACCGGCGAGCGCAGTGGCGGCCAGCGCGACAAACCAGCGCGCCATCACTGCGTCTTTCGATAGGGAATGAAATCGCCGAAGGCGCAGCCGCCGGTTATGTTCTGGCTGATCGCGTCAAAGGTGGTCGCGATCTGGCCGCGGCACAGCTGGCTCTGATAATTCTGCGTGAGCAGCACGTCGCCGCGCTCAACGCCGGTGCAGCCGGTGGTGTCGTTGCGATAGATTACGCGGCGGTTCTCGGAATAGAGCAGCGTGTCGCCCACCCCTTGCGTCCGATATTGGCGCGTGAACTGCGGCAGGCAATTTTGCGCCGGGCCGGGCGTATAGCCCTTCAGCAGCCGGGCGAGCTTGATCTCGTCGGCGGCCTTTCGATCGGCGACCGCTGCTTGTTGGCGCGGCGCATCGACGCAGCCCATGACGAAGATCAGGGGAATGAGGACAAGACGGCGCATCGCTGGCTCCTGAAGCAAGCTATCCCCCGCGACAGCTTATAACGCATTCAGCCGCGGAAATCATCCTTTCCTCGCCACAGCGTGGCGTACGCCGCGACGGTTTGCGCGCGCAGGGACGGATTGGTCACCCGTTCCGCGCCAATCGTGGTCGGCACCGTCGCTTCGCCCGCGGCGCGTACGTCGGCCAATATGGTGGTGGCCAACGTCGTAAATCAGTGCGCCATTACTGTGTCTTGCGATAGGGAATAAAATCGCTGAACTCGCACCTGCCCGTCTCGAGTTGATTGATTGAGTCATAAGTAATTCCGAAATGCCCGCGGCACAATTCACCTTCAACATTTGGTATGTATATAGTGTCGCCAACCGAGACACCGGTGCAGCCGGTGGTGTTGTTGCGGTATATTACGCGGCGGTCCGTCGAATAGAGCAACGTGTCGCCCACGACTTTCGTCTGATAGTTGCGGAAGTGTGGCAGGCAAGATTGCGCCGGACCGGGCGTATAGCCTTTCAGCAATCGGGCGAGCTTGATTTCGTCGGCGGCCTTTTGAGCGGCGACCGCTGCTTGTTGGCGCGGCGCATCGACGCAGCCCATGACGAAGATTAATGGAATTAGGACAAGACGGCGCATCGCTGGCTCCTCACGCAAAACATCCCCCGCCAAGGCCCATATTGCATTCAGCCGCGAAAATCATGCCTTGCTTTTCGCAACTGCGCGAACGCGTCGATGCATTCTGCGCGCACGAAGACATTGGTCGCGCGTTCGATACCGATTGTGGTCGACGCCGCCTATGTCGACCGCGAACTCGCCAGCACCGCACGCAATACCGACCTCAGCCGGTTTGTGTTTTAGGACTTCGGCGCGGGCTTCACTTTGTCATAAGGCGTGAAGCCCCCCAAGATGCAATAGGCCGAGGGGATGCCCGAATTGCGGTTCACGACGCGGAAGCGGTCATATCTGCAGATCTGATCGCCATAGGTTTCGATCACCAATATATCGTTGTTGCTCAGGGCCGGGCATCTATCGGTGAGCTGGTTGCGCCAGATCCGCGTACCCGATTGACGGTAGATAATGTTGTACGCGTCGATGACCTCGGGCCCGTTGACCCGGCTGCCGGTGATGCAGTTTTAAGGCTTGCCCGGCACCCGGCCTTCGAGCGCCTTCGCAAGATCGGGCGGCAACTGCTCGCTGTCCTGCGCCAAGGCGCTCTCCGCTCCGGCGAGCGCAATGGCGGCGAGCGCGATCCGCAACCTGGCCATTAGGGGTTCTTTCGATAAGGCACGAAGTCGCCGAGCGCGCAGCTACTCGACTGGAAACCGGTGAACGTGTCCACGGTGGCCGCAATCTGGCCACGGCATAACCGCGTCGAAAAATTGCTCGTTATCAGCGCATCGCCGCGCGCAACGCCCGAACAGCCGCTGGTGTCGTTGCGATAGATAACATCGCGGTTGGCGCTGTACAGCAACGTGTCGCCGACACCTTCGGTATGATATTGCGTCCTCTGGGCTGGCAGGCAGCTCTGGGCAGGACCTGGGGTATAGCCGCGCAGCAGTCGGGCGAGCTTGGTTTCGTCGGCGACTTTTCGATCAGTAGGGATGGCCGCTTCGCGGGGCGTTGCTGCACAGCCCGTGGCGAACAGCAGCGCGATGAGGACAAAACGGTGCATGGCGATCTCCTTACGCAGCCAAAGCCCCACACGTCCTAATACCGCATTCAGCCGCGAAAATCATCCTTTTCCTGACGCAACCGCGCGAATTCCTCGACCGAACCCGCCCGCAAAAACGGATTGGTGGTGCGCTCGACGCCGATCGTGGTGGGAACGGTCGCCCTCCCCGCCGCACGCGCTGCCCGCACCGCGACCATGCGTGCAACGAGCGCCTGATTGTCGGCATCGACGCTCAGCGCAAAGCAGCCGTTCGATTCGGTATATTCATGCGCGCAATAGATGGCGGTCGCATCGGGCAGAGCGGCATAGCGCTGCATATTGGCGAACATCTGCGCCGCCGTCCCTTCGAACAACCGCCCGCAGCCCATTGCGAAGATCGTGTCGCCGACGAAGATCGCCGCATCATCCGCAAACAAATAGCTGATGTGTCCTGCGGTATGCGCCGGGGTTTCCATCACGACGGCCTGATGCGCGCCGAGCGTCACGACATCGCCCTCAGCCACCAGCCGGTCGGCGGTCGGGATGCGCGCCGCCTCACCGGCGGGGGCGATGACGGGAACGCCATGCGCCGCCTTCAGCGCAGCATTGCCGCCGGTGTGATCGGGGTGCCAATGCGTGTTCCAGATCGCGCTCAGCCGCCAGCCGCGTGCTGCCAGCACCGCTTCGACCGGCTCGGCTTCGGCAGGATCGACGACCATTGTCTCGCCCGATGCATCGTCATGCACCAGCCAGATATAATTGTCGGACAGCGCCGGGATGCGGACGATTTCCAGCGCCATTACCAATGCCCCGTATTTTGCATCGATGCCCAGGGTTCCTGCGGCGGCAGATGGCCGTCCTGCAGCAATTCGATCGAGATGTTATCAGGCGAGCGCACGAACGCCATATGGCCGTCGCGCGGCGGGCGGTTGATCGTGACGCCCGCGTCCATCAGCCGCTGGCAGGTGTCGTAGATATTGTCGACGCGGTAGGCGAGATGACCGAAATTGCGGCCCTCGCCATAAACTTCGGCCTCGCCGTCGACCGGCGGCCAGTTGTACGTCAGCTCGACCTGCGCGTCTTCGTCGCCGGGTGCGGCGAGAAACACCAGCGTGAAGCGGCCCTGTTCGCTGTCGAAGCGGCGCTGCTCCTTCAGCCCCAGCAGCTCGAAGAATCTGACCGTCGCATCGGGATCGCTGACCCGAATCATCGTGTGGAGATATTTCATGCGCGCTCCTTGCACCCGCTGCGCGCGAGATAGGATAGGGCGCCGCGAAGCGCCAGTCGCTATTGCTTCGGCTGTTCCTCAAATTGCTTCAGCGCGGCGCGGGCCTGGGCGGCGGCTTCGCTGTCGGGGGCGAGTCGGACGGCTTCGCTCCATGCGCCGTGCGCGCCATCGGCGTCCCCGGTGGCGGCGGCGATATTGCCGACTTCGAGCATCACCGACGCATCATCGCGCGCCAGTTCAAAGGCGTGGGCAACATCGGCGCGCGCGCGCGAAAAATCATGCGTGCGGCGTGCGAGCGTAGCCGAGGCAAGCCACACGAGCGGGTCGGCGCCTGCCAATTTCTGGGCACGATCGAGATCGGCGCGAGCGCCATCGAGGTCGCCGAGCAGCACCTGCGCGCGCGCGCGGTCGAAGCTTGCCTCGCCACGCTGGAGCCCGGTCAGCGTCGCGGTGGCGAGCGCGGCGTCGAGCGCGCTGCGCGCCTTGGCGGGGTCGCCCTGTGCGAGCCGGGCGTTGCCCGACTGCGCCCAATAATGGGCCGCGCGCGAATCATGCGCGACTTCGGCATCTTGCGCCGCGCCCGCGAATTCATCCGCCGCCGCCAGCCAGCGCCGCTGATTGGCAAAGGCAATGCCCAGACACTGGCGCGCGAAATAGCCGCCACCCGCCACGCGCCACTGTGTTGCATCGGCTTCGCCCGCGTTCGGGTCCGATGTCGCGAGATCGACGCAGCGGTCATAACGCGCTTCGGTGGCATTGGTGGAGGTCGTCGCCGGGGCAGCCGGGGTCGGTGCCACCGGGCCAATGGTCTGGGCAAGCAGCAAGGCGTAGAGAGCGGTCAAGCAACAAGCTCCTCGATCGTGCGCAGGATCAGCGCAATGTCGCGGTCGCGCGACAGCCGGTGGTCGCCATCCTTGACAAGCAACGTCTGCACATCGGCTGAACGGATGAGCTCAGCAAGCCGCACGCTGCGCAGATAGGGCACATCGGGGTCGAGCATGCCGTGGATCAGCCGCACCGGTACATTGATCGCGATCATGCCCGCCATTAGCCGATGCGCTTCGCCTGACGCCCAGAAAGCGCGGGTATAGAGCGTCGGTGCCGAGCCATAGGCATTGGGGCGCTCGAGCCGCCCTTCGGACAGGATCACCATCTTCTCGTCAGTGGTGAAGCCCCAGTCGGTAAAGTCGGGCGCTGCCGCGATGCCGACCAATGCCGCGACGCGCTCGGGCCGGGCGAGTGCCGCCAGCAGCATCAGCCACCCACCCATCGACGATCCGACCAGCACCACCGGCCCCGCGACCAGGTCGATCATCGCCACCACATCATCGCGCCAGTCGGCCAGCCGCTGGTCGGCGAAGTCGCCCGGACTTTCACCGCATCCGCCATAATCGAAGCGCAGACAGGCCCGGCCCCGCGCCTTGGCCCAGACTTCGATCGCCAGTGCCTTGGCGCCGGTCATGTCGCTCGCATAGCCCGGCAGGAAAATGATCGTCGGCCAGCGACCGGGGGTCAGGTGGTGGACGGGGGTGGGGCGGGGCACATCATTCATGTCCCGCTCCATAGGCCCGATGCCTGGTCGATAGAAGCGCGCGGCTCAGCGTCCGGCGAGGAATTCCTTCAGCGCATCGGCAAAAGCGGTCGGCTGGTCGAGCATGATGAAATGCCAGCTGTCGGCGATGGGCACCAGCTTGGCCGGCGATCCAGCATAGCCGCCTTCCCAGATGACTTTCGGCTGCGGCCCCGCGCCGGTCGCATACAGCACGGTAAAGGGCTTGGCGGTAATTTTGGCGAGTTCGGGGCGCAGGTCAGTGGTCATCACTTCGTACAGCGCTTGCCCCGTCACCGCAGGCGCGGCTTTCGCGCCCCAGTTCGCCACCTTGATCCGCCCCTCGGCCTTGATCGACCAGATGCCGCCCGGGTCGGCGGTGACCGGTGCGGTCGGCTGCGGTGTCGCGATCGTCTGCGCGCGGGCCTGTTCTGCAAAGGGGCGCGCAGCGTCGACCGTCGCCGTCGGGCCATAGATCAGGCTGAAGAACGGCAGCGCATCGACCACCATCACACTGCCGGTCGCCGCCGGATAGCGCGCGCCCATCATCATCGCGAGCAGCCCGCCCATCGAATGACCGATGATCGCGGGCTTCTCGATCTTGTGCTTGGCGATGTAGCTGTTGAGATCGGCGGCAATCCCGTCGAGCACGCCCGGCTTCACATTCTCGCCAGGAGCGTCGCCGCCAAAGCCATTGACCTGCACCAGATACACGCGGTGCGTCTTCGCCAATTCGGACGCGACGCCGTCCCACACCGCGCGCGGACTCGCGAGGCCGGGGATCAGCATCACTGCCGACCCGCTACTGCCCATCGTCGTGACCGAGATATGCGCGAGCCGTTCCTCGGCGGGCGCCGTCTGGCACGACGCGCTGGTCGGGTGGAGGAGGGCGATGGGCGCCAGCACCGCCACGGCAAAATTCAACGCAAACCGATTCATGTCAGGCCTCCTTCGACGGGCTGGTGAAAATTTCTTCGATGGCGAGCTCGAACAGCTCGGCAATGCGGAAGGCGAGCGGGAGCGAGGGGTCGTAACGCCCCGTCTCGATCGCGTTGACGCTCTGGCGCGACACCTCGAGCCGGTCGGCAAGATCGCCCTGGCTCCACCCGCGCGCGGCGCGTAGCGCGCGCAAGCTGTTCTTCACGCGGCACGCGGCGGGAAGAAGCGGTTGACGACGCTGCTAACCCCCAGCCCGCCGAACCACAGTACCGCGATGTAGAAGGATTCGACATGTCCGACGACCTCGAAGCTTTCCATAAACCCCCAGATCGTCGCGATGCCGAGCGCAAAGCCGGTGACGACCAGCGTCTTTCGCACTTCCATCATGCGGATATATTCGTCGCTCTCTTCGATCAGATAGCGCGCGATGGCCGCGAACATGCCGATGATCGGCAGCGCCGGCAGCATCGACACGATCACCGCGACGACGCCCGACACGAGGTGATGGTTGAACACGTAAATCGCGGCAAACAGCGTGACGGCATAAACCGCGCTGAGCGCGAAGATGGTTCGGTTGTAGCGCTTGATGGCGCGCTTCGCGGACATAGTGAGCTTCCCTTCGACTCTGTGAAGGAAGCTTTGCAGTAAAGGTCGCTTGTCAGTCAAGGAGCCTTGTCATTCTGGCACTCAGATGATGTATTCCACCGTCTTCATCTGGCTGGTCGCCGCTCGCTTTGCCGCGCGTTTGGCGACGAGTTTCGCGTGCAGCCCTTCGATCGTGCGGCTGCCGGTGGTCTGGAAGGCGAAGGGCAGGAAACCGTGGATCACCGCACCAATCCCGCCCGCGATCATCGCGAACCCGAAGCTCGTCGCGACGCCGAAATGCTCGGTGAAGCTTTCGCCGACCGAGGCGGGGTGATCGAGGAACAGGCGACGGATCATGGCGGCTACTCGTGGTTGGCGGATGCGGGGATCGTATCAGACTGGTCGCGCGCTGTCAGGGCCGCGAGCATCTCGGCGGCGAGCAGGCTGAGCGTGTCGTCGCGCGCGCCCATCACGACGATGCGGTCGCCGGGGCGGGCTTCCGCGACGAGCGCGGTGGCGGCTGCGGCGCGGTCGGCGATGTAGCGTGCAGGCGCCGCGCGAGCGGTCAGATCGGCGACGATGTCGGCGCTGGTGACTTCGCGCGCGACCGTGCCGCCCTGATAGACCGGATCGGGCAGGATGAGGACATCGCCGTCCCGCAGCCGCTCGGCCAGACTGTCGACCAGCGCCGTCCGCATCACTTTCAACGGGCCATAGCCGTGCGGCTGGAACAGGATCAGCAGCCGCCCGGGAAAGGCGTGCAGCGTGTCGAGCGTTGCGGCAATCTTGTCGGGGTTGTGGCCGAAGTCGTCGATCACGGCCACGCCGTCGCCCACGCCAACCAGATCGAAGCGGCGTTTGAGGCCCTTGAACCCCGCGATCGCCCCGACCGCATCGGCAAGCGGCACCCCCGCCGCGCGCACCGCGCCGATCGCCGCCAGCGCATTGGCGACATTGTGGCGCCCCGGCACGTGCAGCGCGACCGGGACCGGCGCCGCGCCGCGTTCGCTCAGGTCGAAGGTGACGGCAAAGGGCGCTTCGACGACATTGCTCGCGCTCAGATCGGCGGGCGCGTCGACCGCGACAGTCATCCGGCGTTCGACCGGCAGCGCCGCCGCCAGCGCCGCCGCTTCGGGATCAGCGATGTTGATAACCGCAGTGTCGGCGCGACCAATGAAATCGCCGAACAGCAGCCGCAATTCCTCAAGCGATTTATGGTCGAGGCTGACATTATTGAGTACCGCCACGCCCGGGCGGTACAGGGCAATCGAGCCATCGCTTTCGTCGACTTCGCTAACGAAAACATCCCCCTCGCCGACCAGCGCACTCGCGAAGGGCGCCTCGGGCCGCGCGAAATTCTTCATCACCGCGCCGTTCATCACCGTCGGCTCGCGGTCGAGGCTGTGGAGGATCCAGCCGATCATGCCGGTGACGGTCGATTTGCCGCTCGTCCCTGCAACCCCAATCGACAGCCGCGCTTTGTTGAACAAATCGCTCAGCAACTCCGCCCGGCTCAGCCGCGCCGCGCCAACGTGCTCGGCGGCGATCATGTCCGGCACTGTCGGCTCGATCGCGGCCGAAGCAACGACGATCTGTTCGGGCGACGTAATCCCGCTGCCGTCCTGCGGGTGGAGCGCAATGCCGAGCGCTTCGAGTGCGGCAAATTTGGCGGGCACGCGCCCCTGATCGAGGCTGCGATCCGATCCCGCGACCGCCGCGCCTTGCCCCGCAAGGATCATCGCGAGCGGCATCATGCCCGATCCGCCAATGCCGACGAAAAAGTAGGATTTGCTAGAGCCCATGCGCCGAGGCTATCGCGATTATCACGGCGCTGGGCAAGGGATTGGGATCAACAATGCGGATTGGCGTGGTCGCCCCGGCGCGACCGATCGATCAGAATATCGCGGCGCAGGTGCAGGCCATCGCTGCCACCTATCCCGGCGTCGAGCTGGTTGTCTCGCCGCAATGCTTCCTGAGCGAAGGCCATTTCGCAGGGCCCGATGCCGTGCGCGCGGAAGCCTTTGTCGCGATGGCGAATGACCCGGCGATCGACGCGATCTGGTGCGCGCGCGGCGGTTACGGCTCGAACCGCATCCTGCACATGATCCGCGACCGGCTGGGGCCAGCGGCGGCGCGCAAAACCTATCTCGGCTATTCCGATTTCGGCTTCATGCTCGGCGCGCTTTACGCCCGGCGCATCGGGCGCGCGGTGCATGCGCCGATGCCGATCGACGTCAATCGCGACGGCGGCGAAGCAGCCGTGCGGCGCACGCTCGGTTGGCTGACGGGGGATCGCAGCGGGATCGAGCCGGGGCTGGCGGGGCGGCCCGCAGCGGCGTTCAACCTGTCGATCATCGCCGCGCTGGTGGGTACGCCATGGCTGCCCGATCTCGCCGATCATGTGCTGCTGATCGAGGATGTGTCCGAACCGCTCTACCGCATCGACCGGATGCTGTTCCAGCTCGCGCAGGCGACGCAGTTGAAGGGGCTGGCGGGGGTGCGGCTCGGGCGGATCAGCGACGTCCAGCCCAATGATCCGCCGTGGGGCGAGGCGCTGTCGGTGATGCTGCCGCGCTGGTGCGCCGAGCTCGGCGTGCCGTTCCTCGGCGAGGCCGATATCGGCCATGATGTGGGTAACAAGATCGTGCCGTTCGGGCTGGGCTGAGCCGCGCGTCAGCCGAGCGCGTCGGTAACGCGCGCGCGCAGCAGCGGCAATATGTCGGTCTCGAACCAGGGATTGCGGCGCATCCAGCCAGTGCTGCGCCAGCTCGGGTGCGGGAGCGACACTATGCCCTCGGGCGCGTCGCGTTGCTGCTGGACGCGATCAGTCAGCGAGTCGGCCTTGGCGCGCGCATAAGCGGCTTGCGCATATTGCCCGACCAGCACGGTCAGCCGGATCGCGGGCACTTCGGCGAGCAGCCGCGCATGCCATGTCGGCGCGCATTCGGGGCGCGGCGGCGCGTCGCCCGCCCCCGCGACCTTGCCCGGATAGCAAAAGCCCATTGGCATCAGTGCGATCCGTGCAGGATCATAAAAGGCATCGCGATCAATCCCGGTCCACTCGCGCAGCCGGTCCCCGCTCGGATCATCCCACGGCACGCCCGATGCGTGCACGGCCGTCCCCGGCGCCTGCCCGATGATCAGCACGCGCGCGGCGGTGCTCGCCTGCACAATCGGCCGCGGCCCGAGCGGCAGCTCCGCCGCGCAGAGCGTGCACGCGCGGATCTCGTGAAGCAGGTCGGGCAGTGCAGGGTTGAGACTCATGCCATTACCATAGCGCGCCCGTTCGGCGCGACGCGATAGTTTTCGCGCTAAATCATCGCCTGAGGGCCGAAGGCGGATGCAGCCCAACCTGCGCACCAACATGCGGGCCGAGGATGTCACCGAACGCTCCACCTCGCGCTCAAAGGGCTCGGGCTGCGACAGCGCCACGGTGCTGCCCAAGCCACGCGCCTGCCTCGGCAAAGGCCGGGGTCGGACCTCGCCGGGGGATCCGACGATGCGCCGGTGGGGCGATCTGCCTATACGGCGCGGGAAGAAGTGATCATCATTCAACTATTGGCGCAAGGCCAAGCACGAGTCAGGAGCTTTCCAGTTCGGCGAGCCGCGCCAAAATCTTGGGTTCCAACTGGTATATGTCGGTCAGGTCGGTGATCAGCGACCGCTCTTCGTCCCTGCCCACGAAAGTCGCGACATAGCGCGTTGTCCGGCTGTTGAAATAGAGCCTGACCACCGATTTGCGATTGTTGTCATCGAGCAGAACGGCACAGTAGGAGCGCTGATCACGCATCGCGATGCGCTTGGGCGCCACGACGCGCGAACAAATTGCCTGGACAATTCGATAACCGGCAATCTCATCTTCAGTGGTAATGATTTGCCCGTCGCCCGCATCATCAAGTGCCGCTGCGGAGGCCGTCGCCGTCGGTACCGGTGGCGGACTCGACACGTTCAGCGCAGATGTCAGCCGCTCGGTCACCATATCGCGCACAAGGTCAGCGATCGCGATCACCAGGTGCGCCTGAAACCGGTCCTTTACCGCTGCCGTCAGCTTGCCCTGGTGCACCTTCCCAGCCATCAACCGCACGAAGTCCTCGGACGGTGCCGCAAACTCCTTGCGCAGCTCTTCACGCAACAGTGATTGGGTCTTCAGCTTTTCCGCTTCTTCCACAATCCGGTCGACATCGAACGCCGCCTTGGTGAACCGCTCAAGCGTCGCAGGGTCGGATCGCCGCATCTCATCGAGCGAAAAGGTGAAGAACGGGCGATCGTCCATCTTGTTGGGCTGATCGATGTCGGAATAGAATTTATAGACGACGCCGTTGGTCAGCACCGCAACGCGTCCCTCGGTGACGCTGAAATATCGATAGAGCTGATTGCCGTGGTTCAGGTCGAGGGCGACGCCGGCCGGCTTGCACTCGACGAGCATCGCGACCTTCCCGCCCAGACAGATCGCGTAATCGACTTTCTCGCCCTTCTTCGTCCCGACGTCGGCCGTGAATTCAGGAATCACTTCCGACGGGTTGAAGACATCATAGCCCAGCGCTTGGAGGAACGGCATGACCAGAGCCGTTTTCGCGGCCTCCTCGGTCAGCAACAGGTCGCGGTGCTGCGCTGTTCGCTTTTCGAGTTCCGCCAGCCGTGTCGCCAATTCCATCGCCAACCCCCGCATTTTGGCTGAATTAGCCAGAATGTGGGACCTACGGCGCGTTACAAATTTTTTACGCCGCCTTCGCCCTGCTCGCGCGCTTGCGCTCGTTGGGGTCGAGGTAGCGCTTGCGCAGGCGGATCGACTTGGGCGTCACTTCGACCAGCTCGTCGTCGTCGATATAGGCAATCGCCTGTTCGAGCGTCAGCCGCCACGGCGGGGTCAGGCGGATCGCGTCGTCCTTGCCGCCGCTGGCGCGGAAGTTGGTGAGCTGCTTGGCCTTCATCGGATTGACTTCGAGATCGTCGGTCTTGGCGTTCTCGCCGATGATCATGCCTTCGTAGAGCGCTTCGCCCGGTGCGACCATCATGATGCCGCGCTCCTCAAGCGGCCCCAGCGCATAGGCATTGGCCTCGCCCGAACCGTTCGAGATCAGCACGCCGTTCTTGCGGCCTTCGATCTTGCCCTTGTGCGGGCCGTATTTCTCGAACAGCCGGTTCATGATGCCGGTGCCGCGCGTGTCCGACAGGAATTCGCCGTGATAGCCGATCATCCCGCGGCTGGGCGCGCTGAAGGTGATGCGCGTCTTGCCACCGCCCGAGGGGCGCATGTCGGTCATCTCGGCTTTGCGAATGTTCATCTTCTCGACGACGGTGCCCGAATATTCCTCGTCGACGTCGATGATGACCGTTTCGTAAGGCTCGGTCTTGCCGCCGTTTTCGTCTTCCTTGAACAGCACGCGCGGGCGGCTGATCCCGAGTTCGAAGCCTTCGCGGCGCATCGTTTCGATCAGCACGCCGAGCTGCAATTCGCCGCGTCCCGCAACTTCGTAGCTGTCGCGGTCGTCGCTTTCGGTGACCTTGATCGCGACGTTCGATTCGGCTTCGCGGAAGAGGCGATCGCGGATCATGCGGCTCGTCACCTTGCTGCCTTCGCGGCCGGCCATCGGGCTGTCGTTCACCGCAAAGCGCATCGACAGCGTCGGCGGATCGATCGCCTGCGCGTGCAGCGGCTCGGTGACGCTCGGGTCGGCGATGGTGTTGGCAACCGTCGCGATCGTCAGCCCGGCGAGGCTGATGATGTCGCCCGCATTGGCTTCATCGACCGGCAGCCGCTCAAGGCCCCGGAAAGCCATGATCTTCGACGCGCGGCCGGTCTCGACGATCTTGCCCTCGGGGTCGAGCGCGTGGATCGGCATGTTGGTCTTGACGCTTCCCGAAAACACCAGGCCGGTCAGGATGCGGCCGAGGAAATTGTCGCGGTCGAGCAACGTGACGAGGAACTTGAAGGGACCATCGGGGTCGGCCGAGGGGGCGGGGACATGCTCGACAATCTTGTTGAACAACGGGTCGAGCGTGCCTTCGCGGACATCGGGATTGTCGCCGGCATAGCCGTTGCGGCCGCTGGCAAAAAGCACAGGAAAATCAAGCTGATCGTCATTCGCCTCAAGCGATACGAACAGGTCGAACACTTCGTCGAGCACTTCCTGCGCGCGCGCATCGCTGCGGTCGATCTTGTTGACGACGACGATCGGGCGCAGCCCCAGCGCGAGCGCCTTGCCGGTCACGAACTTCGTCTGCGGCATCGCGCCTTCGGCGGCGTCGACCAGCAGGATCACGCCGTCGACCATCGACAGGATGCGTTCGACTTCGCCGCCGAAATCGGCGTGGCCGGGCGTGTCGACGATGTTGATCCGCGTCTTGTGCCCGTGATGATCATCCCACTCGATCGAGGTGCACTTGGCGAGAATCGTGATCCCGCGTTCCTTTTCCAGATCGTTCGAATCCATCGCGCGCTCTTCGACGCGCTGGTTGTCGCGGAAGGTGCCCGATTGGCGGAAAAGCTGGTCGACAAGGGTGGTCTTGCCGTGATCGACGTGCGCGATGATGGCCACGTTGCGGAGGCTCATAAGGTGTCCTGATATGTCTAAGGGATAAAGGCTGGCCGCGCGCATAGCGTAAATGTTGCGGCGCGGGAAGGGCCGCACGACGCGGGGTCAGCCGTCGCGCGCGATCAGCCGTCCGGCGGCGGCCATGTCGACCGGGCGCGAGTAGAAATAGCCTTGGCCATAGGTGCAGCCCATTGCCCGCAGATCCTGGCACTGGCGCGGGGTTTCAAGCCCCTCGGCAATCACCGACAGGTCCATCGTCGACGCGAGATCAAGCACGGCGCGCACAATGCCGCGACCGACCTTGCCGCGCTCGGGCCCCATTTCGGCGACGAAGCTGCGGTCGAGCTTTAATGTGTCGAACGGATAACGATGCAAATGGCCGAGCGACGAATAGCCGGTCCCGAAGTCATCAAGGCTGATCCGCACGCCGAGCGCGCGCAACTGGCGCATGATGCGCACCGCCCGGTCGGGATTGCTGATCGCGATGCTTTCGGTGATTTCGAGCGATACGGTGGCGGGTGCCACGCCGGTTTCGGTAATCGTATCGCGGACGATATCGGCAAAGCCGGGTTGCAGGAATTGGCGCGGCGAGACGTTGATGCTGATCGTAACGGGCACGCGATCGGGAAAGCGGTGGTGCCAGCCGACGGTTGCCTGGCACGCCTCGCGCAGCACCCAATTGCCGATCATCACGATCAGACCGGTTTCCTCGGCGACATCAATGAACTGCCCCGGCGCGATCAGCTCGCCCGGGCGGCGTTCCCACCGCAGCAAGGCTTCGAAGCCCGACAATCGATCGGTGCCGAGATCGACGATCGGCTGGTAATAAAGCTGGAACTCGCCGCGCCGCAGCGCCCCGCGTAGCGCATTTTCGGTGTTGAGCCGCGATGTCGCGCGCTGGCGCAGCACCGAATCGAACACCGCGACCTGGCCGCGCCCGCGCGCCTTGGCCTCATACATGGCGGTATCGGCTTTGCGCAGCAGGTCGAGCGCGGTGACGCATTCGGACACCGCATGGGCCAGGCCAATGCTGCCGCCGCTGTGGATTTCCGATTCCGCGATGATGTGCGCCTCGCTCAGCGAGTCGAGCAGCCGCATCGCCACGCGCTTGGGCAGCCATTCGTCGACGAAACCTTCGAGCAGCACCGTAAACTCATCGCCGCCCAGCCGCGCCAGCGTCCATTCGGGCCAAGGATCAGCACGGTCGACAGCACCACGCTCGAGCGCGGTGCGCAGGCGCGCGGCGGTGCCGATCAGCACCTTATCCCCTGCCTGATGCCCCAGGCTGTCGTTGATGAACTTGAACGCGTCGAGATCGAGGAACAGCACCGCCACGCGGTAATCGGGCTGGCGCGCCCGCCGCTCCAGCGCGCGCGTCACGCGGTCGTGGAACAGCGCGCGATTGGGCAGGTTCGTCAGCGGATCGTGCAGCGCGTCGTAAAACAGCTTGGCGGCAAAGCGTTCGCGCTCGATCACGCGGCCCAATTGCGTGCCGATCTGGCCCATCAGCGCGAGGAAGCTTTCGTCTTCGGCCGGGTTATCGCGCGCGAAAAACTCCATCACTGCCGCCACGTCATTTTGCACCAGCACGGGGAAGGCGAAGGCCGAATTGAGCCCGCATTGGCGCGCGACATCGCGGCGCGGGAAATTGGCGGCCTGGGTGATATCGCTCAGCCACAGCGGCGCGAAATTGTCGAGCACGCGCCCCGGCAGCCCCTCGCCACGCCGGAACTGGCGCGCGAGCGAGTCATCGATGAACGGCATCAGCCCAGCCGGGTCGGCGGCGTACCAGATGTCCGACGGCACCAGATTATCGGCATCGGCGGGATCGATCAGATAGACATTGCCGAACGCCCAGCCATTGGTCGCGCAAATCTCGGTAATCGCATAGATTAGCGCGTCGCGGGTGTCGGCGGCTTCATTGGCCTTGGCCGCGATCCGCTGGAGCAGCTCGATCCGTTGCTGCGACAGATAGAGCGCGCGCAGGCCGGTTTCGGCGATTGCTTCAGCCTCGGCGCGGGCCGCGCGCTCGCGCGCCAGTCGACGCTCGACGCGCTCAAGGGTGCGCGCGAGATCGGCCGCTCCGGTAAAGTCTTCGGGTTTCAGGACACCCATTGGACCGCGAGCTGGCAAGCGGGCGCGCCGTCGTGCATGCAGTCACGGTGCGCGACCGTAACGTGCTCGCCATAATGCGCAGCCGTCCCTTCGATGAACCCTTCAGCGAGCGCACACAGCTTGCGCGGCGAGGAATAGCCGATCACCAGCTCGTCATCGCCGGCGTGCTGAAAACGGAAATGCGGGCAGCCCGCGCCCGAATAGAGCTTGCGCACTTCGGGGTGGATGATCGTGTTGACGCTGAGCAGGAAATTGCGCGCATTGCTCGGCGCTTCGAAAAAGGCGGGGAAGCGCAACGCCAGCGCGGGGATTGCCGATTTGCCGAACCAGCGCAGGATTTCGGCGGGCGATTTGTCGAGCTTCGCAGCAGCAGCCGCCACCAGCGCCATGATCTCGCGGTCGTCATAGCTGCCGAGCGAGGTATAGGCGCCGTCGAGCTCGGTATCGTCGAGCAGATCGTCCCAGGTGCCGTCGCCGAATTGGCCGACCACCTGTTCTTCCAGCAGATTGAAAATAATGCCTTTCATGCCCGCGCCCCACTTCGAAATTCAGTGCTGCCATCGCCGATCGAGGTAAAGATTTGTTGAAGCGGCAGGCAGTTGCGCCCCAAAACGGGCAGGTCGCTTGCCCAAGGTTGGCGGTGGGCGGCAAAAGCGCGTAGGCGCGGGCGGCTTATGGACCATTTGCGCCGCTTCCTGCCCGATCGCTTCATCATGATCCTGGTCGCGACGTTGGTCGTGGCGACGCTGCTGCCCGCAACCGGCGGCCTGCTGGTAGCGATCGGCTGGGCGTCGAACGCGGCGATCTTCACGTTGTTCTTCCTCCACGGCGCGCGGTTGAGTCCGCAGGCGGTGGCGGCAGGCGCCAAGCATTGGCGATTGCAGCTCGCGATCCTGGGCTTTGGCTTTGCGCTGTTCCCGCTGGCGATGCTGGCGGCGCGGGCGGCGCTGAGCGGGCGGCTGGCGCCTGAGATATTGCTCGGCCTCGTGTTTCTCGGCGTGCTGCCGACGACGGTGCAGTCGTCGATTGCGTACACGTCAATTGCGCGCGGCAATGTCGCGGCGTCAGTGATTGCCTCGGCAGCGTCGAGCCTGCTCGGCGTGGTGCTGACGCCGCTGCTGTTTGCGCTGCTCGTCGGTGGCGCGATGGGTGGCGTGTCGCTGGAGGCCGTCGGCAAGGTCGCGCTGCTGCTGCTGGTGCCGTTCGCGCTGGGCCAGCTGCTGCGCGCCCGCGTGCTGGCGACGGTCGAGCGGCATGCCAAGCTCGCGGGGATGATGGACAAGCTGACGATCATACTCGCGGTCTATGTCGCCTTTGCGCAGGCGGCGACCGAGGGGCTGTGGGCGCGGATCTGCCTGACGAACAATGCCGCTGAACGCGAACTGCGCAGCGTCGCCCGGGGCAGGAAGGCATGGCTGTTCG
>NZ_JAIEPC010000051.1 GCF_019749955.1 Sphingomonas sp.
TCGGTCGGCGCCATATGCGCGAGATCGACCTGCAAAGCGCCCCACAGGCACAGCGCGCGCAGACCCTCGGTCATCGCCTTGGCGTCCATCAGCATGCGGCGAACGTCGGGGTGAACGAACAGCGTGTCCGCCTTCTCTTCCGGCTCGGCAGCGCCGGTGAGCGCACGGCCCTGGCGGCGATCGTTCGCGTACTGGACAGCATTCTGATACGCCGTCTCGGCAACACCCAGACCCTGCAAGCCGACGCCAAGCCGGGCGGTGTTCATCATGATGAACATGGCGGCAAGGCCCTTCATTTCGTCGCCGACCAGCCAACCGGTCGCACCGTCGTAATTCATCACACAAGTCGAGTTGGCGTGAATGCCCATCTTGTGCTCGATCGACCCGCAGCTCAGCGAATTGCGCTCGCCGAGCGACCCGTCGTCGTTGACGATGAACTTGGGCACCACGAACAGCGAAATCCCCTTCGAGCTTTCGGGCGCGCCGGGCGTCTTGGCGAGGACGAGGTGGACGATATTCTCGGTCAGGTCATGCTCGCCCGACGAGATGAAAATCTTCGTGCCGGTGATCGACCAGCTGCCATCGGCATTAGGCTCGGCGCGCGTGCGGATAAGGCCTAGATCGGTCCCGCAATGCGGCTCGGTCAGATTCATCGTGCCGCCCCATTCGCCCGAGACCATCTTGGGGACGTACTTCGCTTTCTGCTCGGGGCTGCCCTTGACGAGCAGCGACGCGACCGCGCCGTGGGTCAGGCCCGGATACATGGCAAAGGCCATGTTGGCCGAAATCATATACTCTTCAAACGCCGTCGAGACGGTGTGCGGCATGCCCTGGCCACCGAATTCCTCGGGCGCACCCAGCGTCGACCAACCGCTTTCGACAAAGGCGCTATAGGCTTCCTTGAAGCCCTTGGGCGTCGTCACCGAGCCATCGGCGTGGCGCGTACAGCCTTCCTGATCGCCCGACTGGTTGATCGGGAACAGCACTTCAGCGACGAACTTGCCGCCTTCTTCGAGCACTGCCGTCACGACATCGGGCGTGGCATTCTGGAAGCCCGGCAAGTTGCTGTAGCGGTCGATGCCGACAACATGGTCGAGCACGAAGCGCGTGTCACGGACGGGCGGCGTATATTTCGGCATGGGTCAGTCCTTCTGGTGGTCGAGCCCGGGCTCGATAAGGGCAATGAATTGGCTGAGTTCGGCGATCGCCGCATCAATATCATGTTTTTGCGCGTCGAGCAGCGCGATCCGGTCGCGGCAGCGCGCGATCGTGGCTGATCGCTGCGAGCGGCGGCCGTCACCAATGTCGTAAAGATCGAGCAGCTCGCGGATTTCGCCAAGGCTGAACCCGACGCGCTTGCCGCGCAGGATCCACGCCAGCCGCGCCCGATCACGGTGCGAGTAAACGCGCGTGGTGCCGCGCCGTTCGGGGCTGATCAGCCCTTCGTCCTCATAGAAGCGCAGCGCCCGCGCGGTGACGCCGAACTCGCTCGACAGATCAGAAATGCTGAAGGCTTCGCGATCGGGCCGCGGATCGATCGGCGCATAGGCCGCAAGGGACGGCAGCGATGACATGATCGCCGCTTAACTTCCCTTTACGTGAACGTCAATTGATTCGTTGATCATGATCCACACAGCAACTTGCCGCGACTGTTGCGGAGCGTCGTCGCTTCGGCGACCGAATCGCTCAACCGCCGAACGTCGAGCGCCGCGAGGGAGGCGCGCTGGCTGCATAACTTCTCGCATGCGGTGGGCAGGCGCCCGGGAAAGACGATCCGGTCACCCTCGAAGCGGGCGTCGAACGCACAGCCATCGGCGCCATCGAACGCGACGTGGAGTGTCTCACCGACCCGCGTCACCCTGCCGCTACCGCTGCAACTTTGCTGATCGCCGTAATCGACGAACACGCCGATCCGAAAATCGAGCGCGGCAGGCACGATGCAGACGCGATCAGTGTCGCGCGCAAACAAGCCGCTGATATCAGTGCTGTTCGGGTCAGCGATCACCCCGGCGCTGATCGCAGCCGTTTCGAGATCGGTCGCCGGGGTCGACTTGGGCGGGGGCGCGCTGCCTTTGCCGCACCCCGCCAGCAGCAGCGCCACAAGCAGGACTGCCCTCATGTGATCCGAACCAAAGCGCCGTCTTCGATCCGGCGGTAGAAACAACTCGTCGCGCCGGTGTGGCAGGCGGGGCCAGCGGGGTCGCAGATCAGCCACAGCGCATCCTGATCGCAATCGATCCGCGCCTCGACCACGCGCAGGACATTACCCGAGCTTTCACCCTTTTTCCAAAGCCGACCGCGACTGCGCGACCAGAACACCGCCTCGCCGCCCGCCAGCGTCGCCGCGAGCGCATCGGCATTCATGTGCGCGACCATCAGCAACTGCCCCGCGCGATCGGTCGCGACGGCGGTGATCAGCCCGTTCGCGTCATATTTGGGATCAAGGGTTAAGCCGGTTTCGCGCGGGTCCATGTCGCGATCCTTAGCCCAGCATGGCCATCCGGCTCAATCGCGCACGAATTGATGACAAATAGGCGACAAAGCCGATCGCCGTCCCTATATGCCGGTCGCAACAGCCACCCGACGGGATTCGATGCTGACCACAAACCCTTTCGATGACGACAAGCTGCGCGAAGAGTGCGGCATTTTCGGCGTCTCCGGCACCGACGGCGAAGCGTCTGCGCTCGTCGCGCTCGGCCTCCACGCGCTCCAGCACCGCGGGCAGGAAGCGGCGGGCATCACCAGCTGGGATGGGCATCAGTTTCACACCCACCGCGCGATGGGGCATGTGGCGGGCAATTTCGACCGCGACGACATTATCCGCGCGCTGCCCGGCACCGCTGCCTGTGGCCATGTCCGCTATTCGACGACTGGCGAGACCGCGCTGCGCAATGTCCAGCCGCTTTATGCCGAGCTGCAATCGGGCGGATTCGCGATTGCGCACAACGGCAATATCTCGAACGCGACGCGGCTCCGGCGCGAGCTGGTGCGGCGCGGCTCGATCTTCCAGTCGACCAGCGACACCGAGACGATCATCCATTTGGTCGCGACGTCCAACTACCGGACCTTGCTCGACAAGTTCATCGACGCGCTCAAGCAGGTCGAGGGCGCCTATTCGCTCGTGGTGATGACGCCCGAGGGGATGATCGGCTGCCGCGATCCGCTCGGCATTCGCCCGCTGGTGATGGGGACGCTCGACGGCGCGATCATCTTTGCCTCCGAAACCGTGGCGCTCGATGTCGTCGGCGCCACCTTCGTCCGCGCGATTGATCCGGGCGAGCTGGTGATTGTGCAAGGCACCGAAACGCGTTCGATCCACCCCTTCCCGCCTCAGCCGTCGCGCCCGTGCATCTTCGAGCATGTGTATTTCTCAAGGCCCGATTCGATCGTCGACGATCAGTCGATTTATTCGGTGCGCAAAGCGATCGGCGCGCAGCTTGCGATCGAATCACCGGTCGATGCCGATCTGGTCATCCCCGTCCCTGATTCGGGCGTGCCCGCCGCCATTGGCTATGCCCAGCAATCGGGCATTCCCTTCGAACTCGGCATCATCCGCTCGCACTATATCGGCCGAACGTTCATCCAGCCCGGCGACAAGGTCCGCCATCTCGGCGTCAAGCTGAAGCACAATGCCAATCGCGCGCTGATCAAGGGCAAGCGGATCATCCTGATCGACGATTCGATCGTGCGCGGCACGACGAGCCTCAAGATCGTGACGATGATGCGCGAAGCCGGCGCCGCAGAAGTGCATATGCGCATCGCCTCGCCCCCCACGCGGCATAGCTGCTTTTACGGCGTCGACACGCCTGAACGCGCGAAGCTGCTCGCGGCCCAGCTTGACGTCGGCGGCATGACCGATTTCATCCATGCCGACAGCCTGGCGTTTGTATCGATCGACGGCCTGTACAAGGCACTGGGCGAAGATCACCGATCGGCGCGCGCGCCCAGCCACTGCGACGCCTGCTTCACCGGCGATTATCCGACCACGCTGACCGACCAAGACGAAAGCGAGACGGTCGATCAATTCGCGCTGCTCGCCGAACGCGTCAACTAATCAACCAAGGACTGACCGACGTGACCGACAAGCCGCTTGCCGATCGAATCGCGCTCGTCACGGGGGCAAGCCGGGGCATTGGCGCCGCGACAGCGAAGGCGCTGGCGGCGGCAGGCGCGCATGTCATTCTGACCGGGCGGACGACCGGCGGGCTCGAAGAAGTCGAAGACGCAATCTTTGCTGGTGGCGGATCGGCGACGATTGCGCCGATCGATTTTCTTGAGCCTGACGCGGTCGCCCGGCTCGGCGTTGCGCTGAGTGGGCGGTGGGACCGGCTCGACATTCTGGTGCTCAATGCCGCGACGCTCGGCACGCTCGGCGCGGTGTCGGCGATCGACCCCAAGGAACTCGCGCGCGTGCTGACGCTCAATGTCAGCGCGCAGGCATCGCTGCTGGCGGCATTCGATCCGATGCTGCGGCGCTCAGCGGCTGGCCGCGTGATCGGGCTCACCTCGGGAGTTGCGCGCACGCCGCGCGCTTACTGGGGCGAATATGGTGCGTCGAAGGCCGCCTTCGAAGTGCTGCTGGGGGCCTATGGCGCCGAAGTCGCCAACATCTCGAAAATCCGTACCGCGATTATCGACCCCGGCGCGACCCGCACCGCGATGCGCGCACGCGCCTATCCCGGCGAGGATCCAGCCTCGGTGAAGCCGCCCGAAAGCGTGGCGGCGCGGATCGTCGAACTGCTCGCCGCCGACTTCGACACCGGTCATTTCGAAGCGATCGGGTCGCTCAGCGCCTGACCAGCGTGACTTGGGCGACGCTCAGCCCACCACCGCGAAACCCGCCTTCGCAATACATCAGATAATAGCGCCACAAGTCGATGAAAGCGCGATCGAATCGCGACGGCAATTGGCCTGATTCGACGGCGCGATCGAAATGATCGCGCCAGCGCCGCAACGTCTCGGCATAATGCGGTCCGAAGCTCACCTGATCGACCCAATCAAACCCCGCTGCGTCGGCCAAGGCGCGAAACCGGCGTTCGGACAGCAACATCCCGCCGGGGAACACATGCGCCTGCACAAAGTCGACATTGGCGGCATAGCTGTCGAAGATCGCATCATCGATCGCGATATACTGGATCGCCGCGCGCCCACCCGGCTTCAGCACCCGCGCGATCGTGGCGAGATAAGCGCCCCAATATTCCTGCCCGACCGCTTCGACCATTTCGATGCTGGCAACGCCATCATAGGTGCCGCGCACATCGCGATAATCGGTGAGCGCGACGGTCACGCCCGCCAGGCCGCGTGCTTCGACAGACTGCTGCTGCTCGGCTGACAGCGTGATCGCATCGACCTGACGACCAGCCGCCGATGCCTGCGCGGCAAATGATCCCCAGCCGCAGCCGATTTCGAGGATACGGTCGCCAGGCGCGGTCGCCGTGCGATCGAGCACCGTCGCCAGTTTTCGCTGCTGCGCCGCCTCCAAACTGTCGCCGAAATCGGCATCGAACACCGCGCTCGAATAGCTCAAACTCAGGTCGAGCCAGGCAGCGTAGAAATCATTCCCCAGATCATAATGCGCTTCGATATTGCGACGCGCGCCCGCGCGGCTGTTCCGGTGCAGCCAGTGGAAGGCGCGCTTGGCAAGGCGCGGGATTCCCCCTGCCCGCCCGGTCTCGCCGAGCGCGCGGCGATTGCGCCCGAACAGTTCAAACAGCACCACCGGATCGGGGCTCGCCCATTCGCCCTTGGTCCAGGCGAGATACCAGCCCGATGACCCGCCGATCGCGAGTCGCGCCAATGATCGCCAGCTTCGGAGGTCGACCTGCGCGATCGGCCCCGGCAACCGCCCGCCCAGCAGCCGCGTGCGGCCATCGGGCTGGCGCAGCTCGATCGCCCCTTCGGCAAGGCCAGCGTCGATCTTGTCGAGCAACCGGATGAACATCGGCGCGAAAAGCCCGAGCAGGCTGGGTCGAGCTGGCATGGGCGCGGGAATCGAAGCATTCATGGTCGGTTCCCTGTTACACCGGCTTGCCACCCCTAGCCGATTTTCTTGACAGCTTCCAAGGCGCGTACGCGCGCGTCCTTGTGGCCGATCAGCTTGGGCGGATAGCCGCGCGGGCGGCGGCCATACTCATCGGGGTCATGCAGCGCAGGCTCGGGCAGATCGCGCAATTCGGGCACCCAGTGGGGGATATAGGCGCCAGCGTCGAACTTCTCCGACTGACTGAGCGGCGCCATGATCCGCACGAACATATTTGAATCGACGCCGGTCCCAGCATTCCACTGCCAGTTGACCGCGTTCGATCCGTAATCGGCATCGACCAAAGTATCCCAGAACCATTGCTCGCCGCGCCGCCAGTCGATCAGCAGATGCTTGATCAGGAAGGACGCGACGATCATCCGCACGCGGTTGTGCATCCAGCCGGTCGCCCAAAGCTGGCGCATCCCGGCATCGACAATGGGGTAGCCGGTGCGCCCCTGCTGCCATGACGTCAGATCGGCCTCGGCTTCGGGCCCTTCGCGCCACGGAAAGCGATCGAACGCGGGCCGAGCGTTTGCCGCGCCATAATCGGGCAGTTGCAGGATCACATTCTGCGCATAATCGCGCCAGCCCAGCTCGCCGAGGAACTTGTCGACCGACCCACCGAGCGCTGCGGTTCGGTGCCAGATCGTTGCTGGCGAAATCTCGCCGAAGTGGAGATGGGGTGAGAGGCGCGATGTCCCCTCGACCGAGGGCAAGTTGCGCTGGTCAGCATAGTCCCGTGCCGCGCCCGAGAAAGCGTTGAGCCGCGCTTCTGCCCCTGCCTCGCCGGGCGTCCATTCGGCTTCGAAACCGCTTGCCCAGTTCGGTCGCGTCGGCAGCAGATTCCAATCGTTGAGCTTATTGCTCGCAGGCCAAGCTGATGGCGCTGGGATCGCCTCCGGGGCAGCGGCGGGGCGCGGCGGTGGCATCGTCGCCGACAGCGCGCGCCAGAACGGCGTGAAAATCTTGTACTGGCCACCCGTCCCTGTCGTGATCGATCCGGCAGGTGCAAGGTAATTGCCGTCGTGCAGCACCAGATCCAGCCGCTTGGCAGCGCCGCGCTCGGCATTGCGCCACCACGGCTCATAATGCCGCAGCCCATGGACACGCGTCGCGCCAACCTCTGCCGCCAGCGCCGCCAGCACCTCCTCGCTGCGCCCACGCCGCAGGATCAGCCGCGATCCCTGCGCGCGCAAATCCCGGTCGAGCGACGCCAGACTATGGTGCAACCACCACCGCGACGCCCCGCCCATCTTGCGATGCTTGGGCGTCTCGTCGTCGAGAATATAGACCGGCACCACTGGCCCCTCAGCCACCGCCGCCACCAGCGCCGCCTGATCGGCGAGCCGCAGATCGCGCCGCAGCCACAGGATAACCGGATCACTCACGGCAGCGCCAGCCGAGACGATGATTTTCTCACACAAAGACGCAAAGGCACCAAGAAGGGCATCAAGACATTGGCCGATAACGGTTGTTGGCGATCCGGCGAATGCCTTGCTTGAAAGTCGCTGCGCCGAAATTCATCAACAAGCCGAGCGGCAAATCCATCAATCGCAGATAGGTGAGAACCTGTTTGCCATGCACGGGCATAAAATTCTCGGTCGATTTGAGTTCGATCAGCAGCATTTCCTCGACCAGGATATCGGCGCGAAAACCCTCGTCGAGCATAAGCCCGTCGAACACGATCGGAACTTGCTTTTGCCTCTCCAGCTTTAAGCCTCGCGCAGCAAGGCTTTGGCACAGGCATGCTTCATAGACCGACTCAAGCAACCCCGGCCCCAGCGCTTCGTGCAGCTTGAAACCGCAATCGATCGCGGTACGCGCCAACGCTTCGAGCGCTTCGCTCACCCTTCTTCCTTCGTGCCTTCGCGTCTTTGTGTGAGAAAAACTCAGCTCTCCTGATAGTGCGCGTTCTCGACCGTCCAGGTCTGACCCTTCGCAACCAGCTTTTGCAGATCGGCCACCTTGCCGCGCGATGCCGACTCATTCTGGCCGACCACCGCATCCTCAAACGTCGGCTTGGGGTCGTCGTACAGCACGCCCAGCGCCATCGGAAAATCGCCGAACGGCAGTTCGACCAGCATGTGCGCGACAGTGCGGTTGGTGACGTCGTGGATGATCACGCCTGCCGCTGCCCAGTCGCCATCGACGACGTCGACGACGATCGGGGTCAGCGTCATATGGTCGATCGCAATGCCCTTGGAGCCGCCCGCGAACAGCATCGGCTTGCCATTTTCGAGCCAGAGCTGATGCCCAGCGGCATTGGTCTTGGCAGTGAATTCCTCAAAGACTTCATCGTTGTAGACGATGCAGTTCTGAAAGATTTCGACGAACGCCGCGCCTTTGTGGTGGTACGCGGCCTTGAGCACGTTCGGCAGGTTCTTGTTGATGTCGATCCCGCGCGCCACGAACCGCGCGCCGCTCCCAAGCGCAAAGGCGCAGGGCTTGGCCGGGTGATCAACCGAACCATAGGGCGTCGACGGCGACCGCGTCCCCTCGCGGCTGGTCGGCGAATATTGGCCCTTGGTCAGGCCATAGATCTCGTTGTTGAACAGGATCAGCTGGCAGTTCAGGTTCCGCCGCAGCAGGTGCATCGTGTGGTTGCCACCAATCGACAGCGCGTCGCCGTCGCCGGTGATGATCCACACATCGAGCGCCGGATTGGCGAGCTTCACCCCCGTCGCCACCGCGCAGGCGCGGCCATGAATCGTGTGGAAGCCATAGGTTTCCATATAATAGGGAAAGCGCGACGAGCAGCCGATGCCGCTGACGAACACCGTGTTCTCAGGCGTCGCGCCGATTTCGGGCATCGTGCGCTGCATGGCTTTCAGGATCGCATAGTCGCCGCAACCGGGGCACCAACGCACTTCCTGATCCGACTCCCAATCCTTGGGGGTCGTGGTGCGGGCAATGGGGGTCATGTCGTTCATTTCTGAACCTCTATCCTACGAGTAATGACGGGCGTTAGTGCAACTGCAAAGCCGGCGAGAAAAACTGTGATTACAACGTTCATCACGATACCTAGTCCGTATAGGGGACCGTAGTGAAATTCCGGTTTGACTGCACGGAAGACGATCTCTGAAACGATATTCGCCAAAACGATTGAGCAAAGGAACGCCGCTCCACCGCCGAACCTAAAGCCCCGCATCAGAATTGGCGGAAGGACGATCGAAGCAGCCGCAGCCGTGCCCGTGAAAAAAGGCTCAACCGACATGGCTGTCCGCCTTCGCATAACATTCCGGGGTTGAGAGCGACACCGCCCTTAACCCAGCATCGCGTCGATCGCTTCTTCGATCTCGAAGATGCGGAAGGGTTGGCCCGAAACCTTGTTGAGCGGCTTGGCGTCGACCAGAAATTGGTCGCGCAGCAAAGTCTTGAGTTGACCGGTGTTCATTTCAGGTACGAGGATTTTGTCGTAACCCTTGAGCAAATCACCGAGATTGGCGGGCATCGGCCAGATGTGACGAATGTGGATGTGCGCGACATCCTGATCACGGCGCAGCGCGCGGCGCACGGCCTGATGGATCGGGCCATAGGTCGATCCCCAGCCGACCACGGCGAGCTTGCCCGAGGTAGCACCAAGCGACACGTCCTGATCGGGCACTTTCACCCCCAGCACCTTGTTCTGGCGGGTGTCGGTCATCGCCTGGTGGTTCGCGGCGCTGTAATCGATGTTGCCGGTGCCTTGCGCCTTCTCGATCCCGCCGATGCGGTGGAGCAGCCCCGGCGTCCCCGGCTTCACCCACGGCCGCGCGAGCTTCTCATCGCGGGCATAAGGCAGGAAGCCGCCTTCGGGCACATGATCGAGAAACGTCACCGGGAACGGCGCGTAAGTGCTCATATCGGGCACTTTCCACGGCTCGGCGGCATTGGCGATATAGCCGTCGGTCAGCACCATCACCGGCGTCATATATTGCGTCGCGATCCGCACCGCCTCGATCGCGACATCGAAGCAATCGGCGGCCGAGCGCGCCGAAATCACCGGCATCGGCGCATCGCCGTTGCGGCCATAGACCGCCTGATAGAGATCGGACTGCTCGGTCTTGGTCGGCAGCCCGGTCGATGGGCCGCCGCGCTGAGAATTGATGATGATCAGCGGCAGCTCGGTCATGATCGCGAGGCCCATCGCCTCGCCCTTCAGCGCAATGCCCGGCCCCGATGACGAGGTAACGCCGAGCTGCCCCGCATAGGAGGCGCCGATGGCACTGGCGATTGCGGCGATCTCATCCTCGGCCTGGAAGGTCGTGACGTGGAATTCCTTCAGCCGCGCCAGGTGATGCAGGATCGCCGAGGCAGGCGTGATCGGATAGCCGCCGAAGAACATCGGCAGGTCGGCGAGCTGGGCGCCCGCGACCAGCCCGAGCGATATCGCCTCCGCCCCCGTCACCGTGCGGTAAAGCCCCGGCTCGACCTCGGCAGGATCGACATGCTGCTGGCGCAGCCGGTGTGCGCCGAGCCCGCCGCCGCCGATCTCGGCGGTTTCACCATAAGCATGGCCCGCGTTGAGCGCCGCAATATTGGCTTCCGCCAGCACTTCATTCTTGGCGAATTTGGTCTTGAGCCAGTCGATGATCGGCTGGCGGCGGCGATCGAACATCCAGAGCGCGAGCCCCAGCGTCCACATATTCTTGCAGCGCAGCGCTTCCTTGTTGCCCAGCCCGAACGGCTTCACCGATTCGAGCGTCAGTGCCGAGATATCGAACGCGAGCAACTGCCACTTGGCGAGGCTGCCGTCCTTCAGCGGGTTCGCCTCATATTTCGCCTTGGCGAGATTGCGGTCGCCGAATTCGCCTTCGTCGGCGATCACCAGGCCACCCGGCTTGAGCTGATCGATGTTGGTTTTCAACGCCGCCGGATTCATCGCGATCAGCACGTCGGGCGCGTCGCCGGCCGTCTCGATCTCGGTCGAGCCGAAGTTGATCTGGAAGGCCGACACCCCGAATAACGTGCCCTGCGGCGCGCGGATTTCGGCAGGGAAATCGGGGAAGGTCGCAAGGTCATTGCCCGATAGCGCGGTCGACAGCGTGAACTGGCCACCGGTTAGCTGCATCCCGTCGCCTGAGTCGCCGGCAAAGCGCACCACCACCGATTCGGCGGGCAGCGTGGCATCGGGTTCTTCGGGAAACAGCGTGTGGGTGGCGGCGACCATTGTCGTTTTCCTGTAATCTTCAGTGGGCGCGGTCTAGTCGCCTGTCGCGCCGACCCCAAGATGAAAAATGCGTATCGGCGCTGAAGCTATGATTTTCGAATGCCGCGCCGAGTGTGAGGATCGACGTCGCATGGCGCTGCGCCACTTCGAGCGCGTCAGTGCCATAGCCGCCGCCCAAGGTCGCCGCGAGCGGCAACCCGCGCTCGATCGCCAGCAACGCGATCAACCGCTCGCGTGCGATCAACCCTTCGGCGCTCAGGTTCAGCCGCCCGAGCCGGTCGCCACCAAACGGATCGACCCCGGCCTGATACAGGATCAGATCGGGCCGGAACTGGTCGATCATCGGCGTCAGCGTGTTGGCCAGCGCACGCAGATAGTCGTCGTCACCGACCCCATCGGGAAGCGGCACATCGAGCGTCGAGCGTGCTTTGCGCGCCGGAAAATTCTTCTCGGCATGAATCGAATAAGTCGCGATGCCCGGTCGCCCTGCGGTGAGCGCCGCGGTGCCATCGCCTTGATGGACGTCGCAATCAACGATCAGCACCTGGCCCACGCCTTCCTCGACCAGCCGGACGGCGGTGATCGCGAGATCATTGAACACGCAATAGCCCGCGCCGGTGTCCGCCAGCGCATGATGACTGCCGCCCGCGCTATTGGCGGCAAAACCGCGTTCGAGCGCCAGTCGCGCCGCGAGATAGGTTCCGCCCGGCACCGCCACCGCGCGCCGCGCGACCACAGGGGTCACCGCAAAACCGATCCGGCGCTCCTTGGCGATGGGCACGCGCGCCTCAAGCACCTCGGCGACATAGGCCGGATCGTGGACCGCTTCGATCCACCGAGCGGGCATCGGCTCGGGCGCATGCCAATCGATCGCGGCCCCGCTTTCGACCAGCAAATTGCGCACCAGCCCATTCTTGTTCCACTGATAGGCCGAACGCGTTGGCGCGGGCGCGACATAATCGGGGTGATGGACGAGGGCGAACACGCCGCTTAGGTAGGGCGCCGGGGCGCCGTGCGCCACCCGATCAGGAGAGTCCGCATGACCGAGCATTACACCCGCCCCGATGTTGCCCAGTTGCTGGCAATGCTCAACATGCTCCCCGGCCCGAAAATGCACGACCTCCCGCCCGAAGGTGCGCGCGCGATTTACGTCGCGAGCAAGGACATGGTCGACCTGCCGCTCGGCGAATTGGCCGTCGTGCGCGATCTTGAGGCACCCGGCCCGGTCGGGCCGATCCCGCTCCGCCTGTTCGACGCCCGCGCCGATCGTGCAGCGGGGCCGGCGGTGGTGTTCTTCCACGGTGGCGGCTTCGTGATCGGCGATCTCGACACCCACGCGAGCTTTTGCGCGGAGATGAGCCGCCAGCTCGATCTGCCCGTCATCGCGGTGCATTACCGCCTCGCGCCCGAGCACCCCTTCCCCGCCGCGCCCGAGGACTGCGAGGCCGCAGCGCGTTGGGTAGCGGGCAGCCCTGCCGAACTAGGCCTGACAGTTACCGGTCTGGTGCTCGCGGGCGACAGCGCGGGCGGCAACCTTACGGTCGTCACCGCGATGGCATTACGCGACACCCCCGCCGCCGTGCCCGTGATTGCGCAATTCCCGATCTACCCGACCGTCGACAAGGCCGAGCATTACGCCTCCTATGACCTGTTCAATGTGGGCCGCGTGCTGACCAAGGAAGGCATGGCGTGGTTCGATGCCGCCTATGCGATCACTGGAGGCGACTGGCGCGGCGCCCCGCTCCACGGCGATCACCACGACATGCCACCAACGGTGGTGATGACCGCCGGACTCGACCCCTTGCGCGATCAAGGTCGGGCCTATGCCTCGGCACTGATCGCGGTCGGCGTGCCGGTTGTGTACCGTGAGGCTGTCGGCAACATCCACGGCTTCGTCACGATGCGAAAAGCGATCCCATCGGCGCAGGCCGATGTCGCCGGCGCCCTCGCGGCGCTCAAGGCGATCATCGCCGAGGCAACCGCGTGAGCGACCTGCCCTATCGCCCGTGCGCCGGCATCTTGATCACCAATAGCGCGGGGCAGATCTTCGTCGGTCAGCGGATCGACACAGCGGTCGAGGCTTGGCAGCCACCGCAAGGGGGCATCGATCCGGGCGAAGATGCACTCACCGCCGCCTTGCGCGAGATGCGCGAGGAAACCGGCATTACCCCCGACAAGGTAACGCTGATCGCCGAGGCACCCGGCGAATTCCACTATGATCTACCCGACGAGCTGGTCGGGCGCCTGTGGAAGGGCAGGTGGCGCGGCCAGCGGCAGCGCTGGTTCCTCTTTCGATTCCATGGGACCGACAGCGACATCAACATCGCGACCGATCACCAGGAATTCCGCGCGTGGCGCTGGACCGAACCCGTGCAGGTGATTGAGCTCGCGGTCGATTTCAAACGTCAGCTTTACCGTGACGTCATGGCGGCATTCGCCGACGATCTGTCTCAGTAGGGCTTGGCGATCATCAACCACGTCGCCGCGACCAGCGGCACTGTCGCGATCAACCCCCAGCTGATCCAGCGCCAGCTGTCGCGGCGATAGCTTTCGGGAATATCGCCCCCATTCGCAAAGTCGCGCGCGGCCTTGGCTTGGCGAATCTGGATCGGCACCAGCATCCCCAGCCACATCAGCCCAGCGGTCACGAACAGGATCTGGCTCCACACCAGCCATTTCGGCCCGAACGGATCGGCGCCTGCGATCCAGACCGCGCCATAACCGCCGACCATCGTCAGCACGACGCCCCAGAAGGTCAGGCTCCAGTCGGTGATCGTCACCAGCCGTTGGGCAAAGCCGATGATGCGGGGGTCGCCCGTGCCATCGGCGAAGACTTTCCAGATCGCGCTGGCGGTGATGTTGCCCATCAGCATCACGACTCCGGTGATGTGGAGGAATTTCGCGATCTCATAGGCCATTGTCCACCGGTTCAAGCCTGCGTCGCGGCGGGCGTCAAGCAAATCGGTGGAGCGCCGCGACCGAAAGCGCTAAGGCCTTGGCCATGCCGACGCTTTCAGCCGCCGAAACCGCTCTTGTTGAGCATGCCCGTGCGGCGCCGATGCTCGATCAGGTGCTGGCGTGGAGCGCGATCAATTCGGGTACGCGCAATCTGGCAGGCGTCGCGGCGATGGGCGGGTTGCTGGCTGGTGCATTCGCGAAACTGCCCGGCGAAGTGACATTGGTCGAGCCCGCGCCCGTCGAAACCGTGCTGGCGGATGGCAGCCGCGCGGCGATCGATCACGGCAAGCATTTGCTGGTGACCGTCCGCCCCGCGGCGCCGCTCCAACTGCTGTTCACCGGGCATATGGACACGGTTTTTCCGGCCGATCATCCGTTCCAGACAACCGTGTGGCGCGAGCAGGGCGTGCTCAATGGCCCAGGCGTGGCCGATATGAAGGGCGGGATCGCGCTGCTCCTTGCGGCGCTCAACGCGATTGAGGCGAGCCCGTTTGCCGCTGACCTTGGCTATCAGGTGATGATCGGCGCCGATGAGGAAACCGGCTCGCTCGCCTCTGCAGCGCTGATTGCCGAGGTCGCGCACGGCAAGCTCGCCGCCTTCACCTATGAACCTGCGCTCCCCGACGGGACGCTCGCGGGCGCACGCGGCGGAACCGGCAATTTCTCGATCACGATCCACGGCAAAAGCGCCCACGCCGGCCGCAACCCCGATGATGGCCGCAACGCCGTGCTTGCTGCGGCCGATCTCGCGCTACGACTGGCAGAGGCGCGCTCGCCGCTGCTGGCGGTCAACCCGGCGAAGATTGAGGGTGGTGGCCCGAATAATGTCGTGCCCGATCTCGCGATCCTGCGCGTCAATTTCCGGCCGAAGGATGACGCGGCAATCGCCGTCGCGCAGGCGCATCTCGACGCCTGCATCGCCGCCGTCGCCGCCGCGCACGACGTCCGTATCGATTGCCACGGCAGCTTCAACCGCCCGCCCAAGCCGATCACCCCCCAAGCTGCGCGGCTGTTCGACGTCGTCAAAGCCGCCGGTGCCGACCTCGGCCTGTCGATCGGCTGGCGCGATACTGGGGGCGTGTGCGACGGCAACAACATCGCTGCGTGCGGCATCCCCGTCGTCGACACAATGGGCGTGCGCGGCGGCGCCATCCATTCGAGCGACGAGTTTCTGATCACCGAGTCGCTCCCCGAGCGCGCCGCCCTGTCCGCGCTCGCCATCGCCCGAATCGTCCAGAAAGGCAGTTTGTGAGCTTCATCATCCGCGCCGCGCGCGACTCAGACCTCCAGCACCTTTATGAAATGGCCAAGCTGACCGGCGGCGGCTTTACCAATTTGCCCCCCGATCGCGGCGCCCTGCGCGCCAAGCTCGATCGCAGCAGCGCGGCGTTTGCGCGCACCGACGAACCGCTCACCGACGAACTCTTCGTGCTCGTGCTGGAAAACACCGCGACCGGTGAAGTGCGGGGCACCTGCCAGATCTTCACCCAAGTCGGCCAGCATCACCCCTTCTACAGCTATCGGCTCGGCACGCTGACGCAGCACAGCAAGGAGCTCGGCCGCACGTTTCGCGCCGAAATGCTCGCGCTCACCACCGATCTCGAAGGGTGCAGCGAAGTCGGCGGGCTGTTCCTTCATCCGGCCGAGCGCGCGGGCGGACTTGGCATGCTGCTCGCGCGCAGCCGCTATCTGTTCATGGCTGGCCACCGTGCGCGCTTCGCCGACCGCGTCCTCGCCGAACTGCGCGGCGTGATCGACGAGGCCGGCGGATCGCCCTTTTGGGATGGGCTCGCGGGGCGCTTCTTCGGGATGAATTTTCAGGACGCCGACCAGTTCAACGCAACGCACGGCCACCAGTTCATCGCCGACCTGTTTCCCAAACACCCGATCTACACCGCGATGCTCTCCGAAACCGCCCGCGCGGCAATCGGAATCCCTCACCCTTCGGGGCGTGCCGCCATGAGAATGCTGGAAAATGAGGGCTTTGCCTATGAAAATTACGTCGACATCTTCGATGGCGGCCCGACGATGATCGCGCGCACCGATCAGGTGAAATCAGTCCGCGACGCGCGACGTGCCACGCTGATCGCGACCGATAATGACGGCGGCGACGCGGCGATTGTCGCGTCGGGACAACTTCAAGAGTTTCGCTGCGCCTATGGCCGGTTGCGCGAGACGGGTACCGGGATCGTCATCGACCGCGACTGTGCCAGCCGCATCGCGGCGCCGATCGACAGTGAAATACTTTTCGTGAGCCGCGCATGATCGAGATCAACTTCGACGGGCTGATCGGCCCCAGCCACAATTATGCAGGGCTGAGCCTCGGCAATCTGGCCGCGACCGGCAATGCGGGCCAGCCATCGCACCCGCGCGCAGCGGCGCTTCAGGGCATTGCCAAAATGCGCGCCAATGTCGCGCTCGGGCTGACCCAAGGGATCCTTCTGCCCCACGCCCGCCCCGATCACCACTGGCTCGCAAGCCTGTCGACCGATTTCGCCGCCGCGCCTCCCGTCCTCAAGGCACAGGCGCTGTCGGCTTCCGCGATGTGGGCAGCCAATGCCGCGACGGTCTCGCCCGCGCCCGACACTTCCGACGGCAAGACCCACCTGACCGTCGCCAATCTGCTAACGATGCCGCACCGCAGCCACGAATGGCCCGAAACGCTCGCCCAGCTTCGGGTGGCCTTTGCGCACCCCGGGTTTGCCGTCCACGGCCCGGTCCCGCCGCCATTTGGTGATGAGGGCGCGGCCAACCATATGCGGATGGCAGCGACGCATGACGCGCCGGGCATCGAAATCTTCGTCTATGGCGAACGCGGCGGCCCTTTCCCCGCGCGTCAAAGCCGCGTCGCCAGCGAAGCCATCGCGCGCGCGCACCGGCTCGATCCGACACGCGCGATCTTCGCGGAGCAGAACCCCGAGGCGATTGCGGCGGGCGCTTTCCACAATGACGTGGTCGCGGTTGCCAACGGCCCGGTGCTGTTCGCGCACGAGCAGGCCTTTGCCGACCGTGCCAGCGTCTACGCCGCGATCACGGAGCGGTTGCCAGGGGCGCAGATTGTCGAAGTGCCTGCCAGCGCCGTCAGCCTTGCGGACGCGGTTACGTCTTACCTCTTCAACGCGCAGCTCGTGACCTTGCCCGATGCCACCATGGCGCTGATCGTCCCCGAAGAGGCGCGCGCCAACACCCGCGTGTGGCCCTGGCTCCAGACGATGCTCGCGGGCAACGGCCCGATCCGCCGCATCGAAGTCGTCAATGTCCGCGAATCAATGTCCAACGGCGGTGGCCCCGCCTGCCTGCGCCTGCGCGTCGTGGCCGACCCGGCGACGGTCGACCCGCGCTTTCTGGTCGATGACGCCAAGCTCGACCGCCTTGCCGCCATCGTCACTGCGCACTGGCCCGAGTCGATCGAGCCGCGCGACATCGGCAATGCCGCGCTGATTGCCGACATCGAACACGCGCGCGCCGCGCTGCTCGACGCGCTCGACCTGTCGGATTCATTGACAGTTAACCATAAAGCTTAAACCGGGAATCCCGGAAATCAGCGCTTGGCCCAGCGCTTGCTTCATGCTTGGGCATGTGGCGCAAATTCATCAGCCTGTTCGTCATCAAGAACAAGTTCGAGGCGTTCGTCGTGATCTACGCGCTCGGCCTCGGCGCGGTTGAACGCGGCGCGCATTATCTCCAGCAATATCCCGGCTTCGGCGGCTGGCTGTTGTTCGGGGTCTGCCCGATTGCGGTGTTCATGGCGGGCGCACGCATCCTCGATTCGGTCGAACGCCGCGACTACGACTAGCCGCGACATCGGCACCGCCGATGAGTTAGGTTTCAGCGAGGACAGGATAACTTCGTCGCATTGAGCGTCAGGGTGATTACCTAGCCCGCATGCTGCCCCTCACCCATTTGCAGCGGCTCGAAGCCGAAAGCATCCACATCCTGCGCGAAGTTGTGGCTGAAGCAGACAAGCCGGTGATGCTCTATTCGGTCGGCAAGGATTCGGCGGTGATGCTGCATCTCGCGCGCAAAGCCTTTTTCCCGGCGCCGCCGCCCTTCCCGCTCCTCCACGTCGACACCACGTGGAAATTCCGCGCGATGTACGCGATGCGCGAACGAGCCGCCGCCGATGCAGGGATGGAGCTGATCGTCCACCGCAATGCCGAGGCCGAGGCGCTGGGGATCAATCCCTTCGATCACGGCAGCCGCCACACCGATATGTGGAAGACCGAGGGGTTGAAGCAAGCGCTGACGCTGCACGGCTTTGACGCAGCCTTTGGCGGCGCGCGGCGCGACGAGGAGAAAAGCCGCGCCAAGGAACGCATCTTCAGCTTCCGCTCAGCCAGCCAGCGCTGGGATCCGCGCCAGCAGCGCCCCGAACTCTGGCGGCTGTACAATGCGCGCAAACACCCCGGCGAGAGCATCCGCGTCTTCCCGCTCTCCAACTGGACCGAGCTCGACATCTGGCATTACATTCAGGCCGAGGGGATCGACATCGTCCCGCTCTATTTCAGCGCGCCGCGACCGACCTTCGTCCATGAGGGCCAGTTGCTGATGGCCGACGATATCGACCGGGTCGAGCGCGTGCTCGGCCGCAAGCTCGACATCACCGAACGCTGGGTGCGATTCCGCACGCTCGGCTGTTTTCCCCTCACCGGCGCGGTCGAAAGCCGCGCGACGACGCTCTCGGACGTCATCCAGGAAATGCTGCTGACCACTACATCGGAGCGCGAGGGGCGGCTGATCGACCATGATCAGGCCGCGAGCATGGAAAAGAAAAAGGCGGAGGGCTATTTCTGATGGCGACCGCGCCAGCCTATGCGATCGACCCGCTGATCGCCGACGATATCGACGCCTATCTCGCGCGGCATAGCGCCAAGTCGCTGCTGCGTTTCATCACTTGCGGTTCGGTCGATGACGGTAAGTCGACGTTGATCGGGCGGCTGCTCTACGATTCGAAGATGATCTTCGAGGATCAGCTCGCCGCACTCGAAGTCGACAGCAAGCGCCTCGGCACGCAAGGTCAGGAGATTGATTTCGCGCTGCTCGTCGACGGCCTCGCTGCCGAGCGCGAACAGGGTATCACGATCGATGTCGCGTACCGCTTCTTCGCCACCGACAAGCGCAAGTTCATCGTCGCGGACACGCCGGGGCATGAGCAATATACCCGCAACATGGTCACCGGCGCCTCGACCGCCGATCTCGCGGTGATCCTGGTCGATGCGCGTAAAGGGCTGCTCACCCAGACGCGGCGGCACAGCTATCTCGCCAAGCTGATCGGCATCCGCCACATCGTGCTGGCGGTGAACAAGATGGACCTGGTCGGCTATGACCGCGCGACCTTCGACGCGATTGTCGCCGATTACGCCGCCTTCGCTCAGTCGATCGACCTTGGCCCCGTGACGGCGATTCCGATTTCGGGCTTCAAGGGCGACAATGTCGCGACCCAGTCGGCGACGATGGACTGGTATGTCGGACCGACGCTGATCGAGCATCTCGAAACGGTCGATGTGGATGGCGATGCGGCGGCGCGGCGGCCGTTCGTGATGCCGGTGCAATGGGTCAATCGCCCCAATCTCGATTTTCGTGGCTTTTCTGGCCAGATCGCGAGCGGCGACATACGCCCCGGTGACCGCGTGCGGCTACTCCCCTCGGGCAAGCTCAGCACGATCGATCGGATCGTGACCTTCGACGGCGATTTGCCCGAAGCCGTCGCCGGACAATCGGTGACGCTCACCCTCGCCGATGAAGTCGACTGCGCGCGCGGCGACGTGATTGCCGCTGCCGACGCGCCACCCGAAGTGTCGGACCAATTTTCGGCAACGATCGTCTGGATGGACGATACGCCGCTGCTCCCCGGCCGCGCCTATCTGCTCAAGCTCGGCGCGCAGACCGTTTCAGCCACCTTGCGCGCGCCCGATCACAAGATCGACGTCAACACGCTCCAGCGGCTGTCGGCGCGCAGTCTGTCGCTCAACGACATTGGCGTGCTCGATTTTTCGACCGACCGCCCGATCACCTTCGCGCCCTATGCCGACAGTGCCGATCTCGGCGGCTTCATCCTGATCGACCGCGCGACGAACGCGACGGTCGCCGCGGGCATGATCCGCCACGCGCTGCGCCGCGCGCAAAATGTCCATTGGCAGGCAATCGAAGTCACGCCGCAAGCGCGCGCCGCGATCAAGGGCCAGCAGCCGCGCGTGCTGTGGTTCACCGGCCTGTCGGGATCGGGCAAGTCGACGATCGCCAATCTGGTCGAGCGCAAGCTCCACGCGCTCGGGCGGCACACGTTCCTGCTCGACGGCGACAATCTCCGCCATGGCCTCAATCAGGACCTCGGCTTCACCGACGCCGACCGGGTCGAGAATATCCGCCGCGCCGGTGCGGTTGCCAAGCTGATGGCTGATGCCGGGCTGATCGTGATCACCGCCTTCATCTCGCCCTTTCGCGCGGAACGTGCCATGGTGCGGTCGATGCTGCCCGCCGACCAGTTCGTCGAGATTTTCGTCGACACCCCGTTGACCGTTGCCGAAGCGCGCGACGTGAAGGGACTCTATGCCCGGGCGCGCGCAGGCGCGATTCCTAATTTCACGGGTATTTCGAGCCCTTACGAAGCACCCGAGGCGCCCGATCTGCGCATCGACACGACAGCCGAAAGCGCCGAGGACGCCGCCAATCGCATCGTCGAGCACATCGTTGGTGTGTGGAGCTATGCGCTGTGACCCCGTCGGTCGCGGCTGACTGCGCGATCACCGACCTGACTGCGGACGCCGAACTGGCGCAAGCGATTGCGAGCGAAGCGGGCGACCTGCTCCGTGACCTCATGTCGACCGCGACCTGTTCAGCGGCTGAGCTCGGCAAACGCGGCGATGTCGAAGCCAATACGCTGATCCTCGACCGATTACACGCCGCGCGCCCGCACGACTTCATCCTGTCCGAAGAATCGCACGACGATGGTCAGCGCTGCGGCGCGCGGCGCGTGTGGATCGTCGACCCACTCGACGGCACGCGCGATTATTCGGATCGGCTCGGCGATTATGCCGTCCATATCGGACTGGCGGTCGACGGGGTGCCGACTTTGGGCGCGGTTTGCCTGCCGGCGACGGGCAAGACCTTTTGCAGCCTGCGCCCGCCGCTACTGCCTCCACCGCATGTCGGCCCGCCGCGCATCGCGGTCAGCCGCACCCGCGCGCCACGCCTCGCGCAGCAGGTCGCCGATGCAATTGGTGGCGTGCTCGTGCCGATGGGGTCGGCGGGGTATAAGGCGATGGCCGTGCTGATCGGCAAGGCCGACATCTATCTCCATTCGGGCGGCCAGTTCGAATGGGACAATTGCGCGCCGGCGGCTGTCGCGATGGCCGCAGGGCTGCACGCGTCGCGCATCGACGGCAGCCCGCTCGTCTATAATTGCGCCGATCCGCTGCTGCCGGACTTGCTGATCTGCCGCCCGGAGTGGGCAAAACCGGTGCTCGACGCGATTGCGGCGGCTTAGGTTCGGCTCGACCTGATCAGTTACCACTCACCCTTCGTGCTGAGCTTGTCGAAGCACTGCCCTTCTTCTTCGAGCGGCTGGCAAAAGAAGGACGGCCCTTCGACAAGCTCAGGGCAAGCGGTGTGCAGCAATCACCTTAAACTGAACTAGCGCCGCGCGCCCCAAACCTCGAGATTGCCCTGCCGCTCGACCGGGCGATCGGTCCGCAGCGCGAGCAGCGGCGCCAGCCCGACATCCCCGAACAGCGACCGCGCCGAATCGCCAACCGCTGCCAGCAACCGGTCGAGCATCCAGAAGCGATAGGGCAGCACCGCGGTCGATAGCGCGTGACCCTGCCACTCGAAGCCCGCCATCCCGATCCCGCGCGCGCCGGGATTGTCGAGACCATTGGTCCCCGCCACCAGATCCGGCCTCTCCGCCAGCCAGTCGTTGGCGAAGGCGACATGCGCCGCCAGTTCGGGCAGGAAATCATCGGCGACGAAGCGCATCAGTGCCTTGAGCGTCTCGGGAACGCCGTCGTCGTCGATGAGCGCTTCACCGCGCGCGGCATGGCCCCCGAGCAGCGCCTGCGCGGCGTTCATCCGCTCGGTCCAGCGCCAGACATGGAAAAAGTCCGACTTCATGATCGCCGCCGGGACCGGATCGCGCGCCAGATGCGCGTAGAGCGGCCCGATCAGCCCATAGTCGCCGATCGTCGGTCGTCCGCCGAGCAGATAGGGATAATCGGCCAGATGCGCGTCGAGCAGGCCGAGAAACGCGAGATAGCTCGCTTCGATCGCCGGTGCGGTCGCCTCGGAAACGCCGAAGCTCGCTGCGGCCTTGCGCATCCGCCCGCTCGCGCCGAGAAAAATCGCTTCTTCGGCGTCGCCCGTCGCAGCCGGCATCAACCCGTTCATGAAATCGCGCCGGAGAAAGGCGAGATTATCGGCATCGAAGCTCCAGCGATAATGCATCGCGGGCCGCAGCATCCCCTCGGCGCCGTACAGCTCGAACAGATGCGCGACGGCACGGTGGACCGGCGTTTCGGGATAGGCCGACCGGCGCACGCCCTGCGCCTCATAATGGTCGATGATCGCGACGCCGTCCTGGATCATCCGGCCATCGGGCAGCACCAGCACCGGGATGATCCACCGCCCGATCGCTTGCGTGATCGCGGGCCACGCCGGATCGGCAGGAATCGCTTCCTCGAAATCGATCCGCTGCTTGATCAGGTAACTGCGCGCCCGCGCGGTGTAGAGCGATCCGGGCATCCCGAATAATTTGGCGGTCACGTCATTCCTCCCCGGTTATCGGGCAAGGTTTGGACCGGTTGCGCGGCTCTGCGCAAGCGTTCAGGCAGCCGCCTTGCGTGCCTTGGCGAGCTTCTTGAGCACCATCTCGCGCTTCAGCCGCGACAGGTGGTCGATGAAGACGATGCCTTCCAAGTGATCCATCTCATGCTGGATGCACGTCGCGAGCAGTCCTTCGAGCTGCTCGTCATGCGCGCCGCCCTGCTCGTCGAGCCAGCGGACGCGGCAGGTCGCGGGGCGTTCGACATCGGCGTATTGGTCAGGCACCGAAAGACAGCCTTCGGTATAGACGCTGAGGTCGGGCGCGGTCTCGACGATTTCAGGATTGATGAAAACGCGCGGTGCCTTGACCGGCTTGCCGTCCTCGCCGTCTTCCTGAAGGTCAATCACCAGCACCCGCTCGGGCACGCCAATCTGGATCGCGGCAAGGCCAATCCCGCGCGCGGCATACATGCTGTCGAACATATCGGCGACCAGCGCGCGCGTCGCGTCGGTCACCTCGGCAACGGGGGCCGAAATGGTGCGCAGACGCGGGTCGGGAATCTCGATGATCTGATGGACGGCCATAAGGGTCAGCTAGGAAAGCACGCCTGCAACGTCAAGACACTGGCCGCCGCGCGCGCAGCGCCTGCGCCAGCGTGCCCTCGTCGAGATAGTCCAGCTCGCCGCCCACCGGCAGGCCATGCGCCAGTTGCGTCACGCGCACCGGGAAGCGTTCAATCCGGTCGGCGATGTAATGCGCCGTCGTCTGGCCTTCGAGTGTGGCGTTCATCGCGAGCACGACTTCGTCGATCCCGCCGGCCTCGATCCGGCGGACGAGGGCGTCGATGCTCAGATCCTCGGGCCGCACGCCGTCAAGCGCCGACAGCTTGCCGCCAAGCACGTGATATTTCCCCGGAAACAGCCGGGACCGGTCGAGCGCCCACAGATCGGCGACTTCCTCGACCACGCACAGCGCGCGCGGGTCGCGGCGCGGATCGGCGCAGATGCCGCACGGATCAGTGGTGTCGACATTGCCGCAGGTCGCACAGCGCGTCAGCCGGTCGGACACTGCCGCCAGCGCGGTCAGCAGCGGCTCGAGCGCGGTCTCGCGCTTCTTGAGCAGATGGAGTACCGCGCGCCGCGCCGATCGCGGCCCGAGGCCGGGGAGCTTGCTGAGCGCCTGCGTCAGCGCCTCGATTTCGGGGGATGCCATCGCTCACAGATAAGGGCTTGCATCGCCCCCTGCCAAGCGTTGATGGAGCCTTGATGCGGATCGTCTTCATGGGAACCCCCGAATTCTCGGTGCCAGTGCTGCGGGCGCTGGTGGGTGCGGGGCATGACGTGGTCGCAAGCTACAGCCAGCCCCCCCGCCCCGCCGGGCGCGGCAAGGCGCTGACGCCGACGCCGGTCCATGCGGCGGCGGAGGCATTGGGCATCCCCGTGCGCACGCCGATGACGCTGCGCGATCCGCAAGCACAGGCCGATTTCGCGGCACTCAACGCTGATATTGCCGTCGTCGCCGCCTATGGCCTGATCCTGCCCAAGCCGATCCTCGCGGCGCCCCGGCTCGGTTGCCTCAACGTCCACGCCTCGCTGCTCCCGCGCTGGCGCGGCGCCGCGCCGATCCAGCGCGCGATCCTCGCGGGCGATGCCGAAACCGGCGTGTGCATCATGGGCATGGAAGCCGGACTCGACACCGGTCCGGTCCGCCTGCGCGATTCAACGCCGATCAACAGTAAGACGGCGGGCGACCTGACCGACGAGTTGAGCGCGATGGGCGCGCGACTGATGGTCGAAGTACTGGGTGACCTGGAGCGCTATCCGCCGGTGCCCCAGCCCGAGGACGGCATCACCTATGCCGCCAAGATCGACAAGGCCGAGGCCCGCATCGACTGGACGCAGTCCGCCAAAGCGATCGAGCGCCAGGTCCGTGCGTTCAATCCCGCGCCCGGTGCATTTTTCGAGCATGCTGGTGAGCGGGTCAAACTACTGAGTGCGTATCTCCATCTCGATCCGATCGATGCCGCGCCGGGAACCGTCGTTGGCGGCGCCCTGGAGGTCGCTTGTGGACATGGAATACTGATTCCCCTCCACATCCAGCGCGCCGGACGTGGCGTCATGACGCCAGACGAGCTGCTGCGCGGCTTCCCGATCCCCGCCGGCACCCGGCTCGCGTGACACGCTTTGCGCTGACGGTGGAGTATGACGGCCGCCCCTTCATGGGCTGGCAGCGGCAATCCCACGGCCCCAGTGTCCAGCAGGCGATCGAGGTAGCGATCGCCCGCATCGTCCGCGAAGACGCCGCCGTGCATGCCGCCGGCCGCACCGACGCCGGGGTGCACGCTCGCGGGATGCGCGCGCATGTCGACATCGCCCGCGCGATCACCCCGTTCCGGCTGATGGAGGGGCTCAATGCCCTGCTCCGCCCCGCCCCGGTCGCCATCCTCGACTGCGTGGTCGTTCCCGACGACTGGCACGCGCGCTTTTCGTGCACCGCACGCCACTATGAATATCGCATCGCCAATCGCCGCGCGCCGCTGACGTTCGACAATGGGCTCGCGTGGCGCGTCCCTGCCGATCTTGATGCCGATGCAATGGCGGCGGGCGCAGCGCGGCTGGTCGGGCGGCATGATTTCACGACGTTCCGCTCGGCGCATTGCCAGGCCGACAGTCCGCTGCGCACGCTCGACCGACTCGACGTGGTGCGCGAGGGCGACACCATCCGCATGTTCGCCTCAGCCCGGTCGTTCCTGCATCATCAGGTGCGATCAATGGTCGGCTGCCTCGCGCTGGTCGGCCAAGGCAAATGGACGCCCGACGACATGACCGCCGCGCTCGAAGCCCGCGACCGCGCTGCGCTCGGGCTGAATGCCCCGCCCGACGGCCTCTTCTTCCTGCGCGCGGATTATCCCTGAGCTTGAATCACTACCACCTGCCCCGTTCGTGCTGAGCTTGTCGAAGCACTGTCCTTCTTCTTCCAGCCGTTGGAAAAAGAAGGACAGCCCTTCGACAAGCTCAGGGCAAACGGCAGGAACGGAAATTGACCACTGCTCTTTACCGGCTGAACCGCCCCACCAGTTCCACATGCGTCGACCAGCGGAACTGCCCGACCGGCTGCACCCAGTCGAGCCGATAGCCGCCCTCACAAATCGTCTTGGCATCACGCGCAAAACTGCTCGGATTGCAGGAAACATAAGCGACGACCGGCGCTCTGCTCAGCGCCAGTTGCTCGGCCTGTTCGCGCGCGCCCGCGCGCGGCGGATCCAGCACGATTGCGGCGAAGCGGTCGAGTTCGGCGGGCATCAGCGGGCGGCGGAGCAGGTCGCGGTGTTCGGCGAACACCGGCCGCTGCGCCCGCCCCGCCGCTGCCTTCAGCGCGAAAAAAGCGTCGCGCGCGCCCTCAGCGGCATAAACCTTCCCCGGCAGCGCGAGGGTGAACGTCCCAAGCCCTGCGAACAAATCGGCCACCGTCACCGCGTCACCCACCGCCTCGCGCACCGCCGCAACCAGCGCCGTTTCACCCTCGGGCGTCGCTTGCAGGAAGGCCCCCGCCGGTAACGGCACCGGGAGACCGCCGAGCGTCACCGTTGCCTCGATCGGCTCGTAACGTGTCTCGGTGCCAAGCCCGCTGTCGATCGACAGCCGGGCAAGTCCTTGCGTCCGCCCGAATGCCGACAGCGCCTCAGCCGCCGCCAGCCCATCGGCCTCGACGCCGCGCAGCAGCAGATCAACGCCCTGATCGGCCAGCGTCATCACAATCTCAACCCGCCGCTTCGGCCGCATCAACGGCGGCAGCAGTTTTCGTAAAGGCGCCAGCAGCGCGAACAGCCGGGGATCGAGAATATGGCATTCGCTGAGGTCGACCAGCGCATGGCTGCCGCCTTCGCTGAAACCGATCACCAGCTTGCCCGATTTTTCGGCATGAAAAGTCGCCCGGCGGCGCGTGCGCGGCGGCGAAACAATTGCCGGGCGCACGTCAGTCTCCAATCCCTGCGCCGCCAAGCCGCCGATCACCCGGTCGCGCACGAAATCGGCATAAGCGGCGTCGTCGATATGCTGGAGCTGACAGCCGCCGCACGTCGGGAAATGGCGGCACGGGGGCGCTTGCCGATTCGGCCCCGGCGCGACGCTGCCGTCGGCGCGCAACCAGTCGCCGGGGGCGGCGAGCGCGGCGTGGCGGCCATCGGCAGTGACGCCATCGCCCTTGGCCGCGACGCGAATGATCAGGTCCGAGTCGGTCATATGCTTGCCCTAGCCGATGTCATGGCCCGCGCGAGATCATCGGCAATGAAGGCGCCACCCAGCCGCCGCGCGGCATCAGCATGCAACCACACCCCCGCCTCGGCGGCGAATAGCGGATCAAGGCCGCCCGCGAGCAGCCCCGCAATCGCACCCGCGAGCACATCGCCCGTCCCTGCCGTGGACAGCCAGCAGCGCGCATCTGACGCCACGCGAATCCGCCCATCGGGCGCGGCGATCACCGTGTCGGCGCCCTTGAACACCACCACCGCCCCGCTCCGCACGGCGGCAGCAAGCGTGCGGTCGATCTTGTTGCCCGCGCCTTCGCCGAACAGCGCGGCAAATTCACCGGCATGCGGGGTGAGGATCACCGGCGCGGCGCGCGTACGCAGCGCTTCGGGGTCGATCAGATGGAGCGCATCGCCATCGATCACGAGCGGATGACCGCTCGCGAGCGCCGCCGCCAACCGCTCGCGCGCGCGCGCATCGCGGCCGAGTCCCGGCCCGACCAACACGGCGCCAATGCGCCTGTCATCCAGCGCGGCGGCATCATAAGCGCGGTGCACGATGGCGTCTGGCCCACCCTGCCCGCCGAGCATCACCACATAACCCGCCCCGGCGCGGAGGGCTGCTTCGCCCGCGAGCGCAGTCGCACCGGGCATCGCGCCACCGATGATGGCGACCATGCCGCGCGAATATTTATGCGCGTAGGGGCCGGGCGTTCTCAGCACCGGCCGCGCGACAACGCGTGTCGGGCGTGGCACGTCGATCCCCAGCTCGACCAGCTTCACCGCACCACAGATGGACGCACCCGGCTGCAGTACATGTGCCGGTTTCAGCGCCCCGAGCGCGAGCGTCAGATGGGCATCCGGCACGCGACCCAGCGGCTCGGCGCGATCGGCCTCCAGCCCGCTCGGCACATCAACCGCCATCACCAAACGCGCCGCGCGCGCGAACCGTGCAAACGGCGCCGCCAAGCCGGGATCGAGTGCACGGGTCAGCCCCGTGCCGAACAGGCAATCGACCAGCACCGGCGCCGGTTCCGCATCCAGCGCTTCGACCGGCCCATCCCACCCTGCCCGCGCGGCGGCCGCAATGTCGGTGCGCGGTTCCCCGCTCGCCGCCACGCGCACAGCAAGGCCCTCACGGCGCAAGATACGCGCCGCGACATAGCCATCGCCGCCATTATTGCCGGGGCCGCACAGGAACAATATCTCGCTCCCGCTCGCCAACCGCCGCACCCAATCGGCGACCCCAGCCCCGGCGCGCTGCATCAGCGTCGCCGCCGATGTGCCCTCAGCAATGGCAATGTCCTCAGCCGCGCGCATCTGGGCCGCCGTCACGATCGGCGCGCCCTCCAGCGACATCATTTGCGCGGCTTGACCGTTGCCGGCAGCCGGTAGCGGTCGTCCCCCAAAGCGACTTCGATCTGGTCGGCGCCAACGATGCTGACTTTGGCGGTCTCGGCGCCATCGGCGGCAATCACGCCGCGCCCATCCTTGGTGACGAGCAGGCGATGGAAGCCGCCGTCGGGATGACCGATTGTCAGCACCAGCCCGTCGGGGCCCGTCACCCGATCAATGGTACAGTCGCGCGCGAAATCGCTCGATCCGCCGCGCGCGCACATGATCCGTCCGGACTCATCGGCCTCGGCGCCTTGTCTCGCCTCGGCCTTGGTCAGCACGGTGGCATCGGGCTTCGATTGCCCGCACCCGGCGAGCAAAAGTGGCAAAAGGATCAGCAAGCGCATGGCGGCGCTATAGCCCGGTACCGGCAGGCGGCGCCAGCCTTGCGACGATCGCCAGCAGCATCGGCGCGAGGATATCGGCCCATTTCGCGACACCTTGAGGCGATTCGATGCCGTCGTTGCGGACTTCGATCGCGAAGCTGGCGATGCCGCTCGCCTCGGCATGGCGATTGAGCGTCATGTTGAGCTGGCGCCCCGAATAGGGTTCGTTGTCGCCGGTCTCAAAGCCTTGCGCGCGGAGCAACTCGATCGCGAGGCGAGCCGCGCGGGTGTCGCGGTTATAGAGGATGCCGACCGGCCACGGGCGCGGCGCCCCGCCGGTTTCAAGCGCAGGCGTGAAGCTGTGGATCGCGGCAATCAGCGTCGGACGCGTGGTCCTCACCAGCTCCGCGATCGTCCGGTGATAGGGCGCGTGAAAGCGGGTAATCCGATCGTGCCGGTCGGCGCCGATATTGCCGGGGATCACATGGCCGTCGCTGACCGTCGGGATCAGGCCGGAGTGATCGGGCGGGCGGTGGAAATCGATCACCAGCCGCGACACCGTCGCCAGCACCGCCGGTGCGCCAAGCCGCGCCGCCAGTTCCCGCGTCAGATCACCCGCGCCAATGTCGATTGCAATGTGCCGGTCCAGCAGATCAGCCTCGATGCCAAGATCGATCCCGTCGGGTACCGCATTCGAAGCGTGATCGCACAGCAGCAGGATCGGCCCGGTCCCGGCACTCACCTGCGGGTCGGCGGGGCTGGCGAAGGGCAGCGACCACGTCACTGCCCTTCGGCCCCAATGACGCCCGGGGGACGGGGGCCATCTGCGAACGCGCCGGGGTTGACGACGGATCCGCTTGAAGGCGCACGCAGCAAGAGTCGCGCCAATCCCCAATCGCCGTCGATTGCGACTCTACGGGCCCGCGCTAGTCCCGCGCTGGCACGCAAAAGCGTCACGCGAGTGCCGATTCGAGACACCACCAGCCCGCCTGCTCGCGGCGGATCGCGACCGCCGCATCGGCGCAGGCGTCCTCGTCATCGAACAGCGCAAAGCAGGTCGCACCCGATCCTGACATGCGCGCCAGCGTCACCCCCGGCATTGCCGCCAGCCGCGCCACCACATCGCCGATCACCGGCGCCAGCGTGCGGGCCATCGGCTCCAGATCATTGCGTCCCGCCAGCGCCCGCGCCAGCAGCGTCCCCTCGCCGAGCGGCCCCCGGTCGACACCGTCCCACAGGCGGAACACTGCCCCGGTCGACACCGCAACGCCGGGATTGACCAGCAGCACCGGCACGCCGCTCAGCCCGTCGATCGGCACAAGCTGCTCGCCCTTGCCCGTACCGACCGCGCTGCGCCCCAGCAGACAGGCCGGCACATCAGCACCGAGCGTCTCGGCAATCGCGAACAACCGCGCGTCATCGGTCGCAACACCGCCGAGCCGCGCCAGCGCGCGCAGCGTCGCGGCGGCATCGGCCGACCCACCACCGATGCCCGACGCAATCGGCAAATGCTTGTCGAGCGTGATCGCCCAGGGGCCGCCGCCAAACTGCGCCGCAAAAGCGCTCGCCGCGCGCGTGACGAGATTGTCGCCCTCGCCCTGCAACGCCGCTCCAAACGGCCCTGTCAGCGCGAACGACGCCGTGTCGCTCGGCTCGACCCGGATTGTGTCGCCGTGGCGCAGAAAGGCGAACAATGTTTCGAGTTCGTGATAGCCATCGTCGCGCCGCGCGCGGACGTGGAGCGCCAGATTGATCTTGGCGGGCGCGACTTCGTCGATGATCATGTCAGCGCTGCGCAGGTCCGTTGGCGATCTTGGCGGCGATCCGCGCGGCATCGTCATCCTTGGCGAGCAGCTTGGCGGCGGCCCAGGCATAGCGCGCCTCGAACCGGCGACCGACATGCCAATAGGCATCGCCCAGATGCTCGCTGATCGTGCCGTTGTCGGGCGAGCCTTCCGCCGCGCGTTCGAGCAGGGGCAACGCGCGCGACGCATCGCCGCCGAGCAGATAGGACCAGGCCAGCGAATCGAGGATCGAATCATCCCCGGGCCGCAGCGCCGCCGCGCGTTCGAGCAGCTTGCGCGCTTCGGCAATATCGCCGCCATTTTCGAGCGCACCATAGCCCAGATAGTTGAGCGCGATTGGCTGATCAGGGGCAAGCGCGACCGACTTTTCGATCAGCGGCTTCGCCTCGCGCCAACGCCCTGCCCGGTCGAGCGCGCTGCCGGCCTGAAGATAGAGCAACCACCCCGCATCTCCCCCCGCCCGCGCGATCGCGCGTCGATAGACCAGCGCCGCATCGCCATAACGCGCGTTCGCCATCAGCAGATCGGCTTCACGCCGCAGTGCATCGACATCGGCGTCGGGTGCCTCCGCGAGCTTGGTCGCCGCCGTCAAGGCATCGGCCGTCTTCCCCGCGCGCCGTAGCAGCGCGACTCGCTCGGTCTGCGCATCGCCGAACCACGCGCTGTCGGGCGTAATCATATCGAGCGCGCCGAGCGCCGCGGGCAGCGCGCCCTCACCCGCCAGCGCGCGCGCCAGCAACAGCCGGGCACGATCATAGCGCGGATCGAGCTTCAACGCCGCGCGCGCCAGCACGATTGCCAGCGGCGCAGTGTCCTCATCGATCAGATCAGCGCCAAGCCGCGTGTAGAAGCGCGCGATGCCAAATGCCGCGATCGGCTGCGTGGCGGCAGCCGCGTCGATACGGTCCTTCTCGCGCAACAACTGCTGCGCCTCCGCCGCGCCATCATTCGCGACCAGCAGTTGCGCCGCGCTCAGCCGCAGGTCGCGGTCATCGGGCTCGGCGACGAGCAGCGCTTCGACTGCGACCACACCGTCGCGCTTGCGCCCCGCCGCCAGCGTGATCAGCGCGCGCGCTTCGGTGGTGTAGCGCGCACCGAGCGACCGACGCGGCAGCCCGTCGAACTGCGCCAGCGCCCGCTTGGGGTCAGTACCGACGATCGTCCAGGCGCGCAGCGGGGGCGCGACAAAGTCGAGCGGCCCTGCCGAGATTTTGGTGAGCGCGGCTTGTGTCGCGGCGTTGTTGCCGCCGCGCACGGCATCAGCCAGCGCGAGCAGCGCGGTATCGCCGGGTTCGACATCGGCGCTCTCGAGCACCGCGCGCGCCCGCGTCACCAATGCGTCATCGCCCGCCTGCAATCCTGCGCGATAGGCGCGGATCGCGATCACCACATTGCCCGGTGCCGCATCCAGTGCGCGCGCATAATCCGCCGCCGCCCGGTCCCCCCGGCCATCGGCATCGGCCGCCCGCGCCCTAACATAGGCCGCGAGATCGCCCGGATCGCCCCCCGCCTGCGCGGGTACGGCGAGGCCGACAGCCATAAACACAAACGCGATACGCCTACATATTGGGGTAATTGGGGCCTCCACCGCCTTCGGGCACGACCCAGTTGATGTTCTGGGTCGGGTCCTTGATGTCGCACGTCTTGCAATGCACGCAATTCTGCGCGTTGATCACGAACTTGGGATCGCCCGTCTCCGCACCGACGACCTCATACACCCCCGCCGGACAATAGCGCTGCGCCGGCTCGTCATACATCGGCAGGTTATAGGCGATCGGGACGTTCGGGTCCTTCAGCGTCAGGTGGATCGGCTGATCCTCCTCATGATTGGTGTTCGACAGGAACACCGACGAGAGGCGGTCAAACGTCAACACGCCATCAGGCTTGGGATAATCGATCTTGGGCACCAGATCGGCCCGCCACAGCTCGTCATGATTGGCATGATGGCCCATTGTGAACGGCATTTTGATGCCCCAGCTCTCCAGCCACATTGTCGCGGTCCCGAAAGCAGCGCCGACGATCATGCCGTATTTTTCTATCAGCGGCAGCGCGTTGCGGACGATCGACAATTCCTTGTGGACCCAACTCGCCGCAAACGCCGCCGGATAAGCGGCCAGCGCATCGCTGGTGCGACCGGCCTGCACCGCGTCGAACGCCGCCTCTGCCGCCATCATCCCCGATTTCATCGCGGTGTGGCTGCCCTTGATCCGCGGCACGTTGAGGAAACCCGCCGAACAGCCGATCAGCGCACCGCCGGGAAACACCAGCTGCGGGATCGATTGCAGCCCGCCATCGCTGATGGCGCGCGCACCATAGGAAACGCGCTTGCCCCCCGCCAGAATCGCCGCGATCGACGGATGCGTCTTCCACCGCTGCATTTCGTGGAAGGGCGAGAGATGCGGGTTTTTGTAGCTCAGCCACGTCACCAGCCCGAGCGCGACCTGGCCATT
>NZ_JAIEPC010000098.1 GCF_019749955.1 Sphingomonas sp.
GGCGAGCGCTTCATCAAAGCCATGGCGGCGTAATGTTCAACCGCCCGCCCACACACGGAAATCCTGACAGGCCCGGCAGGCGCACGTCTGATGTTCCTTCCACCCTATAGCCCCGACTTCAACCCCATGGAAAAAGCGTTCTCGAAGCTCAAGGCAATGCTCAGAAAAATCGGCGAGCGGACCGTGACAGGCCTGTGGGACCTCATCGGCAGGCTCGTCGATATCTTCCAGCCCGACGAATGCGCCAACTACTTCAGCTCGTGCGGATATGATCCAAACTGATCGAAAACCGCTCTATCTTTTTCCCTTGCCTTGGGTCGGCGCGCCTAGGCTTCGTCGGTGACCGGCTTGGCACGCCCGCGCCGTTTCTCGGTGAACCAGATGCCGATAATCGCCAGTTCGTAGAGGATGATCAGCGGGATCGCGAGCAAAAGCTGCGACCCGATGTCCGGCGGCGTCAGCACCGCCGCAATGCCGACCGCCGCGACGATCGCATAGCGCCGCGCGCCGATCAGTTGCTTGCGAGTAACAATGCCGGCGCGTTCGAGCAGCATCAGCAGCACGGGCAGCAGGAACGAAATCCCGAAGCCGAACATGAACTGCATCACGAAGCCGAGGTAATTGTTGACGTCAGGCAGCGCTTCCTGCGTCACCCCGCCCAGATCGCCCTGAAAGCCCAGCAGGAACTTGAGCGCAATCGGTATGGCGATGAAATAGGCCAGCGACGAACCGAGTGTGAACAGCACCGGCGTCGCGAGCAGGAACGGCAGCAGTGCACGTTTTTCATTGCGGTAAAGCCCGGGCGCCACGAACTGCCACAGCTGCGTCGCGATCACCGGCGATCCGATCATCATCGCGGCGAAAAACGCGACTTTCAATTGGACGAAGAACCCGCCGAACACATCGGTGTTGATGATCGTCTTCTGCCCCGCCGCGACGAGCGGATGGACGAGGATTTCGAGAATCTGCCGCGCAAAGCCGAAGCACAGCGCAAACGCCAGCGCGACCGCGATCACGCAATAGATCAACCGCCGCCGCAGCTCGACCAGATGATCAAGCAGCGGTGCGCGGGATGCGTCGATTTCGCTCGTATCTTTGGCCGGCGCGTTCATTTGGGCGGTTCGATCGGCACGCTGGCATCGGGGTGGAGGCCGAGCGCGGCATCGATCTCATCAAGGCTCGGCGGTGGCGGCCCGGTCAGCACCGGCGCGGCCGTCATCACCGGCGGCGCATCGACATCGTCGCTGGTTTCAGGCGCAAACGGCACCATGGGTGTGGACGGCGTGAGCGCGGTGTCGCGCATGATGCGCTCATTTTCCTGCGCCCATTTTTCTTCGAGCTCTTTCAGCTCGGCTTCGCGCATCATCGTATCGAATCCGCTGCGGACCTGGCGCATCACGCCGCGCCCGCGACCGACCCAATAGCCGACCACACGCATTGCCTTGGGCAGGTCCTTCGGGCCGATCACCACCAGCGCGACGAATGCCACCAACAGCAGCTCGGACGAGTCAACACCGAACATGCGGCGGACTTAGCCGTCCTTGGCGGCGGGCTCGGGCTCGGCCTTGGCGTCGATCCGGCTCGCGGGCTTACCGTCTTCGTCCTCTTCGGACAGGCCCTTTTTGAACTGCTTAACGCCCTTGGCGACATCACCCATCATCGCCGAGAAGCGACCGCCACCCAGCACGAGGATCGCGACGCCACCAAACAGCAGCCAATGCATCAGGCTGAAACCACCCATGATCATTCTCCTAAACGCTCTAACCGCCTATCTAGGCGTCTTCCTCGCCATTTGCCACCTCGGCGTGTTCGAAAGCGAGATCGATCGGGTCGAGCAGTCCGGCAGCGCGCAGATCGTCGATGCCGGGCAAGTCACGGCGGCTGATCAAGCCGAAATGCGCGAGAAATTCGGGCGTTGTCGCATAGAGCAACGGTCGCCCCGGCACTTCGCGCCGCCCCGCCGGGCGCACCCACCCCGCCGCCATCAGCACGTCGAGCGTGCCCTTTGAAATCTGCACGCCCCGGATTGCTTCGATTTCGGCGCGGGTGACGGGCTCGTGATAGGCAATGATCGCCAGTGTCTCGACGCCCGCACGACTCAATTTGCGCGGTTCCTCGCGGTCGCGGCGGAGCAGATGGGCGAGATCGGCGGCGGTCTGAAAATGCCAGCGGTCGCCGCGCTGGACGAGTTCGATCCCGCGCCCGGCATAATGCGCGGCCAGCTCGACCAGCGCGTGGCGAACATCGCCTTCCCCTGCATGCGCGCGGATCGCCTCAACCGTCAGCGGATCGTCAGCGGCGAACAGCACGGCTTCGACCGCGCGGACATAGTCATCGACCGGATCGCCGCTCATGCCGGCCGCCGCAGATAGAGCGGCGCGAACGGCGCTTGCTGGCGCAGCTCGACCCGGCCCTGCCGCGCGAGTTCAAGCGACGCGAGAAACGACGACGCCAGCGCTGACTTGCGGAAAGTCCCCCCCGCCCCTTCAGGCAAAAATTTCTCGATCGTCGCCCAGTCGATCGTCTCGCCAACCAGCCGCGCCACGCGGTCGAGCGCGGCTTCGAGCGTCATCACCGGGCGACTGGCGACGATATGCATCACCGGTCGTGTCCGGGCGGTCACCCGGCCATAGGCTTCGATCAGGTCATACAGGTCAGCCTGCCACGCCGCCGTGCGGATCGTCTTCAGCCCCTCGGGCGCGGCGCGCACGAACACATCGCGCCCCAGCCGATCACGCGCCAGCAACCGCGCCCCCGCTTCGCGCATCGCACTCAGCCGTTCGAGCCGCAATTGCAACCGCAGCGCGAGTTCTTCGGGGCTCGGTTCCTGCTCGGGATCACGCGGCAGCAGCAGCGCCGATTTGAGATACGCAAGCCACGCCGCCATCACCAGATAATCGGCCGCGACTTCGAGTTTGAGCGCGCGCGCCCGGTCGATGAAATTCAGATATTGTTCGACCAGTTCGAGGATCGACAATTGCCGCAGATCGACTTTCTGCGTGCGGGCAAGCGCGAGCAGCAGGTCGAGCGGCCCTTCCCAGCCATCAATGTCGAGCGTCAGCGTATCGGGATCGGCGTCCATCGCCCAAGCCTTGCCGGATTTTGCGCTTGAGCGAAAGTCGTTGCGCCGATCGGTCGCGTCTCGGAAAAATCCAGTGCCGCAGTGCAATAAAACAAGTTGATTTTCCAGTAACGATGCGGCCCATGATAAATATTGACCAAGTTCTACCTCTGTGATAGGTTACGAAACAAGGCAAATTTGTAACGCATTAAGGCATCGGCTCGCCACGGCAAGTCGATCCCAAGATGCGCGCACTCTTGGGGAGAGTTGTGCCATGAAAACTCGGATCGCTCGCATCTTGGCCAGTGTCGCGATGGCGGCGGGTGCCGCTTCGCCAACCGCCGGCACCGCGCAAAGCTCGGTCGCCTATCTGTCGCAGGGCCCCACCTGGACCAACGCGACCCGGACCGCCTTCTACAGCCAGGATCAGGGCTCACAGATGATCCCCTATGCCTGGCTGAGCGCGATCAAGACGCCCGACGGCAAGCCATTCCTGTTCGATCAGCTCCAGCGCTACGGCTATTTGCCCAACGCCTTTGCACCCAGCGGCACCAATCTGCCGATCGGCTTCACGCTCGCGGGGCCTGCGGGCAACCAGATGGCGGGGATGACGTGCGCGGCATGCCACACGCGCAACATCGTCGCGAATAATGTTACTTACCGCGCCGACGGCGGCCCGGCGATCGTCGATTTTCAAGCGCTGCTCGTCGATATGGTCGGCGGCGTTGGCAAAGCGCTCGCCAGCGATGCCGCGTTCGGTGATTTCGCCACCGCCGTGCTCGGCGCAGGCGCGACGCAGGCGCAGCGCGATAATCTGAAGCTGTCGGTCCAGACTTGGTATGATCGCGAAAATGCGATGATCACCAATGCCCTGCCGCGCGCCGATCTCTGGGGCCTCGGGCGGCTCGACGCGGTCAGCATGATCTTCAACCGGCTGGCCGGGCTCGATCTGGGACCGGCGCCGACCTATCTGATCGCCGACAATATCCGCACGGCCGATGCGCCGGTGCGCTATCCCTTCATCTGGAACGCGCCCAAGCAGGACAAGACGCAGTGGCCGGGTTTTGCCGACAATGGCAATGATCTGCTTGGCCTCGCGCGCAATCTGGGCGAGGTTTACGGCGTGTTCGGCGTCTATCACCCGGTCAAATCGGGCACGGTGATCAGCAATGTCAATTTCCTGAAAGGCAATTCGGCCAATTTCAGCGGGCTTGGGTCGCTCGAAGGCCTGGTCAAGAAAATCGGCGCGCCGCGCTGGCCGTTCGCGGTCAACACCCAGCTTGCGGCGCAGGGCAAGGCGATTTTCGGCCGCCCGACCGAAAGCGGCGGCTGCGCTGCCTGCCATGCCGAAAAGCCCGGCGTGACGCGCCCGCTTTTTCAAGCGACCTGGGCAACGCCGATCCAGGACGTCGGCACCGACTCGCACCAATATGCCATCCTCGGCCGCGACGCACAGTCGGGCGTGCTTGAAGGCGGCAAGTTCCGCCTCGTTGGCACGCCGATCCCCAAGACGACGACGGCGTTCAAGCTGCTGAGCTTTTCCGTGATCGGGTCGATCCTGCAGCAAAAGCTCAGCTTCATCGGGCTGGGCGCCGCGCCAAAGAATAATGCCGACACGCAGAACGCGCTCGCGGGCGCCTTCCGCGAGGATGCCGTCAATCCGCCAACCGACACGTTCAAATATGAATCGCGCGTGCTCTACGGCATCTGGGCGACCGCGCCCTATCTGCACAACGGCTCGGTGCCGTCGCTCGCCGATCTGCTCAAGCCTGCGGCCCAGCGTCCGGTGACATTTGCGGTCGGCCAAAACTATGACACCAGCCGCGTCGGCCTCGCCACGCAGCAGCCCGGCGCCTATACACGCACCACCACGGGCTGCGAAGCGCGCGGATCGGGCAACAGCCGTTGCGGCCACGAATTCGGGACGACGCTGACCGACGCTGAGAAGACGGCGCTGCTGGAGTATCTGAAAGTTCTGTAGCGGCGCTTCTGCTTGAGTCACCCACCTGGCACCGTTCGCCCTGAGCTTGTCGAAGGGCCGTCCTTCTTATGCGACGTCCTCGAAGAAGAAGAGCAGTGCTTCGACAAGCTCAGCACGAACGGGTCGGAGGAATTCCCTCAACCCCGAAACGTGTCCGGCGCTCAGGCCAGCGCGAGCAGCGCGTCGCGCTTGGCGATCAGTTCGGCGAAATCGCCTTCGCCCGGCTTGATCGTCGCCATGGCGCGGTCGAGTCGTGCGCGGGAGGCGTCGGGCATGTCGCCGATCCGCCCCGCGATATCGACCATCTCGTCCATCCGCGCCCAGCAATCGAGCACCAGATCGCAGCCTGCCGCCAGCGCCCCCGCCGCTTTCTCGCCGGCTGTGCCGCTCAACGCCTTCATGTCGATGTCGTCAGTCATCAGCAGCCCGTCAAAGCCGATCCGCGTGCGAATGATGTCGTGGACGATTACCGGCGACAGCGTCGCGGGCCGCGCGGCATCCCAGGCCTCGAACACGATATGCGACGTCATCCCCATCGGCGCGTCGCTCAGCGCAATGAAGGGCGCGAGATCGATGTCGAGTTCGGCATCGGACGCGGTCACCGTCGGCAAATGATAATGCGTGTCGACCACCGTGCGGCCATGCCCCGGCATATGCTTGACCACCCCGACCACGCCGCCGCGCCGTAAGCCATCGATCACCGCGCGACCCATCGCCGCCACCCGCTGCGGCTCGCGACCATAAGCACGCGTGCTGATTGCGTCGGTCGTATCGGGCTGCGCGACGTCGAGCAACGGCAGGCAATCGACGTTGATCCCGACCTCGACCAGCATCAGCGCGATCGCCTGCGCATTGGCGCGCGCGGCCTCGATCGCAGACATCGGCGCGATCTCGTACAAGGCATCAAACGCGGGACCCGCCGGGAAGGCCGGCCATTCGGGCGGCGCCATCCGCGCGACCCGACCGCCTTCCTGATCTATCAGGATCGGCACATCGTCGCGCCCGGTCAGCGCGCGTAACGAGTCAGTTAGCGCGCGAAGTTGAGTCCGGTTCTCAACATTGCGGCGAAACAGGATGAACCCGCACGGCGCGCTCTCGGCAAAGAAGGCGCGCTCGTCGTCCGTGAGCGAAAGGCCGCTCAGCCCGAAAATTACCGGCTTCATCAGCACCCCGCGTTGATCAGTTCGGCGGGACGAAGCAGGCTTCGCCAGCGACCTTCAGCTTGCCGCACAGCTCGGTCGCCGCACTCGCGCTGCCGGCATTGACCCGCAGGCGAAACACCGTGCGGCCATTGACGGCGGCCTGCTCGACCGAATGGCCGAGCGGCGCGACATAAGCGAAACGCTTCGATGCCGCTGCCCAGGCGCCATTGGCCGCCGCAGCGGTCGGGAACGACCCCAATTGCACCAGCGCGCTGCTCGATGTGCCCGCCGGAATCGGCTTGCCGCCGCGGAGCGTGACGGGCGCTTCGGGCATTTGCTTCAGGTCGATCTTGGCGTTTTTCGGCCCCTTGCCTTCGCTCGTGGCGAAGGAGGTATCGCCCTCGCCCTCGACCTTGCGGCCACCGGCGTCTTCGGGCTTGACCTTGTAATCGCCTTCCTGCGCGGCAATCAGCTGGCCGTTGCCGTCGACTTTGCCACCGCCACCGCTCAGCGCGACATAGCCGAACACCAGCAGCGCAATCAGCACCAGCCCGCCCATGATCAGCGGCAGCATCCGCATGATCGACGGGCGCTCCTGATAGTCTTCGTCGGCGGTTTCGAGCCAGGGCAGACGCTCTTCGTCGTGCACGGTGTCGCTGCTGCTTGCCATCAATTCAACTCCTCTACCGCCTCGACGCCCATGATCGCCAAGCCGTTGCGGATCACCTGTCCTAGCGCATCGGCAAGATAAAGTCGCGCGGCGGTAAGCGCAGGGTTGTCCAAGATCAGGAATCGCCGCTCGGGGCGGTCGTTGCCGACATTCCACTGCGCATGGAAGGCCGCGGCCAGATCATAGAGATAGAAAGCCACCCGGTGCGGCTCGCGCGCGGCGGCGGCAATCTCGATGAGGCGCGGGAATTGCGCCGCGAATTTGACCAGCGCCAGCTCCTCGGCATCGAGCAGCGTCAGATCGGCGCCCTCGGCGGAAATCCCCGCCTCGGCAGCTTTGCGCGCGAGCGAGCGCGTGCGGGCATGCGCGTACTGAACGTAGAAGACCGGATTGTCCTTCGAAGCTTCGACCACCTTGGCGAAGTCGAAATCCATCTGCGCATCCGATTTGCGGGTCAGCATCGTGAAGCGCACGACATCCTTGCCGACTTCGCGCACCACGTCCGCCAGCGTGACGAAATTGCCCGCGCGCTTTGACATTTTCACCGGTTCGCCGCCGCGCAGCAGCCGCACCATCTGGACGAGCTTGACGTCGAAGCGCGTCTTGCCTTCGGTCAGCGCCTGCACGGCGGCGGTGATCCGCTTGACCGTCCCGGCATGATCGGCGCCCCAAATGTCGATCAACTGGTCGGCGCTCTGGCTCTTCTGGAAATGATAGGCGAGATCGGCGCCGAAATAGGTCCATTCGCCGCTCGACTTGCGGATCGGTCGGTCCTGATCGTCGCCGAACTGCGTCGAGCGGAATAGCGGCAGCACCACGGGCTCCCAATCCTCGGGCTCCTGCCCCTTGGGCGCTTCGAGCACACCGTCATAGATCAGGTCGCGCGCGCGCAAAGTCGCCTCAGCCGCCTCGGGCTTGCCAGCGGCTTGCAGCGCAGCCTCGGACGAGAAGAGATCGTGATGGATGCCGAGCAGCGCGAGATCGGCCTTGATCAGGTCCATCATCGCCGCAACCGCATGCGTCCTGAACGGCACCAGCCACTCGACTTCGGGCGCCGCGACATAGCGGTCGCCAAACTCGGCGGCCAAGGCCTCGCCCACCGGCACCAGATAGTCGCCGGGATACAGGCCTTCCGGGATCGCAATCGTTTCGCCCAGCGCCTCGCGGTAGCGCAGGTGGACCGAGCGCGCGAGCACATCGACCTGCCCGCCCGCGTCATTGACATAATATTCGCGCACGACCTTGTTGCCCGAAAATTCGAGCAGGCTCGCCAGCGCATCACCGACCACGGCACCGCGACAATGGCCCATGTGCATCGGCCCCGTCGGATTGGCCGAGACATATTCGACGTTGATCGTCATCGGATCGGCGCGCGTCACGCGGCCATAGTCAGCGCCTTCGCCGGTGATCGTGCGCAACTCGCTCCGCCAGCTATCCTCGCCCAGCGTCAGGTTGATAAACCCCGGCCCGGCGATCGCCACCGAGGCGACTTCACTCAGCGTGCCGAGTTCGGCCGCGATCCGCTCCGCCAGCGCACGCGGCGCCATCCCTGCGGGCTTGGCGAGCACCATTGCGGCATTGGTCGCGAGATCGCCGTGGCTGGTGTCGCGCGGTGGCTCGACCGTCACGCCGCTGCGGGCAAGCGCGGCGACTTCGGGAATCCGGTCAAGGGCAGCATCGAGATGCGCGGTAAAGCGAGTGTAGAGCGTCATGCCCGCGCGCTTAGCCCAAGCCGGGGCGCTGCGCAAAATCATACCGAAACGGTGGCAACTTTGGTGGCATCGCTTTCAGGGTAGTGGTAATGATTGCCATTGGGGGATTGATGACATGGCAAATGATCCAGCCGACGAAGCAACGACACCGGCGCCAAGATGGTGGGACTCGTTCATCATCCCCGGCACGCTGCTTATCGGCCTCAGTATTTTTCTGTGGTTCGTCTATCAATATTTGGCGATACTGCCGATCGCCCAGCGCTTCACGATCGAAGGGACGCGGCTTATCCTCGTGCTGACGCTGATCGTCAGCATGCTCGCCTTCGGGGGACTGATGATCGCGCGCGCGCTCTATGGTGCGGGCGATCCCGACGAACTCAACACTCGCTATCGCCTCGCGCGCGAAGTGTTCCTCGTCTTCGCGGGCACGTTCGGCACGGTGACGGGTTTTTACTTCGGCTCTGCGGGCACGAACGCAAGTCCGGTAACCCCGCTGTCGGTCAAATCGTCTTTCGCCGACGGCAAGGTGGTGGTCGGCATCGAGGGCGGCACGGCCCCATTCATCGGCCTCCTCACCGCTGACGGCCAGGCAGCAGGCACGTCGATCAACAGCGCCGACCGCGCGATCAGCTTCACTATCAGCGATCGCACCTGCCCCAAGAAAGCGAAGATTACCGTCGTCGATGGACGCGGCCAGCAAAGTGAGACGATCCTCGCGTGCGACGGGCCGGACGCGGTCGATACCGGCAATGTCACCGCGCCCGCCGCCGACAACGCCGTCGACACTGCACCGGTGACGAACAGCACCAACCAATAGGCAGCGATTGCCGGGCTGGACACGCGCGCCAAAGGCGGCAAGCTTGGCGGCATTGCCCGCTGAAAGGATTGCCATGCGCCGGATCGCCCTGTTGCTCGCCACTGCCCTGATCGCGACCTCACCTGCCCTTGCCGCGCCCAAGGGTCAGGCGGGTAAGGTGTGGCAAGCGGCAGAGGCGTTGCGCGCCGAACAGCTCACGCTGCTCGAACGCCTCGTCAACATCGATTCAGGCACGGGCGACAAGGTCAGCGGGCAAAAGGCGCAGGAACTCGTCGCCGAACAACTCCGCGCGCTCGGCATGGACGTGGCGCTCATCCCGGCCGAAAACCCGGCCTATCCCCACAATCTCGTCGCGACGCTCAAAGGGCGCGGCAAGGGGCGCGTGCTGCTGATCGCGCATACCGATACCGTGTTCGAGCCCGGCACTGTCGCCAAGCGTCCGTTCAGCACCGACGGCAAGCGCGCCTATGGCCCCGGCGTCGGCGACGAAAAGGGCGGCGTGGTTGAAGGGATCATGGCGATCAAGCTGCTGTCGCAATTGAAGCACGACGATTACGCCTCGATCACGTTCCTCGTCGAGACGTCCGAAGAGCGCGGCTCGCCGGGCACGCGTGGGCTGATCACCAAGCTCGTCGGGACGGCCGATGTCGAGCTTAATCTCGAACCCGGCGACGCACCCGATACCCTCACCGTGTGGCGCAAGGGCAGCAATTCATTCGACATCACCGTCAAGGGCCGCCCCGCGCATGCTGGAGTCGCGCCGCAGCTCGGGCGCAATGCCGCGCTTGAACTCATTCACCAGATCCAGCTCGCCGATGGCCTGCCCAAGGTCGGCGACGGCGTGACCGCGAACCTGACGCTGATGAAGGCGGGCAGCCGCTACAACATCATCCCCGAAGACGCATCGGCGACATTCAACGTCCGCATCCGCGATAAGGCGCAAGGTGAAGACGTCGACGCGGTGTTCCGCAAAAATGCCGCGACCACGATCATCCCCGACACCGTCGTGACGGTAAAGCGCGAGATCAGCTATCCGCCGCTGCCCGACAACCCCCAGACGCAAGCGCTCGCGACGCTCGCCGAGCGCATCTATGCCGAGCTCGATCGCCGGATCGCGCGCGGCGGCAATGGCGGCGCGTCCGAATCGGCAATGGCCTATGAAGGCGGCGTCGCCGCGCTCGACGGGCTCGGCCCGATCGGCGGCGGTTTCCATTCGGAACTGGAATATATCGAGCTCGATTCGCTCACGCCCCGGCTTTACCTGCTGACGCGGTTGATCATCGAAACGGGCAAGAACCCACCCGTGCGGCGGCAATAGCGGCGATTGAATTTGGGACTTTGAATCCTCACCGTTCGTTTCGAGCGAAGTCGAGAAACAGGCACCAAGCGACGTCGCCCGTGGCCTGTTTCTCGACTTCGCTCGAAACGAACGGGGGAGAATGAATTCATCAGCGCCTATTGCGGCCCCGCATAATCGCTGAACCGCGTAATCTCGGGCTCGAACACCATTTTCACGCTGCCGGTCGCGCCGTGGCGCTGCTTGGCGATAATCAGTTCGGATAGCCCCTGCACCGCGTGGATCCGCTGACTCCATTCGTCATGCTTCTGGCCGACCGAGGGCGCGCTGTCGGCCATTGGCTTGCTCGGCTCCTGCATCGCCAGATAATAATCCTCGCGGAACACGAACATCACGATATCGGCGTCCTGCTCGATCGATCCCGATTCGCGCAGGTCCGACAGCATCGGCTTCTTGTCTTCACGGCTTTCGACCGCGCGGCTGAGCTGCGACAGCGCGAGCACCGAGACGTTCAGGTCCTTGGCCATCGTCTTCAGCCCGCGGCTGATTTCGGAGATTTCCTGCACCCGGTTGTCGCTGGCGCGGCTCCCGCTGCCGCTCAGTAACTGGAGGTAGTCCACCACCACCAGCCCGATCTCATTCTTGTGCTTGCGCTGCAGCCGCCGCATCCGCGTGTGCAGCCCGCTGATCGACAGGCCGGCGGTATCATCGATGAACAGCGGCAGGTTCTGCAGCTCGATCGATGCCTGCACCAGCCGCTGCATTTCGGCGCTGTTGAGCTTGCCCATCCGCAGCTTTTCCGAGCTGATCAGCGATTGTTCGGCCAGGATGCGCGTCGCGAGCTGATCGGCCGACATTTCGAGGCTAAAGAAGGCGACCTTGCTACCAACCGAGCGATCGGCGGGGATGCCGTCGGCAATGTCGCGCATGAAGCGTTGCGCGGCGTTGAAGGCGATGTTGGTGGCGAGCGAGGTCTTGCCCATGCCCGGCCGCCCGGCGAGGATCATCAAGTCCGACTTGTGCATCCCGCCGGTCTTGGTGTTGATCGATTCGAGCCCCGTCGTGATGCCCGACAGGCTGCCCCCGGCGTTGAGCGCGCGCTCGGCCATTTTGACCGCCATCGTCGCGGCCTGGCCAAAGCTCTTGATCGCATTCTCGCTATTGCCCTCGGCGGCGACCTTGAACAGCGCCTCTTCGGCGAGTTCGACTTGCTTGCGCGGATTGACTTCCTCCGACGTGTCGGTCGCGCGGTCCACCATCTCGCGGCCCACCGTCACTAGGGTCCGCAGCATCGCGAGGTCATAGATTTGAGTCGCGAAGTCGCGTGCGCCGATCAGCCCGGCCCCGCTGCCCGTCAGCTGCGCGAGATAGGCGGGGCCACCGAGCGCACGCATCCCTTCGTCTTCGGTGAACAGCGGGCGCAGCGTCACCGGCGTTGGCCGCATATCGTTACCGCGCAGCCGCTTGATCGCCGAAAAAATGCGGCCATGGACCGGCTCGTAGAAATGCTCCTCGGTCAGCCGGTCACCGATGTCGTCGGCAATCCGCTCGTCGAGCATCATCGCGCCGAGCAGCGCCGCTTCGGCCTCGACATTCTGCGGCAAGCTTTTGGGAACCGCGACTAGCGGGGTGGGATCGACAGGATGCGTGGCCATGCCGCCTTTTCGGCGTCCCCGCCGTCGCGATCAACCCGGCGCGGCCAATCTGCGGTGGATAAGTGCGCGTGCGCTTGGGCGTTGATTCGGCGGCGCGTTCGCCCGATAGGCTGATGTCATGGCCGATCCCCGGATCATCGACGTCAAGCTCGACGAGCGCACGATATTGTGGCGTAGCGCCGATATCGAGCAGGAGCGGCGCATTGCGATCTTCGATCTGATCGAGGGCAATTATTTCAAGCCGTTACGCGAACATGCCGATGGCTATGCCGGCCCCTACCGGATCGAGCTGAGCGTCGAGGAAGGGCGCCTCGCCATCGCGATCGGGCGCGAGGATTCGACGCCGCTCGAAACCTATATCCTCGGGCTCGGGCGCTTCCGGCGACCGATCAAGGATTATTTCGCGATTTGCGACAGCTATTATCAGGCGATCCGCGCCGCGACGCCGCAACAAATCGAAACGATCGACATGGCCCGGCGCGGTATCCACAACGAAGCCGCCGAACTGCTCAAGGAGCGGCTTGAGGGCAAGATCGACATTGATTTCGATACGGCGCGGCGGCTGTTCACGCTGATCTGCGTGCTCCATATCAAGGGATGAGATGAGCGAAGCCGCCACCTTAATCGCCGCCGCGCGCGCCGCCGCCGCGCACGCCCATGCCCCCTATTCACGCTTCCACGTCGGCGCCGCACTGTTGCTGAGCGACGGCAGCATCGTGACCGGCGCCAACTTCGAGAATGCGAGCTACGGCCTTTCGCTCTGCGCCGAGACCGTGGCGGTCGCGACCGCGAGCGCTTCGGGGCGGCTCGCCGACATCGTCGCGGTCGGCGTGATCGGCGGGATGATCGGGCCGGAGGGGTTGCAAGGCGCCGACCCGGTGACGCCGTGCGGTCGCTGCCGCCAGGTGCTCAACGAAGCCGCACAAATCGGCGGCCGCGACCTGGTGATCCACTGCGCCGGAGGGAGTGGCGACGCCTTGGCGAGCTTCAACCTGTCGGACCTGCTCCCGCATGCATTCGGCCCGGCGAATTTGGGGATGGCGTAGCGCGCGGGACCTGGACCGGGCTAAGGCGCCGCATACCCGCGCTCAGCACTTCGCGGCAGTGACTTTCAGCCACGGGCCTTGGACGCCGTCATAGCCGCCGCCGATCGCTTCCTCGATCCGCACATCGGCCCATGGCGCCGCTGCTCGATAGAGCCGATCGGCCTGATCGGGCGACAGATAGTTGAAATAGCGGCCAAAACGATCGCGACCTGCGACCCCGCCCGCCTTGTAGCTGGCAAAATGCGTTCCACCGGGTCGCAAGGCGCGATGTGTGGCCGCGAGAATGCCGCTCAACGCCACCAACGGAACATGTAGCAACGACGCCGACGCATAGACGGCGTCATAGCGTTCGACCTCATCAAGCTCGTCGAATCGCATCACCCGGACGGGGCGCTGCAACCGCTCCGATGCCTTGGCGGCGATTTCGGGCGTGCCATCGGTGGGGTAGACCACAAAGCCCTGCGCGATCATGAACGCCGCGTCGAGACCGCCGCCGCATCCGAGCTCGAGGATCTCCGCACCGGGCTTCAACTGCGCAAGAAAGCCCTCCAAATGGCGGCTGATGCCCCCTGTGCCGGACGCGGTGTAAAGCGGCGCTTCCTTCGCATAGAAGGACAAGGTCGCGTCATCGAAAGCCGTCATGCCTCCGGTTTAAGCCGATTTTGGCGGCAACAAAAGCAATCTTCGGGGGCAACGAAATGTCTCGGACGATCATGGCAAAGTGTCGCTGTCATGCCTCGCGGGAGCGGCTTCGTCGCCAGTTGCGCTTTGTGCCCCCAGCCGCGCGCCCCCCGGTTGATCAGGGCCGATCGCTCGATATCTTGCCCCGCGCTGGCGACGGGCATCATCGCACCGGGTGAAAGGGACTAGGATGCAGATCGGACTGATTGGCGGGATCGGCCCCGCCGCGCAGGATTATTACACACGGCGACTGATCGCGCTGTTCTCCGCTGCGGATACGGCGCTCGAGATGACGACGGTCCATGCCGACGCGCCGACCTTGCTCGGCAATCTTGCGGCCGATCGCCACGCGGATCAGGCCGCCATCTTTGCCGCCTTGGCCGCGCGACTCCAGCGCGCCGGGGCCGGCTGTGTGGCGGTGACGTCGATCGCCGGGCATTTCTGTCGGACGGCATTTACCGCGCTGTCGCCGCTCCCCGTCATCAGCATGATCGACGCAGTCGCCACAGACGTGGCGGCGCATGGTTGCACCCGGATCGGGGTCCTCGGGACGCGGACCGTGATGGAATCGCGCTTCTACGGGGGGATCACCAGCGCCGACGTGATTGCGCCGCGTCAGCCCGAGCTTGACGACGTCCATGCCGCCTATGCGGCGATGGCAACCGCAGGGACGATCACCGCGGCGCAAAAGGCCATCTTCGAAACCGCCGCGCATCGCTTGATGGCGGATGACGGGTGCGACGCGATTCTGCTCGGCGGCACCGATCTGGCGCTGGCGTTCGACGCCACGAGCAGTACCTTTCCGTTGATCGATTGCGCCGCGATTCACGCGGCAGCGATCGCGCGTCATGCGATGCCACCGACGGCCTGAGGATATCGGCGCAACCGGAACGCCGCCAATCTCCCCGGCGGTCCCCCGCTTGCACTTTGCCCCCTTAACCGCGAAAGCTTTTCGCCAAGTCCAACCTGGGGAAGCCACCATGTCCATCATGTCCGATCGCTGGATCCGCGAGCAGGCGCTGAGCTCAGGCATGATCGAGCCGTTCGTCGAAAGCCAGAAGCGTGACGGCTGCATCAGCTATGGGTTGTCGTCCTACGGCTATGACGCGCGGGTGTCAGACGAGTTCAAGATTTTCACCAATGTCGATTCCGCGATCGTCGATCCCAAGAATTTCGATTCGAACAGCTTTGTCGATCGGAAGACCGATTGCTGCGTCATCCCGCCCAACAGCTTTGCGCTCGCCCGGACCGTCGAATATTTCCGGGTGCCGCGCGACGTGCTCGTCATTTGTCTCGGCAAGTCGACCTATGCGCGCTGCGGAATCATCGTCAACGTCACCCCGCTCGAGCCGGGCTGGGAGGGGCATGTGACGCTCGAATTCTCGAACACCACCCCGCTCCCGGCGCGCATCTACGCCAATGAAGGCGCGTGCCAGTTTCTGTTCCTGCAAGGCAATGAGCCGTGCGAAGTCAGCTATGCCGACCGCGCGGGCAAGTATATGGGCCAGCGCGGGGTGACACTGCCCAAGCTGTGAGCCTGATCACGCTTCTGAGCCTGATCACTCAACTGCGACCCGTTCGTTTCGAGCGAAGTCGAGAAACAGTTTGCGCCGCGCACTTGGCCTGTTTCTCGACTTCGCTCGAAACGAACGGATGGTGGGTGATTCCGCCTTGGCGCCATCGCGGCCTAAACTGAGACAGCGCTTCCTGCTTGATGGGCGCTTTGCCGCACGCGGGCGGTCGGGCGGCGCTCGAACGAAAAAGGGCGGCCCCGCAGGACCGCCCTTTGAACGTCATCCAGATCGCGATCGATCAGAAATCGTTGCGATATTGTTCGTTGCCGATGAAGCCCAGCTTGCCGACGCCCGACTTTTTGATCACCGCCAGAATTCGGTCGACGACTTCGTAGCGCGCCGCCGGATCGGGCTGGAAATGCAATTCTGGTTCGGGGTCGATCGTCTTGGTTTGATCGAGGAACTGACGCAGCGTCACGTCATCGACCGGCTGGCCGTTCCACGCCACGACGCCGGTCGGATCGATCGACACCTTGTTCTTGTCCGCATTGACCTGCACCGAATTCGGATTGTTCTGCGGCAAATCGACCTTCACCGCATGCGTCTGGATTGGAAGGGTGATGATGAACATGATGAGGAGCACCAACAGGACGTCGATCAACGGCGTCGTGTTCATTTCCATCATCGGCTCGCCATCATCGGAGCCGCCGCTCATCGACATAGTGTGTAACTCCTAAATCTGGGCGAGCGCATCAGCGTTCGGTATCGGATGTGCCTGCGGGCGGCTGCGAGATGAAGCCCACCTTCGCAAAGCCAGCCTGTTGCATCGTGTAGATCGTCCCGCCGATGCACCGATAGGGCGTATCGACGTCGCCGCGGATATGCGCTTCGGGCAGTTCGACGCCGGCGGCGGTGGGGCCCCCCTGGCGGTTGATTTCGAACTTCAGCTTCTCAACCGCACGATCAAGCAATTCCTTGCTGGTTACCGGGATCCGGTTCCAGAAGACTTCGCAGGTGTCGCCGGGGCCTCCGCGCACCACCAGTGAGACGTTTTCGGGCTTCGTCGCCGTTGGGTCGTATCGCACGTCGGGCAGCTTGACCTTCACGTTCTGAACGACGACCGGAACCGCGATCAGAAAGATGATCAGCATCACCAACATCACGTCGACCAGCGGCGTCGTGTTGATGTCCGACACGGGCTTATCGGCGGTGTTTCCGCCAACACTAATCGCCATTGCAAGCTATCCTATTCTTTGGACTTCGGTCGCGAGACCATCGCACCGGCGGGGCGCCCCGATCCGCAGATCAATGGGCGCCGCGCCAGTGAGCGATCAGGCCGCCGTCGGCTTGGCCGGCGTCGCAGGCTTCGGCGTGGTCGCGCCGCCCTTGGGTGCGGCAACCTTCGGGCGCACCTTGCCGTCCGAAGCAATATAGCCGAGCACGTCATTCGAGAAGCCCGAGAGATCTTCGGCAATCGCCTTGTTACGACGCTGCAGCCAGTTGTACGCGAGCACCGCCGGCACCGCGACGACGAGACCGAGCGCGGTCATGATCAGTGCTTCACCGACCGGGCCGGCGACCTTGTCGATAGACGGATCGCCCGACAGACCGATCTTGATCAGCGCGCGATAGATGCCGATCACGGTCCCGAACAGACCAATGAACGGCGCGGTCGCACCCACCGTCGCGAGGAAGGCGAGGCCGCCGCTGAGCGCCGAGTTGATCGACGCTTCCGAGCGGGCGAGCGAGCCATGCACCCAGTCATGCGCTTCGACCGAATCGGTCAGCAGCATGTGCTGGGACTGCGCGGCAAGACCGTCATCAACGATCTGGCGATAGGCCGAATTCTTGTCGAGCTTGGCGGCGCCTTCAGCGAGGCTGGCCGAGCTCCAGAAGCCTTCACGAATGCGCTTGCCCTGGCTGATCACCTTGTTCTGTTCGAACAGCTTGGTGAACAGGATGTAGAGCGAAACGAAAAGGAAGATCACGAGGATGGCGAAGGTCGACTGCGACACAAGGCCGCCTTCGCGCAGTGCGGCCGTCAGACCGTACTTGTCCTCTTTAGCAGCAGCGCCGCCGGCTGCGAGAATGAACGTGAGCATAGCTTTCTTTCCCTAATTTGGTCGATCTTGAATTCAGTCGATCTTGGCCAAAAATAAATGCGCCGATGCGGCAGGCTCGCCACCGCATCGGCGCGGTTCGTTATTCGTCTTGCAACTGCCAGCGGATCGTCATCGCCGTTGTCGATTCGACCGGATTTCCGTCGGTATCCTTGGCCGCATCAAAGCGCAGCGACCGCGTGGCAATCCGGCACGTCGTCTCGTCGAGCTGACCGCTGCCGCTCGCGTTAGTTACCCGGCACGAAGATACCCGACCGTTAGGGCCGATGACGAGCGAGATTCCAACTCGACCCTGAACGTTCAGACGCTTTGCCTCCGCCGGATAATAATCTGGCGAGAAGTAGTCTTGCGCATTGCCGCGCAGCTTTGCTTTCGCGCCCAAGCTTGGCTTCGGCGGGGCCGCAGGCGGCGCGGGCGGCGCTGGCGGCGCGGGCGGCGCTGGCGGCGCCGCGATCGGCGTCAGATTGATGCGCGGCGGCGGCGTCGTCACCGTCTGGATCTGCACCGGTGGCGGATTGGGATTCTGCACGATCGGCGGCGGCGAGACGACCGGCGGCGGTGTCTGCGGCTGATCGGGCGGCGGCGGTGGTGGCGGCTCTTCCGGCGGCGGCGGCGGCGGTGGCGGCGCGACGTCGAACGTGTTGAGCTTTTCGGCAGCCTTCTTGACGTACTGATACGCAAGGCCGGTGACGAAAGCATATCCCAATGCGGCCATGAGGATCGCGACGAGAACCGCCGCGACTATCCTTGTACCGTTATCTTGCCGGTCTGCATAAGCCATTCAGGTACGAAACTCCCGGTTTGCCCGAGCCATTGTGAAATCGGCTTGCCGGCCGTCGCGGCACGCCGAAGTCTGGCTGTGAGCCATTATATCCTCAACCAAGGCCCAAGTCTCTATCGTCCCGTCTGAAGGGACGCAAACGCTTTGTCAGGCGCAACATTTGTACAATCCACGCGTGGCAGAATTATTTCTGTATAACAAAGACCCGATCCGTTAACGCCATCGGCATGAGGATCGTTCCAAGAATCGCCGCTTTCCGGGCGTTTGCCGCGCTCGCGCTGGTCCCTTTTGCCGCCGTCGCCGGACAGGTGCCGCCGCGTACATCGGGCGTTCAGCCTGTTGTGTCTCCCCAATATGCCGACATCACCGATCTGGTGCTGCGGTCACCACTGGTGATCGATTCGGTGATCCGAAGTGCGGTAAAGCTCGACGGTCCGCAGGCGATCGGCACCCCGCCGGGCTATGTGCGACTCTACATCGAAGCCGATGTTATCGCCTTGATTCGCGGCAAGGAAGCGGTGCCTGCGCGGATCGGCTGGCTCTATGACGTCGCGCCCGATGCGCGTGGCCGGTTGCCGCGCTTGACCAAGCGCCGCGTGCTGGCCTTTGCCCGGCCGATCGCCGGGCGAACGAATCAGGTCCAGCTGACCGGCGCCGATTCGCAGCGCGACTGGTCCGCGCCTGCCGAAGCGCTGACGCGACGCATCATCACCGAATCAATCGCCCCCGATGCGCCGCCGCGCATCACCGGTGTCGGCAATGCCTTTCATGTCGCAGGAACGCTGCCGGGCGCCGGTGAGACGCAAATCTTCCTGCAAACCGAAACGAGGCGACCGGTATCGCTGAGCGTGATCCGTCAGCCGGGCGAAGCGCCGCGCTGGGCGGTCGCGCTCAGCGAAATCGTCGACGAAGCCGCCGCCCCCCCGCCGCGCGATACCTTGCTCTGGTATCGCCTCGCCTGCGGCCTGCCCCGGTCGCTGCCCGGCGCCGCGCTGGCATCGATGGAACCCGCCGATCAGCGCGTAGCGGCCGAGGATTATCGCTTCATCCTCGGCGCGCTGGGGCCGTGCACGCGCTAGTCGTCAAACCAACCCCTCGATCGCCCTCGCCTGCGCGCCGGGGAACAGCGCGGGCATGATCCGCGCCGGATCGAGGCCGAAATGCCCCGCAACCGCCCCGCCGATAAAACCGTCGAGCGAGGTCGTCGGTTTCAGATCGCGGCCTTCGTACAGCGCCGAGGCGCCCAGCCCCGGCCAATCGGCCAGCACCCGCCCGCCCTTCACGCCGCCGCCGACCAGCATCGCCGCCGACGCGGTGCCATGATCGGTGCCGCCGGTGCCATTGACCGCCACCGTCCGCCCGAATTCGGTCGCCACCAGCACCACCGTGTTCGCCCAGAGCGGCCCAAGCCCGGTCTGGAGCGCGCCGATCATCCCGTCGAGCCCGGTCAGTTGCCCGGCCAGCCGCCCGCGCTGTTGCGCATGCGTGTCCCAACCACCGGTTTCGATCATCGCGATCTTGGCGCCGCCGGGGGCCGCCAACAGCTTGGCGGCGAGCGCGCCGGTCGCGACCGCATTGCGGCCGTTGCCCGCGGCCATGTCGCTCGTCAGCTTGCGCGTGTCGATCGCTTCGCTCCACAGCGCGTGGAGCTGCTTGTCGCCTTCGTACAGCATCGCGACGCGCTGGAGCAGATCGTCGCTCGCCTGCGGCAAGGCCGAGGGCGCGTAGGAAGCGACGTCATGCGATCCACGCAGCGCGAGCGGCACCGTCACCGCCACCGCAATCGCTTTGGCTTCGTCAGCAGGCAGCGCGCCGAGCAGCCGGTTGAGCCAGCCGTCCTTGACCTGATAGGCCCCCGCCGCCCCCGTCTCGAGCACATTTTGCCCGTCGAAATGGCTGCGGTCGCGGTAGGGCGAGGCAGTCGCATGCAGGAACAACGCCTGCTTCTGGGCATAAAGGCCCGCGACGGTCTTCATCGCCGGGTGCAGCGCGAACATGGAGTCGAGCCGGGGCGCGGCAGCAAATTCCTCCGCCAGCCCGACGCGCGCGGCGGCATAGGCCGGGTCGCCAATTGGCGCGAGCGTGTGCAGCCCATCGGCAGCACCGCGCTGGATGATGAAGACGAAGCGGCGGTCGGTCGCCGCGCGAGCAAAGGCCATGCGCGGGGCGAAACTCATGGCAGCGGCAGCCGTGGCGCCGGTGACGAGGAAGGAACGGCGGTCGATCATCACATTATCTCCGCATCATTTCGGGGGCGACAAGCAAGAGCGCGAGCGCTTGGGTCGGGCTGTCGGCACCCGCCAGCACCGCTTTGGTCGCTGGGCTCACCGCATCGGGGAAGAGTTTGGGCGCCAGCGCACGCGCATCGATCGCCCCGCCTGCCCGCGCGGCCATCCGCTGGGCGATTTCAACGCGGCGCATCACCGCGTCGGGCCCGGCCCAACTGCCGTCGATATCGTCATAGCCTGCGGGTGATCCTGGCCGCCACACCGGCTGGCCGAGCTGGGTCTGCATGCCCGTCACTTGCAGCGCGGGGAGCACGCCAACGCCGGTCGCGCGCATCGTCGACAAGGTCCATTCCCACGGCGATTTGAACTTGGCGGGCGCATCGGTCCAGGCTTCGGGCGAAGCGATCAGTGCACGGTACACCGTTGGCAGATCGCCGCTCGATTTGAGGAAGGCGGCTTCGAGCCGCGCGACCATCGCGGGCGGCGGCGTGTCGCCCGTGAAATGCCGCGCGAGCTTGGTCGCAATGTGCCGCGCGGTCGCCGGATGCACCGCGAGATCGTTGAGCACCGCCTGCGCCTGCGCTTCCCCGCTCTGGTCATAACGCTTGCCCATGATTACGCGCGCACCGGGCTCATGAATCGGCCCTGCGAAAACAAAGTCACCGGGCGCGCCCGCCGTTCCGGCAAAGCGCGAGATCGGCCCGCGATTGAGCCCCGCCACGCTGAACCCCGTCATCGCGCGGGCGAATTCGGTGACATCGGCCTGGCTATAGCCGGTGCGCACGCCGAGCGTGTGCAACTCCATGATTTCGCGCGCGAGATTTTCGTTGAGGCCGATCTTGCGATTGGGCGCGAACCGCCCGACGCGCTGGGCGACCGGGCTGTTCGGGCCGATCGACGCGGCCTGATCGAGATAGAGCAGCATCGCTGGATGCCGCTCGACCGCGTTCAGCATCGCCGCGAAACTGCCGGTGACATGCGGGCGGATCGCTTCGAATTCGAGCAGCCCGGCCATCCCCACGACCGTCAGCTTGTCGGCGGAGACGGCAAAGTGGTTCGCCCAGAAATGCACCATCCGCTCGATAAACGGCGTGTCGCTCGCAATCGCGACATTCGCGCGCGCGCCGACGAGATTGGCGTAATAGTCGCGGCCTTGCCGGCCGATAAACTGCCGCGCCTGCTTGACCGGATCGGGTGCCTCGCCAGCCGGCGCCATCGACGGCGCGGGCGCCATCGCGTCGCTCATCGCGGGCGGAGTCTGCATCGGCGGCGCAGCGGCGGCACCCTGCGCGCGGCGCTGCTGCTGAAGCATCGGGCGGATTTCGTTGAGATATTGCGCCAGCTCCGCCGCAATCGCCGCGCGCGTCGGCGCGGCGGCAATCAGCGGCGGGCGCGGATCGAACCGCGCGATCTGGCCGACCAGCCAGGCCTTGGGATCACCGGGCAGCGGCTGATCGGGCCTTGCTCCAAGCCCGAAGCGATTGAGCGCAATATTGGCAGCCGACATGGGGACAGACTCCGTTCAGTGCGTTCGACTGGCCGCGCCGCGCGCGGTCCTGGGCCGAAGTTGCCCCTGCCCCGTTTGCCCTGAGCTTGTCGAAGGGCTGTTCTTCTTTTCCACCCGCTGAAAAAGAAGGACGGTGCTTCGACAAGCTCAGCACGAACGGATCACAGGTGAGTCCCTTCAGCGCGAAGTTATCCTTACGCCCGCGCTGTCGCAGAAGTTTGTCAGAATCCGTCGGGCAAATCGATTGGCCCCACCGCCGCGCGGTAGCGGCCAATTGCATAGCGATCGGTCATCCCCGCGATGAAATCGGCGATATGGCGACTGCGCCAGGGTTCGGCGGCGGGCAGCCGCGCGGTCCACTCACCCGGCATCAGCGCAGGGTCGGCATCATAAGCGGCGAACAGCCCCGCGACGACGCCGCGCGCAATTTCCGCCGCTTCGATCTGGCGCGGGTGGTGGTAGAGCGTCTGGTACATGAAGCGCTTCAGCAGCCGCTCGTCCTCGCGCATCGCCGCCGAAAAGCCGATCAACGCCTGACCCGCCACCCGGACATCATCTGCCGTCACGATCCGCGCGGCAGCGATTTTGGCGCGCGAGGTCGCGATCAGATCGCCGACCATCGCGCCGATTTGGGTGCGGATCAGTTCACCGATCAGCCGTTCGGGCGCGACATCAGCGAAGCGCGCGCGCACCTCGTCCCACAGCCGCGCGACCAACGGCACCGCCAGCACTTGATCGAGCGTCAGTAGTTCCGCGCGCAGGCCATCATCGATGTCGTGATTGTCATAGGCGACGTCATCGGCAATCGCCGCGACCTGCGCTTCCAGACTCGGCCAGTGCGCGAGATCGAGCGGGAATTGGCGATCGGCTTCGGCCAGCGCCCAGCCGGGTGCGGCGACCGGGCCATTATGCTTCGCCAACCCCTCGAGGGTGTCCCAGGTGAGGTTCAGCCCCGCCCAGCGCGGATAGGGATGCTCGATCGCGGTCAACGCGCGCAGCGTGTGGCCATTATGGTCAAACCCGCCCTGCCCGGCCAGCGCGTCCGTCAGCGCGGCCTCCCCGGCGTGTCCGAACGGCGGATGGCCAATGTCATGCGCGAGGCAAAGCGCTTCAGTCAGATCCTCGTTCAGTCCGAGCGCGCGCGCGATCGTCCGGCCGATTTGCGCTACCTCCAGGCTGTGGGTCAGCCGGACGCGGAAATGGTCGCCGTCGGGCGCCATGAACACCTGTGTCTTGTGGCGCAGGCGGCGAAAGCTGATCGAATGGATGATGCGATCGCGGTCGCGCTGGAAATCGTCGCGCGGGCCCCGCGCGGTCTGGTTTGCCTCAGCGTGCAGCCGCCCGCGACTGCGCGCCGGATCGGCGGCGTAGGGGGCGGTCATTGTCCGCCGAGCTTGTCGATCTGCTGCCCGGCGGCGCTGGTGAAGACGAAGCCGCTGACCCCTGCCTTGGTCAGATCATTGACGAAGGCCTGCGCTTCGGCGCTCGATTTGAACGGCCCCGCGAGCACGCGATTGGTGAAGCGCAGCGGCGTCGACCACCCTTGCTTGCCACGGAAGGCCGCCGGGGCCTTGGCCTTGACGGCGGCCCAGGCGCGCGCGAGATCGCCCTCGCTCGATCCGCCCGCGACCTGCACCCAGATGCGCGACGGCGCCGCTTTGGCGAGCGCAGCCTGCTTCCTGGCTTCGGCCTTTTCGGCGTCGGCTTTCTTTTTTTCCTCGGCCTTTTTCTTTTCTTCGGCCTTGCGGCGCGCTTCGACCTTGGGGTCGACCGGTTTCTCCGGCGGCTTGGCGGCGGCGACCTCGATCGGCTTTTCGGGCTTTTTCGTGGCCGTCGGCGACGGCTTGATCTCGGGCTCAGCCTTGGTGGGCACAGGCTCGGCGACTGGCGCAGGCGCGCGCGGGCGCACCGGCGGCACGTCAAGCTCGCGCGCGGGCACGCCGATATTGGCGATGATCCGCGCGAGGATCGAATCCTCGCGTCCAACCGGCGCGGCGGCAGGCGGCGCCTTCGCCGGAGCAGCAGCGACGGGGGCGGCATCGGCGGGCGCCGGATCGGCCTGTTTCAGCGCAGCGTCGCTCGGCGCTGGCAGCACCGCCCCCGGCTCGGTGAAGCCGGGGCTTGCCACCACAGGCTTGGCATCGTCGCGCGCAGGCTCGGGCGGCGGTGCCGCCACCACCACTGGCTTCGGCTCCTCTGGGGCGGGCGCCGTCGTCGGTGCCGTTTCAGTCTCGGGGCGCGCGGTCTCCTGCGTCTGCTCAGGCTCGGGCGGCGGGGCCGGCTTGGGGGTCGGCTTGGCAACTTCCGGCAGCGATTTTGGCGGGATCGGCTTTGGTGGCTCAGCTTTGGCCAGCTCGACCTTGGCGGGCGCGGGCTTCGGCGGCTCGACCGCTGGCGGCGCCGCCTCAGGCTTGGGCGGCACGGGGTCAGGGCGGCGCACCGGCGGCGGTGTAGCGGCGGCAATCTCGACCGGCTTTTCGCGCGGCGGCTTGGGCTTGCGCTCGCGGCGGCCGGGTTTGGTGGCTGGCGTCGCCGTCGCAACTTGCACCACCGGTTTGGGCCGTACTTCGGGCGGAAGCGGCGGCAGCGATGGCGCAAGCTTGGCGTCGGCCAGCCGCGCCGGGCTGGCGCCCACTTCGCCGAAATGCACCGCCCAGGCGCGATCGAGCGCGCTGAGCCGCGGCAGCCGCTGGAAAAAAGGCTGGAGGCTGTCGGCCATCCCGTTCGGCAGCATGGTTGTCGCGATCTTTTCCGCGCCCGCCAAATCGCCGGTCATCGCCAGCACGAACGCACGCACGCGCCACGCCGCGCGGTCGCTCTGGCGCAACAACGGATCAATCTGCTCAAGCGCACGCTCGCGGTCGCCCGAAATCGCCAGCGACAGCGCATAGCGGCGGCGCACTTCGCTGTCCTCCGGCGAGCGTTGCAGCGCGAGCCGATAGTCGCGCTGCGCCCGTCCCTGATCGCCGACCAGATCGAACGCCAGCCCGCGATCGCTGGCATAATGATCCGACGCATAGCCGTAAGCCTCGGCCTCACCGAATTTGCGCAGCGCTTCGCCCGGGCGTTCCAACACCAGCAGCACGCTGCCGATCCCCGCGCGTTGGCGACCGTTATTGGGATCGACGCGTTCGGCGCGCGCAAAAAACGCCGCCGCCGCCGTCGGATCGCCGAGCTTGAGCGCCAGTTCGCCCGCGCTCAGCAACGCATTGAGATCGGTCGGATTGCTCGCCAGCACCCGCACTTCGGCGGCGAGCGCATCGGCGTCGGGCGAGGGTGGCGCGACGATTTCGGTTTGCGCGCGTGCCACCGCTGGCGCCAGCAGCGCGGCACCGATGAGCAACCGGGCGACATATCGGGGGGCCATCATTCAACCGCTGCTAAAGGCGTTTGTCGTGCCGACGGCAATGCCTCATCGCCCCCGCGAACGCCAGAGCGACGCGCGCCAACGATCAAGTGGCGCGCGCCTTCTTCCGGATTACTGATTATTCTGGCGGTGCAGGAAGCGCGGGATATCGAGCGGATCGCGATCCCCCGCCGCTTCGTCGCGTGCGGCGGCGCGGGTCGCGCTCGACATACGCTCGAACAAGGTGCCGCCGGTCTTCGGCTTGGCGGCGGGTTCAGGCGCAGGCTCGGCAGCGGCTTCAGGTTCTGCCACCACCGGCGTCGGCTCAGCGGGCGTCCCAGCCGCGAGCCAGCGGCGGCGCGCGACCGGCTCGGCAGGCGTCGGCTCGGGCGCGACGGTATCGTCGACGAACATCGGCGCCGGGCCGCTGATCGGCATCGCCTCGGCACTGCCGAGCACCAACTCGTCTTCAGCCGCCGGCGCCGGATCGATAGCTTCAGGGGAGTCAGCCACTTCGGGTTCTTCGGCCGCCGTTGGCGCAACGAACACCGGATCGGCGGCAGGCGCTTCAGCAGCCTGTTCGGCATCGCGCGGACGCCGCGGCGCACCGAAGCTGAAGCTGCGCGGCGCTTCGGGCGCGGCCTGCGGCTTGGCGTCGGCTTCGATGCCGGTCGCGACCACCGACACGCGGATCTTGCCTTCGAGGTTAGAATTGAACGCCGAACCCCAGATGATGTTGGCGTCGGGGTCAACCAGCTCGCGGATGTGGTTCGCGGCCTCGTCGACTTCGAGCAGGCGCATATCCTCGCCACCGGTGATCGAGATGATCACGCCCTTGGCGCCCTGCATGCTGACGCCGTCGAGCAAAGGATTGTTGATTGCCTTTTGCGCCGCCACGATCGCGCGGTCGTCGCCTTCGGCTTCGCCCGTGCCCATCATCGCCTTGCCCATTTCCTGCATCACGCTGCGGACGTCGGCAAAGTCGAGGTTGATCAGGCCGGGCATCACCATCAGATCGGTGATGCCGCGCACGCCCTGTTGCAGGACCTCATCGGCCATTTCGAACGCCTCCTTGAAGGTCGTGTTCGCATTGGCGATCAGGAAGAGATTCTGGTTGGGAATGACGATCAGCGTATCGACGTACTTCTGCAATTCCTCGATGCCGGCTTCGGCGCTCTTGGCGCGGCGATTGCCTTCGAACGAGAAGGGCTTGGTGACGACGCCGACGGTCAATATGCCCATGTCGCGCGCGGCCTTGGCAATGACCGGCGCTGCGCCCGTGCCGGTGCCGCCGCCCATGCCCGCCGCGATAAAGCACATATGCGCGCCTTCGAGCAGCTTGGTGATCGAGTCGATCGTTTCCTCGGCCGCCGCACGCCCGATTTCGGGCCGCGATCCGGCGCCGAGCCCCTGCGTGATCTTGGTACCGAGCTGCACGCGTTGCGGCGCGCTCGACTGTTTGAGCGCCTGAGCATCGGTGTTGGCGACGAGGAAATCGACCCCCTGCACACCCGCACGCATCATGTTGCTGATCGCGTTGCCCCCGGCGCCACCCACGCCGACCACCGCAATGCGCGGGGTCAATTCGTCAACTTCGGGTGGAAGAAATTCGATGCTCATCGCCCTGTCTCCGCTCTGCCCCCAAACGCACCCGGGACATTTACCAACTGTTCGCACGAAGCTAGGGGCGACTCTAGCGAAAACCGCCCCCACTGTCGCATTTCTTTAATAATTTGTTCGAAAGGTCTGCAAGAGTCGTTGCAGCCACGCAAAGCCGCTCGGTCGGTACACGACCTGATGCGGCGACGATAAAGCGCGCAAATCCATTGGGTTCGCCGCCGCATAGAAGGCCAGGCCCGCCAGCGTCGCAAAGGCGGGCCCGGCATGCGCTTCGGGCAGCGCGGTCAGCCCGCGCGGGCGCCCGACCCGCACCGACCGGCCCAGCGCGGCCTGCGCATAATCGGCAATCCCCTTCAACTCGGCGCCGCCCCCCGTCAGCACGACTTGCCGCCCGACCGGCCCGTCAAAGCCCAGATCCTTCAGCGCGCGCTGGATTTCGCCCATCAGATGGTCGAGCCGCTGGCGGATCACCGCGATCAGCTGCGCCTTGGTGATGCGCGCGCCATCGGTCGCCTCTTCCTCGGCCGAAATCGGCGCGACATCGATCATGTCGTGATTGTCGCGCGGCGACGCATTGGCCGAGCCGTGGAAACACTTCATCCGCTCGGCCTGCGCGCGCCGCGTGCCGAAGGCGCTGGCGATGTCATCGGTGATGTCCGCCGCCCCGATCGGGATCGACGTCAGCCCGACCAGCATTCCACCCGCGAACAGCGAGACATTGGTGATCCCCGCGCCCAGCTCGACAAGCGCCACCCCCAGCTCGCGTTCCTCGTCCGACAGGCACGCCATGCCGGTCGCGACCGGGGCGGCAATGATCGACTTCACTTCAAGATGCGCCGACCGCACGCACAGATCGAGGTTGCGTACCGGCGATCCTTCGGCAGCGACGACATGGACATGGACGCCGAGCCGGTCGGCATGCAGCCCGAGCGGCTTCTTCACCCCCTGTACGCGGTCGAGGGTATAGAGCGTCGGTTGCGCGTGCAGCACCATCCGCCCCGCCGGATCAATCGAGTCCCGCGCGGCTTGCAACAGATCGTCGATATCGCCCTGCTCGACCCGGTGCCCGCCAAGCTCGACCTCGACCGAAGCGACGTCGGACACCAGCCCGCCCGCCGAAAAGCCGACCCAGACATTTTCGATGTTCATCCCGGCGATCCGCTCGGCCTGTTCGACCGCTTCGCGCACCGCGACTTCGGTCGCCGCCATGTCGGCGATATAGCCGCGCTTGACGCCCCGGCTCTCGCGCTGGCCGGTGCCGAGCACGATCAGCTCACCACCCTCGCCCACTTGCGCGATCATCGCCGAGACTTTGGACGATCCGATGTCGAGCGCGGTGATCAACCCGTCGGGTGCTACCTTTGCCATCATGCTTCCTTGTCGCGGGAGGGTTCGAAATGTTCGGCAGCCGAGGTGTCGGTGATCGAGCGCGGCCCGGCGAGGCCGGGCTTGCGCACCACGAAGCGGGTCGGATCGCGCATGTCGAACCGCACCCAGCCACGCCCGAGCAATTGCCGATTGCTGTCGATGTCAGCAAATTTCACCAGCGCGCGCTGCGGCATTTCCTCGGGCAGCGCGAGCGTTTCGCCGGTGGTGAACATCAAGTCCCAGCGGCGATTGCCGACCCAGGTCGCCGCGCGCACCAGCGGGCGCAACCCCGGCGTCGCATCGAGCAGCGCGCGATAGGCCGCGAGCTGTTCATTCGCGCCCTCACCGATCAGCAGCGGCAGATCGGGCATTTTTTCGGGCGCGACCTGCTCGAGCGTCACCCCTTTCGCGTCGATCAACTGGAGCTGCCCATGGTCCTGCCACACGGCGACTGGCTGGCGTTCGATGATGTGAATGACGAGCTTGTCGGGCAACCGCCGCGACACCTGCGCATCGGCGACCCAGCCATAGCGCAGCAGCCGCGCGCGGACTTCGTTCAGGTCAACGAGCGGCATCGCGCGCGATTTCTGGTCGAGTACAACCGCGGCAATCGCCGCTTCGCTCAGGCGGCGCGCGCCGGTCGTTTCGATCTGCTTGACGCGAAAGCCCGCCGCGCCAACGCCTTCGGCCAGCGCGAGGGCCGCCGCCTGCGGCACGCCGAACAGGGTCGACAGACCAACCGCGCCGGCAAAGATCATGCCCATGATCGTCCAGGTCGCGATCCGCTGGAGCGTGCGTTCGGACACCGGCAACATCAGCAGCAGCCGGTCGATCGTCGATTGCTTGCGCACGGCTGGCACACGCCGGCCGGGCTGGACGGGGCGGCGCTGCGGCGCGGCACCACGGCGGATGGTCTTGGTCATGCCTGCTCCTGCTGCTGATCGGGTTTCAGGGCTTCGTCGATGATCGCCTGGACAAGCTGCGGATAGCTCATGCCCCGGTGGCGCGCCTGTTCGGGGACGAGGCTCAAGGGCGTCATCCCCGGCTGGGTGTTGACTTCAAGCAGGAACAGTCCGCCGACGCCACGACTATCGTCCCAGCGGAAATCGGCGCGGCTCGCGCCCTTGCAGCCGAGCAGCCGGTGCGCATCGAGCGCGATCGCCTCGCACGCCTGCGCAATTTCGTCGGGGATCGGCGCGGGGTAGAGATGCTCGGTCATCCCGTCGGTATATTTGGCGTCGTAATCGTAGAAGCCGCTCTTGGGCCGCAGCTCGGTAACGCCTAGCGCTTCGCTGCCCAAGACCGCCGTCGTCAGCTCGCGGCCACGGATGAACGGCTCGGCAAGCAGCTCGTCGAATTCGCCCCACGGTCCCCGCACGTCACGGCCGATCGGGTTGCCGTAATTGCCCTCATCAGTGATGATCGCGACGCCGACCGACGAGCCTTCGTTGACGGGCTTGAGCACATAGGGACGCGGCAGCGGGTCGCGCTCGAATAGCTCCTCGGTCTTGACGATCCGCCCGCCGGGCATCGGGATGCCGTGCGGCACCAGCAGCATCTTGGTGAGCTGCTTGTCGATCGCGATCACCGAGGCGACTTGCCCCGAGTGGGTGTAGCGAAGGCCCATCAGGTCGAGCATGCCCTGCACCGACCCGTCCTCGCCAGGGGTGCCGTGGAGCGCATTGAACACGACATCGGGCGCGGCTTCGGCGAGGCGTTGCGCAACATCGCGGCCCATGTCGATGCGCGTGACGCGGTGGCCGAGCGATTCCAGCGCCTCGGCCACATCCCGGCCCGACGAAAGCGACACCTCGCGCTCAGCCGACCACCCGCCCATCAGGACGGCAACATGGAGGGGATTGGACATCAAATCCTCCCCCGCAAAGCGGGGGAGGGGGACCATGAGCAAAGCGAATGGTGGAGGGGGGCCACAGGCGACCCGCTCGCGGCGAGGCCCCCTCCACCAATCGCCTGAAGAAGGCGATTGGTCCCCCTCCCCCGCTGCGCGGTGGAGGATTTAAGAACCGCGCTCACGAAGCCACCCCCACCCGCTGAATCTCCCATTCCAACTCGATCCCACTCGTCGCCTTCACCCGCGCCCTCACTTCTTCGCCCAAAGCCTCGATATCGGCGCTCGTCGCCGACCCGAGGTTGAGCAGGAAATTGCAGTGCTTCTCGCTCACCTGCGCGTCGCCGATGCGCAGGCCGCGACAGCCCGCCGCGTCGATCAGCGCCCAGGCCTTGTGGCCCTCAGGATTCTTGAAGGTCGACCCACCAGTCTTCGACCGCAGCGGCTGCGATTCCTCGCGCGCGGCGGCGATGCGGTCCATTTCGGCCTGGATCTCAGCGGGGTCGCCGGGAGTTCCTTCGAACGTCGCCTCCACGACGATCGCGCCATCGGGCAGCGCCGAATGGCGGTAGGTGTAGCCGAGCGCCTGAGCCGGGATCGACTCGCCGGACCCGTCGCGCATGACGGCGAAGCAGGCCATCAGCACATCCTTCGTTTCGCGCCCATAAGCGCCACCGTTCATCCGCACGAACCCGCCAACGGTGCCCGGAATGCTGCGCAGAAACTCAAGCCCTGCAATCCCGGCATCGCGCGCCGTCGACGAAACGAGAATGCCGGACGTGCCCCCGCCACACGTTATCGTCTTGCCGTCACCCCAGGCGGTCGCGAAGCTGAACGCCTTGCCCAGCCGCACCACAACCCCGCAATACCCACCATCGCGCACGATCATGTTGGAGCCGAGCCCCAGCGCCATCACCGGCACCTCCGGATCGAGATTGCTGAGAAACGCGCTCAAGTCATCGACATCGGCGGGTTCGAACAGCCACTGCGCCGCCCCGCCCGATTTGAACCACACGAGCGGCGCGAGCGGTGCGCTGGCGGTCAGCTTGCCGCGCACGGCGGGCATGGCGAGCACGCTCATGCCACCGCCTCGATCGCATCGGCGAGCCCCGCCGCCCATTTCGTAATGTCGCCCGCCCCCAGGCAAATCACCTGATCGCCCGGCGCCAATATCCCCGCCAGCGTCGTCGCCAGCGCGCCCGCATCGGCAATCACGGCGGCCGAGCGATGCCCGCGCAGCGCAATCCGCTCGACCAGCGCTTCGGCGCTGACGCCCTCGACCGGCGCTTCGCCCGCCGCATAAACCGGCGTCACGAACACCATGTCGGCGTCGTTGAACGCCTGCGCGAAATCATCCATCAGCCCGCCGAGCCGCGAATAGCGATGCGGCTGCATCACCGCGATCACCCGCCCCCCAGCCCCTTCACGCGCTGCCGACAGCACCGCGCGGATCTCGACCGGGTGGTGGGCATAATCGTCGACGATCACCGCCCCGCGCGCCTCGCCTACGCGGGTGAAACGCCGCTTGACCCCACCGAACTTGGCGAAACCCTCGCGGATCGTCGCGTCGTCGATACCGAGTTCGAGCGCGACGCCAATCGCCGCCAGCGCATTCTGGACATTGTGCCGCCCTGGCATCGGCAGTTCGATCCCCGAAATCGTCCGCACCGCGCCATCACGCGCGCGCACCACCGTGTCGAAGCGATTGCCGCCCGCGATCGGCTTCACGCCGACGCCGCGCACATCGGCTTGCGCGGCAAAGCCATAGGTCACCACCCGCCGGTCGCGCAACCTCGGGATGATATTCTGCACTTCGGGATGATCGAGGCAGAGCAGTGCCGCGCCGTAGAAAGGCACATTCTCGACGAATTCGACGAACGCATCCTTGACGGCATCGAACGAGCCATAATGGTCGAGGTGTTCGGGATCGATATTGGTGACGACCGCGATCGTGCCGTCGAGCCGCAGGAAGCTGCCGTCGCTCTCATCGGCCTCCACCACCATCCAGTCGCTCGCGCCCAGCCGCGCGTTCGAGCCATAGCTGTTGATGATGCCGCCATTGATCACCGTCGGGTCGATCCCGCCCGCATCGAGCAACGCCGCGACCATCGAGGTGGTGGTCGTCTTCCCATGCGTCCCCGCGACCGCAACGGTCGACTTCAGCCGCATCAGCTCGGCCAGCATTTCCGCGCGCCGCACCACCGGCAGGCGGCGCGCATAAGCCGCTTCGACTTCGGGATTGTCGCGCTTGATCGCGGTAGAAGTCACCACCACCGCCGCATCGCCCAAATTATCGGCCTTGTGGCCGATGTGCACCGCAATCCCCTTGCCGCGCAGCCCCGCGATCACATAGCCCTCGGCGACGTCCGAGCCCTGCACGCGGTAGCCGAGATTGTGCATCACTTCGGCGATCCCCGACATGCCGATGCCGCCGATGCCGACGAAATGGATCGTGCCGATGTCGGTGGCGACACCCTTCATGCGTACGCCGCCTGATCGCCAAACTTCACCCGCCGCGCGGCGCCAACCAGGTTCGGCGCGTGCGGCGCATCAAGGCTTTCGACCAGATCGGCGAGATCGCGCACCGCATCGGGCCGCCCGCAACTGCGCGCCCGCCCCGCAGCATTTTCGAGCGCGGCGGGATCGAGGCCCAGCTTCTGCATCTGCTTGGCGAGTTCTACGGCCGTAAAGTTGCGCTGCTGGATCGTCCGCGCCCCACCCGCCTGCGTCATTTCGCGGGCATTGGCGGTCTGGTGATCGTCGGTCGCAATCGGCAGCGGCACCAGAATCGCGGGCCGCCCGGCGCAGGTCAGCTCGGCCAAGGTCGACGCACCCGCGCGCGCGATGACGATATGCGCCCACGCCAATTGCTCAGGCATATCGGGCAGATAGGTGGCTAGGTCAGCGGCGATCGACAGATCGGCATATTTCGCCCGCGCCGCGTCGATATCCTCGATCCGCGCCTGATGCGTCACTTGCAAGCGCCGCCGGAAGCTGATCGGCAGCAGCGCGAGGCCATCGGGCACGACATCGGACAACACGCTCGCGCCCTGACTGCCACCCGTCACCAGCACCCGGAAAATGCCGTCTTCCTCCAGCAAGGGATAGGGCCGCTCGCGCAGCAACCGCACTGCCTCGCGCACCGGATTGCCGACGAGATGCGTCTTCGCGCGGTGCTTGGGCGCGAGCCGCTCGACATCGGGATAGGAGGTCGCAATCGCACTCACCTTGCCCGCGACCAGCCGGTTGACGCGCCCCAGCACCGCATTCTGCTCATGCACCGCCGTCGGAATGCCGAGCGCAAAGGCGCCGAGCAGCGCGGGCAGCGCCGGATAGCCGCCAAAGCCGATCACGGCGGCCGGGCGCTGCGCCTTGAACAGCTTGATCGTCATACCGCGCCCGGCGAGCATCACGCTGCCCGCGCGCACCCAGCCGATTGGCCCGCCGCTCAACCGCCCGGCGGGGACGATATGCGTCTCGATCCCGTCGAACAGCCCGGGAAAGCGCACCCCGCGCGCATCGCTCACCAGCGCCACCGAATGGCCACGCGCGATCAGCTCGGCCGCGAGCGCCGCCGCCGGGACCATATGTCCACCGGTGCCGCCCGCCGCGAGAACGAAGTGGCGCGTCTTGCTCATTTCTTGCCCCATTCGACGACATAGGGCGACCGGGTCAGGAACGGATTGCGCCGCGTGAACGCCAGCAACATCCCCATCCCGATCGACAGCGCAATCATCGACGACCCGCCATAGCTGATGAACGGCAAGGTCATCCCCTTCGACGGCGCGATGCCGGTGTTCACCGCCATGCTGATCAGTGCCTGCAACCCGAATTGTGTCGCGAGCCCCCCGGCCGCGAGCATCCGGAAGGCGTCGGTTTCGTCGAGCAATTTCACCACCACCCGCGCGACAATCGCGAAGAACAGCAGCGCGATCACGGCGCAGGCAACCAGCCCGAATTCCTCGCCAATGACCGAGAAGATGTAATCGGTCTGCGCTTCGGGCAGCTTGAACTTCATCGTGCCACCGCCGGGCCCGGTGCCGGTCAACCCGCCCGAGGTGATTGTCGCATGCGCCATGTCGGTCTGGTAATGGTCGATCGGCGCTTCATCATTGCCCTTGAACAGGAAGGCATCGATCCGCACCCGCGCGGTGTCATAGAAGAGATAGGCCGCGAGCAGCCCTGCCGGGGCCGCGCCGACGAACGTCCCCAGCGTCTTGAGCGGCACCCCCGCGATCATCAGCAGCGCGAGCCAGATCGCGCAGAACACGATCGTCTGGCCGAAATCGGGCTGGAGCATCAGCAGGCA
>NZ_JAIEPC010000072.1 GCF_019749955.1 Sphingomonas sp.
CAGATGAACGAGCCGCCGGGCGCGCGCGCGCGCGTCGCGCTCTCGGGCCTGACGATCGCCGAATATTTCCGCGATGTCGAAGGCCAGGACGTGCTGTTCTTCGTCGACAACATCTTCCGCTTTACGCAGGCCGGGTCGGAAGTGTCGGCGCTGCTCGGGCGCATCCCGTCGGCGGTGGGCTATCAGCCGACCTTGTCGACCGACATGGGCGCGCTGCAGGAACGCATCACCTCGACCAACAAGGGCTCGATCACGAGCGTCCAGGCGATCTACGTCCCCGCCGACGATTTGACCGATCCGGCGCCGGCCACCTCGTTCGCGCACTTGGACGCGACGACCGTGCTCAACCGCGCGATTTCGGAACTCGGCATCTACCCGGCGGTCGATCCGCTCGACTCGACCAGCCGCGTGCTCGAACCCCGCGTTGTCGGGCAGGAGCATTACGACACCGCCCGCGCGGTCCAGTCGACGCTCCAGAAGTACAAGTCGCTGCAGGACATCATCGCCATCCTCGGCATGGACGAGCTGAGCGAAGAGGATAAGCTGACCGTGTCGCGTGCGCGGAAAATCCAGCGCTTCCTCAGCCAGCCGTTCCACGTCGCCGAAGTCTTCACCGGCATTCCGGGCAAGTTCGTCCAGCTCGAAGACACGGTGAAGTCGTTCAAGGAAGTCGTCGAAGGCAAGCACGACAGCCTGCCCGAAAGCGCCTTCTACATGGTCGGCGGCATCGACGAAGCCATCGCCAAAGCCGAGAAGATGGCGCAGGAAGCTTGATGTTCGGGGCGACGATCGCGGCGATCGCGATCGCCGCCGCAACATCTGCGCCGCCGACAGAGTTGGATGCCAGCGCGGCGGTCGTTACCGCAATTGCGACCTGTGAAGAATGGGTTCTCAACCCTTCATCATGGGTGGACGGGGTTACCCAGTTTCCGGCGAAGACTGGTCTTGGTTCGCGCGGATTGGTACCCCAATCAAGTCTTCCAGACGTCGCCTTGCCGCCTCCGCAGTTTCGCAGGGCAATGCACCATTGGCGTGTACCGATTGGCGGTGGCGGTGTCTTCGTCACCACATCGGACGAGCTCCCGGTCTGCCATTTATCGGGAGGCGGCCCCTTCGATCTTCAGCCCAGTGTCGTGAAGGCTCAGACCTCAGCCGAATTTCTCAGACACTGGAATGTCGTACGGACTGATGTAAAGGGTAACCTGCTCACGACGTACTACCAGAGCCTGCGCGATCCCAAGCTGTCTTTGATTCTAACTCGATCAAGCAAAGCGGGAGATCGAACGGATCGCGTTCAGATAGTTGCCACCGCCCAATACGACACTGGAAAATAGTCATGTCGCTCCACTTCGAACTCGTCACGCCTGAAAAGCTCGTCCGTAACGAGGACGTGTATATGGTCGTCGTCCCCGGCACCGAGGGCGATTTCGGCGTGCTCGCAGGCCATGCCCCCGTCATGTCGACCGTGCGCGATGGCACGATCCAGATCTACGCGACCGACAAAGCCACACCCGAAGTCGTCGCGATCAAGGGCGGCTTTGCCGAAGTCAACGCGCGCGGGCTGACGATCCTGGCCGAACAGGTCGGCTAACGCCCTTCCCGGCCCGCGACAACGCCCGCCTGTGGTTAGGAAATTATAAAAGCTTCCCGCGCTATCCACCTTCCCGAATAAGAGGGTGGTTTGGGCATGAGCGCATTCGGGCGACGTAGTGGCGCAGGCAGTGGAGCGGGTTCCCCGCGTCCGGCATTTGGCGTTGCCAAGCCGATGCAGGGCAGTGGCCCTGCACGCCCTGATGAAGGCGGCGAACAATTTCCGCCACTGCCCAACATGATGCCGGAAATCGGCGGCGATAGCACGATGCCCGACAGCACGCTCGACGCGATGGCGCGCCTCGCCGAGCGTCAGGCGTCGTCGGGCGAAGCCGGCCAGTCGAAGATGGAAGGCTTCGAAACCTCGATCCACAAGATCAAGGAACAGGTGCTGCCGCGCCTGCTCGAACGTGTCGATCCCGAAGCCGCCGCCACGCTCAACAAGGACGAACTGGCCGAGGAATTCCGCCCGATCATCGGCGAAGTGCTCGCCGAGTTGAAGCTGACGCTCAACCGCCGCGAGCAATTCGCGCTCGAAAAAGTGCTGGTCGACGAGCTGCTCGGGCTCGGGCCATTGGAAGAGCTGCTGAGCGATCCGACGATTTCGGACATCATGGTCAATGGCCCTGACCAGACCTATATCGAACAAAAGGGCAAGCTCACCCTCGCCAACATCCAGTTCCGCGACGAGGAACATCTGTTCCAGATTGCGCAGCGCATCTGCAACTCGGTCGGCCGCCGCGTCGACCAGACCACGCCGCTCGCCGACGCCCGCCTGAAGGACGGCAGCCGCGTCAACGTGATCGTGCCCCCGCTGTCGCTGAAGGGCACGGCGATCTCGATTCGTAAATTCTCGGCCAAGCCGATCACGATCGACATGATGGCGGGCTTTGGCTCGATGAGTCCGAAGATGGCGACGGCGCTCAAGATTGCGGGCGCGTGCCGCTTCAACGTCGTCATCTCGGGCGGTACCGGCTCGGGCAAGACGACGATGCTCAACGCGCTGTCGAAGATGATCGACCCCGGCGAGCGCGTGCTGACGATCGAGGACGCGGCCGAACTACGCTTGCAGCAGCCGCACTGGCTGCCGCTCGAAACGCGCCCGCCGAACCTTGAAGGCCAGGGCGAAATCACGATCCGCGATCTGGTGAAGAACGCGCTGCGTATGCGGCCTGACCGGATCATCCTGGGCGAAATTCGCGGCTCCGAATGTTTCGACTTGCTCGCCGCGATGAACACCGGCCACGATGGATCAATGTGTACGCTCCACGCCAACTCCCCGCGCGAGTGCCTGGGGCGTATGGAAAACATGGTGATGATGGGCGACATCAAAATGCCCAAGGAAGCCATTAGCCGCCAGATCGCCGATTCGGTCGATCTGATCGTGCAGGTGAAGCGCCTGCGCGACGGTTCGCGCCGGGTGACCAACATCACCGAAGTGATCGGCATGGAAGGCCCGGTGATCGTCACGCAGGAGCTGTTCAAGTTCGAGTATCTCGACGAGAGCGCCGACGGCAAGATCATCGGCGAATATCGCGCGATGGGCCTGCGCCCCTACACGCTCGAAAAAGCGCGGCAATATGGGTTCGATCAGGCGTATCTTGAGGCGTGCCTTTAAGGCGGTTTCGCCTGCTACTCCGTTGGTCCCGAGCGCAGTCGGGGGGCCGGCCACAAGCGACACGCCCGTTTCCCGTGTCTCGACTTCGCTCGACACGAACGGTGGGAGTGGGTTCGAACTAACACCCCTTCCCACCCCGGCACGCTAACCACGCGCGCTAAGCATTTCTTTACCCTGACGATCGCGGTATCGCTGTACGGGCGATGCGCGCTTTCCTGCTTGCTCTTGCCCTGATGTTCGGCCCTGCCGCTGCGCTGATGCCCGGCACGGGAATCGCGACGCTGGCCGATGATGCCGAAGCGCGCTGGGTGGCGTTCGATGTCACGCCGGGGAACCAGATCCGCTTCACCGCTTATGTGAACGGCGTCGCTGCCGTCGCGGTGCTCGACACCGGCGTGACCGCGTCGGTGACCTCGCCGCGTTTCGCCGCGCTCGCCAAGCTGAAAGTCCAGTCGCGCGGGATGGCGCGGGCGATCGGCGGGCAAGTGCCGTTCGGTTGGGCGACGACGCGCAGCATCGCGTTCGGCGCGCTCGACCGGCGCGGCGGCGGCATTACCGTCACGGCGCTCCCAGCGAGCGCGATTGGCGAAGCGCAAGGGCCCGATCTGCTCGTCGGGCAGGATCTGCTCGCCGCCTATGCGCTCGAGATTGATTATGCCGCGCGGCGGTTTCGCTTGCTGCCGTCGGGGCGGCTGCCGTTTCGTGGCGAAACCGCCCCGCTGCGCGTCTCGCCCGAAGCGCAGGTCTATGTGACCGAGCTGACGTTCAGCGGCCAGCGGCTGCGGCCGATTGTGGTCGACACCGGCGACGGCAGCGCGGTGACGCTGTCGCAATCGGCGTGGCAGGCGACGCGGCCGAGCGCGCTGCCGACCACCAGCACGATTGCCTATGGTCTGGGCGGCGCCCAGGTGAGCACGATGGCGATCGTCCCGCAGATCGCAATCGGCCGCGTCGACGCGCGCGAGGTCGAACTGCGGATCGAGCCCGCCGGCGGCTTTTCGCAGACGATCGGCGCGGCCGGGCGGATCGGATCGGGGCTGCTCGAACGCTATCATGTGCTGCTCGATCCCGGGGCGGGGCGGATGGTCTTGAGCCCCGGCCCAGCGGCCGACGTGCCGCCGCTGCGCTCGACCAGCGGGCTACTGACCCGCGCTGAGGGCAACCGGCTGCGGGTGCTCCATGTGATGCGCAGCAGCCCCGCTGAGGCAAGCGGCTGGCGCGACGGCGACCAGATTTGCGCGATCGACGGCGCACCGATCAGCGCCGATTATGCGCGCAGTCGCCTCGCCGGCTGGTCGATCGGCACGCCGGGGCGAGTGGTGGCCTTTGGCCTGTGCGACGGCGCAACGCGGCAGCTGACGCTCAAGCGATTTTACTAGGACACGAGTTGGTTTGTCGCGACATACCCCCACCCCGTTCGCGCTGAGCTCGTCGAAGCGCTGTTTTTCTTTCGCGGCGGCGTCGCAACAGAAATACGGTGCTTCGACGAGCTCAGCACAAACGGATCGAGAGTGATTGCATCAAGGCATACTTCCGCCGCGCTGCTGCTGGCGCTTGCCGCGCTCGCGCTGCGGTGCTGGGATTTCGGCAATCCGGTGATCCATGTCGATGAGCAATATTATCTGCTCGTCGGTGATCGCATGCTGCACGGCGCGCTGCCCTATGTCGACATTTGGGACCGCAAGCCGATCGGGCTGTTCCTGATTTTTGCGGGCATTCGCCTGCTGCCGGGCGACGGTATCCTCGCTTATCAGCTGGTGGCCACGGCGTTTGCGGCGGCGACCGCGTGGTGCGTGTGGCGCGGGGCAAGGATGATCGGCGCGGCGCCGCTGGGGGCGCTGGCGGCGGGAGGCGCGTATCTGATCTGGGTGTCGCTGCTCGGCGGGCGCGGCGGGCAATCGCCGGTGTTCTACAATCTGCTGATGACGGCCGCGATCCTGCTCGTGCTGCGCTTGCCGCGTTTGGCGGATCGGCGCGCGGTGGGCGCGGTCATGGCGAGCGGCGCGGCGGTCTGCCTGCTCGCGGGGTTGGCAATCCAGATCAAATACACCCCGGTGTTTGAGGGGGCGTTCTTCGGCCTCGCGCATATTTGGTATCTCAGGCGTGCCCGAGCGTCGCTGGCGTTGACGGGATCGGCGGCGCTGCTGTGGATGGCGATCGGTGCTGCGCCGAGCCTGGTCGTGACCGGTTTCTATCAAGGTCTGGGCGGACGTGCCGTGGACGCTTTCTGGTTCGCGAACGTCACCTCGATCTTCCTGCGACCGGGCTATCCGATCGAGCAATTGCTGATGCGCCTGCTCGGCATTTTCGCGCAGCTCCTGCCGCTGATCGTCGCGGGCATCTACGGATGGAGCGCGCGCTCGCGCGGCCCGCAGTCGCGTGAGACATGGCTGGCGAGCCTATGGACCGCCTCGGCGGTGACGGGCTTTGCCGCGATCGGCACGTTTTTCGACCATTATGCGCTGCCGCTGGTTGCGCCCTTTGCGATGCTCGCCGCACCGACGCTGGGGCGGGGCTGGCGCATCGCAGGGCGCGCGCTTGCGATCGGCCTCGCGATCCTGCTCGTGCGCGGCGCGATCCGCCCGAACGATGCCCCCGGCGCGCGCGCCGTGGCGCGGTTGGTGGCGCTCAACAGCCGGGGCGCGTGCCCCTATGTCTTCATCGGCGACACGATTACCTATCGGCTGGCGGATAGCTGCCTGCCGACCGCCTATGCCTTCCCCAATTTGCTGGCCTACACTACCGAGCAAGGCGCGACCGGCATCGACGAGGCGGCCGAGGTTCGCCGCATCCTTAGCCATCGCCCGCCGGTGATCCTGTCGTCGACGCGGCGGCTAGCGATCTGGAACCCGGCAAGCGTGGCCGAGTTGCGCCCGGTGCTCGCGCGCGATTATCGCGTCGTGTTTTCGACCCCCCGCGAAAATTACCGCACGCTGGTCTATCTGCGCCGCGACTTGCCGCTGCGCCACTGAGGCCAAAGCCCCGCTTGCATCGGCGCGCGGGGCCAGCCAAAACGCGCGCAGTCCTGACTCATTAGGAGATGCCAATGCGCCGCTATCTGATCGCTCCGCTCGCCCTTGTTGCGCTGGCGGGCGCGACCGCGCTCGTCGCCGAGACGCCGCAGCCCTCGCCCGCGCTGCGTGCAGCGATTGCCGCCCCTTCGCGCACGCCCGCCAATGTGCTGCGCGACAAATATCGCCACCCCGCACAAACGCTGGCCTTTTTCGGGGTGAAGCCCACCGACACCGTGGTCGAAATCTGGCCCGCAGGCGGCTGGTACACCGAAATTCTCGCGCCCTATCTGGCCAAGGGCAGCTATATCGCCGCCGCTCCCGGCGAACGGGCACGCACCGGGGTGCAGAAGCTGATGGCGGCCAATCCGGGCGTCTATGGCAAGATCAAGTTCGCGACCTTCCCGGCGGGCACCGCCGCCGACCCCGTTCCCGCCGGCAGCGCCGATGTCGTGCTGACGTTTCGCAACGTCCATAACTGGAGCTTTGGCGCGACCGACCAGACGCAAGCCGCGTTTGACCAGATGTTCGCGATGCTCAAGCCCGGCGGCACGCTTGGCGTGGTCGAGCATCACTTGCCCGAAGACGCCAAGGGCATCACCGAAGCCAAGAGCGGTTACATGAAGCGATCGTCAGTCATCGCCTTTGCCACCAAGGCGGGGTTCAAGCTGGTCGGCGAAAGCGCGGTCAACGCCAACCCCAAGGATGCGCATGACTATCCCAAGGGCGTCTGGACGCTGCCGCCCAACTATGCCGAAGCCGACAAGGACCGCGCGCGCTATGCCGCGATCGGCGAAAGCGACCGGATGACGCTGAAGTTCGTGAAGCCGAAGCGCTGAGGGCGTCCGGGGTGGGACGGCTTAGATTGAGTCCCACCCCTGCCCGTTAGTGTCGAGCGACGTCGAGACACGGATGATATGCCGCGCCGCTTGCGGCCTGTTTCTCGACTTCGCTCGAAACAAACGGAGCTCGAAACAAACGGGGCTCGAAACAAACGGGGCTCGAAACAAACGGGGCTCGAAACAAACGGGCAGCGGTTTGCAGGCAATCAAGCCAGTCTCACTCGCCGAGTTTCTCGACCTTTTCGTGGAGCTTGGCGAGTTCGGCCTTCAGCGCGGCAATCTCGTCGTCCTTGCTCGCGGGCGCGCCGGGGACCGGCGGCTTGAACGCGGCGGTGGCGGCTTCGAACATTTCCATGTTGCGCTTGGCGATTTCGGCGAAGGGTGAATGCGCGAACGCCCCTTCGACCGCCGATTTGAACTGCGCCTGGTTGCGGCGAAAGCCCTCCATCGATGCTTCGAGATAGCCCGGCACCATTGCCTGCATCGAATCGCCGTACATCGAGATCAGCTGGCGCAGGAAATTGACCGGCAGCATCGTCTGCCCGCGCGATTCCTCTTCCATGATGATTTGCGTCAGCACATTATGCGTGATGTCGTCATCGGTCTTGGCATCGACGACCTTGAAGTCGCGCCCCTCACGCGTCATCGCGGCGAGATGTTCGAGTGTAATGTAGGACGACGTCTCGGTATTATAGAGGCGGCGATTCGCGTATTTCTTGATAATGACGACGCCATCGGGAGACGTTTTTTTCATGGGGGAGGCCCTCGCGCGTGAATGAAGCGGCTCTACCACCATTTGATGCGGCACTGCAACACGGCCCCCGGCCTTTGCCGTTGTTTTTGGAACTCTTGACGCGCGAGACCGAGGGCGCGCCATCGCGCCGCGCCGCAGCACTGGCGGGGCTCGCCGCTTATCAAGCTGCCTGCCGCGGCGCGCCGCGCATCATGCCGCCGGTTCTTCACCGCGCCGGCCGCGCGAGCCTGCGCGATTATGGCGGCGCGGGGGTACCGGTGCTGTTCATCCCCTCGCTGATCAACCCGCCGTTCATTCTCGATCTCGCGCCCGAGCGGTCATTGCTGCGCTGGCTGGCGTCGCAGGGGCACCGCGTGTTGCTGCTCGATTGGGGCACACCCGACGCGGCTGAGCGCGACCAGGACATTAGTCACCACGTCACCGAACGGCTGGTGCCACTGGCCCAAATGCTCGACGTGCCGCCGGTGCTGGTCGGCTATTGCCTGGGCGGCACGATGGCGGTTGCTGCCGCCAGCCTGATGCCGGTGCGCGGGCTCGCGATGATTGCCGCGCCGTGGCGCTTCACGGGGTTCGGCGATGCGGCGCGCGCGCGGATTGCTGCGCTCTGGGCGGCTGCCGAGCCGGTCTGCCGCAGCATCGGACTGGTCCCGATGGAAGTGCTGCAAAGCGCCTTCTGGTCGCTCGACCCCGCGCGCACCATCGCCAAATATGAAGCGTTCGCGTCGATGGCGACCGGCAGCGGACCGGCGACGACCTTCGTCGCGCTTGAGGACTGGGCCAATGGTGGGGCGCCGCTGACCTATGCGGCGGGGGCGCAGATGTTCGACTTTTTTGACCGCGACTTGCCGGGGTCGGGCGCGTGGCGGGTGAACGGGAAGATGATCGATCCGTGCGCGCTCGATTGCCCGACGATCGATTTCGTCTCGACGACGGACCGGATCGTGCCGAGCGCAAGTGCAGCAGGCTTTGCCGAGCGCCACGACCTGCGCGCCGGACATGTCGGGATGATGGTCGGCAGCAGTGCGCACCCACAGCTTTGGACGCCACTTGCCGACTGGATTAGCCGCGCCGCCGGGGCTAGACAGGCACCAAATATAACCCGCCTGCAGGAGACTCCCCCATGACCGACGCCATGACCGATATCGTCATCACCGCCGCCAAGCGCACCCCGGTGGGCAGCTTCCTCGGCGCCTTCGCGTCAACGCCCGCGCATGAACTCGGTCGCGTCGCGATCGAAGCGGCGATGGCGCAGGCGGGGATCACCGGCGCCGATGTGTCCGAAGTCATTCTCGGCCAGGTGCTCACGGCGGCCCAGGGGCAGAACCCGGCGCGGCAGGCATCGATGGCGGCCGGCGTGCCGAAGGAAATCCCGGCGTGGAGCGTCAACCAGGTCTGCGGATCGGGTCTGCGCGCGGTCGCGCTTGCCTATCAGGCGATTGCGAGCGGCGACGCGACGATCGTGGTTGCAGGCGGGCAGGAATCGATGAGCCTTGCCCCGCACGCCCAATTCCTGCGCGGCGGCACCAAGATGGGCGATCTGAGCCTCACGGACACGATGATCAAGGACGGGTTGATCGACGTTTTCAACGGTTATCACATGGGCATCACGGCCGAAAATCTCGCCGAGCAATATCAGGTGACGCGCGGCGAGCAGGACGACTTCGCGGTCGCGTCGCAGAACAAAGCCTCCGCCGCGCGCGCCGAAGGCCGCTTCAAGGATGAGATCGCCGCCGTGACCATCAAGGGCCGCAAGGGCGACACGATCGTCGATACCGACGAATATATCCGCGACGGCGTGACAATCGACGGCGTGTCGGGGCTGAAGCCTGCGTTCAAGAAGGACGGCACCGTCACTGCTGCCAATGCGAGCGGCCTCAACGACGGCGCCGCCGCGCTCGTCATCACCAGCCGCGAAGAGGCCGAGAAGCGCGGCATGCCGATCCTCGCACGGATCGCGAGCTGGGCATCGGCGGGCGTCGATCCCTCGATCATGGGCATTGGCCCCGTCCCCGCCGTCAAGCGCGCGCTGGAGAAGGCCGGCTGGGCGATCGGCGACCTCGACCTGATCGAATCGAACGAGGCTTTCGCCGCGCAGGCGATGTCGGTGAACAGGGAACTCGGCTGGGATACGAGCAAGATCAACGTCAACGGCGGCGCGATCGCGATTGGCCACCCGATCGGCGCATCGGGCGCGCGGCTGCTGACCACCCTGCTCTATGAAATGGCGCGCCGCGACGCGAAGAAGGGCCTCGCGACCCTGTGCATCGGCGGCGGCATGGGCATCGCCGTCTGCGTCGAGCGGTGAGCGCCAAGCCCAATTTTCGGCACCGGTAAACTAAAACAAATGCCGCCTGAATTGCTTCAGGCGGCATTTGCATGTCGATGGATATGTTCAAACCGGTTTAGAACTTGCCCTGCACGCTGACCGTGAAGCGGCGACCAAGCTGATCGGCCCCGTTCGATGCGGGCAGGATGAAGCCGAAATAACGCTGACCCTGATAATTGGTCAGGTTGGAGATCGCGAAGTTCAGCCGGAAACGCTTGTCGACATTGAAGTAGATGTTCGGGTTGAAAATCCAGTAGGATTCGAGCTTGTCGACTTCACGGAAACCCGGGCCACGGGTAACGCGCGAAAACAGTTGCTCACCGATATAATTGGCCGACATGTTAAAGCCAAAGTCTGCGACATTATAGCTGAAGTTCACCTGACCTTGCAACGTCGGATCGCCAATAACCCCGTCGGTACGGACTGGCGCAACGCCCGTGATGTCGTTGATTCTGGTCCGAACATAGGTAAAGTCACCACGGAGCGAAACCGCGCCGGGCAGACCAAGACCTGAAAGCTTCGATCCATAGGTCGCGCGTGCCTGAATACCATCGTAGAAAATACGGTTACCATTGATAAACCCGGCAACCACCGCCGGATTGACCGGATCGACGATAACCTGACCACCCCGATTGCCGCCATTGGCAGCCACGCCACCCTGGCCTTGGGCATAACGCCCGATGCGCGAGCAGAACGCATTGCCATTTGCGGGATCGTCAAGATTGAAGTTGGGATTGTCGAAACAGGCAGTGTTGATCGCTGCGACCGCAAGGTTCGCGATCGGGTTGGAAATCTTGATGTTGATATAGTCAACCTCAAGCGTGAAACCTCTGAGCCAGCGAGGCGTGATGGCAACACCGTAAGTGAAGCTATCGGCAATTTCATTCTGGAGGTTCGGATTGCCGCTGCTCCGGGACGGCACGGTTGCCGATGCCGCATCAAGCGGTGTGGCGTTCGGGAATGCACGCAGGAATGCGGTGCAGTTACGATTGCGAATTGCCGGGGCCGCGCCAGCATTGATATTGGCGGGCGAACACAAATCCGGGACGGCGCTGAACGCATTCGACACCGGCAGGAACAGCTCGGTAATGGCTGGCGCGCGGAACGAGCGGGTGTAATTGCCACGGATAGCGATATCCCGCGTCGGCGCAATCAAGCCACCAGCAGCCCACGAAAAGAAGCCGCCATTGACGGTGTTGTCGACATAACGACCACGACCAAAAACCTGGAACTGATTCAAGAACCAGAGGTCATTCTTGGGCGTAATAATCGGCAGCGTGACTTCACCATAGACTTCATTGAGCTTGAAGTTACCCGAAACGGGCTGGATCGCGGCTGCTCGTCCAAGCCCCTGTTGTTGGAAGGTAGAGGGGGTGAACGCGCCAAACTCCTCGCGATGCTCGTACCCAATGTTGAAGCCGGTTTCGTTTCCGAAAATCTTGAACAACTTGCCGTTCAAGTTAGCCTGAAAGTCATATTGCTCGATCAAGCTCCGCGTATCGAAGTTTTGAATGACATATGAGCGCGCTGCAGGATCGGCACGACCAAAACCCAACAGGTTGAGCGGGCGGCACGCAGCATCGGCGACAGGCGTAAAGCCGGGTGTGACGTTGCGGGTCGGCGTTGCGGTGCAGACAACCTGTCCGGCAGCGTTGGTGGTGACGTTCACCGCGTTGACGAAATTCTGACGGTTCAAGTCCTGGCCGCCATCGATGATGCTGGTACGGCCGTAATTGCCGATCACGCTGTAGTTGAACGAACGGCCAAAGAGCGAGAAGTCGCCTTTAACACCACCGACGAAGCGGTACAGCTCGATATTCGAAAAGCCGGTGACGTCGGCAAGATCCGACGAAGCACGCGACACCTGGAACGTATTGACATTCAACGACTGCAGCGTCGTACGGGCTTGCGGCGTCAGGAAAGCGCTATTGACGTCAAAAACAAGCGGGCCGCTGGATCCGGCAAACAAGCTGCTGTTGAAGGTTGGCTGCTGGACCAGTTCGTTGCCATAGGCACGATAATAGGTGCCCTCGGCAAAAAGCTCGATCGACGGCGTTACCTTGAACGACAGATAGCCGTTAAAGATATCGCGAACCAGATCGCTGGTGATCTGGGCGTAATCACTGAACTTGAAGCCATCGCCACCGCTTGAGTTAATGCCGACGAACGGAATGCCGCGATTGAACGGCACAACATTACCGCTGGCGTCGAACTGGAAGTTACGGATTACATTGGCCAGCGAAGCATTGGTTGGCGAATTCGCTGCCGTAATCAACCCGCCTGGCGTCAGGAACGAGATGGTGAGGTTCCGAACCTGGACCGTACCCGGAATATTGTCGTCGGCCGTGCCGACATCGAAGCCGATGCCGGTGTTCAAGCGACCGTCATTCAACGCGGTAATCCCGGCCGCACGGCCCAACCCTGCGGCCTGTGCCGCCGTCGGGTTGGTTGCACCGCCGACATCATCAAGGATGAAGTCGCGGCTATTGGAAAGCACGCCCTGCTGCGAATCGCGCGTGTACGAGAAGGTGAAATTGCCGCGACCTTCCGCGAAATCACGACCGAAGGTCAGGTTGGCATTATACCGGAATCCATCGCCGCGTTCAGTCACGCCGGCCAGCGCATAAGTGCGCAGCCCCTTGAAGCGGGTGTCGAGGATGTAATTGACCGTTCCGGCAATTGCGTCCGAACCATAAACCGGCGCGCCGCCGACAAGAACGATGTCGACTTGTTTTGTCAGTGCCGATGGAATGATGTTGGCATCGACCTGCTGACCTGCAGCACCCTGGCTGAACAAGCTGCTGACGTTTGACGACACAACACGCTGGCCGTTGATCAGCGTCAACGTCCGGTTCGACCCAAGGCCACCGATGTTGATGAAATTGACGGCCTGGCCGAAACCGCCCTGGGCGCCCGCGGGCGTTACGCTGCCGCGGATACCGGGAATTTCATTCAGTGCGTCGGCGACGTTGGTCAGGTTCCGATCACTCAAATATTCTTGGTTGACCGTGGTGATCGTCGGCTCGCTGCGGCGCACGTCGCGAAGCTGCACGCGCGAACCCGTGACGACGACATCTTCGGGCCGGGAGTTATCTGCGGGCTCATCCGGCTTTGTTTCATCGGCCTGCTCGGCGGCCGCAGGCTTCGGGGCGGTTTGCGCCATCGAGACCGCAGGGAATGAGGCGGCCAGCACTGCCAGAATCGACACGCGCCCAAGTAGCTGAAGTTTCATGTTTGTTGCTCCTGATCTTTTGGAATTCAGGCTACCGTTATAGGCAAGCAAAAATCAGCCCTGCGACCATTTTATTACAGAAACGCCATTTTTGCGCAGACTGTGGCGCTCACGCCACAGTCTTTGAATGATTGTGACAGTTGTACGCGCCACGGTGTTCGAATCGTGCTTTTGCCCGTCGGTGATCCCAGACCCGTTCAGCACGGGCTAATCGCTTAGCACCACACCCGCTTGAATCGTGCGCCCAGCCCGGTCAGTAGTTCGTACTGCGACACGCCCGAGCGCGCCGCCGCTTCGGGCAGATCATAGTCGAGCGCGACCCAGTCGCCTTCGCCGAGCGCGGGCGCGGCGCTGATATCGATCGCCACCAAATCCATCGACACCCGCCCGATCACCGGCAGGATCGCTGTATCAACACGCGCCGTGCCGACCCCGGAAAAGCCGCGCCAATAGCCGTCGGCATAACCGATGTTGAGGATCGCGACCGGCAGGTCGTGCGGCGCGGTGAAGGTGGCGTTATAGCCGATCGTGTCGCCGCCGCGCAGCATGCGCCGCTGGAGTATCTGTGCTTCGGGCGTCGCGACCTGCGCGATCTGCCCGGCGAACTCGCCGCGCGGAACGCCACCGTACAGCGCGAGCCCTGGCCGCGTCAGATCAAACGCGTAATCAGGCCCCAGCGCAATGCCTGCCGAATTGGCGAGGCTCAACCGCCGCGCCGTCACGCGATCAGCGATGCCCACCAGCGCGTCCCGCTGCGCGGCGTTCATCGCGACATCCTCATCGGCGCAGGCGAGGTGGCTCATCAGCGTCTCGACCGCCAGACCATCGAGCAGCCCGCCGCGAATCTCCTCCGCCGATACCCCCAGCCGGTTCATGCCGGTATCGACCATCACATCGCACAGCCCCCCGCCCGCCGCCTGCCACCGCGCGACCTGCGCCGCGCTGCTGAGCACCGGTCGCACCCCTGCCAGCGACCGCGCTGCGTCCATGTCTTCAGCGCGCACCCCGTGGAGTACCGAGACGACGCCCCCGAGCGGGGCAATTACCGCCGCTTCGGCCCAGGTCGCGACGAAAAAGTCCCGACACCCCGCCGCTGCGAGCCGCACGACCACATCGCTGGCGCCCAGCCCATAGCCATTGGCTTTAACCGCCGCCCCGCACGCGGCGCGCCCGCTCATCCGCGCCAGCGTCTGCCAGTTGCGGGTCAGGGCGGCGGCATCAAGGCGCAGGCGAAGCGGGCTGATCATCGGCCAAGCGCCTACCGCGCGCGCCGCGTCGATGCTAGCCGCGATGCTCGTGCCGCTTGCCGCCCGGCAGCATCACCACCGTCACCACCAGCGCCATCAGCACCACCCCCAGCGTGTACCACAGCCCGCCATAGGGATTGCCCGTGCGCGCGACGATATACTGGCTGATAAACGGCAGAAAACCACCGAAATAGCCGGTGCCGATGTGATAGGGGATCGACATCGAACTATAGCGGATGCGCGGCGGGAAGAGTTCGCTGAGCAAGGCCGCAACCGGTCCATAAGTGAGGCCCGCGAGCCCGGTCAGCAGGATGATGCACAACAGGATCAGCGCGATATTGCCCGGCGACGGCACTACCTTGCCCAGATTATAGCCACTCGCGACCAGTGCTGCTTCAAGCGCTTCGGGCGTGTCGCCGTGCACCGCTTGCCCGCCGATGCTGACCGCCGTCGCCGGGGCCATCGACGTGCTATAGGCCACGCCCTTCTTCGACAGCAGATCGAGCAGCTTGCCGCAGGTATCGGTCTGCTTCTGCGCGAACGGGCTATAGGCGCAGTGCGGCCCCGACACGATCACCGGCATCTCGCGGGCGGCGCTTGCGAGCCCCGGATTGGCCGCCGCACCGATCACCCAGAACAACGGGAACAGCATCACCAGCGTTAATGCATAGCCGACGACAATCGGCAGCTTGCGCCCAACGCGATCGGACAGCCAGCCGAACAGGATGAACCAGCCGAGTCCCGCCGCCGCGCCGACGCCAACGATCAGCTGCGCCGCGGTGTCATCGACCCGCATCGGCCCTTGCAAGAAGGCAAGCACGGTGAACATCGATGTATACCAGATCACCGTCAGCCCGGCAGCGATTCCGAACAGCGCCACGAACAGCCGCTTGAGGTTGCCCGGATAGGTGAAGCTTTCGACGAACGGGTTGCGCGCGGTCTCCCCGCTCGACTTCATCGCCTTGAACACCGGGCTTTCGGAGAGCTTGAAACGCATCCACAGCGACACCGCGAGCAGGACGATGCTGAAAATGAAGGGGATGCGCCAGCCCCAGTCCTGCCACACGGCATCGGGCAGCACGCCCTTCACCAGCAGCACGACGATCAGCGACAGAATGAAGCCGCCCGCGACGCTTGCCTGGATGAAGCTGGTGTAGAAGCCGCTTTTGCCGGGCGGGGCATGTTCGGCGACATAGATGGCAGCACCCCCATATTCGCCGCCGAGCGCCAGTCCTTGCAGGATGCGCAGCACCAGAATGATCGCGGGCGCCGCCAGTCCGATTGACGCTGCCGAGGGCACGAAGCCGACCCCGGCGGTCGCCACGCCCATCAAGGTGATGGTGACGAGAAAGGTGTATTTGCGCCCGAGCCGATCGCCGAGATAGCCGAACACGACGGCGCCAAGGGGTCGGAAGCCGAAGCCGACGGCGAAGCCCGCCCACGCCAGCAGGGTCTGGACGACTTCATTGCCCGCCGGAAAGAAGGTGCGACCGATGATGCCGCTTGCGGCCAGCGTGCCGTAGATGAAGAAATCATACCATTCGAAGATCGTGCCGAGCGACGATGCGGTGATGATGAGTCGGATGTCGTGCGCGCTCGGCGCGCTCAGATCGTCATTCGCCGCAATCGTCGCCATCCCCGTCTCCCTTTGGCGACCACGATTACCGGCTTTGCGGGCTGGGGCAAGCGTCGCCTAGGCGGACGGGGTATCGCCCAGCATCTTGATGATGCCCGAAAAGTCGAGCCCGGCCTGTCCCGCATCGGCAAACGCCTGATAGAGTTCAGCCGCCCGCGCGCCCATCGGCGTTTGTGCGCCCGTCTCAGCGGCGGCTTGCGCGGCAAGCTTCAGGTCCTTGAGCATCAGCGCGACCGCGAAACCGCCTTGATAATCGCGGTCGGCGGGGGTGTCGGGGCCGACGCCGGGGACCGGGCAATAGCTCGTCATCGACCAGCTCTGCCCGGACGAGACGCTGGCGATGTCGTAGAAGCGCTGCGCCTCCAGCCCGAGCTTGTCCGCGAGCAGAAAGGCTTCGCAGGTCGCGACCATCGACGCGCCGAGCAACATGTTATTGCAGATCTTCGCCGCCTGCCCCGCGCCGTTCGCGCCCGCACGGATGACGGCCTTGCCCATTTCCCCGAGGATTGTCGCAGCGCGTGCGTAGGCTTCGTCGCTGCCGCCGACCATGAAGGTCAGCGTGCCCGCATTGGCCGCCGCAATCCCGCCCGACACCGGCGCGTCGACCGCGACCAGCCCCTTGGCGGCGGCGGCTTCGGCGACGCGCTTGGCGGTGGCGACATCGATCGTCGAGCAATCGATCAGCAGCGCGCCGGGGGTGGCCGTACCGAACAGCGCGTCTTCATAGGTGGCTTCGACATGCGCCCCGGCCGGCAGCATCGTCACGATCGCCTCCGCCCCTTCGGCGGCGGCTGCGGCGCTTTCCATCGGCAGGCAACCGGCGCTCTTGGCCTTCGCAAGCGCATCGGCGGACAGATCGAACGCGCGCACGTCATGCCCCGCCTTCGCGAGGTTCGCCGCCATCCCGCCGCCCATATTGCCGAGCCCGATAAAACCGATACGCGCCATGTTACTCTCCAGAATATTCCTCGCCCCTTTGGGGGAGAGGATTGGGGGTTCAACGTCCCGTCCAGTTCCCCGGCCGCTTGTCGACGAACGCGGCCATGCCTTCCTTCTGGTCCTCGGTGCCGAACAGGCCGTGGAACAGGCGGCGCTCGAACAAGATTCCTTGCGCGAGCCCCGTCTCGAAGGCCGCGTTGACCATTTCCTTGTTGGCGATCGTCGCCAGCGGCGGCATCGCGGCGATCGCGGCGGCGGTCTTGAGCGCTTCCGCCACCAGATCGGCGGCGGGGACCACCCGCGCCACCAACCCCGATCGCTCCGCTTCTGCCGCGTCCATCATCCGCCCGGTCAGGCACATTTCCATCGCCTTGGCCTTGCCGATCGCGCGCGTCAGCCGCTGCGACCCGCCCATCCCGGGCGAGACACCGAGCTTGATTTCGGGCTGGCCGAATTTGGCGTTGTCGCCCGCGATGATGAAATCGGCCATCATCGCGACTTCGCACCCGCCGCCGAGCGCATAGCCCGCCACCGCCGCGATCCAGGGTTTGCGCGTCGCGGTCACCCGCTCCCACCCGGCGAAGAAATTGCGGGCGAACATGTCGGCGAACCCTTGCCCCGACATTTCCTTGATGTCGGCGCCCGCCGCGAAGGCTTTTTCGGAGCCGGTGAGGACCAGACAGCGCTGCCCCGGATCAGCGTCATAGGCGGCAAATGCCGCGATCAGATCGGCAAGCACCTGGCTGTTGAGCGCATTGAGCGCCTGCGGACGGTTGAGCGTGACCAACGTCACGGCTTCGTGGTGGTCGACGAGGATCGTTTCGTAAGTCATGGGCACCTCTCTATAGGCCGGGGTGACGGATAAGGTCAGGAGGGCGTCCACCCCGCGCCCTCGGGCATCGCCGCAAAGATCGCGTCGAGCATCGCGTCGCTTACCCCTTCGGGCGTTGCCGGGTCCCAGACGGGCGCATTATCCTTGTCGACGATGAGCGCGCGCACGCCTTCGATGAAATCGTGGGTGTGGACCATGCGTGCGCCGATGGCATATTCATGGGCCATCTCGGTGGCGAAGTCGGGCATCGCGCCGCCTTCGCGGAGCTGGCGGAAAGCGACCGCCATCGACAGCGGCGATTTGGTGCGCAGCGTCGCGGCCTGCTTTGCCGCCCAGTCGGTGCCATCAGCCTCGATCGCGGCGATGATTGCAGCGACGCTCTCGCCGCCGAACAGCCGCTCGATATGCGTGCGTTCCTCGACGATGCGGGCGATCGGGGCGCCGACGCCAAGCGACTTCAGCGTTGCGAAAATGTCGGTGCTGTCGTGCAGCGCGTCGATCGCGCCCGGCACGACTTCGGCCGCCATGTAATGCGTCGCGAGGCCCAGCGCCAAACACTCCGCCCCGTCGAGCCGCGCGCCGGTGAGCGCGAGATACATGCCGACATGGCCGCCGAGCCGCGACAGATACCAGCCACCGCCGACATCGGGGAACAGCCCGATCCCGGTCTCAGGCATCGCGAACCGCGTATTCTGCGTCGCGACGCGGTAGCGGCAGGGCAGCGAAATGCCGACGCCGCCACCCATCGTGATCCCGTCCATGATCGCCATCGTCGGCTTGGGATAGGTGAACAGCGCGTGGTTCATCCGGTATTCGGCGTGGAAGAACGCGCGCGCCTCTGACCCATCGCCCTGCCCGCTTTCCGCAAGCATGCGAATGTCGCCACCGGCGCAGAAGCCGCGCCCTTCCGCATGGTCGAACACCACCGCGGCAATATCATCGTCGCCCGCGAATTCGGCGAGGGCACCCAGGATCGCCACGCACATCGCGTGGTTGAGCGCATGGATCGCCTTTGGCCGGTTGAGCCGGATGCGACCGAGACGGCCTTGCTTGTCGATGATGACGTCGGTGGTCATGTTGGTCGTGCTCAGTCGTTAAAAAGAAAAATTGGTTCACGCGAAGGGCGCAAAGAACAAGAAGGGCGCGGAGATGTTCGTAATCATCTTGCTGCCGCAGGCATCAAGATGATTGATTCAGCTACGCGTCTCGACCGATACTAACCTCTTCGCGCTCTTCGCGTGAACCGACTTCTTTACCTCACTGCCGCGTCAGCTCGCGGCCGACGATCATGCGCATCACTTGATTGGTGCCCTCGAGGATCGAATGCACCCGCAGGTCGCGCCAGAAGCGCTCGATCGGATAATCCATCAGATAGCCATAGCCGCCATGCAATTGCAGCGCGCGGTCGACCACCGCGCTGCCGGTATCGGTCGCGAGCCGCTTGGCCATCGCGGCAAAGCGCGTCTTGTCGGGCGCGTTGGCGGTCACCTTGGCGGCGGCCATGTAGAGCAGCGCGCGCGCGGCCTCCAACTCGGTCGCCATGTCGGCAAGCATGAACTGGGTGTTCTGGAAATCGCTGATCGCGGTCCCAAACTGCTTGCGATCCTTGGTGTAATTGATCGCCTCGTCGAGACACCGTTGCGCCCCACCGAGCGAGCAAGCACCGATGTTCAGCCGCCCGCCGTCGAGCCCCATCATCGCGATCCGGAACCCTTCGCCTTCGCCGCCGACGCGGTTTTCGACCGGCACGCGCACTTCTTCGAGGATCACCTGCCGGGTCGGCTGCGAATGCCAGCCGAGTTTGCGCTCATTCGCGCCGAACGACACGCCCGGCATGTCCTTTTCGATGACGAGGCACGAAATGCCCTTCGGCCCATCCTCGCCGGTGCGGACCATCGTGACGTAAATGTCGTTCTCGCCCGCGCCGCTGATGAACTGCTTGGTGCCGGTGACGACATAATGGTCGCCGTCCAGCACCGCCTTGGTCTTGAGCGCCGCCGCATCCGAGCCCGATCCCGGCTCGGTCAGGCAATAGCTCGCGACCGTGTCCATCGTCACCAGCGAGGGCAGATATTTGTCCTTCACCGTCTGGCTGCCGAAGCGATCAATCATCCACGCGGCCATGTTGTGAATGGAGATAAACGCACTGGTCGACGGACAGCCATAGGCCATCGCTTCCATGATCAGCGCGGCTTCGAGCCGACCGAGATTGATGCCGCCCGACTCCTCCGACACATAGATCGCCGCGAAACCAAGCTCAGCCGCCGCCTTGATCGTATCGCGCGGAAAAATATGCTTTTCGTCCCATTCGCCCGCGTGCGGCGTGATCCGGTCGGCGGTGAATTTGCGCGCCAGATCCTGAATCTCGCGCTGATCGTCGGTAAGGTCGAACTGGGTGGTCATCATTGGCCCTTCAGGACGCGCGAGGCGAACAATTCGGTGAGGACTGTTTCGTCGGTGCGTGGATCGATCAAATCCCTTGGCGTACGTCCGGCATCCTGCGCAAGCGCGGCAACGCGACCGCCATTGGTGAACCAGCCATCGGGCTCGCGCGTGGCAATCGGATCGCGATAGGCAGCGTCCATCGAAACAATCTCCCAGCCGTCCTTGCGCAGCTCCGCAACGACGGCGCCGATGAACATCGCATTCAAGTCGGTCTCGTGGAGCAACAATATCTGAATGGGCTGGCGACCGAGCGCGTCGAGGGCGACGCGATCATAGAAGTTGGCCGCGCCCACCAGCGTTTCGACATAGAGGGTGCGCAGAGCCGACATGTCGATCTGCTGACCGGCCTGCCTCGCCTTGGTCATCAACGCATCGATGTGCCAGTCGTAATTGTCGATCGTCACATAGCCGTTGGCGAGGCCACGTGCCGCAAGAGCCGCGCGAACTTCGGCGCGCTTGGCAAGATCGCGCCGCCCCTCATCGAGAAAAGGGAAGCGATACCAAGGGCGATAGCCGGGACGATCCTTGAGCCAGGCGGCGGCACGGTCGATGTCGGCAATATAATCCAATGTCGGCGTACGCGATAACCAGAGGTGGCTGTAGCTGTGATTGCCGATGACATGGCCCGCGCGAACATAGCGCGCAATTCGCGCTTCGCCCCCCTTGCCGTCCGGCTTTTCCAAATTGCCGGGCGTAACGAAAAAAGCGACTTGCTGGACTCGAGCCCTGCGTAGCGCAGCGATGAGCCGCGTCGTACGGTCTTCTGGCGTGTAGAAGCCGCCGGCCTGGCGCGGCACGTCATCGAAGCTGAGCGCGATCCGCTTCTGTGCTGTCGCCGGTATCGCGAGCAAAAATCCGGCGATCAGGGCAATCAGGCACTTGCTGATCGCCAACCCGCGGACCCGATCGACCACCGACTGCCGTTCCGGGATTCGCCTTTGATCCTCCGGAAAGTCGAACAATTCGCAAGGTCGAATTAGGGGTTTGAGGTCGAACTCGATCATGGCGTCAGGCTTTACCGCTCTCCTCGATCGATTCCCAGTCCCCGTGGACGGCCCGGTGTGCCCCCGGCATAAGGCACCGCCATGGAGCGGCTGATCATCATCGACAGTGCGATTCGGCTGCTGGCGATCGGCCAGTTGCTGCTGATGGCGCTGGTGATTGGCCGGGGCAAGGCGCCGCGCGCGATCCGGATCGCGACGGCCGCGTTGCTGGTCTGCATCTGCGCCTATCTGCTGCTCGCCACACCGGTTCGCTTGCCCCAACGCGGCCCATTCTGGGCGATCGTCCAGTTGGCGGCGCAAGCGACGCCGACGATGCTATGGGTGTTCGCCCATATGCTGTTCGAGCGGCGGATCGACCGCCGGGTACTGGCGATCAGCGTGGTCATCCTCGTCAGTTGCTGGATCGGCTTTGGCCTTGCCGGACCGGACGAGAATGGCCTGGGGCTCTGGCTCGGCGTGCTCCAGCGCGGCACCTCGCTGATCCTGACCGCCCATGCGATGCGGATCGCGTTTCAGGAGCGCGGCGACGATCTGATCGAGAAGCGGCGGCGGCTGCGGGTCGGCTTCGTGATCGTCGTCGGCATTCTTGCCGTGATGGTGCTGGTGATCGAGATGATCTTCGGCTTCCGCCATACTGGCGCGGTCGTCACATTGCCGCAGGCGGTCGCGATTTTGCTCGCCACGATGGCGATGGGCGCGGCCCTGTTGCAAAGCGACCCCGACCTGCTGTTCGATCCCGCCGCGCCTGCCGAAACCCCACCCGCGCCGACGCTGAGCCCGTCGGAGCAGGTGTTGAAGCAAAAGCTCGACGCGGTGATGGCGGGCGGCATCCACCGCGAGACGGGCCTCACGATTGGCCTGCTCGCGCAACGGCTCAGCGTACCCGAGCATCGTCTGCGCGCGCTGATCAACCAGCGGCTCGGCTATCGCAATTTCTCCGCCTTCCTCAACCACCACCGCATCGCCGAAGCCAAGGCGAAGCTGGCCGATCCCGCGCATGTCGATCTGCCGATTCTGACGATTGCGATGGACCTGGGCTATGGCAGCCTTGCCCCCTTCAACCGCGCGTTTCGTGAGGATGTCGGACAGGCGCCGAGCGACTATCGCCGCCGCGCCTTTGCTGAAAAAAGCTGATCGATTTCGAAATCGATCCGGCTATTGCGGGAACGTCGCGACCGCAGCATCGGTCGACGATAGAGCGATTCGGGTAATTCCACGGAGTATTGGACGTGATCGAAACGCTTTTTCTGATCGGCGAACGGCTGCTGCACAGCTTCGAAATCGAATTCATCCGCTACATCATCGGGGCGGCGGGGATTGCCATCCTCTATTGGCTCATCCAGCGCGCGATTGCGCATCGCCGTATCCAGAACCGCGTGGCGACACGGGCTGAGCGGTTGCGCGAATTCCGCCAGTCGGTGGAAACGATCGCGGTCTTCTCCGTCGTCAACCTGTTGACCTTCGCGATGTTTCGCGCTGGCTGGATCCCGGTCAATCGCGGCGCGCCCGAACTGGTGATCCTGGTCCCGCAGATCATCGCGATGGTGCTGCTGCACGACACCTGGTTCTATTGGATGCACCGCACGCTGCACCTGAAGCTGCTGTTCCGGCGGGGCCATGCCGCGCACCACCTGAGCCGCACGCCGACCAGTTGGGCCGCCTACAGCTTCGCACCGATCGAGGCGGTGTTCGAAAGCATCTACATCCCGGTCATGTTCGTCGCGATCAGCTGGGTCGCGCCGATTCAGCCGTGGTCGGTGTTCATCTTCCTCGGCCACCAGATTGCGCGCAATGTCTTCGGTCATTCGGGGTTCGAGCTGGCTTGGCCGGGCTTCACGCGCTCACGCTTGACCGGGTGGCTGACGACGACGACGCACCACGACCTGCACCATACCGAGGGGCGCTATAATTTCGGGCTCTATTTCACCTGGTGGGACCGGATGATGGGCACCGAGCATCCGAAATATCACGAGCGGTTCGAGGGCGTGGTCGGGCGGCGCGCGGTGGCGACCGGCGGGGCGGAGCTAGCGTAGCCCTCCCATCGCGTCACCCCGGCCTCGTGCCGGGGCCCACCCCTCGGCAAGTGAGCCGATTGAGACTTGAGCGTCTCGTCCGGCTGCCCGGTGGCCCCCGGCACAAGGCCGGGGTGACGGTGAGGAGAAGAGTTGTGGCGGCTTTCGGCCGAGTTACTGTCGCATAAACATATCTTTCGATTACATTGTGATAGATGCCGGAAAACTCCAACCTTGGCGAAAGTGCAAATGTCCTTACCGGCAGAAAGGCGATCATCCCTAACGTGGCGAACGCGATTGGGCTGGATGGGGATGCTGGCTCTGATTGCTGGACTTGTCGGCATCTGGGTTGTTGGTTCGGCGATGACTGGCGCGACCAACGCGGCGGTTGAACCTGCCCCCGCGCCCGCCACCGAAATCCGGCTGACAACATCGGATCAGGTCGAGATCGCTGCGAGTTACTGGAAGGCTGACGATTCCACCGCCCCGGCCATTATCTTGCTGCACGGCAACGGCGGCAATCGGCGAGACATGCTCGATATGGCAACGTGGCTGGCAGGCGAAGGCTATTCCGTCCTGTCCATCGACATGCGCGGACATGGCCAATCCAGTCCAAGCAGCAAAAGCTTCGGCTATCTCGAAGCCCGTGATGCCCATGCCGCCCTCGCGTGGCTCAGGCAGCAGCACCCTGCGAGCAAGCTGGGGGCCATCGGTTTCTCTCTGGGCGGTGCGGCCAGCGTTCTTGGTGACAAGGGGCCACTTGACGTCGACGCTCTTGTGATGATGTCGGTCTATCCTGACATTCGCACGGCCATTTTCAATCGCATCGAAGCCGTCGCCGGGACCCTGCCAGCAACGGCGATCGAACCGATGCTAAGCTATCAGTCCATTCCGCGCTACGGTGTTGGGCCGGACAAATTGTCTCCCCTCGCAGCCCTGAACAAGGTTCGCGTTCCGGTGATGCTGGTCGGGGGAGAGCTCGACGCATACACTCCGCCCGCTGAGACTGAAGCCATGTACCGGGCAGCACCGCCGGGAAGCGAGTGGTGGATCCTGGGAGGTCTGGGGCACGATGAAGTGGTTCGCGCTACTGACCCTGCGTTTCGTCAGAAGCTCAAGGCCTATCTTGCTCGCAGCCTAACCCGATAGAGCGCAAGATGCATGGGCTGGTTCGCGGATTGACCAAACGCACCGGCGAAACACGAAGGGTTGCCTCACATTCCAGACATTCCCGCCAAGGCCCGCCCCCTAATCCAAATTCGGCCGCAGCCAGCGTTCCGCCGTCTTGAGGTCCACCCCGCGCCGCGCGGCGTAATCCGCGACCTGATCCGGGCCGATCCGCGCGACGCCGAAATATTCGCTCTGCGGGTGCGCGAAATAATAGCCCGACACCGCCGCCGTCGGCAGCATCGCGAAGCTTTCGGTCAGCGAGACGCCGGTCGCGTGGTGCGCGTCGAGCAGCTTGAACAGGATCGGCTTGGTGCTGTGATCGGGGCACGCCGGATAGCCCGGCGCCGGGCGGATGCCGCGATATTGTTCCTTGATCAGCGCGTCGGGGGTCAGCTGCTCGCCCGCCGCATAGCCCCATAAATCAGTCCGGACATGCGCGTGGAGCCGCTCGGCAAAGGCCTCGGCGAAACGATCCGCGAGCGCCTTGAGCAGGATGTCGGAGTAATCGTCGATCGCCGCCTTGAACTTGGCGAGGTGCGGCTCGATGCCGTGGATCGAGACCGCAAAGCCGCCAATCCAGTCGCCGTCGTGATCGATGAAATCAGCAAGGCACATGTTCGCCCGCCCCTCACGCTTGGCGATCTGCTGGCGCAGGAAAGGGAGCCGCACGTGATCCTCGTTGTCGAGGTGGAGCATCACATCGTCGCCGTCGCGCGCACACGGCCAGAAGCCGCAGACGCCGCGCGCGGTGAGCCATTTCTGGTCGATGATCTTCGCCAGCATCGCCTGCGCGTCGGCGAACAGCGAGCGCGCGCTTTCGCCGACGATCTTGTCGTCGAGGATCGCGGGGTAATTACCCGCCAGCTCCCACGCGCGGAAGAAGGGCGTCCAGTCGATATATTGCGCGAGGTCGGCGAGGTCCCAGTCGCGGAAGACATGCACGCCGGGCTGCTTCGGCGCCGGCGCCTTCAGGCTCATGTCGGCGTCGAAGCCATTGTCGCGCGCGCGTTCGATCGGGAAGAGCTCGTTCTGCCCCTTGCCCTCGCGCGCGGCGCGCACGGCGGCGTATTCGGCGTCGGTCTTGACGACAAAATCGTCGCGGATCGTGTCGCTGACAAGCGTGGTCGCCACCCCGACCGCGCGGCTTGCGTCGAGCACATGCACCACCGGGCCCTTGTACGCGGGCGCGATCCGCAGCGCGGTATGAACCTTCGAGGTCGTCGCGCCGCCGATCAGCAGCGGCATCGTCATGCCCGCGCGGGTCATCTCCTCGGCCACCGTCACCATCTCGTCGAGCGAAGGCGTAATCAGCCCCGACAGGCCGATCATGTCGGCGTCATTCTCGACCGCGGACTCGAGGATCTTCGTCCACGGCACCATCACGCCCAGATCGACGACGTCGAAACCATTGCACTGGAGCACGACGCCGACGATGTTCTTGCCGATATCATGCACGTCGCCCTTGACGGTCGCCATGATGATCTTGCCCTTGCCCTTGGCGCCCGGCTCTTTCGATGCCTCGATATAGGGGAGCAAATGGGCGACGGCCTTCTTCATCACGCGCGCCGATTTCACGACCTGCGGCAGGAACATCTTGCCCGATCCGAACAAGTCGCCGACGACATTCATGCCGTCCATCAACGGACCTTCGATCACTTCGATCGGCTTGGCGAACAGCAGCCGTGCTTCCTCGGTATCATCGACGACAAAGGCGTCGATGCCCTTCACCAGCGCATGTTCGAGCCGCTTGCCGACGGCCCAGCCGCGCCATTCCTCGGCGGCTTTTTCGGCGACCGCATCGGTGCCACGATAACGCTCGGCGAGCGCCACCAGCCGCTCGCCCGCGTCGGCGTCGCGGTTGAGCACGACATCCTCGCACGCGGTGCGCAGCTCGGGGTCGATCGTGTCGTACACGTCAAGCTGCCCAGCGTTGACGATCGCCATGTCCATGCCCGCAGGGATGGCGTGGTAAAGGAACACGCTGTGCATCGCCCGGCGCACCGGCTCGTTGCCGCGGAAGCTGAACGACAGGTTCGACAAACCGCCCGAGATATGGACGTGCGGGCAACGCGCCTTGATCTCACGGCACGCCTCGATGAAGTCGACCGCGTAATTGTTATGCTCCTCGATCCCTGTCGCGACCGCGAACACGTTCGGATCGAAGATGATATCTTCGGGCGGGAAGCCGATGCCGGTGAGCAGCTTGTACGCGCGCTCGCAAATCTCGACTTTGCGGGCTTGCGTGTCGGCTTGGCCGACTTCGTCGAACGCCATCACGACGACGGCGGCGCCGTAATTCATCACCTTGCGCGCTTGGTCGAGGAACTGCGCTTCGCCTTCCTTCATGCTAATCGAATTGACGATCGGCTTACCGGAAACGCACTTCAGCCCGGCCTCGATCACGCTCCACTTCGAGCTGTCGATCATGAAGGGGATGCGCGCGATATCGGGCTCGGCAGCGATCAGCTTGAGGAAGGTCGTCATCGCTTGGGTGCCGTCGAGCAGCCCCTCGTCCATGTTGACGTCGAGCACCTGCGCGCCGCTTTCGACCTGCTGGCGCGCGACTTCGACCGCGGCGGGATAGTCGCCGGCCATGATCAGCTTCTTGAACTTGGCAGAGCCAGTGACGTTGGTGCGTTCACCGATGTTGACGAATTGGGCGGTCGAAATCTGGTTCACAATTTTCTGTCCGTTCGTGTCGAGCGCAGTCGAGACACCACGCGCATCGCTTGCCGCCCGCCCCTCGACTTTGCTCGGGACGAACGCTGTTGTTTGGTTCGTTCGCTCAGGCCGCCATCGTCATCGGCTCAAGCCCCGCGAGCCGCGTCACGACCGGCTGGGCAGGCATCGCGCGGACGGGAAGCCCGGCGACCGACCTGGCAATTGCGGCGATATGCGCAGGCGTCGAGCCGCAGCAACCGCCGAGGATGTTGACTTGCCCCGCTTCGGCCCATTCATGGACCAGCGCTGCGGTTTCCTCGGGCAGCTCGTCATAAGCGCCGAGTTCGTTGGGCAGGCCCGCATTGGGATAGACCATGATCAACGTGTCGGCGATGGCAGCGAGCGTCTTGACGTGCGGGCGCAACTGCTGCGCGCCGAACGAGCAATTGAGCCCGATCGTCAGCGGCCGCGCATGGCGCACCGCGTGCCAGAACGCCTCAACCGTATGCCCCGACAGGTTCCGCCCCGACAAATCGGTCAGCGTCATCGACAACATGATCGGCACGTCGCGCCCCAGCACTTCGCCTGCCTCGATCACCGCCATGATCCCGGCCTTGGCGTTCAGCGTGTCGAATATCGTTTCGATCAGGATGAAGTCGACCCCACCTTCGAGCAGCGCCATCACCTGTTCGAGATAGACGTCCTTCAGCCCGTCGAAATCGATCTCGCGATACCCCGGGTCGTTGACATCGGGCGACAGCGACAGCGTCTTGTTGGTCGGCCCGATCGCGCCGGCGACGAAGCGCGGGCGCCCGTCCTGCGCGGCGAATTCGTCAGCGACGCGACGCGCGAGCTTGGCGCTTTCCAGATTGATTTCGCGCACCAGATGCTCGGCACCATAATCGGCCTGGCTGATCCGGTTGGCGGAGAAAGTGTTGGTTTCGGCAATATCGGCCCCGGCGGCAAAATAGGCGCGGTGGATCGCTTCGGGCACGTGCGGAGCGGTCAGCGCGAGGATGTCGTTGTTGCCCTTCTGGTCGTGGCCGAGCTTGAGGTCGCCCGCATAATCGGCCTCGGCGAGCTTCCAGTTCTGGATTTCGGTGCCGAACGCGCCGTCGGTGATCAGGATGCGCTGAGCAGCTTGCGCGAGCAGGGTTTCACGTGGGGTCATATCTAAGTCCAATTTTTCAAACCGTTCGTGTCGAGCGCAGTCGAGACACCGCGCTGGTCGCTTGTGGCCCGTCCCTCGACTTCGCTCGGGACGAACGGGGTGCGGGCTATGCCGCCACCGCCCGCAAGCCCAGCAAATGGCAGATCGCAAAGCTCAGCTCGGCGCGGTTGAGCGTGTAGAAGTGGAATTGCCGCACGCCGCCGGCATAAAGCTTGCGGCACAGCTCGGCGGCGAGCGTGGCCGCGATCAACTGGCGGCTGGTCGGGTGATCGTCGAGCCCGTCGAACAACCGCCCGAGCCACGGCGGCACATCGGTGCCGCACATCGCCGACATCCGCTTGATGCTGGCAAAGTTGGTCACGGGCATGATCCCCGGCACCATTTCGGCATCGATCCCGGCGGCGGCGGCGCGGTCGCGGAAGCGGAAGAAGGTTTCGGGTTCGAAGAAAAACTGGGTGATCCCGCGCGTCGCGCCCGCATCGAGCTTGCGCTTCAGATTGTCGAGATCATCGGCATCGTCGCGCGAATTGGGGTGACGTTCGGGATAGGCGGCCGTCGAAATCTCGAACGGGTGAAGCTTCTTCAAGCCCGCCGTCAGATCGGCGGCATTGGTATAGCCGTCCGGGTGCGGGACAAACGCATCGGCCCCCGGCGCATCGCCACGCAAAGCCACGATATGCCGCACGCCCGCTTCCCAATAGGCGTGCGCGATCTCGGCAATCTCGGCCTTCGATGCCTCGACGCAGGTCAGATGCGCGGCGGCCGCCATCGGCGTTTCGCTTTGGATGCGCGCGACGGTCGCGTGGGTGCGCTCGCGCGTCGTCCCGCCTGCGCCATAAGTGACCGACACGAAGCGCGGGCCGAATGGCTCGAGCGTCTTGACCGTTTCCCACAGCGCTTCTTCCATCTTCTCGGTCTTGGGCGGGAAGAATTCGAAGCTCACTTCGGCGTCGCCCGCCAGATCGGCAAAGAGGGGCGCATCGAGCGCGCGGCGCGCTTCCTCGAGCTGGGGAACCGACATGTTCATGCTGCAATTGCCTCTTTGAGCGGGCTACCGGCTTTGCGGCCGAGCCAGAGTTTGACCGTGAGTTCGCCGCCGCCGAGCGTTTCGGTGCGCACCGGCGCGAGGCCTGCGGCGGCGAACCAGCCGAGGATTTGCTCGTCCGAAAAGCCCAACCGGGTATGCCCTTCGCTCGCGCGGAATTCCTCGCGCTCATGCGGCGCGAAATCGGCGATCAGCAGCCGGCCGCTCGGCGCCAGCACGCGCGCGGCCTCGGCAATCGCGGCGCCGGGCTGCTGCGCGAAATGGAGGACGTGGTGGATGATCGCGGCGTCGGCGCCGCCGTCGGCCATCGGGAGCGCATAGAGATCGGCCTGACGCAGCTCGGCGTTGAGCAGCCCGCGCTCGGCAAGCTTGGCGCGCGCGAGTCGCAGCATTTCGGACGAGCGATCAATCCCGAGCGCGCTCTTGGCGAGCGGGGCGAAGAGTTCGAGCATCCGGCCCGTGCCCGTGCCGATGTCGATCAAGGTCGCGATCGGTGCGTCGCCCAAAATCTGGCGCATCACCGATTCGACGTCGCTTTCGGCAATGTGCAGCGACCGGATCGCATCCCACTGCCCCGCATTGGCTTCGAACCAGGCGTTCGCCGCCGCCGCGCGATCGGCCCGCACCGCCGCCAATCGAGCCGCATCGGCGACCGCCCAGTGATCGCTCTCGCGCGAGCGCCAGCTATCGATCGCGGCCATCGCGGGCGCCACCAATGCGCGCTCACCCAGCGCCACAAACACCCAGCTGCCTTCCTTGCGCCGTTCAGCGAGCCCCGCGTCACACAGAATCTTCACATGGCGCGACACGCGCGGCTGGCTTTGCCCAAGCACTTGCGCGAGCTCGCCGACCGACAGCTCCATCGTCTGGATCAGCGCCATGATGCGCAGCCGCGTCGCATCGGCGAGGGCACGGAAGATTTCGAGCGCAAGCATCATCGGATCACGATATAAAGATATCTTTATATGAATGCAACGGTGATCACGGCGATCACGGCCATTGCGCGCGTCTGGACCCCGGATTAGCGTCCGCGCGTTACCGCCTCACCGATAAACGCGACAAGGATCTGGTTAATGAAAAAGCTTGCCGCCCTGCTGGCACTCCCCCTGGCGATCGGGCTCGCCGCGTGCAGCCCCAAGGCGCAGAACGAAACCGCCGAAGCCGCCGATGCGATCACGGCGGACGCCAATGCGACGATGTCCGAAGCGACCAAAGACGTCGACGCCGCTGGCGACCGCGCGCTGGGCGGCATGGACAATGCGGTCGACACGGTCGGCAATACGATCGACGACGCCACGGCGAAGGGCAAGGAAAAGGCCAGCCAGGGCCTGCGCGACGCCAGCAACGCGATCGATCGATGAAGGCCGCAGCCGCCCTGGTATTGCTCGCGCTGCTCGGCGGCTGCGGATCGACCGCCGCCGACCCGAGCGGCGTCAGCGCCACCGAAGCGAGCCAGCTCAACGATGCCGCCGCGATGCTGGACGCAAACAGCGTGTCGGCAGAGGCCGTCGGCGCCAATCAGGCCGGGGAGGCCAAGTGATGACACGACAGCTAGGCGCAACCGATCTCGACATCGCGCCGCTGGTGCTCGGTGGCAATGTGTTCGGCTGGACCGCCGACAAGGCCGCGAGCTCTGCCGTGCTCGATGCCTTTGTCGCCGGGGGCGGGACGATGATCGACACCGCTGATGTCTATTCGGCGTGGGCGCCGGGCCATCAAGGCGGCGAATCCGAAAGCGTGATCGGCGATTGGCTGCGCAGCAGCGGCAAGCGCGGCGCGGTGCAGATTGCGACCAAAGTCGGGATGCTGCCCGGCGAAGGCGGCGCCAAGCTGGCGCCTGCGCGCATCGCGGCGGCGTGCGACGCGTCGCTCAAGCGGCTCGGCATCGAGACGATCGACCTGTATTTCGCGCATCAGGATGACGATGATGTGCCGCAGGAGGACGTGCTCGGTGCGTTCGCGCGGCTGATCGACGCGGGCAAGGTCCGCGCGCTCGGCGCATCGAATTTCCACGCCGCGCGGCTTAAGTCGGCGCACGACTTGGCGATGGCGCATGGCCTGCCGAGCTATCACGTGCTCCAGCCCGAATATAATCTCGTCAGCCGCCACAAGTTCGAAGGCGAGCTGCAGGATTATTGCGTCACGCATAACATCGGCGTGGTGCCCTATTACGGCCTCGCCTCGGGCTTTCTGACCGGCAAATATCGCAGCGCCGACGATCTCGGCAAAAGCGTGCGCGGCGGGCGGATGGCGCCGCTGCTCGAGGGCAAGGGCCAGGCAGTGCTGAGCGCCATGGATGCAGTGGCGGAGGAGACCGGCGCGACGCTCGCGCAGATCGCGCTGGCGTGGCTAGCGGCGCAACCGGGCGTGACGGCGCCGATCGCGAGCGCGACGAGCGCCCCGCAGGTCGAGGAATTGCTCGGCGCAATGGCGCTCGAGCTGACGCATGAGCAGCTCGAGCGCCTGACGGTCGCGGGGGTTTAGGGAGGCCGCACTTCGTTCGCCGCGCTGATGGATTGGGGTGATCGCTGGCAGCCGCTGGCCGAAGGCCCGCCGACCTGTGCCGAGCACCGCGGCTGTGGCGGCGCGGTGCATGCGCGATTGGTGTGCGAAGGCTGCGGCGCCGAGGTCGACGCCGCAGCAGTGAAGGCCACCGCCGGGCCGGGCGTCGCCGCGCACAAGGGCACGGCCGTGCTCGGTCGCCTGGCGTTGCGCGCGAGCGACTAGCGCAGTTTGGCGAGCGGCGTCGGGGCCATTTTGGCAAGCTCGCGCCGCGCCATTGCATGCATGGTCGTGACGGTATTGCCGATTTCGATTTCTTCGTCAGGCAGCTGCAACATGCGCTGATAGAGCGCGCGCGCGGCTTCGGGGCGATTGGTGCGGCGATAAACGATCGCCAGATTGAGTGTCAGGTCGCCGTCCCACGCAAACAGCTTGCGCTGTCGGTCAATCAGCGCTTCGGCGGCGACATAATCGCCGCGCATGATTTCTTCAGATCCGTTCGAATTGCTTTTGGCCGCATGCGCGAGGCTAGCATCCCCGAGCGCGGCAGCGGCAATCAAGACAAGATGGGTCCACTTCATTGTTCGCGTCTCCCTGAAGCACAGAGGCAGGCCACCAATGTTTCACTTCGGTGACGCTAATGTTTCAGTTTGATGACAGATCGTCAAGTGTCTTGCGACGGGGCGCCGCTGCGGTCAGTTTTCGACGTCGACATCGACCTCGCGGACGCGCCGCAATTGCCGCGCCGCATCGGTAAGGCGCCGGATTTCCTCGCGAATGGCGCGCCCTTGCGGAATATCTGGCAGCACCAGATCGCCACCCGATGTGGTCGCATCGCTCGACCGGATCGTGATCGTGCCGATATCGGTCAGTTGGTTGATCACCGAATAGGCGATCGTCGTGTCCTTGATGCGGTAGAGCTCGATCTCGTCGGTGGTCTTGTTGAGGATGCCGCGCCGGATGATCAGCCGCTGGTCGGTGAGTTCATAGCCGACCGCAATGTTGGTGAGCCAGCGCCAGACGACGATCACCAGTCCGACGCCGATCAGGCACAGCAGTAACGTCCCCCAGCCCGCCAGACTCCCCAACAGCCAGCGCCAGGTGCTCGAACGAAAGGTCGTGACCGATTTTTCCATGGCGTTTCTCCTGTGACCTCCGGGGCTTGGGGTTTCGTTGGCCCACTTCCCCCGTTCGCCCTGAGCTTGTCGAAGGGCCGTTCTTCTTCTGCGATAACGTCGCAAAAGAAGGGCAGTGCTTCGACAAGCTCAGCACGAGCGGGTTGAGGGTGCTTCCACCGAAATCAGCGTTGCCCCAGCGCGAAGCATAGCGCGCCGCTCAATCGGCGGCAAAGCGGATCGGCGACAGCCCGCGTTCGCGCTCGATGACGATCAGCGCGCGGCCAGCAGGCGGCGCCGATCGCTGCGGGCAATCGACGCGCAGGCATTGGCGACAGCCCAGACCAATGGGCGTCGCGTCGCCCGCAAGGTCGATCCCGCGCGCCGCTGCAAGCGGTCCCGCCAGATCGGCCGCAACCCCCAGACCGACCGCGAATTCCGCGCCGGTCGTGCCATAGCGGCGCCCCTGCGGCGTCACCGTGCGCGCCATTGTGAACCAGCGGCTCTCATCCTCAAGTACGACGAGATGGACCGTCAGCGCCCCCGGCCGCTCGAACGCCATGTGCAACCGCCAAAGCGGACAGCGCGCCTCCGCCTCGGCCAGCGGCGCCGCGCTCGCGCCCGAGAAGCGCTTCGACGCCTGCCCCGCGCGGTCGATCCGGACCATGAAGAAGGGCAAGCCGCGCGCGCCAACGCGCTGGAGCGTGGTCAGCCGGTGCGCGACTTGTTCGAACCCTGCACCGAAGCGGCGCTGGAGCAGTTCGATGTCATACCCCGTCGCCTCGCACGCCCGCAGGAAGCGCGCATAGGGCATCATGACGGCCGCAGCGAAATAGCTGAGCAAATGCCGCCGATAGAGCCGCTCGGCCGCACGGTCGGTAAAGGCGCCACCCTTGACCAGCGCCTCGATCTCGGCGCGCCCTTCGATTTGCCCGAGCTGAAAGGCCGCGGCGAACGCGCGCGAGGCCGGGTCGAGCAGTTCGGAGAGCTGCAACTGGCGCGCATGCAGATCGAGCCGGCGCAGCATGTCGGGCATCACTTCGACCGGCAGCACGCGGATCGCGAGCTGGTGCTTGACCCGCAGCCGCTCGGCAATCGCGCCATAGAGGTCACCCGCGCCAAGCCGGAGTTCATCGGCGAGCGCCTCGGCGACCGCGTCAAGATCGGGAAAATGGTTGCGCCAGCGTTCGATCTCGCGGCGGACTTCGGCGACGGGATCGGGCGCGTCACTGGAGCCATGTACGCCGCCGCCGAGCCGGTCATAGGCGCGGGCAAAGGCTTCGGCACCACCCGGCGCCGCAGCGAGCCATTCGGTCAGCTCGGCGCGATCGACCTCCAGATCGGCGAACAGCGGATCGGCCAACCGCCGTCGCAGCGCCGCCTCGCCGCCGCCGGGCTCGCCAACGGCGAGGCTGCGCGCGTCGAAATCGAACTGCTCGGCCAGCCGTACGAGCAGTGTCGCCGAGAGCGGGCGCTGGTTGCGTTCGAGCAGGTTGAGATAGCTCGGCGAGATCGCGAGCATTTCGGCCATGGCGGCTTGAGTGAGTCCCGCCTGCCGCCGCACACGGCGCACGGCATAGCCCGCGAATAGCTTCTGGTCGACCATCGGTATGTACTGGCGCGCGCATTCGAACTTGTAAAGATGTTACAACACGACAGAGATGATGCAGTTTTGCGCGCACAGCCTGACCGCATTTACCCGCGCTTGGCCTCGCCATTGGCCTTGCTGCGGCGCAACAGCGAGCCAATACGACGGTCCGAGCAAGGACCGACCGCGAAAAAGGACTTGCAATGACCTTCGAAGACCTGATTCCCGCCCCGACTGGCCGTTTCGACGGCATCACCCGCCCCTACACGCCCGAAGACGTGGCAAAGCTGCGCGGCTCGGTGCTGGTCGAGCACACGCTGGCGCGCAAGGGTGCGAACAAGCTGTGGGAATTGCTGCAGAACGAAGATTATATCAACGCCCTCGGTGCACTCAGCGGCAACCAGGCGATGCAGATGGTGCGTGCCGGGCTGAAGGCGATTTACCTCTCGGGCTGGCAGGTTGCTGCCGACGCCAACACCGCAGGGGCAATGTATCCCGACCAGTCGCTCTATCCCGCCAACGCCGGGCCGGAGCTCGCGCGGAAAATCAACAACACGCTCCAGCGCGCCGACCAGATCGAGCATAGCGAAGGCGGGGCGAGCCGCGACTGGTTCGCGCCGATCGTCGCCGATGCCGAAGCCGGGTTTGGTGGCCCGCTCAACTGCTTCGAGATCATGAAGGCCTATATCGCTGCGGGTGCCGCCGGCGTGCATTACGAAGACCAGCTCGCGAGCGAGAAGAAGTGCGGCCACCTCGGCGGCAAGGTGCTGATCCCGACGCAGGCACATATCCGCAACCTCGATTCCGCTCGGCTCGCCGCCGACGTGTCGGGCGTGCCGACGATCATCTGCGCGCGCACCGATGCCGAGAGCGCCAAGCTGATCACCAGCGACATTGACGAGCGCGACCATGAATTCCTGACCGGCGAGCGCACCGCCGAGGGTTTCTTCCGCCTGAAGGACGGCACCGGCGTCGATCATTGCATCAAGCGCGGCCTGGCCTTTGCCGAGCATGCCGATCTGCTGTGGTGGGAAACCAGCTACCCCAATCTCGACGACGCGCGCCGCTTCGCCGAGGCGATCAAGAAGCAGTATCCGAACAAGATGCTCGCGTATAACTGCTCGCCGAGCTTCAACTGGGAAGCCAAGCTCGACAAGGACACGATCGCCAAGTTCCAGCGCGAAATCGGCGCGATGGGCTACAAGTTCCAGTTCGTGACGCTCGCCGGCTTCCACCAGCTCAACTACGGCATGTTCGAGCTGGCGCGCGGTTACAAGGATCGCGGCATGGCGG
>NZ_JAIEPC010000058.1 GCF_019749955.1 Sphingomonas sp.
ACAAAGCCTTCATTTCTGGCGGGTTCGCCGAACGAAAGATTACGGCAGGAGTGGACATTTGCGCGTGTGCTCGAGCACACTCGTCGAATGGCTAGGGGGGCGCCGTGGGCAAGTTTGCTTCGCGGCCAGCGGCAGAATCGACGGATCTGGAAAAACTGGGCTTGCTCGAAAGTGGCGATGCCGCAGTCCCAAGGTGGTTAGCCTCTCGAGAATTGACGTTAAGCTGAGTTTCTCAGGTTTCAGGTCAGCCCGTCTTACGTGGCATTGATTTCCTACGTTGTTGCCGTTGTCTCCAGCAGCGCAATCAACCCGCGCTCGGCTCGCGATAGATAGCGCGTCGCCCGCCCGCCGCGGCCCGGTATGAAATTTCCGTCTTTCGCCATCGCGATCAGTCGCGGGTGGATATACGCCTTGCGCGCCATCGCTGGCGTGTTGCCGAGCGCCTCGGCTACCGTGACCAGCATGTCCTTGAAGGTCGCGCCCGCTTGCGCTGCCGTGGGAATGCTGCTGAGCACTTGATACGCGATCAGCGATGCTCCCCATGTTCGAAAATCCTTGGCGGTAAAGTTAGACCCCATGACCTCCTTGAGATACGCATTAACGTCCTCAGAATTTACTGCGCGAGGCTCGCCAGCCTCATCGCAATAACAAAACAGCGCCTGCCCTGGCAGCTCCTGGCAGCGCCGCACCACCCGTGCCAACACCCGGTCATTGATGAGATACACTGCTTTCTGGCCCGACTTGGCGCGAAATTGCAGCTTGAGTTTTTGCCCGGAAACTTGCGCATGGCGCTTGCGAAGGGTGGTCGCGCCGAAACTGCCATTGTCGCGCGCATATTGACTGCCACCGATCCGCAGCCGCGCGATGTCCAGCAGGTGGACGATGGCGGCGACGATGGTGGTCTTGTCATATACCCGGCGACTCAGATCATGGTCGATCCGGCGCCGTAGCGCTGGCAACGCCCGGCCGAACGGTGCGCAGCGATCGAACTTGTCATGCTCTCGCTCGGATCGGAAATGCGCGTGGTAGCAATATTGCCGTCGCCCGCGCCGGTCATATCCGATTGCCTGGATATGGCCGGCCGCATCGGCGCAGAACCAGCAGTGCTCGTAGGCGGGCGGGAGGCCCAGGGCATCGAGGCGGCGGATCGTTTCGCCGTCGCCGATCCGCTTGCCCTGCCAATAATAACCCCAACCCTTGGCAAGGCGCTTGCGCGATATTCCAGGCGCCGAAATGTCCGAAAAGGATAAGCCTTCGGCAGAGAGCGAACTGGGCGTAATTGTCGTCCTCGCTCAATCGATTGCGACGGTTGTGACGTTCTCGGCACAGTCCCGGTTGGGATCGTCCCAACTCGCGCTCAGTGCCGCCGTCATGCGTGGATGAGCACCTTTATGGCCTTGGTCTTCCCGGCGTTCATAAAAGTTTCGTAAGCCTCGATGATAGCTGCCGCCCCCTACGTCGCCGACTTTCCCGGAACAGATGATAGCTCGGGACACCTCAGGTATCCTTGTCAGCAGTGGGGCGATAGATCGGAGCAAGGCGCAGGAAATCGGATATTCTACGGCTACGTTCCCGCTCAGCGAGAGACCTGCCGTTCAAGGTCGCGCAGCGATGTCGCGGGCCGCGTCGAAGGCGGTTCACGCTGCCTTTGCCAGGCTTGCGCCCACGCTGCAGCGGCGCACGCCCATTTCGGCGAAAGCACGGATGGTGTCGTCATACCGGTGGACCACCACGTTTACCGGCTTGGGAGCGATGGCCTCGAGCAGCTCTGCGACCGCGCCATGATCCAAGATCAAAGGCACGAACAAGATATCCGCGCCTGCGTTCGAATACGCGACGGCACGCGCAATGCTGTCGCCGACATTCATGTCTAGCGTGCGGAAGTTCTTATGTCGGCCTACCAGCATAGCACTCGGATCGACCGCGTCGATCGCGGCGCGCGATGCTGCGATCCGCTCAACCGCCAGCGCTACGTCATAAAGGATTCTCCCCGACCAATTTTCGATCGACACGCCGCAGATTCCGGTCGGCAAATCGAGTGGAGCGGTGATCCAATCATTGCGTGACCGATCATCGCGCCGTGATCAAAAGCCGGCCAAACCCTGGGGGCTGTTATAGGCAATCGGATTGCGCGAGACTTCGGCCAAACTGCCATCCTTGCCCACGCGATAGCCAACCATCGTCGAGGCGTTGCCGAAGATCTGGTACAGAAAAGCGTCGTCGGGGCTCAGCCAACTGTCGCTGGGGCCGCTGCTGACCACGCCATTGACCGCGCGGAAGGTGCCGTCGCCGGGGATCGGATCGTTTGCGGGATCCTTGAGAATGCGCAGCGTATCGCCGTCGAGCGCGAAGCTGGTTACGCTGCCATATCCGAAATTGGTCGCATAAACGCGCTTTCCGTCGGCGGTGATCGCCAGCCAGCAAAGCTCCGAGGGCTTGCCAGCCGCAGTATTGATCTGGACCGGCGCTGTGCTCGTGACGCGTCCCTTCGCGTCGATATGGCTGATCGCGACCCCATCGGACACGGCATATCCGTTGAGGAAGGTGCCCGGACGGCCTTTGAGGAAGCCGATGAAGAAGGGCCCGGCGCCCCCCGCATCGTTGAAGATCGGCTGACGCAAGGTGCCCCGCGAATCGATCGGGAAGACGACCAGCCCGTCCTTGTCGGGCGCGTTCGCGACGACCAGCTTTGCCGATCCATCGGCATTGGCCGCCGGCCGGAAATCGAACAAAATGTCGACGAGCAGGAACTTCTGGTCGGGTGACAGAACCAACTGGGTGGGGATCCGGTCGGTCTTGGTGGCGGTGTTGACGCTGTAGCCGGTGGTGCGCAGCGTCAGCTTGCCGGCACTTTCCGAAAACGCGCGAATGTGGTTTGGCCCGAAGGCATGGAGCACGAAAAGCGTATGGTTCGCCGGGCTATAGGCCAGCGACTTGGCCGTGCCACTCTTGCCGGTCACCGCTTCGCCGGTGCTTTTGTGATCGAGGAGAGTCAGGCGGCCGCCCGCCGCAACGCGAAAGCTCGAAACGCTATTGTCGCCGCCATTGGTGGCAAACAGCAGCGTGTTGCCCGAGGTCAGGATCACGCTGCCGGCACCTTCGAAGGCATTGGGCGCGCTCGCTTGTCCGCTGACCGGCTTAAACACGCCCGACCCGGCACCACCCGTGGCGACGCGCTCGACCTCGGCCAGCGTGCCGTCGGCGCGGCGTGCGAAATGCACGATCGCGTTGGCGACGGTGTTGGACTGCATGTAGAGGTGGCCGACCACTTTGGTCGGCGCCGACGTCGGTCGTTCGACCGGAGCAGCGGTCGGCGCGGGAACGGTTGCGTCGCGGGCGTGTGCCGCTCCGCCAGTCAAAAGCACCAATGCGGTGAGGCCGAGGTCGAAACGCATGATCGGTGTCTCCTGTCGTTTTCGCCCCCCGGCGCTCGATGGAAAGCCGACGGCCAGCCAAGGCTGACCGCCGGGTCTGCGTTACTTCTTCAGCACGGGATAGCCCTCGACATAGGTCCAGTCGTTGCCCTTGGCGGGGACGTGGCATGTCAGACAGTCGGTCTTGTAATCGGTCGAGGTCGTCTTGTTGGGCTTGTCGGCGTCGAACCACGCCCAGCCCCAGCCGTCGCCCCACAGCTTGTTGCCGGGGTGGCTGTTCTTGCTGTCCTTGACCATCACGAACCAGCCCATCAGCGTGTCGGCGCGGCTCACGGTTCCGGTCGTCATCGTCCCGGTCTTGGCCCCGAATACCTCTTTCACCAGCGTCGTGCCGTCTGGGAAGTGCCCGGTAGCGCGGTGGGCTGTCGCCGCACCGGGCGAGGCATAGACGATGTGCAGCTGTTGCGATCCTGGTCCGGTATCGGCTGCGACGGCCCAAGTGCCGAGATATTGATACGTGTCTCGATAATTGTGGGGCACGCGCAGGTCGCCAGCAGGATTGGCGGCGGTGTCGGCAACCGTCGTGGGCGCAGTAGACGTGCAGCCGGCCAACAAGAGCCCGAATGCGACGCCAGGCGCGGTGAGCGACCGGATCAACGGGCGACGGCGTCGCCTAGTGGCGACTGGCGAAACGATCGATTCAATTGTCATAGCAGCAGGCCCTTGTTGGCAGTTCCGCCTCGGCACCGGTCGAGCGGTACCCGATCGCGGGGTCTCCGAACGCCCCAGCACCGATCCGGAGCGGACAACATCCGCCCCGGATCGGGCCTCAGGTCACGCCGCGGGGAGCGGGGGCGGCGTTCAGTGATCGAGACGTGGATAGAATTGCGTCCAGACCATATCCTTTTTGGCATTGGCCGTATGACAATCGGCGCAATCGGCGGCGGCCTTCAGCTTGGCGGTCGCTGCCTTGGGCTCTCCATGGTTGAAGTTGAAATAGCCCCAGCCATGCGTTTCGGGAAAGCGCTTGCTGTCCTTGACCGAAACATCGGCGCCGTTCAGCTTGCCGGGAAAATATCCGCGACCCGATGGCTCGTCGCGCGACCCGTCAGGATGCTGTTGTGGCAGGGTCAATTGCAGTTCCTTGAACAGGATCGTCCCTTCCGGGAAAACGCCGGTTTTCTGGTAAATATCGTAGGAGACCGGCTCGACATAGACGTTATGAAATTCAGGGAAATTTGCCTTGCCGCCGTTGAGCGCGTTCGGCGTCAGCGGCGAGCCGACATACACCCATTTTTCGAAATTCTTGGGCAGCACCAGCTCTCCGGATGCCGTGAATTCGGGCAGGTAGCGCGCGAGAGCGGTGACAGGCGCTGCGGCGGCGACGTCGGATTTCGCGGTTTGCTTGGACGTGTCCGTCTGCGCGCAGCCGACAAGTGCGAGTCCCAAAATTGTCAGGGACACAAAATGAATCTTGCGCATGCAGTCTCTCCGATCACTGACGGTCAATAGCGTTTGAAGTGACCTCGACGTTTTCGCGCGCGCGCGCAATATCGTAGAGCGGTTTGGAGGGATTTGCGTAATCTTTGGAACGACAGGCTGAAGATCCGTGATGATTATTCATGCCTCTTGCAGCGAAACTCGACGGGTGTCTGACCGAATCGCTGGACAAAAGCGCGGGTAAAATCTGCAGGATTGTTGTAGCCAATACCCCTGGCAATTTCGGGAATGCTTTTACACGTCGTAAAAAGTTGCGCGTTAGCCTTTTGCAGGCGCCATTCAATGACATAACTGATCGGCCCAACCCCGATCATCTCCTGAAAAAGGACCGCGAAGCGGGTTCGGGACATGCCGATCTCGGCGGCAAGCATAGCGACCGTCCAATGCTTGCCAGGTTCGCGATGGATCAAGGCGATGGCGCGGCCAATGCGTTCATCGGAAAAGCCATCGATGATCGCGCGCAGCTGCGGTGCCTCCGTGCCAGCCGATCGGATGGCCTCGATGAACAGCACTTCGGACAGTCGCGTCACCACTGCGATCGATCCGGGATGACCGCTGAATACGTTGCTAACCAACATACTCAACACTTGGTTGAACCAGGGTCGACGCTGGCGCGCCGCGTCGGTAACATGAATATACGTCGGCAACGCCCGCAACAGCGGATGATCCGCGCCAGCCCCGAAGGTGAGGTGCCCGCACACCAGCCGCGTGGCTGCCAGCGGATCGCCAGTGCCGACCGACAACAGTGCCTCGCCGTCATAACCCACCGCTTCCATCACCGCTTCCAGCGGCGGCGCGTCCTCAGTCGGGCAGTCGGCAAGGACGTGTTGCGCGCCATTGGGGATCAGGACAAAGTCGCCTGTTTCCAGTGTCAGGGGCTGCGCGCCTTCGACTCGGCACCAGCATTGGCCGTGCGCGACATAATGGAATCGCGCCGCACGCGCCAAAGGCGGGATGGTCGTCGCCCACGGTCCCGAAAAATCGGTGCGGTAATAGAAGATGCCGCGAAGCTGTATCGTTTCGAAGATGTCATTGAGCACGTCCACGGCGGGACTCCTCGCAGAAGAGAGCCTATCCGGCGTCGCCCGGCCGTTCCTCCCAGGTTTTGAGCGCAGCGGGTGCTTCGTCCCGGACGGTTCTTTTGGCGCTTATGCGCCGAGACGCGGCCTCCGTCGAGAAAACAAATCTAGGTTGATAACTCAGCGCCCATTTGGCTCTGGACAAATCATGTATTTAATATACATATATATCACCGTCCTGGAGAAACCGAACAATGCGCCTGTCGCGCTATACCGATTACGCACTGCGCGTTCTGTTATACCTGGGCGCGCGCCCTGGCTCGTTGAGCTCGGTCGCCACGATTGCGGCGACCTATGGCATTTCGCAAAACCATTTGACCAAGGTTGTGCACGATCTCGGCAAGGCCGGTTACGTCACGAGCGTGCGGGGACGATCAGGTGGAATCCAGCTCGGGCGCGATCCGGCCACGATCAATATCGGGGCGATCATCCGCCACGGCGAAACCGATCTGCAACTATTCCCCTGCCCCGATTGTCTGATCCTGCCCGCCTGTTCGCTCGCCAGTGTCGTCGACGAGGCGCTGGCCGCGTTTCTCGCCGTGCTCGATCGCTATACCCTGGCCGATTTGCTCGATCAGCGCATCGATGGGCTGCGTCGGTTGTTCGACCTGCCCCCGGCATCATTGCCGGCGGCCACCCCAAAGGACCATGAATGAAAACGCTGCGCCCCGCCCCCGAACTCGATGTCGAGACCTGGCTTAACACCCCGCACCCGCTCACCCTTGCCGGTCTGCGTGGCAAGGTGGTGCTGATCGAAGCATTCCAGATGCTGTGCCCCGGCTGTGTCGACCATGGCCTGCCCCAGGCGACGCGGGTGCAAGCGACGTTCCCCCGCGCCGACATCGCCGTCATCGGCCTGCATACCGTGTTCGAACATCATGAGGCACAAGGCTCGCGCGCGGCGATCGCCGCCTTCATCCATGAATATCGCATCGCCTTCCCGGTCGGAATCGACCGGCAAAGTGAACTTGGCGGACCGCCACTGACGATGACGGCCTATGCCATGCAGGGCACACCGACGCTGATCCTGATCGATCGGCTCGGTCGCATGCGCGCGCAGCATTTCGGTCATCTCGACGATTTGCGGCTTGGTGCCGAAATCGCCACGCTGATCGCCGAATCACCCGTCGCCACCGCGCCCGCCGTCACCGCTCCCGCCACCGGCGCGGTCGATCCGACCGGCACCGACTGCACCGCCGATGGCTGCCGCCTTCCTGACACCCTTACTGCTCCGCTTGCCACAAGGACTTCCACCAATGCTTGATTCCGCCACACGTGACATCGTGCGGGCCTCGGCCCCTGCGATCCGCCTCCACAGCCTCGCCGTCGTCGAGCGCATGTACGAATTGCTGTTTCGCGACCGCTCAATCGAAATGATCTTCGATCCATCGCACATGCGCGACCACAGCCAGCCGCGCGCCTTGGCGGAGGCAGTCACAGCCTATGCCGAGAATATCGATAACATCGCCGCGCTGTTGCCGGCGGTCGAGCGGATCGCGCACAAGCACGTCGCCCGCGCGGTCACGGCGGAGCATTATGGCGCGGTCGGTGCCTGCATCATCGAAGCGATGGGGGATGTCCTGGGCGACGCCGCGACGCCCGAATTGCTCACCGCCTGGGCACTCGCGTTCGGCGATCTTGCCGATGTGTTCATCGCCCGCGAAACCGATCTTGCCGACACGGCGGCGGCGCATCCTGGCGGCTGGCGCGGCCTGCGCGACTTTCGCGTCGCCAGCATCACCGAGGAAAGCGCGATCATCCGCTCGCTTGAACTCGTGCCCGTCGATGGCGGAACGGTGCTGCCCCACATCCCCGGCCAATATCTGACGCTGGCGCTGGCGCTGCCGGATCGTCCGCTGCTGCGCCATTACAGCCTGTCGGGCGCGCCCTCGACCGCCGGCTATCGCATCTCGGTCAAGCGCGAGCCGCAGGGCACCGGCTCGGGCATGCTTCATGCCCTGGTACCCGGTGCGGTGCTGCGCTGCGCCGTCCCCGCCGGTCACTTCACGCTCGACAGTTCTGCCGCCTGCCCGGTGCTGCTGCTGAGCGGCGGTGTTGGCCAGACGCCGATGATCAGCATGCTGCATGCGCTGGCCGAGCGCGAGCGCGCCCCGGTGTGGTTCCTCCACGCCGCAATTGATGGCGCGGCGCACGCCTTTGCGGACGAGGTCAGGGCGGTCGCAGCACGCGCGCTATGGGTGCGCAGCCGGACCTTCTACGAGCGCCCTGCTCCCAACGATCGGCTCGGCGATGATTTCGACCGTACCGGCCGGATCGATCGCGACACCCTGCTTGAAGCGTGCGGCGATGGCGATGTCGACGTCTATCTGTGCGGCCCCACCGCCTTTATGCGCGCGATGTTGGCGGCGCTGGCAGAGATCGGCGTCGCCGACGACCGCGTGCATTTCGAGTTCTTCGGCCCGCAATCGAGCCTCGAGTCGAGCGAGGCCCCGACCGTGCCTCCGTCCGCCGTCAAACTCGCTGCCTGACTGGCGGATTGACGTCCTCCTTGGTTTTTTCGCCGGTTCAAGGCGCGCGCAGATCCGACTGCCCCAACCCGCTCAAGGATATCATTATGAGCACGCGATCTTCCGCCGCCACGCATCCCATCCTTGAAGCCGGCCCCGCGATCGAGCGTTTCGGCATCGGCTCGTCGCTCAAAGCGATCACGGCGCGAAGCTAGAGCGCGGCAAAGCACCTCGCCCGGCTGCCGAGAGGAAATCCGTCGCGCACGCATGGCAATCGCAGCCTGACATTTCAGAGGCAATAAGAGTAGAGTCAGGAGGTGGCGCGGCATCGTGCGGTTCGCCTGTGGGGCTTACCAGACGACCCGTTTCCACCCCCTGCTCATCGAACCGGACATGCGGATCTCCCTGCACCCGGCTCTCGGACAAAGCATCACGCCTTCGTCCACGGCGCGCCCCGACCAAGCTGGGTAAGACGGACGAGCCCGTATTGCTCGTAGAGATGCTGGGGTAGATAGGCTCCCGCCCTCTTGTCGGCTTTCCCGTGCTTGTGCCGACGCCACCGACGCAGCCGCACCACTGTGTAGCTGTCGATCGCGCGGTACGCCTGGCTCGTGGTCCCAACCGAGAAGTAGTTGTCCCATCCGCGCAGCGCCCGGTTGATCCTGGCCACCAGCACTGTGGCATCCTGCGATGTAGACCTTCGCTCGGTAAGCGCGTGGATGGTGTCCACGGCCCGTTTGATGCTCTTCTTTGACGGCCGATAGCCCATGCGGGCTCGCCCCGTCTTCGCCGAGTACATGCTACCAAGGCTTCGCCGCATCGTGTTGGAGCAGCTTTCAGCGCTGACGATCAATCCTGCTTTCCGACGCGAGCCGCCACTTGGACCGCAGCGGCGGCGCTGGTTTATCCTCGAAACCGCGACAAGCGTGTGGTCGATTGGTGTCGTGGGCGCCGCACTCGCGGGGCTGATCCCACTTCGCGTCCTTCTCGTCTACGCTGCAATTCTGTCCGGAATTGCGATGCTGAACCAGATCCGCACGTTGGTCGCGCATTTGTGGGAGAGTGACGGCACACCACTTAGCATCACGGAGCAGTATCTCGACAGCATGAATGTGCCCCCGCCGGGCTGGTTGCCAGAGCTCTGGGCCCCGGTCGGTCTGCGCTATCACGCCTTGCATCATCTGTTGCCGGGCATTCCGTACCATCGGCTCGGCGAAGCCGATCGTCGGCTGACGGCGATGCTCCCGGCGGGCTCGGACTTTCCTCCTGGCGACCACCGCGGACTGGTGCAGAATTTGCGGCGGCTTGCCATCGCCACCCGCAGATCAGCAAAAGGATGCTCGATGTCAGGACTGAACCAGCAGCAGCAATTCGCCGGTCGCCACGACTTCGAAGATCTGGCGATCGATCACGCGCACCTCTTCCCCCGTGTCCAGGGACCAATGCCGGGCACCCGGATAGGTGCGCGGGCCAGCCGACGTCTGCTGGTGCAGTTCGTGGCGCAATTCGAGAACGATCAGGCGCGTGCCATCGTCCCCTATGCACCAATGCCGAGCCAGCACGGCTTCGGTTGGCTGCGATGAAGCTTGGGTCATGAAGTCTCCTGAACGCCACGAACGCACATGTCGATCGCAGCATCTCTATCGCGCGGGCTCGACCCTCGAAGTGACCGACGCGGTGACAAGCGTCTGGGGCGCCGAGCGCGTCGGTATCCGCCTGTCACCGTCGCTGACGATCAACGGCATGAGCGACAGCAACCCCGCGCCCGTGTTCGGCTATCTGGCCGAGCAGCTCGGCAAGCGCGGCCTTGCCTATCTCCACTGCGTCGAGCCCAGCAGCCCGCGCGGCGACCCGTTCGACCGCATCGTCGACCCGCGTATCGTGCGCAAGGCGTTTGGCGGCAACTACATTGCCAATGGCAGCTATACTGGCGAGCGCGCCCGGGCTGCGCTGGCATCGGGCGAGATCGACGCCGCCTCATTCGGCCGCCTGTTTATCGCCAACGCCGATCTGCCGAGGCGGCTGACGGAGGACCTGCCAATGAACCCGCTCAACGCCGATCGCATCTACTGCGGCGGTGCCGATGACTATACCGATCATCCGTTTGCTGATTGAAGACCGCCGGGACCCCGGTTAACTCGGAAGATGCATCCGACCACCCCGCGCGTCGCAACCGTCATCTTGGCAGCTTTGGCCATCCTGGCCTTTGCCGGCAATTCGCTGCTCGCGCGCGCCGCGCTAGCTGACGGCCAGATTGGGCCAGGCAGTTTCACCGCGATCCGGCTTGCCGCCGGCGCGGCCGTTCTGCTGCCATGGCTCCTGCGCGGCGCGCGCGAGCGACCGAATTGGCGCGGCGCGCTGGCGCTGTTCCTTTATTGCGGGGCGTTTTCCTTCGCCTCTGTCGAGCTGAACGCGGCGACAGGCGCGATGGTGCTGTTTGCGGCGGTGCAGATCACCATTCTTACCGCCTCGTTCCTGTCGGACGACCGCATCCGTGCCATTGATATTGCCGGCGTCGTGCTGGCGATGGCGGGTGTCGGCATCCTGCTGGGCGCTCGTGCTGCACCTGGCCCCATCCTGGCAATGCTGAGCATGATCGTCGCGGGCATAGCGTGGGGCCTCTATTCGGTGATGGGTCGATCAACCGCCGATCCCGCCCGCCGGACGGCCGGCAATTTTCTGCTGGCCGCGCTGTTTTCGGCACCGCTGCCGCTGCTCGATGCAGGACATGCCATCACGGCGGGTGGCACGATGCTGGCCATCGCATCGGGAGCGATCACCTCGGGCCTGGGCTACGTGGTGTGGTACAAGGTGGTGCCGCGACTGCCGCATGCCACGGTCGGCGCGACCCAGCTCGCGACACCGGTGGTGGCCGCCATCGCGGCGGCGGTGCTGCTTAGCGAGCCGCTGACATGGCGTCTGGCGCTGGCCGCACTGCTGATCATCGGCGGCATCGCCGCGACGCTGAGGCGCGCCTGGGCGTGAACCACCGCGCCATGCGACGGCGGCGCGAATAGGAAACCGCTCGCTCCCGCCAGAATGAACAGCGGCCCGGCGAGCAAGATCAGCACGACCGCCTGGCGCCACGCCATGCCCGCCATTGTGGCGGGCGAATGCCGCTCTAGCTAGGGCAGCATAATCAAACCGGCGGTCGCATAGCGCACGAAGGTCAGGTCGGCGGACAAAACCCCGTCGCCGACATTGGCGCGCACGAAGGCGAGATCGACGCTTCAGATGGCTAGCCGCCGCTACGGTCCAGCTGAACGAACGTCTGCTTGCTTCGATCGGCGCTCCAAAGCGGACAGGCCCTTTTCCACCCGACTTGCCCTGAAAGCAGTCGCGTCGCTCACCGTCATGGCGGCCTGACAGGCGGCCATGTTCGAACGGCGGGCGCGACATCGCGATGCATGCCCGCCAGCTCTAGCCTTGAGGATCGAGAACGAGCTCGGATGGATTTGAGTGTTGCTGACCCCCGCCCTGAATTGTATCAGAGTAGAATTTGAGCCCAAATGGTATCGAATGCTGGTCAAAGAATTGCGGGAGGCTCGACGGCTGGCGGGATGGTCGCAACGCACCTTAGCCGGACGAGTCGATCTCGATGCCCAGGCCATCAAGCGGCTGGAGAAGGGCGTCGGCTCGGTCGGGACCCTCATCATGGTGATGGGGGCGTTGGACTTTCGGCTTACCGGCCTGGCCCCAGGTAGAACTCTGGCCGAACAATTGCGCGCCACCCGGCGCAAACGGTCGATGTCGCTCGATGAGATGACGGAAAAGACAAAGCTATCGAGGACGACCATCGCCAGTCTGGAGCGAGGCGGCGGGTCGGTCAAAAGCCTGCTGCGCTTGATGGCGGTGCTCGCGCCCCGTGCCCGGCGCCGCGCGCAAGAGCGGAGCTATTGGGGACAGGGCGACAAGGACGATCGCGATAGCCGATTCACGCCGCCCGACTTCATGGCTGCGATCTATACGGCATTTGGTGAAATCGATCTCGACCCCTGCGGCCACGTGCTCAGCCCGGTCATCGCGCGCCGCCGAATTTTGTTGAGCGAGGGCGGCGACGGGCTGACTGACGCCTGGTCGGGCAGGCTCGTGTTCGTCAACCCACCCTTCAGCGAGCTTCTCAAATGGCTCCAGCGCGCCCATGGCCAGTGGCGAGCAGGAACGGTCGAGACCGTTGTTTGCCTGGGGCCAGTCAGAACCGATTCGCGCTGGTTTCACGACACGCTCAGCGCCGACGCTGACATCTACTTACTACGAGGGCGCGTGCGATTTTTGGACCCACGAGGACAGGGCCAGCACACGCCATTTTCGTTGATGATTGTGACCCTCGGGGCAACCGCCGAGCAAAAAAAGCGATATGCAGAACTGGTCCCGGGGTTTTGGTTGGCGCGAAGTGCCGCGGGGGATGGCATTGGTTGACGGGGCGGGGCTTTGGCCCTGCCGATGATCTTCCTTCCTCACTGGCTCGCGTTTGACCATGATTATCCGGTTGCCTTGCGCGAAACCCAATATTGAGACGGCGCTCGCCATCAATTCAGAATGCTAAATTGGCATTTATGGATCAATCTCATTCCGAATGACCTGAACACGGCTACCGCGCCTGATGGGACGGACAGGTTCGAAAGTCGGCGGAGCCAAAACATCCGTGAGCGCCCTAGCATCGCTGGGGGGCATGCCGACGACGTCCAATTCCTTGCTCAGCGCGCGAAGCCTTTCGGCAAACAGGCTCATCACCTGTGACGATGCCCCGTCATCTCGTGCCAGAAGCCAAGCGCGCACGACCGCGCTGGCATGTCGGAGTGGAACGATATTTTCGGACCCTGCAGCCTGCGCCTTGCGGGATTCAAAATAAAGAGCGGCATCGGATTGGCGACGAAATACAAATGCTCGTTCCTCCGCTGTACCGTTCAGCACTCTCACCGAGGTGGAGATCATGTCGGACAGCGGGATTTGCGCGATAGAGGTTTCGACCTTGAGCGCGCCTGCTTGCACCTTGCCCAGAATAGCCCGCATCTGCTCGGCCTGAATGCGCTGCTCCACCTCCAGCGTGCTTTGGACTGACGGATGCAGCAGTCCGGCATAATTGTAATGCGACCGCGTCAAAACCTCTGCGTCGTAGATGCCAGTCAGGCCTTTGTGCCGAGTAAGCGGTATCCCATGTTCGATGACTAACGCTGTCGTCTGTTCGGCCCATTCCAACGGTGTGCGCAACCCGCCCGACGCCTCGCGGGTCACTTGCCCGAACTGAAGACGATCGTGCTCAACGCCGACCCTACCCAAGAGATCGGGTGGTGTGCTGTAGCGCATGGCGTCTGCGATCTCTGCCGACAGTGCCGCGTCTCGACGCTGGGCTGCCTCAACGCGTGCGCGGAACGCCGGCTCGCGCGAGAGCACTAGGATTTCGGCGGCGTAACGCTGATCCAGCGCTTGGCCTGCCGGGCCAATCTTTCTCGGCACGTTCGCCGGGTCGAGCCCGCTTTCGATCCGTCGTAGCAGGCGAGCGGCATAGGGCGTAAGCGCATCGCGGCCACCAGTTCGCTGAACTAATGCGGTCTCGATCGAACGATCGATCTCTGCACGATCGCGGGTCGCGCGCCTATCGACTTCCTTGCGATGACGTTGTTCGATCTCGGTCCACCGAGGTTTCGGCGATGGCCGTTTATCGGGTTCAATTGTCGGCCTTGGTGACCGCGATTTGTCCTCTTTGCGAGGCGCCGCCGGTGTCGACGCAGGTGCGTGCGTCGGCGCCGAGAATTCCGATCCTCCTTCCTCGTCATGATATCCAGGAATGTCATTGAGGAACGGTATCTCATCGAGCGAGGATAGCCCGTCCAGGGAGGGCAGATCGGCCAGTTCACGTCCTTTCCGGTCGAGGCGTGCACCAATTGTCGCGATATCAACCGCCCGAGTGCTCGCTCGTGACAGCTCCAATTCCTGCGACCATCGCTGCATGACGGGTGCATCCCGCCATTTACGCATCGCCCCCTGGAACCATGCGGTGTGCGTCTCGCAATCATCGTCAAACAATGCAGCCCCGCCGTGCCGACGCGCGAAAGCTTGCACCTGTGCAAGTTCACGTTGCTGCACTCGGTGTATCCCCGCAAGTCGTCTTTGCGCTGCGGACAAGTCGATGCCCGCGATCATTTGGTCAGGATCGTCGCGCACCGCGACGTGAAGCATTCCTTCCACGTCGCTGACAAGGAGCGGCGCTTTCGCAATGATATCGATAGCTCGATGGACGTCGTTTTTTGATCGGTCAGTGTTCAGACGGGATACGTCTTCCGTCCTGTTCGGCGAAACCGCCTGCAACGATTGTCCCAAGCGCGGATCGATCGGTGAGGCTAGAGAAGCAGCTATTTGGGCGGCAACTTCGACATCAAGGCGGTCCGCTTTGGCAAGGCGCTCGGCGATCGCTGCACGTTCTGCGGCCAGATCGATATCGAGTTGGCGCAAATAGCTTTCGGCATCGCGCCCGCGCGACAACCAGCCGTCGATAACGCGAGGTGACGATGCAGCGCCCGCATATTCGCCAGCGAAGCGCGCGGTGCGTTCGGCGCGGCTTCGGGACATGTCGATCAAAATCTGGATCTGCGCAGCCTCGTAACGCAATTCGGCAGCAGCGATCTTGGCAGCCCGCGCGCGCGCCTGCCTTTCATCCTGTTTGGGATGCTCCTGCTCGATTGCGACGAGCGTGGCGGCGTGATCGCCTTGTGCAATGGTGAATGCCCTACGCCAGCCTTCCGTGTCGTTATACAGGCCAAGTTCCGTACTAAACCCAGCACGCTCAAGCACGGTTCGACGTCCTCCCATCTTCTGCTGGGCGGTCGCGTCTATCCCCATCTCAGCCAGCGTTCCGGGGTGATATCGGACAGTGACTCCAATCCGTTCGAGCTCGGCATTGGTGAGACGCGCAAGCTCATCGCGCATGACCTCCAGCCACTGCTTGCGAGTGATCGCATCGACCTTGTGATCTTCGAACTCCATGGCTCCGTCTTCCGTGAACCGCGCCCGCCGCGTGCCGATCAACCAGTGGAAATGATCGTTGAGCGGATCGTTCAAGCCATCGGGCCTATGGTCGCAGATCGTCATCGGGACAAACCATCCGGCCTCGGTCGCGCTTGTGGGATTGCGCTGGCGCTGAACAAGATCGATCATCCCGTTCCGAATCCGGCCGCGCGCCTCTATTCCTAGTGCGGCATGATATTCCCCTTCCCCAGCCAGATGCGTTTGCACGGCTCGCCCTTGCGACACGCGCGCCGGCCGCTCGGCTTTGTTGGCATCCTCTGGCCAATCAGGTCGGGTCTTAATCCAGGCGAAAACATCGAACGCCCGTTCATCGATCCATCGGACGCCATCGCGTGCCTTGCGTTGCGACAATGGCTTCTCCGCCGCAACGCGGTCCCGCTGCTTCGCGATCAATCTGCGAAGACCGGTCGGGCAGTCCGCTTGCGCTGCCACGTCGTCGAACAGGACCGGTGCGCGATCGTAGAAGAAGTTCAGGCCTGGCGGATTGCCGTCCGGATTGACGCGCCCATGGCGTTCGAACGCTTCGATCGTTGCCCATTGCTCGCCACGCATCGCGGGATCGTCGGCCAAATTGGTCCAACGATCTGGCGCTGCGCCGTCCGGACCACCGTGGCTCGCCATATAGGCTTCCCTGTCAGCGCCATCGATGCCCGCCACAATTTCGACCGCGCGTCCAGCTTCCAAGTCGGTGGGAACAATCTGCCCCTTACCGCTCGCATACGCATCGAACTCCTTTGCCGTCCTGTCCTCTACCTTGTTTTTGGCGAAGTGGAACGGGATATAGCCCTCGGCAGATTGCAGGCGCGAAGCCGGTGGCGATCCGGGTATCGAGAACGACGGACGAGACGCATATGCCGGTTGGCGATCGGTGTGGCGCGCCGTCCTATCAAGCAGTCGGCGAACATGATGGCGAAGGATGCCCAACGCATCCTCGCATTCAAGCGCCTCGAGATCTGCCGGCAAATCGCCGATTACCCTTCGGCAGAACCGCTTTTGAAATTCGGCAAGCGACGGCACTGGCGTCTTCCCTACCCATTGTGCTGACCCTTGGCAGCACGAAGCCCGCGGCAGGCGCCCACGCACCTGTGCGTGAAATCCTGTCGACCCTTAAAGGATACTATAGCAAGCTAACACGATCAAACGTGTTAGCGTATTGCGCAAAAAACACTTCTTCTGGCTGATTGGCATGCGATGTCGTTTTACTTTGGCCTTGCATACCCACTTCTGCCACTCGCAAGGCCGATGCGATTGCGCCTTGCATCGCGCGATGTCACCCGAAAGTTTGATGCAAGGTGCGTTCAGCTTCACCTTGCATAGGGATTGCAACGCTTAAGCCTGCGCACACTTCGGTCCAGCAGGCCTCACTGCAAGGAAGATCGGCCACAACCTCGCCGGGGACATTTCCACATGCGCAAGTATTTATTTGCTAGGCACCCGGCGATTTGCCCAATAACTAGTATCCCCATTCGAGGGATCGGTCACACCACGTGGCCGTCATAGCCGCCCTCGACCCGAGGACGCTATGTTCGACACGCTTGTTCAGAACCTCATCGAATCGTTCGCGGACGTCATCGCGTGCACGGCCGTTGCGATAGCAGACGACCAACAGGCCCGTCGTGACACGCTCGCCGAATATCACGCCGCGGCTAACAAAAGTGCGCAGGCGCTGATTCAACATATCGTCAATGCCACCGACGTAGCGGTTCGCAACCGATATGCGGAATGGGGCAAGCACCCACGCCTTCGACACGAACCCATAAGCGCCGAGGTGCGCGCGGCCGATGTCGGGTTTAACGATGCCGTCGTCGCTTTAAAGGTCAGCCCGACACTGCTTAACCAAGCGCTGTTAGCGGCCGCCTGCATTCGGGTTGCCGCAATCACAGCGGTTGTGGGTCCACAATGCATCTACCTCGGCTTCATCAAGCGCGCTACTCCGGCCAAAGCAGCCCGCCGACAAAAGGCTGCAAAAGCGGACGGCGACAAGCGGCTGAGCCGTCGGGCGATCCAAATTGACGACGTGCCAGTCGAAACTTGGCCGACAGTCGCCGGCCTGATCTCATCGAATTCGAGCCGCGCGCGCGCCCTTGCCGAACTGGAAGCGGAGCGCGGCGGCAAATACGACCTCAACGGTATCATCACCAAGCTAACGACCCTTGCCGCGCTGGACGAGCACCAAGCGTTCATCGATGAGTTGGCAGTCGCGGCAGGGGCGACGGTGCCCGCCGCCAGACCAATGTTACCGCCTTCCGATCAGAAGCTTGTCGCAGACGGTCCGGCCATCGTCGATGAGGTCGCCGAAATGACGACGCCGTCCCGACCTATGTCTTTGCCGGGCGGCGCCATCAGCGAGGAAGCACGCGCTGATATTACGCTGGTCGCCGGATGGTGTGCGGGTAAGACGTGGGCGTTGCTCGAGTGTAACAACGTCATCACGCTTAAGACACTCGCCAAGCGCCGCGACGTCAACGAGGCGTTCGACCGGGTCGCGACACATCCCGCGATGCAGGAAGCGCTTCGCGCCATCCGCGCAGCCGGAGTCCCGCGTGGTCCATGAGCTGCGCCGCGCTACCTGCTGTCTACACCTCTGCCCTCGCGCGGCCCGCCTCTCCGGGCTGCATGACCTTCGAAAGGATGATCCATGCTGACCGATTCGCCCCTTCCATCGCTGCCGATGGACCTGCCGGAAACCCCGCGATCAGCGACCGCCGCCGTCACGACGCGATCGCGCCGTGTCGCCGCTGTAGTAGCGAACTCGAGGCCGCCTATCACTAGCGATGCCGCGATGGTTCTGGTCGATGCGACACAGATCCTAATCGACGATAGGTTCGGGATGGACGTCGCAGGACTGGCGAAGCGCTATGCCGCACCGATCGCAGATGCGCGTCAACGCCTCAAAGCCGGCGAAGCGCAGATGGCCTATCCTTTTGTGCTGCGCGCGGATGATGGTCACTACATCGCGTTCACCGAAATTCCGACAGTGATCGCAGCTATGGAATTGGCTGGTAGCGCGCCGACCACGAACGTCACGGTCGCCGTGATCATCCGCGAGGCTGTCGATGGCGAAGCGATGTTGGCCAGCATGTTCGAAAAGCCGCGGCCCAAGAGCCTGTATGAAAAGGCCTGCTACATCGTCGGCTGCGAGGCGAAGTACCGCAACCGCCGCGCCTGGATGCGCGCTGAGGGAATTTCGGCTGAAAAATGGGAACCCCGCCTCAGCAAAGTTGCCAAGATCGGCAAGCTCGACCGGCGTATCTTGGCAAAGATTGATCCGCACACGATCTCGAACGCTGATATCGCCAGTCGCATCGTTGATTTCTGCACCGACCCCGACAGGCGCCGGATCGTCATGGACATGACGGAAGCAGCCGCTATCGCTGCTGATGGCCTTGTTAACGCCGGACCGCTGTTCAAGCAGATCGACGCTGCGCTTTGTACAACGCGGCCAGCTTTCGTATCCAGCCTGTGGGACGACGGCACCCGCGACCTGCGAGACACCGACGGGGCGCTGATAGCGACCCTCAAACGCGACGGTGACGGTTGGTCGATCACCGGCAGCGATCTCGCCTCACTCACCCGATCCGCCCTGACATCCGCATTCGACGCACTGAAAGAATGATCCACCACCCAAAAACTTGCATCGGTGCAAGTTTTCTTAACGAACGACCGGAGACGCATCACTATGGACAACCCCGACGACGATTCGATCGAACGCTATGTCGATCGCATGATCCGCAAGGTTCCCGAATCAAATCAGCCGGGGTCGGAGATCATCTGCAAGCAAGGCTGCCCCAAAGCGAACTGGATTCGAGAAGGCGACAAGCTCCGCTGCTATTGCCACTCCATGGGTGCTTTCTCTTGGCCCCGGCTCAAGCTGGAAGATTGCCTGGATCGCATGCGCGCGCTTGCAGCCAAGTCGTAACTCGGTCGTGGGGCCGTCCAAAACAGAGAGGTTCCAGCCTAGGAGCCGATTCTTCGATGGTGTGATGTTGCCGAGTCCAAATGGGGAGCCATCCTAATGATGCGGATCGCGCTCGACGTTCTCGAGAAGCTGCCCGGCGATCGGACGCACGAAGATTCGATTCATCGAGGTTTTCAAAGGATCTGGCGAAATGGCTCGACGAACTTGGTCAACCGCAATGAGCCTCGCGATCGCGATCAGCAAAGGCGCGGTCATCGCCCAGATCGCCATCGCGCCGGACTGGACGCACCGGACGGTCTACGGTCTCGCAGGCGCACTCGGCATCGTCGCTGCCATGCTGGTCCACGATCAAGTCCTCGTCCGCCGCAAGACGGCTAGCTAATACACCGACATGTCCCCGTCGCGCAGCGCCTGCATGCGATTGAAGCCCTCCACCGCGTCCTCGGTAGGCTCGCCAATGGTGACCAGCCGGTGCGTCGGCCCGGTTTCTGCCAGCGTGAACCGCGCGCGACCGAGGGCGACGAACCAGGTATGCTCGCCCCAAGGCCAGCCTTCTGGCATGGCGCTCGGCAGCGCTGTGATCTCGGGCGCCGGGACCTTCTGGGTATGGCGCTCGAGGAAGTCGTCGACGACGGCCTGCACGTCGGCCTCGGCCATCTCGAGCATCTCTCGCGCGCGGCGCGGGATCTTGGAGCGGCCCTGCTGCCAGCGGTCGAGGGCCGAGCGCTGGACGCCAAGGAAGTCCTGGATGATCGGCTGCACCAGGTTGAGCGCGAGCCGGCGGATCCGGAATTCCTCTCCGGTGATCATCGAATCGTCGCGGTTGATCGTCATCGCTCCGCTTGTGGCAGATCGTAGCGCCAAGGTGAACCATCCACGCCGATCTTCACGCATCGGCAACGGACGCCGGGATATGCTGGTATGATGAACGCCACCGACACCACCATCGAGCCGTGGTCGCCATATCGCGAGGACGTCTGGCCGCGATCAGGCGGCCGGGTGCTGCTGGGCGAGGCGCTGACCACCTACACCGTGCTGATGCGCGGTCTGCCCGCCGACGAGATCGCTGCGGCCTTCGATGACGACGGCGACGCGCGGACCAGGGCCTATGTTCTCTCCTCGATCCGGCTGCTCGGCAAGCTGCTGGTCGAGGACAGGCTGAAGGCATGGGCGCGACCGATCGGCGGCGGGCAGGCCGTCGAGATGCCGGCAGATCTATGGGAGCTCGACGACTTCACGCACCGATTCGCGACATGCGCGCTGGACATGCGCCGGCCGTTCGACGCGAGCTCGCCACCGACGCACCGGATCTTCATTGGCGACGAGGACCACAAGGCCATCTTCGACGGATGCTGCGAGGGTGTGCCCCGGCCGATCATGAAGAAGGAGCGCGCGACCTCGACCGAGATGGAGCCGGGTCCGGACCTGGCGGTGCCGCCACCGGTCCCGGTCGGCATAATCGATCGACACATCCGCATGCCGGAGATTGAGAGGCTGACCGGTATGGCGAAGCAGACGATCTATAAGCGCATAGCCGAGGGCCGTTTCCCCCAGCAGATCAATCCCGGATCGCGGCCGGCCAGCTGGTACGAGTCCGAGGTCGCAGCCTGGCTGGCGAATCCGCGCTAGGCGATCACCGCGTCCAGAGCCGAGGCACCAGCGCCAGCATCTCAAACGCCAAGCCGATCAGGATGCCGACGATCACCGCGCGACCGACTAGCCACCAGTTCCCATAGATCAGCGCCAGCACGATCCCGATGACCAACCCTGCGGTTGCGCCGCCACCGGTCGCGGTCGTGCGGCCCTCGCGCCCGATGACGAAGAAGGCGAAGGCCGCCACGATCCCGAGAATCCACCACATGCCGATCGCCCCCACCAGCGTTCACGGCGTCGAGGTCGCCGAATGTCTGCGCGCGAGTCAAGTCAGCGATATGCCGAGCGTCGCCGCCCGTTCATTACCTCGGCCACCGGCTTCGCGCCGTCGAGCAGCAGAGCGGCCCAGCTCTCCGCGATCTCGCGGCGGCGGTCCATATACGCCGACCGGTTGTAGGTGAATTCCTCTGCCGACATCCCGATCGGCTTGTGGGCCAGCATCAGATCGATAATCAGCCGGTCGAGGTTATAGCGATCGTTGCCCATCGCCAGGCGCTCGACCTGACCGTTCATGATCGTCGAGAACGAGCTGCGCCAGCCGTGCGGAACATGCCGGCCCTTATAGCCGATGCGGTGATAGAGATAGCCGATCGTGTTCTCACTCATCGGATCTGTTGGATCCCACGACGACGGGAAGATGAGCGGACCATTCCCCGTCATCAGCCGCGCCGCGTGCAGCGTTTCGACCGCCGCATGGCTAAGCGGGACCATGTGGTCGTAGGCCTCGTCGTCGCGCAGCTCGAACTCGAGCTTCATCTCGGCCGAGGGCACTATCCACATTGCCTTCGGCGACGGCTCGCCTGGCTTCGACCAATCGACGTGGTGGATATCTTTCCACGGCATGCGCCTGATCATCCCCGGGCGTTGGGCGGTCAGCCCCGTGAACCGCGATCCCAGCTTGGTCGTCGGCATGGCCCCGGCGTTGTCCACGCCGCGCATCAGCAGGCGCAAATCCTCGATAACGGTGATCGCCGGCCACTTCCTCTTCTTCGGCAGCGCCTTCATGGCCACGACCATGTCGGCTGCCGGGTTGCCGCAGCCGGCGCCGTGCGCCTTTGCGTATTTGAACACTTTCTTGGCGCGCTGGAGCAGCCGCCTGGCCGTCTCGAGCGCACCGCGGGCCTCGACCTTCTTGAGCGTGGCGAGCAGAAGTGGCTCGTCGATGTCGGTGATGGGATAGGAGCCCAGATCAGGGAACAGGTTGTTCTCCATGCTGGTAAGCACGTCCGCTGCGTGCACCGGCTTCCACCGTCCCTTTGACGCATCGTGCCAGGCTCGGGCGTGCTTCTCGAACGTGTCGATCGCGCGGGCGTCGCCGATCAGCTTGACGCGTTTCGCCTCGAGCACCGGGTCCTTGCCGAGCGCCAGGGCGTCCTTCGCCCGATCCCGCATGGTGCGCGCGGTCTTCAGCGGGATGCCCGGATAGTGCCCGAGCACGAGCAGCTTCTCCTTGCCCGCATGGCGGTATTTAAGCCGCCAGACCTTCGCGCCCTTGGTCGTCACGAAGAGATAGAGGCCTCCGGAATCGGCCAGTTTGTAGTCTTTTTCGCGAGCCGCTGCGTTCTTAGCGGCAGTGTCCGTCAGCATCGATACCCCCAGCCTGGCCCGCCGCAGACAGGATACCCCCATGATCGGACGCTCGATACCCCGGGGATACCCCCGAATTGGCTGAGCTGGTGGTGGTTGTCGGTGGACATCAGGAGCCGATTATTCCGCATAAATCCTTACGAAACAATGGACGATAGACGCTGGTGGACGGTGCGAGACAGCGAACTGGCGGAGACGGAGGGATTCGAACCCTCGGTACCGCTAATCGCAGTACGGCGGTTTAGCAAACCGCTGGTTTCAGCCACTCACCCACGTCTCCGGTCTGGCGGCAAGCGGCGGCTATAGCCGCGCTCGCGGCGCGCTTCAACCATCAGTTCGATTCGGTCGGGCGCGAAATCGACTCGCACCGTCGCCGCGCGGTTGCGCGGTCGACTCGCGACGCGCTACCCTCGGGCGCATATAGCGAAGAGGTTGGCGTTATGAAGAAATTTGCACAGTCGGTGGGGTTGGCGTTGCTGATCGCCACAATGGGGACGGCAACGGTTGCGGCGCAGGTGCGCACCGTTGACCCCAACACTGCGATCGACAGCGACATTGCGCGCCCGCAGACGCGCACGCCCGCGCCCGCGCCGCCGCCAGCCGAAGCACCGCGCGCCGATACCCGCGTCACGCCCCCCGTGGCGCCGCCGCCCGCGCCTGCCAATGCCGCTGATCCGGCGACCGGAGCGACCGCCGCCGCCGCAACCTATCAGCGCAAGGATTTGCTCAGCGCGAGCGAGGGCGTGTTCGGCAAGGGCGCGCAGGGACTGGCGGGCATCCTCGAAAAAGTCCTGCGCGACCAAGGCGAACCCAATGCCTATATCGCCGGACGCGAGGCTTCGGGCGCTTTCGTCGTCGGCCTGCGCTATGGCTCGGGCATTTTGTCGCACCGGGTAGAGGGCGACCGGCCGATCTATTGGACCGGTCCCTCGGTGGGTTTCGACCTCGGCGGCAATGCCTCCAAAGTGTTCGTCTTGGTCTATAACCTCTATGATTCGCAGGAGATCTACCGCCGCTTTCCCGAAGGCGAAGGCCATCTCTATTTCGTCGGCGGCTTTTCAGCGACCTATTTGCGGCGCGGTAACACCGTCCTCATCCCGATCCGGCTGGGCGTCGGCGCGCGCGCGGGCGTCAACATCGGCTATATGAAGTTCAGCGAAAAGGCGCGCTGGCTGCCGTTTTGAAGCGCGCGGTTTGACCCAAGCCCGTGCGATCGCGCGCCTCGTACTTGCGGTCGCCTATTTCGCGGTGGGAATCGTCCACCTGAAGTCGCCGGGCGGGTTCGTCGCGATCACGCCCGATTGGGTCCCCTACCCGCGTGAGGTGATCCTTGCGACCGGGATGTGCGAGATTGCCGGGTCCGTCGCACTGCTGGTGCCGCGCCTGCGCTGGTGGGCCGGCGTTATGCTGGCACTTTATGCGCTGTGCGTATTCCCCGCCAACATCAAGCATGCGGTCGACGGCATTGCGGTCGGCGGGGTCGTCCTTGGCCCCTGGTACCATGTGCCACGGCTGCTGTTTCAGCCAGTGATCATCTGGTGGGCGCTGTGGGCGGGTGCGGTGATCGACTGGCCTTTTCGACGCGCTGGCCCGGCTCAGCCCTGATCGGCGATCCGCCAGCCGAGCGTTTCACCGGCGTGGAAGGGGATGATGTCTGCTCCCGCCGCCGACAGGCGATCCGGCACCGTGACGGGCGCGTGTTCGAGCGTTATCCGCGCTTCGTTGAGCGGCAGCCCGTAGAAACGCGGGCCGTTTTCCGAGGCAAAGGCTTCGAACCGGTCGAGCGCGCCCTCCTCGTCGAACACGGCGGCATAGCTTTCGAGCGCGAAGGGCGCGTTGAAAATGCCCGCGCAGCCGCACGCCGCTTCCTTGGCGCTGGCGGCGTGCGGCGCGCTGTCGGTGCCGAGGAAGAAGCTGGGGTCGCCTGAAGTCGCTGCCGCGCGCAGCGCCAGCCGGTGCGCCTCACGCTTGGCGACCGGCAGGCAATAGGCGTGCGGGCGAATGCCCCCGTCGAACATAGCATTGCGGTTGATGTGGAGATGCTGCGGCGTGATCGTTGCTGCGACCAACGCGCCAGCATCGCGCACGAAATCGGCGGCGTCGGCTGTCGTGATGTGTTCGAACACGATCTTCATGCCCGGAAAATCGCGCACCAATCCTGCGAGCACCTGGTCGATGAACACCGCCTCACGATCGAAGATATCGACCGAGGGATCGGTGACTTCGCCGTGCAAGAGCAGCGGCATCCCGATCCGTTGAAGCGTCTCGAACACCGGCGCGAGGCCCGCAATGTCGGTGACGCCGTGTGCCGCTCCCGTCGTTGCATGCGCAGGATAGAGTTTGCAGGCGGAGAAGACGCCGGCGGCAAAGCCCGCCTCGATGTCGGCGGCGTCCGCATGATCCGTCAGGTAGCAGGTCATCAGCGGGGTGAAGTCCAAGCCCGGGGCGAGTGCCGCGATGATGCGCGCGCGATAGGCTTCGGCAGCCGCAGCGGTCGTCACCGGCGGCGACAAATTGGGCATCACAATCGCGCGCGCAAACTGGCGCGCGGTGTAGCCGACCACCGAGGCGAGCATCGCGCCGTCGCGCAAATGGACGTGCCAGTCGTCGGGGCGACGGATGGTCAATCGGCGGGGGGCTTGGGATTCCATTGCGCCCTTCCTAGCTAGGGGACATGACAGATGCCACCCCCTCCGCCCCGGGCACAACGACGCTTGCCGATCGCGCCGTCCTGCGGGTCGCGGGCGACGATGTCCGCGATTTCCTGCAAGGGCTGGTGACGCAGGATCTCGGCGCGCTCGCACCCGGTCACCCGCTATGGAGCGCGCTGCTGTCGCCACAGGGCAAGGCGCTGTTCGATTTCATCCTGTGGGATGGCGCCGACGGCGGCGACGATGTCAGTGTGCTGATCGATTGCGAGGCGGATCGCGCCGACGCGCTGGCGCGGCGGCTGAGTCTGTACCGGCTGCGGCGGGCGATCACGATCGAGCGGACCACGCTCGCGGTCCATTGGGCGCGCGATTCGGATTGCGGCGTCGACGATCCCCGGCTCGCGGCGCTGGGGCGGCGTTGGCTCGGCGCGCCCGGCGCGACCGCGAGCGGCTGGCACGCGCATCGGCTCGGGCTTGGCGTCACCGAAGGGGTTGGCGAGCTCGGCGATGGCGAAACGCTCTGGCTCGAATGCAATGCGCGCGAGCTGCACGGCGTCAGCTTTACCAAGGGGTGTTACATCGGTCAGGAAAATACCGCACGGATGCATCACCGCGCCAAGGTCAACCGCCGGTTGGTGGTCGCACCGATCGGCCCGGCAGGCGACCGGACGCGTGCACGCTATGAAGCGTTAGGGCTGAAGGTCGAGCTGCGCCGAATCGAGGCGCTCGGTGATGCGCTTGTGCCTGAATGGCTGGAGGCTGCGCTCGCGAGCGACTGACTCTGGCGCCCTACCCGCGCCGCAGCATGTGGTTCGCCCCCAATCAACAAAAGGGCTGCTCAACAAAAAAGGGAGGCCGACCAAAGTCGACCTCCCCGATTTTGTACCAGAGCTGAGGCTTAGTTGCCCGAACCCGGCCCGTAGGTGATTTCCACGCGACGGTTCTGCACTTCGCGAACGCCGTCGGCGGTCTGGACGCGCAGCTTGGTGGGATCTTCACCAAATGCCGCGGTCGTGATGACGCCTTCGGGGATCGTGTGCGACGCGAGGTAGCCCTTCACGGCATCAGCGCGACGCTGCGACAGACCGACGTTGTACTTCGGGTTGCCCGAACGATCGGCGAAGCCTGCCAGCATGACCTGCGCCTGACCGCAGTTGCCATAAGCCGAAACCGCATTGTCGAGGATCGACGCTGCTTCAGGCGTGATGTCCGACTTGTTATGGTCGAAGAACACGATGAAAGGCCCAGGCGAGCACGGCGTAGCAGCCGGAGGCGGCGGCGGAGCAACCGGCTCCGGCGGCGGGGGTGGCGGCGGCGGAGGCGGCGGCGGCGGGGGTGGCGGCGGGGGTGCTTCTGCGCCGCCGAAGTTATAGGTGATGCCGCCAAGCAGGCTGTGTGAACGATAGGTACCGCCAAAGTTGCGGCCACGAATGTCGACAAAGCGCGCATCGGGTGCCGTGAAGAAACGGTACTTGATCGAAACGTCGAGATGCTTGCCGAGCGGTGCGCGAACGCCCGCAAGGCCCTGATAGGCGAAGCGCGTGTCCGAATCGTCAAGGAAAGCGCCAGACTGGCTGAGTGCGTAGCCCGAGGCCTTGACGCGAGCGATGCCGACACCGCCACCAACGAAGCCCTGAATGCTGTCATCGTCACCGAAGTCGAGCAGGCCGTTGACCATGAAGCTCAGCGCTGAGGTGTTACCACCAACGCCGCGATACACGCCCGGCGCCGCATTGAGGAGCGCGCCGTTGGTCGAGAAGGTTGGCGTGGTCGTCGAGGACGAATAATTCCTTACCGTCGCGCGCTTATAGCCAACTTCGGCTTCGACCCGGAACGCGCCAAAGTCGTAACCAATGTTACCCGACACGTCATAGCCGTAATCATGGGTGATAGTGCCAGCGCGGGGCGCCGTACCAATGTTGTAATCGATCTTTTCGACGATCGTTGCACCACCATCGACGCCAACGTACCACGACTTGTCGCGGGCGAGGGCAGGCGTGGCGATGATCGTGGAGGCAAGTGCCAGTGAAACGGCTAGCTTCCGCATCATAATCCCCTTTCTTGAGTGTCACTACGGACAGCCCCAACTCCCTAGCCAAAGCTTAGTTTCCACGCAAGCGGGCAAATACCCCGAACTGTGGCGCAAAGGCCACAGAACTGCGATTCCTCAAGTCGCGATCAAACCATGCCCGCGCAAGGTCTCCAGAATCGCGGCGATCGCCGTGCGCGCCTCAGCGTCAACCGTCGTGCCGCCCGCCGGATCGTCAATCGCCGGGCCGCGCGGCCCCACCACCGAATTACCGTCGATTTGCAGCCGATGCCCGGTGAGCACGCCATTGCGCCAGCCGCCGCCTGCGAATCGACTCTGCTGCCCCCCAGCACGATCCCAGACAGACAGTCCCTCGCGCGGCGCGACGAAGCGCCAGCCACCGCTGGTCCAGCCCGCAATGGCGTGTGCGTGCCCGGCCCACGCGCCGTTGGGCGCGCTCCCCACCACCCAGCAGGCGCCGAGATCGGGGGCGTCGGGCGGCGTGTCGACGCCGATGGCCTCCACTACGGCCTGAGTCGCCAGATCGAGCAGCGCGAGCGCCTCATTGTGATAAAGCTCCTTCTGCGCTTGCCCCGGCTGGAGCAGCGGCAGCGCCAGCCGCGCGGTCGTCTCATCGGTCATTTCTTGCTCCTTCGGTCTCAAGGTCGGGCAGCGTGCGACAGGCCATTGGTGCCGCGCTGCCGGATGCGCACGGGTAGGGCCGTGTCGTCGCCGATCGGGAAGGTCGGCGAGACCGTCTCCGCGCTCGCGCCAGTAGCAAAGTCGATACGATAGGATTCGCGCTCCTCGCCCAGCGGCGCATCGGCACCGTCGATCCAGCGCCACCCCGCCCGACTGCGCCGCGCCCAGTGCAAGGCGCCGCTCGCCGCATCGATCCGCAGGTGAACCGGCGAAGGCGGCAGCACGGACGCGCCCGTCACCGGCGCATCGACCCGGACCGGGCCGTCGCCATCGCCAATGCCCGACGCCATCACCGCAACTTCGCCGCCGATGGCCGATAGCGGCAGGTCGATCGCGACCAGCGCCTCGGGCTCGATCAACACGAAGCGATCACCCGCCGCTTGCCGCCCCGCCGCCGCCTCGGTCCCGCGCCGCCCGCGCAGCAGCCGCGACAGCCGCCAGCGCGTCGGGCTGATCGGCTCGGCGCGCCCGAATTGCAGCAGCTCGTCGCCGACCAGCGCGAGATTGGCCCCCGCGTCGAGCCCCGCATCATCGGCATCGGCCAGCGTCATCGCGTCATGCGCCAATTCGACCTCGATCGTCCCAGCGAGATCGCGCAAAGCACTCCCGGCAACACGCGGCGGCACAGCGACCGTCCCGATCGTGGCAGGCAGCGCGGTCGACCCTGCGGCGACCCAGCGGCCGCCGCCGTCGATGCTGTAGAGCAGCGCCGCGCGCCGCCACCCCGCCCCAGCCCCGGCGGCCGCCACCAGCACGCGCGGCGCCGCAAAAATCTCGTCGCCCAGCGCGGGCAGTTCGACCGCATGGACGATCGTCCGTCCCGCCGCCGCATCCGGGCTCGCCAGCACGCGGCCGGAGCTTGCCGCCGTTGCCGCAACCGCACCCCCCAGCCGCACCAGATCAAGCGTCAGCACCATGGCCTCAAGCGACCAACCCGTCACGCGCCACCGCCCCGGCTCGCCGTCAATCGCGACAATTGCCCCCGGCGCCAGATCGAGCGCCGCCCAGTCGAGCGCAACCTGACGTGTCTCGCGCCCCACTTCAGCACGGCGGAGCGCGGTCTCGGCAATCGCCTTCGCCGCGCTTGCGTCAATCGCGGCGGCAACCTCGAGCCGCGTGCTGCGCTGCCCCGCGCCCGGCCGGCGCGCACGCTGCAACCCGATCTGGTAATCGCGCGCGGGATCATAATGCGCGAGCGTGATCACCTGCGGCACGCTCTCGATCGCGGCGAGCTTGCGCGCATGGCGCACCCCGCGCTTGCCCGCACCCGCGCCTTGGTCAGCAATCGTCCGATCGGGCGCGCCATCGATCCGGAGCGCCAGCCCGCCGCCCGCAGGCGCAAACCACTGCCCGCCGATGTCGGCCAATGCCTCCAGCACGCCGCGCGCACTGTCGCCATAGGCCGAAAAGCCGCTGAGCATCGCCCCCGCGCCGCCCGCCGTCACCAGCCCGGCGCCAATCGCCTCGGCAATCGCACCAATCGCGACCGGGCCGTCATCGGCGATCACTTCGAACGTCAGCGACGGGATGCGGTTGCCATACTCGGCGAGCTGGAAATGTTCGAACACCGCATAGGCCAATCCGCGATGCGCGCTCGCCTGCGCGCCCTCCGCCGCCGCGATCAGCGGATCGACCGGCTGAACCTCGTCGCCGCTATGGAGTCGAAACCCCGTCGCGGTCTTGAAATCGCCGCCAGCACCGCGCAGCAGCTTGCCCTCGGCCCAGATCCGCCCCACTCGCCTGATCGGCCGCGCCGACAGCGCCACCGCAAACGACGCCGAATAGCTGTAATTGGTCGTGCTCGGCTGGCCCTTGCCATTGCTCGTTTTCGACGTGCTTTCGATCAAATCGGTCGACCAGATCACCGACCCTGCGACCCGCATCGCGCCGAAGATCATCGGCAGCTGGCTGCCATAAGACGACGTCTGCACCGACAATTCGGTCAGGCGCGGGCCTTGGCGCCCCTTGCCCTTGAACAATTCACGGTCGATCGCCTGCCCGGCGATGGCGCCAATCGCGCCGCCGATCGGCCCGCCAATCGCGGTGCCGACGACGGTAAGCACGAGCGTTGCCATCAAGCTTCTCCTATCATCCGCCAGCGGCCGATCACCGGCCAGGGTATCGGCCCCGGCCGCTCGACGACGCGGCGCAGCATCGCATCGGCATGGATCACGCCGCTGCCGCTATCGATCGCCAGATGGAGCTGGCCGGGGCCGCTCGCGCAGAGCAGCAAATCGCCCGCGCAAGCGTCCGCCACTGCCATCAGCCCGCGCGCTTCGATGAGTGCCGCGACCCGCGCCGGATCGCCGCCGCGCAACGCATAGCCGCTCGGCACGGCGTCATCCCCATAAGCGAACGCCACGAGTCCCACGCAATCAAGCCCGGTCGCCGGATGCCGTGCAGCAGCAATTGCGCCGCCACCGTCTCGACCAGCACTTGCCCGCCCGACCGTGCGCCTACGAGCGCGGCCAGCGCCGGATCGGAAGCGATCAGCGGCGCCCCGCCAACGCCTTCGGCCACCAGCCGCACGCACCGCTGGGCAATGGCATTGCGCGCATAGCCTTCCCGGACTTGCGCCTCATAGGACGAAGGCCATTCGCCAAGCGTCGCGCCCGCCGCAAGCCCATAACGCGCCAAAGCCGGACGGAATTTCTCCCGCCCGGCCGCCTTCCAGCCGAAGATTTTCATTGGTTTTCCTCTGTAGCCAGATGGCTAGTTTCAGCGCTTCTTTAAAAGCACGTGGGCCGCAAACGGTTGCTTTGTTTGAATCGATTCGTCCTGAAAACGCCTGATCACATCTGCTGCAAGTTCAATATCGAACAGTACCTCGGATTTGGTAAGTCTGAAATGAGGGTCATAGTCAGCCAAATGGCGACGTTCTTGGAGATTTGCAAAGGCATTAGCGAAGTCCTGGATATCGATTGAGAACGCACCCGTGTTCTGACATGCCTTCTTTGCATTGCCGTGGTCGAGCGATCGATAAGTCAGTCGCCATGAGTCGCTTGTCCTTATGGCGTGGCTCGCACCGACTAGACTATCGGCACACGAGCGGGCCAAGCAATCGAACAGACCATAATATAGCGTGCTTTGCGCTCTTCGAAGACGCGCCTCCTTTGGACGATTGCTGCCTTCTATGAGGCTCTGCGCCGCCGCGATCAGGTCAAGCGGCTTCAGGGCTCGATTCCAGATTGTCGCTTTGGGAACGGAAGCTCACGATAGGGAACGGTTCCTCGGGGAGTGCCACTCGAAGGTGGCGGACAAAGCCGGACATCTTCCCAGCGGCCACGTCTCGCGGATCGGCCAGCACGATGACAACGCGCCAAATCGGATCACCGTCTTCGTCAACGTTTCGGTGTGCGATGATGGCGTTGACGTTCGCAGCGCCGAACTCTCGCTCTGCGACCGCCTTTGTCTTCGCCTCGTAATCCGACCTTTGCATCTTTCAATTCTGCCATATCAACTGTCTGTTTTCCACAGCTTTGATGGATATGCTCGGCCAAACGGTCCTCACCGCCGCCCGAACCAGATCACGTGCCGCGCGCCCTTGCCGCTGGCTCTTGCCCGCACCACCACTTCGTCGACATCGAACCCCGCCCGCCCCAGCGCCTTCGCAAACGCCGGATCGGCCGCTGCCGACCACACCGCGAGCACCCCGCCGGGCCTTAGCGCCGCGCGCGCCGTCGCCAGCCCGGCGGGCGAATAGAGCCGGTCGTTCCCCTTGCGCGTCAGCCCGTCGGGGCCATTGTCGACGTCGAGCAGGATCGCGTCCCACGCCCCCGCGCCGCCCGCAATCACCGCGCCGACATCATCCTCGACGACGCGCACGCGCGGATCATCGAGGCACCCGGCGGCGAACTCCGCCATCGGCCCCTTCGCCCAGGCAATCACCGCGGGCACCAGCTCGGCAACCGTCACCTGCGCGCCCGGTCCCAGCCGCCCCAGCACCGCGCGCAAGGTAAAGCCCATCCCATAGCCGCCGATCAGCACCCGCGCATCCGCCCCGACGCGGTCGCACGCCATCGTGCCGAGCGCTTCTTCGGAGCCGCTCATCCGGCTCGACATCAATTCCTCGCGGCCGAGCATGATGAACCAGTCGGTGCCGCGCCGCACCAGCCGCATCTCGCCGCCGCCGGGCACGTGCACTGTATCGATCAGTTCGCGCGGGATCATCAGGCCTCCGTGATGGTGTTCGCGCGGGCCGGGATTCCTTCTCACCGTTCGTGCTGAGCTTGTCGAAGCACCGTCCTTCTTTGCGACCCGCCGGAAAAAGAAGAACGGCCCTTCGACAAGCTCAGGGCAAACGGGGCGATGGCGACGCCTGCACGCAGCGTTATGCGTCGCCCTATAGCCGCGCTCGCCGCCGCGCGATAGAATGCCCGTCATGCCCAGTCTCGCTCAGGCCGGTTGGATCGCGCTCGCGCTGCTCTTCGCGGTGCCGCTGCTCGGTTTCGGCTATTTCTTCATCGACGAAGATGGCGCCCGCCGCCGCTTTGCCGGGATCATTCCCTATCTGGTCTATCTCCTCCCGCTCTACAGCGCGGTCATCGGCGCGATCGGCACGCTGATGAACGACCCGCATACCGCGATGACGGGTTTTGCCGTCGCGATCTTCAGCGCCTTCCCCGCCGCGAGTGCGTGGCGCAAGCGGAAGCGCCACAACCCTTAACTACCCCGCCGTTCGTCCCGAGCAACGTCGAGGGACGGGCCACAAGCGACTCGCGTCGCGCCGGCCCCTCGACTGCGCTCGGGACCAACGGGGGTTTGGGCTATAACCGCCGCACCCCAACCTCACGCCTCCGCTTCAACATCAACTCGCTCAAGCCCCACACCAGCGCATCGGCCCGGTCGGGTGACCGCCCCGGCCCCTCATAACCGCCCCCCGCAATCAGCCCGCACATCTCATCCTCAAGCGCCGGGAAAGCCCCCAGGTGCTTCACCCGCCCACGCTCATACAGCGCCGCGACCGGCTCCGCCCGCGCGGTCTTGCCGTGCGCGGCATGGACCAACGTCACCGGCAGCGCCGCATCAGCCGCCGTCAACACGCTGCGCACCATGGCGCCGCCGTTGTTCGCCTCCGCCACCACCCGATCAGCGCCGACCCGCACCGCGCAATCCGCCACCGCGCGCGCCCAGCCCTCGGGCGAGGCGCCCGCAACGCTCGCATCCTCGATCACATAGCCCAGCCCATCGGCATCGATCCCGACCGCAACAATCCCGCAGGCATCACCGCCGACACTCGCCGACGGATCGACGCCCACCACGACGCGCACCAGCGGCGGCAGCACGCGCTCGCGGCACACCTCGAGCATCACGCGCGTCCACAGCGCACCCGCCAGATCGTCGATCAACTCGCCCTCCAGCTCCTGTCGCCCCAGCCGTGTGCCGCCATAATCGGCGGTCATCGCCGCCACGAACGCCCCCGGCAGCAGCCGGTTGTCGCTCATCCGCCCGGTCACCGTTACCGTGCCCTGCGCCGCGCGCAGCCGCTTGAGCAGCGCGATGGGGCGCGGCGTCGTCGTCACCAGCGCACGCGGCCGCTCGCCCTGCCGCAAGGTCATCATCAGATTGTCCCAAGTCGCCGTCGGCCACGCCCATTTGGCAATTTCATCGGCCCAGGCGTGGCTGTGCTGCGGCCCGCGCAGGCCATCGGGATTCTCGCCCGAATAGACGAACGCCTGCGCGCCCGACCGCCAGCTCAGCCGCCCCAGCGACGGCTCCCATTTGGGCCGCATCGGCTCCGGCGCCACCGCCAGCAACCCGCTTTCGCCTTCGATCATTACCCGGCGAACCTCGCCCGCGCTCGCCCCGATCAGCGCGATCCGCGCGCTGCCATCGGCCTCCGCCACCCCGCGCACCCATTCCGCCCCGGCGCGCGTCTTGCCGAAACCGCGCCCCGCGAGCATCAACCACACGCGCCAGTCGCCCGGCGGTGGCACTTGCTCGGGCCGCGCCCAAAAGCGCCAGTCGTGCAGCAGGCCGCGCCAGTCGCGCACGCCCGCCAGCATTTCAGTGGCCTGCCCCGACCGCGCGAGCTGCGCGGCGGGCGACGCGCTCATGCGGGGTCCTCCGGCGCGTCCGCGTCGCCCAGCCGCTCGATCCGGCGCAGCACTTCGGCGCGGGCAGCAGCGTCGCGGTCCTGATTCGGCAATTCCTCGCTCAGCCGCGCGTAGACTTCGGGGCGCTTGGCCTTGAGCATGAACATCGCCAGCGCATCCGAATAATTGCGCACCGTGCCGATCAGTTTGCCGCCAAAATAGACCGGCTTTTCGACACCATGTTGGGCGCGCTCGATTACGGCCTGTTCGAGCGCGTCGAGCGCTTCGCCGAGTGCATCGTCCCACGCGGCTGCGAACGACGGCGTTTTCTGGCGATGCTTGTAGAGCGCCGACTTGGACATCTCCGCATGGCGCGCCGACAGGCTGACATTGGCGGTCTGTGCCAGCTTCTTCAGAAACTTGGTCCGTCGCGTGGCAATTGTCGGCGTTTTCTTCTTTGCCCCCGTCGTTGCCGTCCGCGCCGCCATAGTCCCTCCAACGCAAAGGGGCGGCCCGGCTCATCGCCCGACCGCCCCGACTCGCAATTCTTCAGCGTTCCTGTTATGTACCGAAACAGCGTGACGATGTCAAGCGAAATGTGCCGTATCGGTTAGTCGCTCGATCACCCCCGCCCAGGCGGCGATTTCGTCATTGTGCCAGCGATCGATCACCAGATCGCCCGCCAGCCCGCGCAGCGGGTCGACCTCGGCCGATCCATCCCATTCGAACGTCGCATTGCCGCTGAGCGTCACCATCGCATCTTCGCCCGCCTCGGCGCGCACCATGCCGCCCGCGTTGAACACAGTGAGTGGCTTGGCGAATTTCACCCGACCGGTGAGGCACGCGGCATAGGTCGACGCGGCCATCGCCGATCCGCAGCTATCGGTCAGCCCGACGCCGCGCTCAAAGGTGCGCACGAACAAATCGCCGTCGCGCACTTCGACAAACGACACATTGGCGCGGTTGGGCAGCCAGGCGGGCGCCGCCTCACACACCGCGCCAATCGCGCTCAATTCGGCATCGTCGACCAGCGCCACGAAACTGATCAGATGCGGGTTGGGAATCGAAATCGCGGTGAACAGCCGCTCGCTCGGCAAGTTCGGCACGCGCGCATCGACCAGCAAGGTCGCGCCCGCCAGCGGCCAGTGGCTGACATCGGGATCGGCGGGGCCGGCCGTCTCGCGGATCGTCACAACGCCGGGGGCGAGATCAGGGTCGATCGCCACCGTCGCGCTCGATGTCTTCAGCTTCACCCGCGCCGTCGTGCCGCCCAGCGCAGCAAATCCCGCTCGCGCGACGCAGCGCAAGCCGTTCAGGCACGTCTCGGCTTCGGAGCCGTCCGCATTGAACATCCGCATGCCGAAAGCGTGGCTTTCATCGCCCTTGGTCAGCAGCAACAATCCGTCACCGCCGACCGGCCCGGTGCGATCCGCCAGCGCGCGCGCGACGCCTGCCCAACTCGCATCGGGCAGTTGAAGCGCGCGCGCGTCGATCAGCGGGAAGTCATTCCCCGATCCGTGGCATTTGGTGAAGGCAATCCGCATGGCGCCAATTTAGGCGCGCGACCGCGCGTTGCAAATGGATCAGACGCGCTTGCGGCCAAAGCCACCGGGAGCGCGCACCGCTGCCACTGGTTGGGGCACGCGATCAGGCTCGGGCGCCGGTGGTGCCGCTGGCCCCCGCTTGCGCTCGATCCAGCGCATCCTGCCGCTGTTGTCGCGCTTGAGCTCCACGTTGCCGAGCACGAAGTGCATCCATTTGGGCCGGAACACCATCACCAGCAGCATCAAACCGACGAAGATCGGCATCGACGTGTCGGGCGCGTCGTTGAAATTGCCGCGCGCGGCCGAACGATCGCTGTCGCCGTCACGGATGATGCGGGCAGGCTTGGCAGGGGCCGATTCGTGCAGGGAAATACCCTTGGCGACCGTGCTCGGACATTTCCCGTTGGGATAGGATGGCCCGGTGCACGTCGGACCCGAATTGACCATGCGTGCCACGTCGACCATCGTCACGGGGCTGAAGGTGCGGATGAATTTCGCCGGGTCATTGTCGACGGGCCAGTGGAACACGGCGATGAACACCAATGTCACCGCGACCGGCAGCACCGTCGCAGGCTTCAGGCCAAGCGCATTGCGCTTGTCTTCGGCGCGCCATTCGGCCCAATCGATGCACGCGCTCTGCCAGTCGTTATAAGCCTCGCGGTCGGTGAAATAGAGGCCCAGATGGCGCAGCGTGCCGCGCTCGGGCTGCACGACCGGGCGTCCGGTTGCGTCGCGCGGATAGGCGGTCGAGGCGAGGGGCTGCGGGGCGCGGCCGAAGCCCCCGGCGGCGGAACCTCGGCTATCGCGCCGCTGCCGACCCGGCGCCAGCAGATCGCCCGCCAGCGCCGTGATCGCCTTGATCCGCTCCGCCACCGGGGGGTGCGATCCGCCTTCATGGTCGCACGGGCCATCGAACAACAGCCCTTCGACATCGTGGCTGCCGCGAAACCGTCCGCGTCCGCCGACCTTGCGCAAGGCGCTCAGCAAGGCATCGGGGAAATGGGTCGCGCGGATCGCTTCGCCATCGGCGATATGGTCGCGGCCGAGCTTGATCCCGCGCCGGGCATAGCGCGCTAGCTGCATCGCCAGCATCGTCGCGGTGCTGCCCGCGAGCAGGATGAGCATCATCGGCGGCAGGAACAGCGGGATGATCATTGCCCGCCAATCCTCGATCCGCAGCATATTGTGCGTCTGGAGCATCACGGCGGTGCGCATCAGCGCGTGGTTGGCGGCGAGCAGCCGTGTGTCCCCCTGGCGGATGTGCGACGCTTCGTGCGCCATCACCGCGGCGAGTTCGTCATCGTCAAGCGCATCGAGCAACCCCCGCGTCACCGCGATCAGCCCGTGGCTCGGGCCTTCGCCGACGGTGATGACATTGGGTTCGGGCACCTCGACCACGCCGAAGCGCGGGAAGCGCACGCCCAGTGCTGTGCATTGCTCCTCGGCAATCGCCACGAAGCGCGGCTCATGGGCGCGCGACACGATCCTGATTTTCAGCCGCCGCTGCACGGCGGCGGCATGGCCGCGATAGAGCGACCAGAAGATCAGCGCCGACACCCCCGCCAGCGGCAGCGCATAGCGCAAGGCATAGCCGACCGGGTTCGACAGAATCGTATATTCTTCGTCGAAGATCAGCAGGAAAATCGTCAGCGCGAACGCACCGACCAGCTCAAACGCCAGAATATAGAGCAGAAACAGCGCGGTGCGGCGCCGCTCATTGGCGCGCGCATGCGTTACATAGCCCCGCACTGCCATCACGCCGCCCTTCCGGTCAGAGGCTGATCTTCGCCGCCTCGGCAAACTCATCGCGCCGCTCGCCGAGCGAGAATTTCTCGCGCTTGGGCATCGCATCGGCGCGCGACAGCAGATTGCCGGGGAAGGCGCGGCGGACGCTGTTGAGTTCCTCGACCGCCAGATTGTAGAATTTGCGCGCGGCGGTGATGCGCTCTTCGATCCGGATCAGATCGTGGCGCAGCGTGCTGTAATGCATGGCGCTCGCCAGTTCGGGAAAGCTGTCGCCGACGGTGAACAGGTTCTGCAGCACATTGGCGACTTGGGTTTCGGTGCGGATCGCCGCTTCGCCAATGGCCTCAAGCGCATCGATGCGGGCGTGGAGCACGTCGCGGATCATGTCCTGCTCGCGTTGGGCAAAACCCCGCACGACTTCGACCAGATTGCCGATCAGCGTGCGCCGCTCGACCAGCAGCGCGTCGACATCGCCGAATGCCGCATCGGCGCGCTCGTCGAGCTTGGCGACCAGCGCATGCTGGCTGCGGATTTTCAGCCCGAGCCACGCCAGCGCGCCGATCACCAGCCAGGCCCACCAGAAATCGAGCAGGAAATTGCTGGCGCGGATCAACCGGCCTTCCAGGTCAATTGCTTCGATAAAACTCTGGTCAGGTACCGTTGCCATCATGCGCCTCCGCTGCATTGATTGCGAAACGATCTAAGTCGCATTCGCTAACATATACTTAGCTGTGGGTATCGACCGGCCGTT
>NZ_JAIEPC010000057.1 GCF_019749955.1 Sphingomonas sp.
GTCGACCGGCTGATCGATGGCCAGGTGATCGAACAATTCGCGCGACGCCACGGGATGGTGGTATCCAAACAATCGGTGGACAGTCGCCTCGCGGCGATCCCGCAGCTCCAGGGCATTGACGGCAAGTTCGACCAGAAGGTGTACGAACAGTTGCTCGCCCAGCGCCGGCTGACCGATGCCGATGTCCGCAAGGACATTTCGCGCAGCATCCTGATCGACCAACTGACCGCCCCAACCAGCGGCGCGGGCCAGGTGCCGCTGCGGGTGGCCCTGCCCTATGCCGATCTGCTGCTCGAAAAGCGGCGCGGCACCGTCGCCTTCATCCCGACGCGCGCGCTGGGGGCTGGCGTGCAGCCCACACCCGACGAGCTCAAGACCTTCTACAAGCGCAACAGCGCGCGTTACATCATCCCCGAGCGGCGGGTGATCCAATATGCGCTGGTCACACCCGAAGCCGTCAAGGCGGCCGCGACGCCGACCGATGCCGACCTTGCCGCCGCTTATCGCGCCCAGGCCGCGCGCTTTGCCGCGACCGAGAAGCGCACGATTTCGCAAGTCGTGCTCGCCGACAAAGCCGCCGCCGATGCCTTTGCCGCCAAGGTCAAGGCGGGGACGGCAATCGATGTCGCCGCCAAGGCGCTGGGCCTCGCCGCCGCCAAGCTGCCCGGGGTCGAGCGCAAGGCCTATAGCGAAGCATCGGGCGCCGATTTGGCCGCGCAAGTGTTCGGCGCGGCCAAGGGGGCGACGCTTGGTCCGGTCAAGGCCCCGCTCGGCTGGACCGTTGCTTATGTCGACGCCATTGAAACCGTTGCGGCAAAAACGCTCGATCAGGTGCGCGCCGATCTGGTTACCGAACTCACCGCTACCAAGACTGCGCGGGCCATGTCCGACCTGTCGACCAAGATCAACGACGCCGTCGACGCGAAGACCAATTTTGCCAAGATCGTCGCCGATTACAAGCTGACGCCCGTAACCTCCGCGCCGCTGCTCGCCGACGGTACGGACCCGACCAAGCCATCGCAGCCCGATCCTGCGCTGGCGCCGGTCGTGAAGGCAGCCTTTGCTGCGCAAGCGAGCGATGGCCCGCAGATCGTCGCCACCGGTGCAGGCGGCGCCTTCGCCGTGGTCGCGGTCGACAAGATCGTCGCCGCTGCACCGCCGCCGCCAGAAGAGCTCCGGCTGGCGATTGCACGCGACTTCACGATCGATCGCGCCCGCCGCGCGGCGCGGGTCGTGGCCGCCGATGTGATCCGCAAGGTCAATGGTGGCACGCCGCTCGCCGAAGCGCTCAAGGCGACGAAGCTGACGCTGCCCGCTGTCGAGCCCGCCGCCGCGAGCCGCGCACAGCTTCAGGCCTCGCCGCAGGGCGCACCGCCCCCGCTGACGCTGATGTTCACGATGGCGGCGCGCACGGCCAAGCTGATCGAGGCCCCCAATTCAGCCGGGTGGCTGATCGTCTATCTCGACGCGATCGACCGTGGCGATGCGCGCGGCAAGCCTGAGGTCGTCCGCGCTCAGCAGAGTGATCTGGGCCGAATGCTTGGCGGTGAATATGTCCGCCAGTTCATCGCCGCGATGCGCAGCGAAATCGGCGTTACCAAGCAGGCCGAGGTGATCGCCAAGGTGCGCAAGGAACTGCTCGGCACGACCAGCACGGCGCCCTGATCGGCATGGCAGACGGCACGGCAAGCGGGATTGACGCGGCGCGGGCGGCGCTCGCGGCGGGGCGCCCGGCGCTGCTGTGGCACCGGCAGAGCGCCGACACCGAAACACCCGTTGCCGCCGCGCTCAAGCTGATCGAGCCGGGGCGCGGCGATTTCCTGCTCGAATCGGTCGAAGGCGGCGCGATCCGGGGGCGGCACAGCCTGATCGGCCTGGCGCCTGATCTGGTGTTTCGTGCGGCCGGTGAGGCTGCCGAGATCAACCCGCACTGGCTTACTGATCGCGACGCTTTTGCCCCCTGCCCCCAGCCGACGCTGGCGGCGCTGCGCGCTTTGGTCGCCGACTGCCTGATGGACGTGCCGAGCGAGTTGCCGCGCGCGCTGGCCTGTCTGGTCGGCTATTTCGGCTATGAGACGGTGGGTCTGGTCGAGCGGCTGCCGCGCGCGGCGGGTCAGGGACTTGGCTTGCCCGACATGATGTTCGTGCGCCCGACGGTGATCCTGATCTTCGACCGACTCGCCGATGCGTTGTTCATCGTCGCGCCCGCCTGGCCCGGTGGCGATCCCGAGCGGACGATCGCCGACGCCAGCGACCGGATCGAGGCGACGGCTGCCCGGCTCGCGACCACCCCCCTGCCCGCGCCAACCCGCGCCGAGCCGGAGGAAATCGCACTGACGCCGGTGCTGCCCGCCGGACGCTATGGCGAGATGGTCGCGACGGCGAAGGACTATATCGTCGCGGGCGACATTTTTCAGGTCGTGCTCGCCCAGCGCTTTACCGCGCCGTTCGCGCTGCCGCCGATCGAGCTTTACCGATCGCTGCGGCGGGTCAACCCCTCGCCTTTCCTCTACCACCTCGACCTGCCGGGCTTTGCGCTGACCGGATCAAGTCCCGAAATCCTCGTGCGCGTGCGCGACGGCGAAATCACGATCCGCCCGATCGCGGGCACAAGACCGCGGGGGCGGAATCCGGCGGAGGACGAGGCCAACCGCGCGAGCCTGCTCGCGGACCCGAAGGAACGCGCGGAACATCTGATGCTGCTCGATCTCGGTCGCAACGACGCGGGGCGCGTGGCGAGCGCCGGGTCAGTGCGCGTTACCGACAGCTATGGCGTCGAATTCTACAGCCATGTCATGCACATCGTCTCGAACGTCGTCGGCCAGCTCGACCCGCGCCACGACGCGATCGACGCGCTGTTCGCGGGCTTTCCGGCAGGCACCGTTAGCGGCGCGCCGAAAGTGCGCGCCTGCGAGATCATCGCTGAGCTGGAGGGCGAGGCCCGCGGTGCCTATGCCGGCGGCGTCGGCTATTTCTCACCCGACGGATCGATGGATTCGTGCATCGTCCTGCGCACGGCGGTGGTGAAGGACGGCATGATGCACGTCCAGGCCGGCGCCGGCATCGTCGCCGACAGCGATCCGGCGTACGAACAGCGCGAATGCGAGGCCAAGGCGGGGGCGCTGCTGGCAGCGGCACGCGAGGCAATGGCTAGGGCGAGCGGGGTGGGGTTTGGGCAGTAACGTTGGCTGCCATCGAAGCGCTGCGTCCCCGTGGTCACCACGGCGTAGCGCTGAGGCCCACCAGCCGGGATCGCCTCAAACGCCTCGCACGGCTGCGCAGTGGGTCCCGGCACAAGGCCGGGATGACGATAAGTGGCAGGGCAGCTAACCCCCCATTCTTCGCCATCTAAGGCGACTTCAGCCAATCCCAAAAGCCGCTGGTCCGAATGCGCGATTTATACCCTCTCACTAGCGGACGCTGCCAACTCCGGTTAGCGTCGGCAAATGCCAGACCAACTCTTTGCTGACCCCTATCTGGCACAGGTTTACGACGCTTGGCACCCTCGATCGGTGCGCGACGACTACGACTTCTACATGCCTATGATGCTGTCGGCCGCTTCAGTTCTAGACGTTGGCTGTGGAACGGGAACTCTACTCTCGGAAGCAAGGTTTAAGGGCCATAGTGGACGGTTGTGTGGTCTCGATCCAGCTTTCGGTATGCTCGCTGCCGCTCGTCGGATTGCAGAGGTTGAGTGGGTGCAAGGCAATCTGCGATCTGTAACTTGGGAAGGTGAGTTCGACCTTATTGTGATGACCGGCCATGCCTTTCAGACGATAGTAACCGACGATGAGCTTCGCGCATCATTGCAGGCGGTGTGGCGAGCACTTTCACCGGGCGGATGCTTCGCGTTTGAAACTCGTAATCCGAAGGCGCGGGCGTGGGATCGGTGGCGACCTGAAAATTCAGTGACCGTTCAGATGCCGGACGGCAACTATGTTGATATAACAACTCACATTGTTTCTCCCTTTGATGGAAGAACAATTACTTTTACACACACCTTCGATGGACCGCACAGCAGTTTGCCGCAGATAAGTCACAGCACGTTGCGTTTCTTAGACATAGAACCCTTGCGAAAACTATTACAAAGCGAGGGTTTCGAGATTGAAGGGGAGTTTGGCGACTTCGATGGTCAACCGCTTTCTTACGAATCTCCTGAAATTATCATGATTGCTCGTCGCCACCGGTAGTTCAACGATCCTCCAAGCCAAGGCATAAAGCGGTGGCGGCGCGATCCGCCGCACTTGCGAAGCTGGGCACCTCCAACAACTCCTCGATAGCCGCTAGAACAGTGCGGCGTGGTCGAAAGGCAGCTATGCAAGATTTGCGAGTCAAAAGCTGCCCGAGAACTATTCACCAACAAACGACCTTGCGGCCCCTCTACCTACCGCTCGCCCACCGCATCCTTCTTCGCCTGCCGCCGCTCGGCCGCCCACTGCTGGATCATCTGCTGCACACAGCCGCTGAAGCCTGCCGAGCCGACCACCGAGCAGCTTCCCGGGACGGCGCCATTGACGCGGCTGACCTGGTCGATCGTCTCGACGCGGTTGACCCAGCTGTTCGAGGCGGGGCTATACGGCGCCGCACGGAACTGGCGCGGGATGCGATAGGGGGTTTCGCTCGGCGCGCAGACGACGACTTCATTTTCGTTCGCGGCGGGCGGGCATTTCTCGCCGGGTTTGAGCAGGATCGATCGGATGCGCTCGGGCGGCTGGCCGTGGGTTGCGGCGTCCTGCGCGACGGCGACCGTCGGGAGCACGAGCAGCACGGCAGTGATCAACGGGCGCAGCATCGCAACTCTCCTCGACAAGCCATCAGCATTGCATATCGGTCCTTTCGCCCGCCTGAACAAGCCGCGCGCTTGACCGCACGGGGGGCATTGATAGGCTTCGGCCATGTTCCGCCTCCTCTTCGCCCTCGCCGCGCTTATCGCCGCCCCTGCCAACGCCGCGCCCTGGCCGACGACCGAGGGTGATTTCGTCGCGCGTGATGTGCGCTTCGGCACCGGCGAGACGATGCCCGAGGTTCGCCTCCACTATACCACGCTCGGCACACCGCACCGCGACGCGCGGGGGCAGATCGACAATGCCGTGATGGTGCTCCACGGCACCGGCGGCTCGGGCAAGAATTTCCTCGTGCCGCAATTCGCCGACGAACTTTACGGCTCCGGCGCGCCGTTCGATCTCGCCACCACCTATGTCATCCTGCCCGACAATATCGGCCACGGCGGATCGTCGAAACCAAGCGATGGCTTGCGGATGGCGTTCCCGCGCTACGACTATGACGATATGGTCGCGCTTCAGCATCGGCTGCTGGTCGAGGGGCTGGGGGTGACCAAGCTCAGGCTCATCCTCGGCACGTCGATGGGCTGCATGCATGCGTTCGTCTGGGGCGAGACCTGGCCCGGTTTCGCCGAGCGGCTCGCGCCCTTCGCGTGCAATCCGGTGCCGCTTGCGGGGCGCAACCGGATGTGGCGCAAGATGGCAATCGACGCGATCAAGGCCGATCCGGCGTGGGCGAACGGCAATTACACCGCCCAGCCCGCCGCCGGGGTGCGCACCGCCGCCGATCTGCTGATCCTCGCAGGGCTCAACCCCGTGGCGGCGCAAGCCCAATTCCCGACGCGCGCCGCGACCGAAGCCGCGCTCGACGCCGCCTTTGCCCGCGCGAGCAAGATCGACGCCAATGACGCGCTCTATTACATCGATTCCTCGCGCAACTATGACCCGTCAGCGGCGCTCGAAAAGATCAACGTGCCCCTGCTATGGATCAACTCGGCCGACGATTTCATCAACCCGCCCGAGCTCGGTTTCGCCGAGACAGCGGTCACGCGCATGCCCCGCGCGCGCTTCATCCTGATCCCGGCCAGCGCCGAGACCAAAGGGCACGGCACCCACACATGGGCCAAGTTCTGGAAGGCTGATCTCACCAAGCTGCTCGCCCAGAAAGCCGTTGGGCCACCCCTTCCCCCGGCTGCACCCGCCCGCTAAGGGCGGTCGGCCATGATCCTCGTCATCGACAATTACGACAGCTTTACCTGGAACCTCGTCCATTATCTGATGGAACTGGGCGCCGAGGTGCAAGTGGTGCGCAACGACGCGCTGACCGCCGCCGAAGCGCTCGCGAGCAATGCGCACGCCTTTCTGATCTCGCCGGGGCCGAAGACGCCCAACGAAGCGGGCGTGTCGCTCGATCTGGTCGCCGCCTGCGCCGATGCGGGCAAGCCGCTGCTCGGCGTGTGCCTCGGTCATCAGGCAATCGGCCAGCATTTCGGCGGATCGGTCGTGCGCGGCGGGCTGATGCACGGCAAGACCTCCCCTGTCAGCCACGACGGCAGCGGGCTGTTCGCCGGCCTCCCCTCGCCGTTCACCGCGACGCGCTATCATTCGCTGATCGTCGAAGGCGCGCCGGAGACGCTGGTGGTCAACGCCACCGCCGATGACGGATCGGTGATGGGCTTTCGCCACGCGACGCTCCCCATCCACGGCGTGCAGTTCCACCCCGAGAGCATCGCCACGGAACACGGCCACGCGATGCTCGCGAATTTCATGACGCTCGCGGGTCCGGCGCTCAAGGCGCGCGCGTGAGCGCTTTTACCGCGCTGCCCGATCCCGCGCAGCCCCTCTCCCGCGACTCCGCCGCGCAGGCCTTTGCCGACATTCTCGACGCCCGCACCAGCGAAGAAGCGATTGCCGATTTCCTGATCGCGCTCAGCCAGCGCGGCGAGACGGCGACCGAAATTGCCGAGGCGGCGAGGGCTTTGCGCGCAAGGCTGATTCCGATCGCGGCGCCCGCTGGCGCGATCGACGTCTGCGGCACCGGCGGCGACGGACACCACACGCTCAATGTCTCAACCGCCGTCTCGCTGATCGTCGCGGCGTGCGGCGTGCCGGTCGCCAAGCACGGCAACCGCGCCGCCTCGTCGAAAGCAGGTGCTGCCGATACGCTCGAAGCGCTCGGGCTCGACATGGCGCGCGCGGGGCGGCTGGCCGAGGCAAGCCTGCGTGACATCGGCATCGCTTTCCTGTTCGCGGCGAACCACCACCCGGCGATGGCGCGCATCACCCCCATTCGCAAACGCATCGGCAAGCGCACCATCTTCAACCTGATGGGGCCGCTCGCCAATCCGGCGCGGGTCACCCGCCAGCTCATCGGCATTGCCCGGCCCGATTATGCGCCAGTCTATGCCGACGCGCTCGCGCAACTCGGCACCGAGGCCGCACTCGTGGTGTCAGGCGAGGAAGGGCTCGACGAGGTTTCGGGCGCCGGGCCAACCGTCGTGGTCAGCGTCGGCGGGATTGCCCTGCCGCCCCGCGTCACGCCGGAAGACGCCGGACTGCCGCGCCACCCGATCGCCGCCATCCGCGGCGGCGACCCGGTCTATAACGCCGCCGCACTGCGCCGCCTGCTCCAGGGTGAGACCGGCGCCTATCGCGACGCCGTGCTGCTCAACGCCGCCGCCGCGCTTGTGGTCGCGGGCCATGTTGCCGACCTTTGTAACGGCGTCGAGGAAGCGCGCGAAACACTCGACAACGGGCTTGCCAATGCATTGCTCGATTGCTGGATTGCCTATTCATGACCAATATTCTCGACCGGATCCTCGAAACCAAGCGCGCCGAAGTCGCCGCGCGCAAGGCGTGCACCTCGCTCGCCGAACTCGACGCCGGGATCGCGCAACAAAGTCGCCCGCGTGGTTTTCGCGCCGCCCTTGATGCGCGGGCGGGTGACGGCCCCGCGCTGATCGCCGAGATCAAAAAGGCCAGCCCGTCGAAGGGCGTGATCCGCGAGCATTTCGATCCGCCCGCGCATGCCCGCGCCTATCAGGCCGGGGGTGCCGCCTGCCTGTCGGTGCTGACCGACGAACACTGGTTTCAGGGCGCCGACAGCTACCTCAGCGCGGCGCGCGACGCCTGCGATCTGCCGGTGCTGCGCAAGGACTTCATGATCGATCCGTGGCAAGTGACCGAGGCGCGCGCGATCGGTGCCGACGCGATCCTGCTGATCATTGCCGCGCTCATCGACGAGCAGCTTGCGGAGATTGAAGCCGCCGCGATCGACTGCGGCATGGACGTGCTGGTCGAAGTGCATGACGCGAAGGAACTCGACCGTGCGCTGAAGCTCAAGTCGCGGCTGATCGGCGTCAACAACCGCGACCTGCGCGATTTCTCGGTGAGCTTCGATCGCACTTATGAGCTGATCGCGCGCGCGCCGGAAGGCTGCACCTTTGTTGCCGAAAGCGGGCTGTCGACCCGCGCCGATCTCGACGCGATGGCGGCAAAGGGCGTCAAATGCTTCCTGATCGGCGAAGCGCTGATGCGCGCCGACGATGTCGAAGCGGCCACGCGGGCGCTGCTCGGATGAGCGACCTGACGCATCTCGACGATACGGGTGCCGCGCGCATGGTCGATGTGGGGGCGAAGGACGCAACGCAGCGCGAGGCGGTGGCGACCGGGCGCATCACCATGTCGGCTGAGGCTGCAACGGCAATCGCGCAGGGCACCGCCAAGAAAGGCGATGTGCTCGCGGTGGCGCGGGTTGCGGGCATCATGGCGGCCAAGCGCACCAGCGATTTGATTCCGCTCTGCCATCCGCTGCCGCTGACCAAAGTGACAATCGATCTCGCGCCCGATCCGACCGGCGTCACCGTTACCGCGACCTGCGCCTGCACCGGTTTGACCGGCGTCGAGATGGAAGCGCTGACCGCGACGAGCGTCGCGCTGCTGACGATCTACGACATGGCCAAAGCGATCGACAAGGCAATGATCGTCAGCGACATCAAGCTCGTCAGCAAGACCGGCGGCAAGTCGGGCGACTATCGCGCCTGAAGCTCAGCTCGACAGATAACCGTACCAGAGCACCAGCAGGACGAGCCGTGGCGCAAAGGCTGAACGGCTGATCGTCGCGAGGACGACTGCCACCACCGACGCCGCCGCACCGACCGCAAGCGCGAGTACCACCGGCTCGACCGAGAATCTCACCGCTGCCGCTGGCAGCGCAAGCAACAGGGCCCAGCCCGTCCCCGCCAGCACAAACGCCAAGCGCCGCAGCATCGGTGGCTGGAACGTCGTTTGCGTCAGTGCCAGCAGCCCGCGCGCCTCGCTCCGTCCGGCATGCGCGACGAGCCCGAAGACCAGCAGCAAGAGCGCCGCCGGGCTGCCGATATGGCGATAGTCACCGAACAAACCGGCAATTACCACCCCCGCCCCTGCCAGCAGGAACAGCCGCCCCGAACCAATCAACCGAAATTCGCCGAGCACCAGGCCGGCAAACGGCAGCGCAATGCTCCGGGCCGGCGGCGCGTCCGCGATCACCACAGGCGGCGGCCCCGCCGCCGTCAAGCGATCGATCGCGCCTGCAATCCGGCCTTTGCGCCGCACCGTGTGCGGCTGGTAAACGAGTCCCGCCAAAGCCGCGACCAGGACCGCAATCCCCGCCCAGGCGAAGCGCGACGCGATATAGCCCTCGGCGTACAGGCCTTCGAACACATTGAGCCGCACGCGCCCCGGCTTCAGCGCATTGGTCGAACCGATCGAGAAATCCGGACCTGCCGACGGCGCGGTCCCGACCATCGGCCGCACAAAGCCCGGAAAGTCGTACATATTGACAGCAAAGCTGGTTGGCAGGCTGCTGACGGCGGCGGGCATGGCGATGCTCACCAGCCACAAGATTAAGAACGCGACATCGCCCCACGCCCCGCGCGTCCATCGCATCGCGTCGAACAAGATGCGGATCGCGGCCAGGCCCATGAACGATGGCGCCGCGATCAACCACAGCGTCCAGCTGATCTCGATCAGGTCGAGCGGGCCCGAGACGATCAGCCACCCCAGGAACCACCCCGCGAGCGTGAGCGTCGCGAGCATGCCGAGCATGACGCTTGCATCGGCGGCCCAGCGTCCCAGCGCGATCGGGATGCGTTGCGCCGCCGTGACTTCCTCGATCTGCCACGGCTGGCGCCGGGTCACGTTCGAGCGAAGATAGAGATAGGCAATCGGCAGCAGCAGAGTCGACACGACAATGCCCAGCGATACGCCGAGCATCCCCGACGTCATGATCGGCAGATGATTGCGGATCGCGATCTGCACCCCCGTCCCGTCATCGCGCGCGATCATGAAGCGCGCGCCAATCGGCCCGGCGAGCAGCACCAGCCACAGCGCCCAGCTCCGCGAATAGCGCTTGAGGCTGGTGGTCAGCGACGATCGCGCGATGGCAAATCCGCTCATGCCCCCGATCATGCGTAACCGACGCGGCCGTCGGCGACACGGAGCATCACCTGCGCTTGCGGGGCGAGCTTGTCAGCCAGGTGCGTGGTCATCACCACGGCGGCAGTGCGCGCGTATTCGAGCATCAGCTCGCCCAAGCGGTGCGCGGTATCGCCGTCGAGCTCGGCGGTCGGCTCGTCGAGCGCGAGCAGCTTGGGCGTGCCGAGCAACGCTTGGGCAAAAATCAAACGGCGGCGCATCCCCCCCGAATAGGTCGAAATCCGCCGGTTGATGTCCGGGTGCAGCCCGATCGCCTCAGTGATCGTCGCGAATTGCCGGTCGGCAGCAGCAAGATCGAGCCCTTTGAGCGCCGCGATATGCATCGCGAATTCGCGCGCGGTCAAATCATCGGGCAAGTCGACGGCTTGCGGCGCGTAGCCGAGTGCCCGTCGCAGCGCCCCGCGCGCACCGGGCAGCGCGGCCCCTTCCCACGAAATCCGCCCGCTGCTCGGCCTTTCGGCGGTGGCGATCAGCCGCAAGAGCGTCGATTTGCCCGCGCCGCTCGGACCGATCAGCAGCGTGAGGCCGACCGGAAAGCCGACCGTCACACCGTCGAGCACCGTCTTGCGGCCATAGGATTTGGCGATGTCGTCGAGTTGAAGCAGCGTCATGGCTAGTGTGTTATAATAATCATACAGTCGGCGCAACCCCGGTGCACCGTTGATCGGCTTCGCAGCAACGCTGCGTTGTGCCATGAGCGGCTGCATGTCGCTGCTGCCCGTCACCGAAGCGCAGGAACGCTTGTTCGCGCTGGCCCCGCGCGTGAATGCCGAGCGCGTGCCGCTGGGCGCTGCCGCTGGGCGCTGGCTTGCGGACGATGTCGTAGCGAACCGGACACAACCGTCGGCGGACCTGTCCGCGATGGATGGCTATGCGGTGCGCTTTGCCGATCTGCCGGCACCGCTGACCGTGGTGGGGGAAAGCGCCGCTGGTCGTCCGTTCGCCGGGACGATCGGGCCGGGCGAGGCCGTGCGCATCTTCACCGGCGCCGTTATGCCCGCAGGTGCCGACACCGTCATGGTGCAGGAGGAAGCGGCGCGCGACGGGGACCAGTTAAGGCTAGACGGCGAAGGCCCCGGCCGCGCGGGCCGCAATGTTCGCCCGCGCGGACTCGATTTCACGCAGGGCGATATCCTGATCGCGCGCGGCGAGCGGTTGACCCCGGCGCGGATCGCCCTCGCCGCCGCCGCGGGACATGGAACGCTCGCAGTCGCGCGAAAGCTGCGCGTTGCAGTGGTGGCGAGCGGCGACGAACTGGTCGCGCCCGGCACGCCCGTCGGCGCGGGCCAATTGCCCGAATCGAACGGTGTCATGCTGGCGGCAATGCTGGCCGAACTGCCGGTCGAGGTCATCGACCTCGGCATCCTGCCCGATGAGCTTGAAGTCATGACGGCGTGCTTCGCCGCGATCGACGCCGATATCCTCGTCACCAGCGGCGGCGCGTCGGTGGGCGATCACGACCTCGTCCGCCCCGCGCTGACGGCGGCAGGCGGCACGATCGATTTTTGGCGGATCGCCATGCGGCCAGGCAAGCCGATGATGGCGGGGCGGCGGGGTAACGCAGTGGTGCTCGGGTTGCCCGGCAACCCGGTCTCGGCGTTCGTCACCGCAACCCTGTTCCTCAAGCCGCTGATCGCCGCGATGGCGGGCGCGACCAATCCACGCCCCGCAGCCCGCAGCGCCACGCTCGGCGCCGGACTTCCCGCCAACGACCACCGCGAGGATTATCTCCGCGCCGAAAACCGCGACGGCCGCGTCTTCGCCGCGTCGCGCCAGGACAGTTCGATGCTGCAAACGCTCGCGCGTGCGGACTGTCTGATCGTCCGGGCGGCGGGCGCGCCCGAGGCCAAAGCAGGCGACTCGGTGCAAATCCTCACCCTCGCTTGACTTAATTCTTTTTGTTGCCTAATCGTTCGGCGTCTGTTCCAGACGGTGGAGAGTGTGATGCTGACGCGCAAGCAACATGAACTGATTTGCTTCATCAACGACCGGCTGAACGAGTCCGGCGTATCGCCGTCGTTCGAGGAAATGAAGGAAGCGCTCGACCTGAAATCCAAGTCGGGCGTCCACCGCTTGATCAGCGCGCTTGAGGAGCGCGAGTTCATCCGCCGCTTGCCCAATCGCGCGCGCGCGCTCGAAGTGCTGCGCATGCCCGAGCGGCCCGAGACCAAGAAGAAATCGGTGGCGCCCTCCGCCCCCGCCAATGTCCGCCAGGTGCCGCAACCAGCGAACGACGTGATCGAAATCCCGCTGCACGGCCGGATCGCCGCCGGTGTGCCGATCGAAGCGTTTGAGGATTCGGCGATGCTCGCGGTGCCCGCCGCGCTGCTTGGTGGCGGTGAACATTATGCGCTCGAAGTATCGGGTGACTCGATGGTCGATGCCGGCATTCTCGACGGCGACTATGCGCTGATCAAGCGGCAGGAAGTCGCGCGCGACGGCGAGATTGTGGTCGCGCTGATCGAGGATAGCGAAGCGACACTCAAATATTTCCGCCGCGAAGGCGCGATGGTCCGGCTCGATCCGGCGAACCGGAGCTATGATCCGCAGCGTTACCACCCGGCGCAGGTGCGCGTTCAGGGAAAGCTCGCCGGACTGCTCCGCCGCTACGACTGACGGCGATCGTTGGCGGTTTGCGCCATGGGTGACGGTCACCGGGGGAGAGCACCGTCGTGATCGTGCCCGCGCTGAGGCTGATCGCAACCCCGCCGGTGCGCGCCAGCACCGGGCGGTCGAGTTTCAGCCAGCGCGGGGTGCAGCCGCGTGGCAGGCGGCGCTCGCTGACGACGATATCGGCTTGGCCGCAAGCGGCAATCAGCGCGGCGGCATCGATGCGGTAGGCACTGCGCGTCGCCAATATCCGCCAGCGCCGCGCGCCGACCACGCGCTCGGCCAGGCACAAGTCCGCCGTGCAGCGCGCGAAATCCTGTTCGGCGAGCAGCAAGGGGACGCCATCGATCCCGCCATTTTCAGCCAGCATCGCTTGGGTGTAGTCGCCCGCACGGTCGCGCAGCATCGCGACCTCACCCGCCGGGGTGCGCAACGCCAAGTGGCGGCCGTCACCTGTCACCAGCAAATCAGGGAGCGGCGTCGCTGCCGTCCACAACGCGCCCCCAGCCATCGCGATCAGCCCCAGCGTGCGGGCGCGCGTGCGCCAGAGTCCGATCCATAGCCCACCCGCCACGATCAGCATGAAGGCACCCGTCGGCATCGCCGGGATCATCGCGACGGCGCCCGGCGCGCTTGCCGTCAGATGCGCAATCGCCAGCAACAGCTGCAATGCCTGCGTCGTCAGCCACCAAAACGGCGCCCCCGCCCCCACCAGATCGAAAAGCAACGCCAGTGCTTCGAGCGGCATGACGACAAAGGTCGTCAGCGGAATCGCGACGATATTGGCGAGCGACCCGTACAACCCCGCCTTGTGGAAATGATAAAGGCCGATCGGCACGAGTACGACCTCGACGACAATGCCGGTCAACAGCAGCGCCGCGAGTTGGCGCAGCGCATGCCGCCAGCGCGCTTCCTCCCGCGCCACGAACCAGCCGTGCACGCGCGGCGATTCGTGCAGCGCGACGATGGCGGCGACGGCAGCGAACGATAGCTGGAAGCTCGGCCCCGCCAACGCCTCGGGCCAGACGACAAGCACGATCAGCGCCCCCGCCGCCACCAGCCGCAAGGTCATCGCCTCACGCCCCAGCGCAATCGCCGCGAGCACCAGCAGCGCCGCGACGCACGACCGCACCGTCGGCACTTCAGCCCCCGTCAACAACGTATAGCCGATCGCCGCCAATGCCCCCGCCCCGGCCGCCACCAGCGGCAAGCGCGCGTGGAGCGCGAGCCAGGGGCTGAGCGCGAGCAACCGCAGCACAATGAGCATCGTTGCGCCAACCACCGCCGTGATGTGCAGCCCGCTCACTGACAAGAGATGCGCGAGCCCCGCACGCCGCATCGCTTCGGCATCATCGAGCGCAATCGCGCCCTGATCGCCCGTCGCGAGCGCGGCGGCAATCGCGCCGGGACTGCCCGGCGATTGCGCTTGGATATGCGCCGACAGCCGCGCGCGCAGGCCACTATCGGTTGCCCCTTGCCGTACCAATGTCACCGGCGCAAAACCGCGCCCGGTCGCGCCGACCTGATCGAACCACGCGACGCGGGCGTAATCATAGGCGCCGGGGACGGCGGGCGGCGGCGGTGGCAGCAAACGCACCCCCAGCCGGATCACCGCGCCAGCGCTCAGACCTACCGGCGCATCGACGTCGCGCAGGTTGACGCCGAGATGCGGCGGCAGCGCGGCGACCCGCATCGGCCCCGCGCTGGCCAACAGCGCGCGCGGCGCCAGCCGCAGCCGCACCAACCCCCTTGGTGGCAGTGGATCGACGCGCTCGACCAACGCTTCGATCGTGACCACCACCGGCTTGGCCAGCACCGGCGCCGCCACCCGCTCGGCCCGCCACCAGATCAACGCGAGGCCCAACGCGCTGGCGAAGGTCGCGATAGCGATGACCCGCGTCGCGCGTCCGCCGCGATCAACCGCCAGCGCCGCCGCCGCCGCACTCACCAACAACAGCGCCGCCAGCGTCCAGCCGCGCGCATCGCTGAGCGCGAACCACAGCGCAATACCGCTGCCCAGCATCACCGGCAGCCATAGAAACAGTTGATCGCGCTCGGCTTCGAGCCAGCGTTCGGCTGCAGCGGTCGCACGCGCGAAAGTGGCAGCCAGATCAGCCATCGCAACCAAGTCTGCGAGCGAAGCCCCGCCCGCGCAAGCCGATGCCCCCGCAAATCCGCGCGCGCGGGTGCCACCGCGCGCATCTGGCCCGGGCCGCGACCACAGCGCGCTTGACGCCGTCAATGGCTGGGATACGGAAGGCCGCAATCGACCCGGCAACTGCCACGTTTCTGCGCCAACCGGATTGCCCGGCCGGCGCCACGGAAGACAAAGGAGCTATACGCATGTCCGACACTGCCAAACTCACCGTCGACGGCACCGATCACGACTATAAGGTCGTCTCGGGCGCGATCGGCCCGCAAGTCGTCGACATTCGCAAGCTCTATGCGCAGACGGGCAAATTCACCTTCGATCCCGGCTTCACCTCGACCGCGAGCTGCGAATCGGGGCTGACCTATATCGATGGCGACGAAGGCATTTTGCTCCACCGCGGCTATCCGATCGGCCAGCTCGCCGAACAGTCGAGCTTCATGGAAGTCTGCTATCTGCTGCTCAACGGCGAGCTGCCTACCGAGGCTGAACTCGGCGAGTTCAGCTACACGATCACCCGCCACACGATGCTGCACGAACAGCTAATGACTTTCTATCGCGGTTTCCGCCGCGATGCGCATCCGATGGCGATCATGTGCGGTGTCGTCGGCGCGCTTTCGGCGTTCTACCACGACTCGACCGATATCACTGATCCGCGCCAGCGCATGATCGCGAGCCACCGGTTGATCGCCAAAATGCCGACGATCGCGGCGATGGCGTATAAATATTCGGTCGGCCAGCCGTTCCTCTATCCCGACAATTCACTCAGCTACACCGGCAATTTCCTGCGCATGACCTTTGGCGTGCCGGCCGAGCCCTATGTCGTCAATCCGGTGATCGAAAAGGCGCTCGATCGCATTTTCATCCTCCACGCTGACCACGAGCAAAATGCGTCGACCTCGACCGTGCGGCTTGCCGGTTCATCGGGTGCCAACCCGTTTGCGTGCATCGCGGCCGGGATCGCCTGCCTGTGGGGCCCGGCGCATGGCGGTGCCAACGAAGCCGCGCTCAACATGCTGCGCGAGATCGGCACCCCCGACCGCATTCCGCATTATATCGAGCGCGCCAAGGACAAGAACGACCCGTTCCGTCTGATGGGCTTCGGCCACCGCGTGTACAAGAATTACGATCCGCGCGCGACGGTGATGCAGCAGACGGTGCGCGAGGTGTTCGCGGCGATGAACGTCACCGATCCGGTGTTCGAAGTGGCGCTCCAGCTCGAGCAAATGGCGCTCAACGACCCGTATTTTATCGAGAAGAAGCTGTTCCCGAACGTCGATTTCTATTCGGGCGTCATCCTGTCGGCGATCGGCTTCCCGACGACGATGTTCACCGCGCTGTTCGCGCTTGCCCGCACCGTCGGCTGGGTCGCGCAGTGGAACGAAATGATCGCCGACCCCGAGCAGAAGATCGGCCGCCCGCGCCAGCTCTACACCGGCCCGGTCCAGCGCGATTACGTGCCCGCCAGCGATCGCTGACATGCGCCGCGCCCTCGCCATCATCGGCGCGCTGATGATGACGATGGGGCTGCTGTGGATCGGTCAGGGGCTTGGCTATGTGCGTTGGCCTGCGTCGAGCTTCATGATCGACCAGCGCCCTTGGGCCGTGCGCGGCCTTTCGCTGGCGGTTGCAGGGCTTGGCTTGTTGCTGTTTGCGCGGGGGCGGCGCTAGGCGTTCACTCACGTGCCGGAAGCGTGAACGTAAAGCGCGCGCCCTGCCCCGGTGCGCTGTCTACGGTGATGTCGCCGCCCATCGCGCGGGCCAGCCGCCGCGCGATATAGAGCCCTAACCCACTCCCGCCCGGCTCGCTCGGGTCGACGCGTTCGAATTTTTCGAAAATGCGCGCCTGATCGGCGATCGCGATGCCCTTGCCTTGATCGGCGACGACCAGCCGCGCGCGGTCACCGTCGCGCTCGGCGCGGATCCATACCATACCGCCCGGCGGCGAATAGCGCACGGCATTACCGATCAGGTTGACGAGAATTTGGAGCACACGTTTGAATTCGCCAATCGCTGGCAGTGCTTCGTCGGCGGCAGGCCGGTCGATCCGTACAGCCCCCGCCGCCGCGCGCACCGCGAGCAGCCCGGCTGCACGGCGCGCGATATCAGCGAGATCGACCGGCTCAGCGGCAATGGCGAAATCGGGACGCTCGATCGCCTGCAAATCGACCAGATCATCGACCAGCCCGAGCAGATGCCGCCCCGCCGTCGCAATGTCGGCGGCATAATCGACATAATCTTGCCGCAGCGGCCCTTCGGCCTGCGCGTTGATGCTGTCGGCATGCGCGATGATCCGCCCGAGCGGCGCGCGCAGTGCCTGATCGAGGCGGCTCGCAAAGGCCACCGATTGTTCGCGCGGCCCGCCTGCGTCCGCCTCGACCACCAGCGCGGAGCCCGTCAGCCCGGCAAACCCGCCGCTCGCATCGAGTCGGGTCACCGCCGATAGCTGCACGCGCTGGCCCGTCGCGCGCAGCGCCGCCGGTTGATTGTCGAACCGCGCGCGCATCGCCAGCGCGGTCAGGATCGGGACGCTGCCCGCCTCATCCTCGCCAAGCTTGAACAGCTGCGTCAGCGGCTGGCCGAGCAGCGCGGCGGGATCGACTCCCTGCCCCGCGCCGAGCTCGCTCGCGACATGCGTCAGGCGCAGCGCCGCATCGGTTTCCCAACCCCAGCCGCCCGCCGCACGCACCAGATCGACCTCGCGCTGCACCGGATTGGCGTCGGCCCGCCACGCGCCACGGGGGCGCCAGCCGCTGATCGTCAGCCGCACCCCGCCCTCGGCTTGCGGTTCGGCGCGCGCCCACATGTCGAGATCGGTGTCGCCATCGGCCGCGACGACCGCGCGCGACACCAGCACGCGCAGCCGCTGCGCGAGCCGCACCAGCGTCGCGAGCTGCGGCACCGCAAGCGGTGCGCCGACCCTTCCCCCCGCGCGCGTGTTGAGCGCGTGCAGCCGGGCATCGGCCTCGACCAAATGGCCGGCGGCGTCGATGCGGGCATGGATCACCGGCAAGGCGGTATCGATCTGGTTCACGCGCCTGCCCCAAGCACATCCATCGCCGCGCGCAAATCGGCATGACGATAAAGCGGCGCGAGGGCTGCTTCAGCGGCAGCGGGAGTCACCGCCATGATCGCGTCGAGCTGGTCGGCGAAGGCCTCGACATCGCGACCCGGTGCGGCCTCGCACAGCGCCAGCCCCAGCCGCGCAATCGTTTCGCGGTCGAGCGCGGCGGCGCGCAGCATGATCCAAAGCCGATCGCTCTCGGGGTCGATCAGCACGTCGCGCACGCTATCGAACCCCAGCCCAATCGCCTGCGCGAGCAGTGCGACGAACAGCCCCGGCCGCCGATCCGCGAGCGCTTCGCACAGCAACTCGCCGCGCTCGCTCGGCTGCGGCGCGAGCATCGCCACCAGCCGCATCGCGGCGGCCTCGGCGCGCTCGCCTTCGTCATGCACCGCCAGCGCGCGCTCGGCCGCTTCGGTGAGCGCGCGGTCGAATGCGCTGCGATCGTCGCTGGCACCAGCAAACGCACGATGGAGCGCGGCTGCCGTCCACCAGACGAGCTGGTGCTGCTGCTCAGCCGCAATATCGTTACGCGGGGCCGCCCCATCGATCGCATCGCGGCGGCGCGCATCAGCGGCCATCAACGCCGATGCAGCGGCTGCGACCACGCCGTCGCGGTGCTCAACCAGCCGCACGAGCAAGCTCGGCCGCTCCGCCGTCGTCGCGGCAACCGGCAACCGCTCGGCCAGCAGCGCCAGCCCGGTCCGCCCCAGCATCGCGCGCATGAAAGCCGGATCGCCGATCAGTCCGGCGTCGCGCAACGCCGCAAACACCACCGGCGCGGCCTCGCTCAGCGCCAGTGCAGGCTCGGGCAGGCCGCGCGACACCAGCAACCGCGCGGCAAATTGGCGCAAATCGCGTTCGACCAGCGCGCACAAGCCCGCAATCATATGGTGGAGCGCCGACCGGTAGCGATCGTCGAGCCGGTCGGCCTCGCTCAGGTGCAGGTCGGCGGTCGCTGCGGCGAGCCGGCGACGGGCGCGCACGTCATCGGCTGCTCCGCGCGCGAGCAGTCGGCTGGCATCCGCCGGGAAGCCATCGTTCATGTCGCCTCGGTCGATCGACATGTCTCACGCCTAGGGAAGTTGCGTTAAAACCAGACTAAGGCTTTTCGCGTAATGCCTCAATGGCGGCGCCGAGCGTCACCCCGGCATAGCCCGCCACCGCCAGCAATCCCGTCAGCGGCTGGCTGAACGCCGCGAACGGCAGCAGCAGCAGTGGATAGGCAGCGGCGCTCCCCCACCAGCGACGACGGATATGCTCATTGGCGGCCCGCTCGGCGAGCCCGCCCAGCCCGACCAGCGCGAGCGCCGCGATCAGGCTGGCCAGCGCCGCCCCGCCCGCGCTGGCGGCATAGCCGAACAGCAGTGCGGCAAGCGCTGCCCCACCCACGATCATCGCTTGCTGCGTCCGCGCCAGCGCGGTTTCGTCGCGCATCCATGCCAGCGCCACGCCGATCGCGAGCGCCACGGTCGCGCCGAACACCAGCACGAGGCCCGCCACGGTCCAGCCCCAACCGGTCAACGCCAGCCCGACCAGCATCGCGGCGCCACCCCCGCCCGCAACGCCCCCGCCCGACACCGCATGGCTGATCAGCCACGGCATCGCCGCGCGCGCGACCGGGGCGATCAACCAGCGATCGACCCAGCTGATCCGGTTCGACACATAAGCGGCGAGGACAGCATCGTTGCGCCCGCGCAACTGCGTCGAGTCATGCTCGATCCCATGCCCGCCCCGGCTCCGTCCCGCCGGGAGCGAGAGATGTTCGGCGCCTGCCTGCGCACACACCCGCAGCAGCGTCGACTGGAAATCATATTCCTTCGGCAGCGCCGCGACATCGGCGAGCCGGGCCGGCTGGACGCGCGCAATCCCCGCCCAGATTGCGTCGCGCCCGACGCGTTCGAGCCCCGGCAGCGCGTCGGCATCGGTGGTCACCAGCAACAGGTCGCCGCCTTCGCCGGTCATGGTTTCGACAATGTCGCCCGTCGTCACCAGCCCGTCGGCCAGCACCACGACGCGCGCGAGTGGGTGGAGCTTGGCCACCGCTTCAGCCGCTGATCGCACGGCATCAACGGCAATCCCGCGCCGCGCAATCCGGTTGATCGCCCCGATCAGCTCAGGGGTCAGCCGCGCGACAACGACCGCGATCTGGCTGATGCCAGCCGCGATCAGCAAGCGCGCCTGAAATTCGAGCAACGTGCCCCCGCCAAAGGGCAAGGTGGCAACCAAAGTATCGGGGCGATCGTCCGCATCATCGATCGCGAACAGGAGGCCGGCAAGCATCGCCCTCGCTTAGGCGTGCGAACGCGGCTTGGCAAAGGCGTTAGGATTTGTGGTGGGTATCGCGCCTCAAAGCCGCGCGACGGCGCGCACCACGCGATCGGTAATGCGCGGATCGTGCGGCACAGCCTCGGCGGCTTCGCTGGCGATTGCCATCAGCCGCACCGCGCCGAAGCTCGCGGCCAGTCCCTTCAGCCGCAGCGCTGCCGCACGCCAGGCTACGGCGTCCTCGGCCGCCTGCAACCCGGCACTGGCGCGCGCCGCACTTTCGACGAACGCCGCGCGCAATTCGGCGATCAGCACCAAGTCTTCACCCAGCGCGGCGGCGAGCGATGCGTCAATTGCTCCAGGATCATAGGCCATGCCTTCACGCTAGCGTGCGAAACGTTAACGCCGCGTTGCCACCCGTTACCAGCGGGGGGCTTTGCGCAGACGTAAATCGTGGTAAACACCCCGTATGAACGGGGGTTCGCGTATCATCGATCTACGGATCGGCTCGATCGACAAGCCGGCGGCGGCAATGCCCGACGAGGGTGACGACGCGCTGCTGCTTGAGGAAGCCGCGCCGTCTGCACCACTCCCGCTCCAGGCACCCGACCGGGTCGAGTTCGAGGACGAAGCCCCGCCCGCGACCGTCTGGCGCTGGCTGGGACCTGCGCTCGCCCTCACCGCCGTCGTGGGTTGGCTCGGCGGGATGATCGCGCTGAGCTGGCCATCGTTGAGCGCCGGTATCGCGCCGCTCGCACTCGTCCAGTTCATCGCCGCCTTATGTGTGCCGCCCGTATTGATCGGCATCCTGTGGCTGCTCGCGCAACGCACCAGCCGGACCGAGGCACGCCGCTTCGGCGCAACGGCGCAGGCGATGCGCGCCGAAGCGCGCGCGCTCGACGCCACCCTCGCTGCCGTATCGCGCCGGATCGAGGCCAATGGCCAGCAACTCGCCGCGCAAGCCGAGATGCTGACAGCGACTGGCGACCGCGCGGTCGATCGGCTCGCCGCGACGACGTCGGGCATTGCCCAGCAGGTCAGCCACGCCGATGCGCAGGCCCGCACGCTCACCGATGCCGTGACCGCCGCCGAACGCTCGCTCAGCGTGCTGCTGGCCTCGCTCCCGCGCGCGCAGGGCGAAACCGCCAGCATCGCCAGAACGCTCGAAGCGACCGGCCTCGAAGCCAGCGAACGCGCCGCAGCGCTCGGCGCGCAGCTCGCCGCGCTCGCCGAGCAAGGGCGCATTGCCGACGATGTCACCGGCACCGCCGCGCAAAAGCTCGCCGCACACATCACCCGGATGGAAGCGACCAGCGAAACCGCCAGCGTGCGGCTGGAGCAAGTCACCGGCGCGATGTCCGATGCGGTCGACGGCCTGCTCGGCCGTACCGCTGGCGCCGTCGACGAAGCGCGCAAAGGCATCGCGGCACAGGGCGACGCCATGCTGGCGATGCTCGAAGCGAACCAATCGGCGCTCGACCGCGCGAGCCGCGACAGCGTCGAGGCGCTGGCGGGGCGCATCGCCACGATTGAACAGGTCATCGACCGAATCGCCGCGCGGCTCGGCGAGCAGCGCACCACGAGCGACGCGCTGGTGCGCGATCTCGACCATCAGTTCCAGGTCGTCGAGGCGCGCGTCGACGATTTCCACAAGCGCGGGATCGACCGCACGCAAATGCTCGCCGCCTCGATCAGCGCGCTCGGTGGCTCGGCCGACGCGATGACCGAAGCGCTCAACACCGGCGAAGCGACCGCGCGCAAGGTGATCAACACCAGCGAAGACCTGCTGACCTCGCTCGACGCCGCCGCGCGCGAAATCGACGAGACACTGCCCGAAGCGCTTGCGCGGCTCGACGCGCGCATCGCCACCAGCCGCAGCGTCGTTGCGGGCGCCAAGCCCGAACTGCTGTCGCTGGTAACCGCCGCCGAGAGCACGCACGACGCGATCGAGGCAATCGCAGGCGTGATTCAGGGCCAGCGCGCGACGCTCGACCAGCTCTCCAAACTGCTCAACGACGCGCTGGCGACCGGCCGCGAGCGCGCCGAAGCAATTGGCGAAACGCTCGACGCGACGATCGGCCGCACCCAGCATTTCGCCGAACAGGCCGCACCTCAGTTGATCGAAGCGCTGATCCGCGTGCGCGATACCGCCGCAACCGCCGCTGACCGTGCGCGCGATACGCTGACCAGCGTCATCCCCGAAGCGGCGACGCTGATCGAAAACGCCAGTGCCGAAGCGATGCAGCGCGCGATGGGCGATGCGATCGAGCGGCAACTCGGCGCCATCGCCACCGCCGCCGATGATGCCGTGGCCGCCGCTCAGCGCGCGTCGAACCGCCTCGCCGATCAGATGCTGACGATCGCCGAGACCACCGCGCTGGTCGACGCACGGATCGAGGATGCGCGGGAGGAACGCGAAAAGGCCGACACCGATGGCTTCGGGCGCCGTTCGTCGCTGTTGGTCGAAGCGCTCAACTCATCCTCGATCGACATTGCCAAGGCATTCTCGACCGACGTCGCCGACAGCGCCTGGGCCGCTTATCTGAAGGGTGATCGCGGTGTCTTTACGCGTCGCGCCGTGCGCCTGCTCGACGCCACCGAAGTGCGCGAAATTGCGCGCTTGCACGAAAATGACCCGGCCTTCCGCGAGCAGGTCAACCGCTACATCCACGACTTCGAAAGCATGCTGCGCGGCGTCCTCGCCCAGCGTGACGGTGCGCCGATCAGCGTAACCTTGCTGTCGTCGGACATGGGCAAGCTGTACGTCGCGCTGGCGCAGGCGATCGAGCGGCTGCGGAGTTAGGGGCGGCGGCGGCGCCATAAGTAGCTTCAAGGTCCTAGTTTGGTGGTTAGGCGACAGTCGGCTTTTTGGAACGGCTTAGTCGAAAGCCGGCATACGCGCGGTGTCACAACGGTTCGGTTGTGATATTTATTAGCAGGCTGCAGCGGACTGAATTGCGTACTTAGCCGACGGCCGTTTCGGTGTACTGAGATCGGCATGGACACATCATCGATATCGGCGGCGAACCGCAAAGCTTGGGATGCATCAGCAGATCATCACCGGGACGCAGCCGAATGGATGGAGCTAGTGAGCCGGATTGCCGATCCAGCTTTCTCCTGCCTCGACCCCACTGCAACCGAAATCCTTTCGACCATAGGCGTCGCAGGGAAAGCGGTTGCGCATGTCCGCTGCAACAACGGCGCGGAGCTGATTTCGATCAAGAACCTGGGTGCCGAGGAGTGCATCGGATTCGACATCTCACTCGCGTTCCTCACCCAAGGGCGGGAACTTGCAGCACTGGCCGGACAGGACGTGGAGTTTGTCGAGAGCGATGCAAACGCCCTACCGCAAGCCTATTTCGGTCGCTTCGACCTGGTTGTGATCACGATCGGCACGCTTGGCTGGTTTCCCTCGCTAGAGCCGTTCTTTGCCTCCGTCCGCAGCCTGCTACGTTCTGGCGGCACTATGTTTATCTACGAGATGCATCCTGTCCTCGAAATGTTCGAGCCCGACGCTCCGGACTTTGCGCGCATTGCGCATGACTACTTTCGCGTGGAGCCCTATCCGATCACGAAGGCTATCACCTACGATGGCTCGCAGCATACCGGCTCAACCGCATACTGGCACTTTCATACGCTGTCCGAGATCATTGGCGGACTGCTTGATCACGGTTTCCGCCTTGAGCGGTTTCGTGAGTACGCCCACAATATCGCTGAAACGGATTGGCAGCCGTTTGAGGGCAAGGGCATCCCGATGAGTTACGCGATGGTAGCCTCGGCGTCAGTCTAATCCAAAGACGTGATGAGGCGCGAAGCAGGTGTCATCACCGGTCGGTTTTGACGCCCCGTCGCGCCGTTCCCGCGGGCGGCCTTGAGAAGATCAGATCCGCTCCACAATATCGGCTTCTGGGATTGGCATCCAGCTCGGCTATGGCCGACATGGGGCGAAAGCTGCCAGAACCCCACCGTCACCGCCGCCTTGTGCCGGGGCCCACCTATCCGCCAGCGAGCCGGTCGCGCCGAGAGCGCTGCATTCGGTTGCGCGGTGGGCCCCGGCACGACGCCGGGGTGACGACAACGGGTCGGGAAAGAACCGGATCGCCTTTCCCGAAGCCTCACCCAAACGCCCCCACGCCCGCCATCGCCCCCATGCGCGCACAAATCACGTGGAACTCGGCGATCGTCTCGTCGATGATCGCTTTCACCGGTTTCACTTCGTCGATCAGCCCCGATGTCTGCCCGGCAAGCCCCACCGCTGCCTCCATATCACCGCCGAAATACAGCTCCTGCAGCCGCGCGAAGGTGTCCGCCGGCATCAGCCCAGCCTCAAAAATCGCCGCCGTCCGCTGCGTCTTCAGTGCGCGGATGCACGGCGTCGATTTCTGGTTGAGCACATAGGTGCCGGTTTCCTTGGCGTCGATGATCGCCTGTTTGTAATTGTGATGCACCGGGCTTTCGGCAGCCGAAACGAAACGCGTCCCCATCTGCACAGCCTCCGCCCCCAGCGCGAAGGCAGCGGCCATGCCCTTGCCGTCGCAGATGCCGCCTGCCGCGACCAGCGGCACATCGGTGACGCGCCGGATCGCCTGGAGCAGAACGAGCGTCGACACTTCCTCGGGATTCTTGAACCCGCCGCCTTCGGACCCCTCGACCACCAGCCCGTCAATCCCCGCCGCGACGCACTTCATCGCTGCATCGACCGTCGGCACCGCGTGATAGACGATGATCCCGGCCTCCTTCAGCGGTGCGATGAACTTCGCCGGACTGCCTGCCGAAGTGGTGACGAACTTGACGCCCGATCCGCAGATGAAATGCAGCATCGCGTCGTCTTTCAGGAAGCGGATCGGCAGGTTCACCCCGAACGGCGCGCTGGTCAGTTCCTTCATCTTCAGGATTTCGGCCTGGCACGCCTCGGTCTCGCCTGAAGACGTCTCGATAATGCCCAGCCCGCCCGCGTTGCACACGGCAGAGGCGAGCGCCGATCGCGCGATCCAGCCCATCGGCGCCTGCACGATCGGATAATGCGCGCCGGTATGCGCCAGAAAACGGTTCATAATGCCCTCCCCTTATGATCTTTGCCGCCCAGTCTCGCGGGTGGCGCGCGCTTGTCAAAGCGAAATGCGATGATGCCCCGAATCGAAAGGGCGACGCACCAGGTTCCCCCGGCACGCCGCCCCGTCATTGGTTTACGCTGTCGTCAGATCAGCGCAGATCGAACCGGTCGAGGTTCATCACCTTGGTCCAGGCCGCGACGAAATCGTGGACGAACTTCGCCTCGCCATCGCTGCACCCGTAAACTTCGGCGACAGCCCGCAGCACCGAGTTCGAGCCGAACACGAGATCGGCGCGGGTGCCGGTCCATTTGAGCGCACCGGTCGCGCGGTCATGGCCTTCAAACGCTTCGTCGTCGCCGCCAACGGCCTGCCACTTGGTGCCGATGTCGAGCAGATTGACGAAGTAATCGTTCGACAACGTCCCTACCCGATGGGTCAACACGCCCTGCGTCGACCCGCCAGCATTGGCGCCGAGCACACGCAAGCCGCCAACCAGCACCGTCATTTCGGGCGCGGTCAGGGTCAGCAACTGCGCCCGATCAACCAGCAGTGCTTCGAGCGAGAGCGGATGATCATCGCGCGCCCAGTTGCGGAAGCCATCAGCAATTGGCTCAAGCGGCGCGAAGCTGTGCGCGTCGGTCTGCTCCTGCGTCGCGTCGGTGCGGCCTGGCGTGAATGGCACGGTGATGTCGTACCCGGCCTTCTTCGCCGCATCCTCGACCGCTGCCGTGCCGCCGAGCACGATCAGATCGGCCAGCGACACCTTCTTGCCGCCTGCCGCTGCGCCGTCGAACGCGGCCTTGATGCCGTCGAGCACGCTCAGCACGCTCGCCAGCTCGGCCGGATCGTTGACCGCCCAGTCCTTCTGCGGGGCGAGCCGGAGGCGCGCGCCATTGGCACCGCCGCGCATGTCGCTGCCCCGGAAGGTCGAAGCCGAAGCCCAGGCCGTCTTCACCAGCTGGGCGCTCGTCAGCCCCGAACCGAGCAGCTTGGCCTTCAGCGCCGCGACATCGGCATCGTCGATCAGCGGGTGATCGACTGCGGGCACCGGATCCTGCCAGATCAGCACTTCGGCAGGCACCAGTTTGCCGAGGTAGCGCGCACGCGGCCCCATGTCGCGGTGGGTCAGCTTGAACCACGCGCGGGCAAAGGCATCGGCGAACTGATCAGGATTGGCCTGGAAGCGGCGTGAGATCGGCTCATAAGCCGGGTCCATCCGCATCGCCATGTCAGCGGTCGTCATCATCGGCGCGTGACGGCGCGACGGATCATGCGCGTCAGGCACGGTGCCCTGTGCTTCGGGATTGCTCGGCGTCCACTGCTGGGCACCGGCGGGGCTCTTGGTCAGCACCCATTCGTTGCCGAACAGCGTGTCGAAATAGCTGTTGTCCCAGGTGATCGGCGTCGGCGTCCATGCGCCTTCGATACCGCTGGTGATTGTGTCGACACCGCGACCGCTACCCATCGTGTTGATCCAGCCGAGGCCCATTTCGTCAATATTGGCGCCTTCGGGCTCCGGCCCGACATAGACACTGGGATCGCCTGCGCCATGCGCCTTGCCGAAGGTATGGCCGCCAGCGGTGAGCGCGACGGTTTCCTCATCGTTCATCGCCATCCGCGCGAACGTTTCGCGGATGTCGTGACCCGAGCCGACCGGATCGGGCTTGCCGTTCGGCCCTTCAGGATTGACGTAGATCAGCCCCATCTGGACCGCGCCGAGCGGATTGGCGAGATCGCGCTCGCCTGAATAGCGTTGGTCGTCGAGCCACTTGCCCTCGGGACCCCAGTAGATGTCCTCTTCGGGTTCCCACACATCGGCGCGGCCGCCCGCGAAGCCGAAGGTCTTGAAGCCCATCGATTCGAGCGCGACATTGCCCGCCAGAATCATCAGATCGGCCCAGCTCAGCTTGCGGCCATATTTCTGCTTGATCGGCCATAGCAGGCGACGCGCCTTGTCGAGATTGCCGTTATCGGGCCAGCTGTTGAGCGGCGCGAAGCGCTGCGTGCCAGAGCCTGCGCCACCGCGGCCGTCGGCAATGCGATAGGTGCCGGCGCTATGCCACGCCATGCGGATGAAGAACGGGCCGTAATGGCCATAATCGGCAGGCCACCAAGGCTGCGAATCGGTCATCAGCGCGTGCAGATCGGCGACGACGGCGTCGAGATCGAGCGTCTTGAACTCCTCGGCATAGTTGAATTCGGCGCCCATCGGGTCCGACTTCGACGAATGCTGGCTGAGCATGCCGAGATGAAGCTGGTTCGGCCACCAATCGCGGTTCGACATGCCCCAAATCTTGGCGCGGTCGGGGCGTTCGTGCGGCACGGGGCACGTGGTTTCGGCGTCCATCGTCTCTCCAATCATGGTTGGGGCTCGCGAGCGCGACTCGCGCTAAAGCCCTGACGCGACCATAGGCCGCCCCGTTCCCAGCGCGAAACGATGGCTTCCCATGTCTGTGATCGAATTTACTTGTTGGCGTGCGCGTGTCCGTGCGCGCGCGCCGCTATTCGACCGGCTTCATGCCGCCGAAAAAGTCGAGCGATTCGGCCGTCACCCAGCCAAAATGGGCGTTGAGCAGGAACAGCGTGAACAGCACGCTGGCAACGATCGTCACCCGCATCACCGTGCGCCACGGCTTGAACACTGCGGGCGCGCTTTCGGCTTGCCCCGGCACTTTGGCGACGCCTGCCTCATCGGCGGTGCGCACGCCGAAGGGCAGGACAAGGAAGATCGAGAACGCCCAGAAGAGCGCGTAGATCGCGATCAACGAGCTGAGTTGCATTGCCTCACGCCTCGATCAGCAGCACATCGACGATCGGCTTCTTGCCGGTCCAGCGACCGGCGACGCGGCGCACCGCCAGCCGCACGCTTTCGCGCAGCTTGTCGCGGTCACGCCCGCCCTCGCGCACCGCCTTGGCAGCGGCATCGACGGCTTCGTCGATGAAAGGCTCACGGTCTTCCTCGACCGGAATCCCCTGGAGGCGGATTTGCGGATCGCCGATCAGCTTGCCGCGCTGGATCGCGACCGCGACCGAAATCTGGCCGTTGACCGCGAGTTTGCGGCGTTCGTTGATCGTCGCGCCATCGGCGGGCAGGATCACATCGCCGTCGAGCACCAGTCGCCCGACCGGCGCATTGCCGATCTTGGCGGGCGTGCCGGGCGCGAGCCGGATGATGTCGCCGTCGGTCTGCACGACCACGCCGGGAATACCTTCCGACAAGCCAAAGCGCGCTTGTTCCATCAAATGGCGCATTTCGCCGTGGACGGGCACCAGCACTTGCGGGCGCACCCAGCCATACATGGTCGCGAGTTCAGGCCGCCCCGGATGGCCCGACACATGGACATGCGCTTGCCGGTCGGTGACCATCAGCACGCCCTTGGCCGCAAGTTGGTTCTGGATTTTGCCGATCGCGACTTCGTTGCCGGGGATCTGTTTCGACGAGAAGATCACCGTGTCGCCCTGCCCCAGACTGATCTGGTGGTTGCCCCCCGCGATCCGCCCAAGCGCCGCGCGTTCCTCGCCCTGACCGCCGGTGGCGACGATCAGCACCTTGTTCGCGGGCAGCCGCATCGCTTCATCGAAATCGACGGTGGCGGGGAAATCCTTCAGATACCCCGTTGCACGCGCAACCTTCATGATCCGGTCGAGCGAGCGACCTGCGACGCACAAAGTGCGCCCCGTATCGCGTGAAACATCGGCGAGCGTCTTGAGCCGCGCCGCATTAGACGCAAAGGTGGTGACGAGCACCCGCCCCTTCGCGGCGCTGACGACATCGCGCAAGCCCTCGCGCACGCTCGCTTCGGAGCCCGACGCTTCGGGATTGAACACATTGGTCGAATCGCACACCAAAGCGAGCACGCCCTTGTCACCGATCGCCTTGATCACTTCGGGGTCGGCGGGGTTGCCGATCACGGGCGTTTCGTCGAGCTTCCAGTCGCCGGTGTGGAACACGCGGCCAAAGGGCGTTTCGATCAGCAGCGCCGCGCCTTCGGGGATCGAATGCGCAACCGGCACGAACCGCAAGCCAAACGGCCCGAGCGCGAATTCCTCGCCCGGCTCTATGACGTTCAGCTCGATGCGCGACGCATTGCCCTCTTCCTCAAGCTTGCCCGCGATCAACCCGGCGGTGAAGGGCGACGCGAACAGCGGCACACCCAGATCCTCGGCGAGATAGGGCAAAGCGCCGATGTGATCCTCGTGCCCGTGCGTCAGCACGATGCCGAGCAGATCGTCGCCGCGCTCCTCGATAAAGGCGAGGTCGGGGAGGATCAGGTCGATGCCGGGATAGGCCGGGTCGGCAAAGGTAATGCCGCAGTCGACCATGATCCACTTGCCCTGGCAGCCATAGAGATTGACGTTCATGCCAATCTCCCCCGAGCCGCCAAGGGCGACGAAAATCAGTTCATTTCCTGGAGTCACTTAAGTCTTTGTCTTTCTGGTTTGAATGCGCCACGAAATAGCAGCGACGATGCGCGAGAAGGCGCGCGCCTTATGAATGGGGCGGTCGCTTGGGAAGCGGCCTAGCGGCTTATATGGGCGCGATCCCACATCATCGCCAGCCCTTGAATGGTCAGGTCGGGTTCGATCACGTCGAACACGCCGGTGTGCTTCTCGAACAGCACCGCAAGACCGCCGGTCGCGATCACCTTCGCGGGGCGGCCGATCTCGGCCTTGAGTCGCGCGACCAGCCCTTCGATCATGCCGACATAGCCCCAATAAATGCCGATATGCATCTGGCTGACGGTGTCGCGACCGATCACGCTGGTGTCGGTCGGCGCCTCGATCGCGATGCGCGGCAGCTTGGCCGCCGCCGTCACCAGCGCGTCGAGCGACAGGTTGATTCCCGGCGCGATGATCCCGCCCTTATACGCGCCGGTGAAGTCGATGACTTCAAACTTGGTCGCGGTGCCGAAGTCGACGACGATCAGGTCGCCTTCATGGAGCGCGTGCGCCGCGACGATATTGACTGCGCGGTCGGCGCCGAGCGAGCTTGGTTCCTTGACGTCGATCTCAAAGCCCCAGGCGACCGGCGGCTGGCCCGCGATCAGCGCGGTGGTGCCGAAATATTTCTCGCTCAGCACCTGGAGGTTGTGCGTCGCGCGCGGGACGACGGTGGCGATGATCACATCGGTAACGGCCTTGCGGTCGATGTCCTCAAGCTGCATCAGCTGGTTGAGCCAGACGGCATATTCGTCCGCCGTGCGCCGCGCATCGGTCGCGATCCGCCAGCGCGTGCGGATGCTCCCCGCGTCGATCACCGCGAAGACGACATTGGTATTGCCGACATCGATCGCGAGCAGCATTTCGCGCTTCCCTTCGCTCAGATCAAAAACACATCGGCTGCGTGAATGGCACGGACGCTGCCGTCCGCCAAGCGCAGGATCAGCGCGCCGTCATGATCAAGCCGATCGAACAGCCCCTCGACCCGCTGGCCATCGGGCAGGTTGGCGGCGAGCGCAGTCCCTGCCGGATGCGCGCGCGCGGTCCAGCGATCGCGGATGGGGCCGAGCCCCTCCCCCCGCCAGCGTGCGAGCCAGCGCTCAAAGCTGTCCGCCAGTGTCTCGGCGAAGGTAACAACCTCCGGCGTGGTGCCATGCGCGGCAAGGCTGGTAACGGGGCGATCGAGGTCGCCCGGATGATGCGCGAGATTGACGCCGATCCCCACCACCACCGCATCCCCAGCGCGTTCGAGCAAAATGCCAGCGAGCTTGGCGCCGCCGAGCAGCAAGTCGTTGGGCCATTTAATCGCCAGCGCCGCCTCGGGCGCATGCACGCGCACCGCTTCCTCCAGCGCGACAGCCGCCACCAGCGCGAGGGTCGCGGGCGCCGGATCAGACGCGCGCAGCCGCACGAGAGTCGAACCATGGAAATTGCCCGGCGGCGACTGCCACACCCGGCCCTGCCGCCCGCGACCGCCGGTCTGCTGTTCGGCGCGCAGCCAGAACCCTTCGCCAAGCCCGCTCGCCGCCAGCGCGATCAGATCGGCGTTGGTCGATTCGGTCGTGGCAATGGTCCGGATCGTCGCCGTCAGAACAGCGCCTTTGCCGCGACCGCGCTCCACAGCCCGAGCGCCGGGATCAGGAAATAGCCGAGCGGCGACAGGAAGACGGTCGACGCGACGATCAGCCCACCCTCGACGCGGTCGTTCACCGGCGCGAAGGCCGCTGCAGGCTCGTCGAAATACATCGTCTTGACGATGCGCAGGTAATAGTAAGCGCCCACCGCCGACAGCGCGATGCCGATTGAGGCATAGACGAACAGCCCCGCCTGCACCGCCGCCCAGAACACCACGAACTTGGCGTAAAAGCCGAACAGCGGCGGAATGCCCGCCAGCGAGAACATCATCACCGCCAGCGCAAACGCGAGCCCCGGCCGCGTGCGCGACATGCCCGACAGGCTGGCGATGCTCTCGATCGACTGGCCCTCATGATCCTTCATCTGCAGCACGATCAGGAAGCTGCCAAGCGTCATGACGACATAGATCGCCATATAGGTCAGCACCGCCGACACACCTTGCTCGGTCCCCGCCGCGAGGCCCACCAGCGCGAAGCCGACATTGTTGATCGAGCTATACGCCAGCAGCCGCTTGATATTGGTCTGGCCGATCGCGCCTGCCGCGCCGAGCGCGATCGACGCGAGCGACGCGAACACCACGATCTGGCGCCACTCGAACACCGCCGGACCCATCGCCTCGATCGCGACGCGCACCGCGAGCAGGATCGCCGCAACCTTGGGCGCCGAGCCGAAGAACGCCGTCACCGGCGTCGGCGCGCCTTCGTACACATCGGGCGTCCACATATGGAACGGCACCGCGCTCATCTTGAAGGCGAGCCCCGCAAACACGAACACCAGCCCGAACAACAGGCCCTTGGAATGCGCACCGGTATAGGCCGTCGCGACCGCATCGAACATCGTCGTGCCGCTGAAGCCGTAAACGAGGCTGATGCCGTAGAGCAGGATGCCGCTCGCCAGCGCGCCCAGCACGAAATATTTGAGGCCAGCCTCGGCCGAGCGCAGATCGCGCCGCATCATGCTCGCAAGGACATAGGCGGCGAGACTCTGGAGCTCGAGGCCGACGTACAGCGTCAGCAAGTCGCCCGCCGAGACCATCATCCCCATGCCGACCGCCGACAGCAGGATCAGTACCGGATATTCGGGCCGCATAGCGTCGCCCGATGTGCGCTCGAAAAAGCTCGGCGCCATCAAAATCGCGACCGCTGCCGCGCCATAGATCAGCACTTTGGCGAAGCTCGCAAAGGCGTCTGCCTTGTACAGCCCGCCAAAGGCATCACCCCCGGTCGTCGCCGGACCGATCAGCGATATGCTCGCCCCGATCAGCACCGCGACCGCCGTCCAGCCGATCGCGCGCGCGCCGCCACCCCAGGCCGCAGCCATCATCAGCACCAGCGCGCCGACCGACAACACGATCTCGGGCAAGGTCATCAGCAGATTATTGGTGAGTTCCATCTCAATGCGCCTCCGCATGCGCGGTTGCGGTCACCGGTGGCGTGCCCGGCGTCGGCAGCGAATCCCCGGCAGGCTGCGCGCGCGAGACCCGCGCGACCAGCGTCTTGGCGTCTTTTCGCATCGGTGCGAGGAAGCTTTCGGGATAAACCCCCATCCACAGCACCGCGAGGCCGATCGGCAGCAGCAGCGCGACTTCGCGCATGCTCAGGTCGGGCATGATCCGCACATCGTCGTGCACAATCTCGCCGAACGCGATCCGGCGGTAGAGATAGAGCATATACGCCGCGCCGAGGATGATCCCCGTGGTGCACAGGAAAGTCGCCACCGTCGATACCTGATAGACTCCCGCCAGGCTCAGGAATTCGCCGACGAAGCCGCTCGTCCCCGGCAGGCCGATCGACGCCATCGTGAACAGCAGGAAGAAGATCGCATAGCGTGGCATGTTGATCGCCAGCCCGCCATAGCGGCTGATCTCACGCGTGTGCAGCCGGTCGTAGATGATGCCGACGCACAGGAACAACGCGCCCGACACCAGCCCGTGGCTGAGCATCACGATCATCGCGCCTTCGATGCCTTGCTGGTTGAACGCGAACAGACCGATCGTCACGATCGCCATATGCGCGACCGAGGAATAGGCGATCAGCTTCTTCATGTCCGACTGCACCAGCGCCACCAGCGAGGTGTAGATGACGGCAATCGCCGACAGCGCAAGGATCAGCCAGGTCAGGCTCGCTGATGCTTCGGGGAACATCGGCACCGAAAAGCGCAGGAAACCATAGCCGCCAAGCTTGAGCAGCACCCCCGCGAGGATCACTGACCCTGCGGTGGGCGCCTGCACGTGCGCGTCGGGCAGCCAAGTGTGCACCGGCCACATCGGCATCTTGACCGCGAACGACGCGAAGAACGCCAGCCACAGCCACGTCTGCACACCGCGCGGGAAATTGTAATTGAGCAAGGTCGGGATGTCCGACGTCCCCGCCTGCTGCACCATATACAGCATCGCGATCAGCATCAGCAGCGAGCCGAGCAGGGTGTAGAGGAAGAATTTGTAGCTCGCATACACCCGGTTGGCGCCGCCCCAGATGCCGATGATCAGGAACATCGGGATCAGCCCGCCTTCAAAGAAGACGTAGAACAGGAACAGGTCCTGCGCGGCAAACGTGCCGATCATCAGCACTTCGGTGAACAGGAACGCCGCCATATATTCGGGCACACGAGTGGTGACCGATTCCCAGCTCGCGCCAATGCAGATCGGCATCAGGAACACGCTGAGCATGATCAGCATCAGCGCAAAGCCGTCGATGCCAAGCGCCCAGCCGAACGGGCCGAAGATCGCATCGGCGCGCTCGACGAACTGCCACTGCGGCCCGCCAATGTCGAAATTGGTCCAAAGCGCGACGCCGAGCACGAAATCGACCAGAGTCGCGATGAGCGCCAGCCAGCGCGCGCCGTTCGCGCTCAGGAACAGGCAGCCAACCGCCGCCGCAGCGGGCACGGCAAGCATGAGGGAGAGGATGGGCATTCCGCTCATTGGTCCCACTTCCCTTGATCCGTTCGGGCTGAGCTTGTCGAAGCCCTGTCCTTCTTGTCGAAGGTTGCCAAGAAGAACGGCCGTTGGGCTCCGCCCGTCTTCGGCCCGACAAGCTCAGGGCGAACGATACTTGGTGGTGCTGAGATCCGCATGATGCTCACGACGCAATTGCCCAGGTGACCAGCGCGGTAAGCCCGATCAGCATGACAAAAGCATAGGTGTAGATGTAGCCGCTCTGGAGCGTCGCCGCCGCGCGCGACCCCTGCGCGACGAACGCCGCCGCGCCATTGGGGCCAAAGCGATCGATCGTCTGCTCGTCACCCCGGTGCCAGAACAGCCGCCCGAAAGCGAAGGCGGGCTTGACGAACAGCACATCGTAAAGCTCGTCGAAATACCATTTCTTCAGCAGCCAGTCGTGCAGCCACGGCACCGCGCGAGACACCGCGCCCGGCAGTTCGGGCTTTGCGACATAGGCGTAATACGCCCCGCCCAGCCCCAGCAGCATCACAATCGCCGTCGACAGCTTGACCATCAGCGGCACTTCATGCGCCGCGTGCGCGAGATGCTCGCTGTAAGCCACCGCGCCGTGCCAGAATGTCTCACCCGACGCAGGCTCGATGAAGAAGCCGTGGAAGGCGAACCCGGCAGCCACCGCGCCAACCGACAGCAGGATCAGCGGCACCAGCATCGACAAGGGCGATTCGTGCGGATGATAGCCGCCGTCGCCGGTCGCGGCGTGATGCGGTTCATGGCCGTGATCGTGAGCATGATCGTCATGCCCATGCGCATGCAGCGCGTGCTGGATATGCTCGGAAGCCGCCCAGCGCGGTTTGCCCCAGAAGGTCAGGAACATCAGCCGCCACGAATAAAAGCTCGTCAGCAGCGCAACGATGATGCCAGTGATCGACGCGCCGATATTGCCCGCCGCCCAAGCGCTTTCAATGATCGCGTCCTTCGAATGGAAGCCCGCAAAACCGATCGCGAGTTCATTGCCGAACACCGCCGGGATGCCAACGCCGGTAATCGCCAGCGTCCCCATCATCATCGCCCAAAAGGTGATCGGGATCGATTTCCGCAGACCACCATAGAAACGCATGTCCTGCTCGTGATGCATCGCATGGATCACGCTGCCGGCGCCGAGGAACAGCAACGCCTTGAAGAAGGCATGCGTAAACAGGTGGAACATCGCCGCGCCATAAGCGCCGCAGCCAGCCGCAAAGAACATATAGCCGAGCTGCGAACAGGTCGAATAAGCGATCACGCGCTTGATGTCGGTCTGCACAAGGCCGACAGTCGCTGCGAAGAAGCACGTCGCCGCGCCCACCGTCATCACCACCGTCAAGGCAAAGGGCGACGTCTCGAACATCGGCGACAGGCGGCAGACCATGAACACGCCCGCCGTCACCATCGTCGCGGCGTGGATCAGCGCGGAAACGGGCGTCGGCCCTTCCATCGCGTCGGGCAACCATGTGTGCAGGCCAAGCTGCGCCGACTTGCCCATCGCGCCGACGAACAGCAGCAGGCACAAGACCGTCATCGTATCGGCGCGGAACCACAGGAAGCCGATCGTCGACCCCGCCATCCCCGGCGCGAGCCGCAGGATTTCGTCGATCTGAACCGTGTTGAACACCAGATACGTGCCAAAAATGCCGAGCATAAAGCCCAGATCACCAACGCGATTGACCACGAACGCCTTGATCGCGGCGGCATTGGCGCTGGGCTTTTTGAACCAGAAACCGATCAGCAAATAGCTCGCCAGCCCCACGCCTTCCCAGCCGAAGAACATCTGGACGATGTTGTCGGCGGTCACCAGCATCAGCATCGCGAAGGTAAACAGCGACAGATAGGCGAAGAAGCGCGGCTGATCGGGGTCCTCATCCATATAGCCCCAGCTATAGAGGTGGACGAGCGCCGACACCGAGGTGATGACGACCAGCATCACTGCCGTCAGCGCATCGACGCGCAGCGACCAGGCAATGTTCAGATCGCCCGAGCGAATCCAGTCGAACACCGGCGTCACGCTCTTCACGGCATCGCCGCCAAGGAAAGCGATGAAGATCGGCCAGCTCAGCAAGCACGACGCGAACAGCGCGCCGGTCGTGATGACCTTGGCCGGCACGCTGCCGATCGCGCGATTGCCCAGCCCCGCGACAATCGCCGCGAGCAGCGGCAGGAAAACAATGAGAAGGATCGACGTCCCCACGGAAAACTAACCCTTCATCCGGTTGACATCGTCGACCGCAATCGTGCCGCGGCCGCGAAAATAGATGACGAGGATCGCGAGCCCAATCGCCGCTTCGCCCGCCGCCACCGTCAGCACGAACATCGCGAAAATCTGGCCGACCAGATCACCGAGATAGGCGCTGAACGCGACGAAATTGATGTTCACCGCCAGCAAAATCAGCTCGATCGCCATCAGAATGACGATGATGTTCTTGCGGTTCAGGAAGATGCCGAGCACCCCCATGGTGAACAGGATCGCCGCGACGACGAGGTAATGGAACAGCCCGATCACAGCTCGACTCCTTCGCCCACCGGCACCTGGACGTTGCGCGTGGCTTCTTCGGGCCGCCGCGCATTCTGGCGGGCGATGTTCTGCGGCTTCACGCCCGTGCGCTTGCGGTGGGTCAGCACAATCGCGCCGATCATAGCCACCAGCAGCACCAGCCCCGCCGCTTCGAAGATATAGAGGTAGCGCGAATAGAGCAGCTCGCCGATCGCTTCGATATTGGGCTTGGCGGTGATCGGCGCGGCGCGGCGCCCCAGCGCAATCGGCCCGACCGACCAGGCCTGCACCGTCACGACCAGCTCGGCCGCGAGCGCGACGGCGAGCGTCAGCCCCGGCCAGATGTAGCGCGACGCCCCCGTGCGCAGCTCGGCGAAATCGATGTCGAGCATCATCACCACGAACAGGAACAGCACCGACACCGCGCCGACGTACACGATCACCAGCAGCATCGCGATGAACTCGGCGCCGACCAGCACCATCAGTCCGGCCGCGTTGAAAAACGCGAAAATCAGCCACAGCACCGAATGCACCGGATTGCGCGACGCAATCGTCATCGCGCCCGAGGTCAGCACGAGGGCGGCAAAGAGGTAGAAGGCGAAAACCTGGATCACGATATCTGGAGGCCCCTCAGGATCGGCTGGCGCTTAACGGTAAGGCGCATCGGCGGCAAGGTTCGCGGCGATCGCGCGCTCCCAGCGATCGCCATTATCGAGCAATTTCGCCTTGTCGTAGATGAGCTCCTCGCGCGTTTCGGTCGAAAATTCGAAATTCGGCCCCTCGACGATCGCATCGACCGGGCATGCCTCGGCGCAGAAACCGCAATAAATGCACTTGGTCATGTCGATGTCGTAGCGCGTCGTGCGGCGCGAGCCATCGGCGCGCGGCTCGGCCTCGATCGTGATTGCCTGCGCCGGGCAGATCGCCTCGCACAGCTTGCACGCGATGCACCGCTCCTCGCCGTTCGGGTAGCGGCGCAGCGCATGCTCGCCGCGGAAACGCGGGCTGATCGGGTTCTTCTCGTAAGGATAGTTGATCGTCGCCTTCGCCTTGAAGAAATAACTCAAGGTCTTGGCGTGCGCCTTCAGAAACTCCCACAGGGTGAAGGCTTTGATCGTTTGGGCGATGCTCATTTGGGCGTTCCTGAAGGCGGCGGCCGCAAGTTATCGACGCAGCTGAAGCGGTGCGATGATCCATCACTAGTCCGCAGAAACAGTGAGAAGACGGCCGGTGCAGCGCCAGTTCTGGTCGTATGAATTTCAAGGGTCGCGCCCTCGCTGCCCGCTTTACCGGAGATCGCGACAGTCGATTTAGAGCTTTCGCCGCCGTCCATAATCAACACGGACGTGATCTTACCTTCTTGAAAAATCGGCGGAGCGCTACCGGGGCGCTTCAACGCGATGTTGGGCAGGTTTTCGCCAGCGACTAGATCCAAGCGGCCCACGTCTCCTCGCTTTTCGCCTTCGAGAAAACAAAGTTTGGACAAGCTGACCTGCCGCCGAAAATCGTCAGGCGGCATGGTTTGCGGCGACGGCGTGGCCTGAAAGAGCAGGACTAGTGCGAGGCTGATCACGACGGCACCCCCACCCGCACGAGCATCAGATAGCCCGACACCAGGAAAACGAACACAAGGCTGAGCGGCAGGAACACCTTCCACCCCAGCCGCATCAACTGGTCATAGCGATAGCGCGGCACGGTCGCCTTCACCCAGCTGAACAGGAAGAAGAAGAACAGCATCTTGGCGAACAGCCAGACCAGCCCCGGCACGGCATAAAGCGGCGCCCAATCGACCGGCGGCAGATACCCGCCCCAGAACAAGGTCGCGTTGAGCGTGCACATCAGGATGACGTTGGCATACTCGCCGAGCCAATAGAGCGCGAACGACATCGACGAATATTCGGTCTGATAGCCCGCGACGAGCTCGCTCTCGGCCTCGGTCAGGTCGAACGGCGCGCGTTGCGTCTCGG
>NZ_JAIEPC010000027.1 GCF_019749955.1 Sphingomonas sp.
TGCCGGTGCGCTTGACGACATCGCCTTCCTTGATCTGGCTGTCCGAGCCGAAGATCACGACGCCGACATTGTCGGCTTCAAGGTTGAGCGCCATGCCCTGCACGCCGTTCGAGAATTCGACCATCTCGCCGGCCTGAACATTGTCGAGGCCATAGATGCGGGCGATGCCGTCGCCGACCGACAGCACCTGGCCGGTTTCGGAAACTTCTGCCTCGGTGCCGAACGAAGCGATCTGGTCCTTGATGACCTTCGAGATTTCTGCGGCGCGGATATCCATGACTTAGCCTTTCATCGCCTGGGCGAGGGAATTCAAACGGGTCTTGATCGACGAATCGATCATCTGGCTGCCGATGCGGACGACGAGCCCGCCGAGCAGTGAAGGATCAACGGTCAGGTCGACCGCCACGTCGCGACCGACGCGCTGGCGCAGCGACGCCTTGAGCGCATCGACCTGATCGGGCTCAAGCGGATGCGCCGAGGTGACTTCGGCGGTCGTCTCGCCCCGGTGATCGGCAGCAAGCGCGCGAAACGCACGGATGATCGCGGGCAATTGCGCCAGACGCCGGTTGTCGGCGAGCACGCCGAGGAACTTGGCGGTCGTCGGATCGGTGCCGAGCGATGCCGCCGTTGCGGCAACTGCCTTCGCCGCATTGGCGCGGCTGACGAGCGGGCTCGCCACGAGTCGCGCGAAGTCGGGCGACGCATCGAGCGCGGCGCGGACATCAGCAAGGCTCTGCTCAACCGCCGCAATCGTCTTGGCCTCGCGCGCGATGTCGAACAACGCGGTGGCATAGCGCCCGGGCAGGCTCGCCTGGATACCGCTGCTCAAATTACCGCCGGAACTCTCCACGCGATTGAAATCCTCTTGGGAACAGGAAAATTGGCCCCATGTAAAAACAGGGCGACAAAGCGCCCTGACTTGGGTTGCGCGGCTGCTAGCATCGGTGCTGCGTTGATGCAAGCCGGGTGTAGGGAGCGGGGCAATTGGCGCTGATTCAGCCAAAAAACGTCTGTTTTCATTTATCTGACGCATTGGGTTAACCATTCATTGTCGCCTGCCCGGCCATGACATTTGGGCAATTTCAACGCTGGACGATCATCATGGCATCGAATTGGGGCCCTTGGATTGGCCGGTTCAACGGACGTGCGGACACCATCGGTGCGGTAATTCGCCGGGTGCTGATCGCGATGCTGGGGATCCAGGCGATTCTGGCGCTGTCGCTGGTCATCGGTGCCTTTATCACGACCGGTACGGTTCGCCAGTTGGTCGACGCTCGCCTGAAGCCAATCGCCGAATTGCAGCATGTCATGGACGGCTATGCCGATTCGCTGGCGACCGCGCACAAGGTGGAAAGCGGCAACCTGCCGGCAACGGGCGCGCTGACAGCGATTGCCGCATCACGGGCGACGATCCAGCGCAACTGGGCCAAATTCCGCCAGCATTCTATGGACCCGGCTTACCGCAAGCATATCGCCGACATCGTGGCGGCGCGGGGCAACGCCGATGACGCGATCGTTAAGCTCCAGTCGCTGCTGCAAGACGGGCATGTCGACCAGCTCGCGTTTTTCGTAAGCGGCCCACTGTACGCGGCGACCGACCCGCTGACCAGATCGACCAATGGCTTGATGGACAAGCTGCGCGATGACGCGGCGGCGCAACAGGGACTCGTCCGTTACCGCGTGTTCCGCACGTATGCGATCGTATCGGTCGTGACGCTGCTGGCGATTCTGGTCGGCTGGCGGGGGATGCAAATCGTGGAACGCAGGATCATCCAGCCGCTTGCCGATATTGCGGTCGTTACACGAGATATCACCGACGATCAGCTCGATGCCGCCATCCCCGCCCTCGATCGCAGCGACGAAATTGGCGACATCGCCCGCGCGCTCGCTTTCGCCCGCCAACGCTTAAGGGACGCGCGGCGGCTTTCGGACGAGTCGCGCCGGGTCGAGGAGGCGCTCCACCGCCGCGAAGTCGCCGAACATGCCGCCCACGCCAAGCGCGCCGCCGATCTCGACCGGTTGTTCCAGCTGTTCGAGCGCGAGGCGGGTACGATCGTCGACCTGCTCAAATCGGCGGGGCCGAGTCTGCGCGAAACTGCCGGCGCGATGTCGGGCGAAGCGACCGAGGCCGAGCATCATGCGCTCGCGACAGCGGCGGTGGCCGAGCAAAGCGCGCGGTCGGCGCGCACAATCGCCCAGTCCTCGGTCGCGCTGACGACGGCGATCGACCATATCAGCAGGGCCGCACATGAATCGCGCACCGGTGTCGGCACCGTGCGTGACCGTACGCTCGCGGGGCGCGATCAGGCGGCGTCGCTCGGCGCGCTGGTGAGCGAAATTGCTTCGGTGCTCGATTTCATCGCCGGGCTGGCGGGCCAGACCAATTTGCTCGCGCTCAACGCCACGATCGAGGCTGCGCGCGCCGGAGCAGCGGGGCGCGGCTTTGCCGTCGTCGCGGAGGAAGTGAAGGGCCTCGCACGCCAGACTCAAGCCGCCGCCGGTCGGATCGAGGGGCGCCTGTCCGCCGTCCGTGAGGCGAGCGACACGGTGCTGGCTTCGATCGAATCGATCGACGGCCTCGTCGCCGGACTCGACCGTTCGGCCAGCAATGTCGCCGACGCCGTTGAGCAGCAGCGCGATATGACCCGCTGCATCGCGCTCGCGATCACCGAAGTCGAAGGCGGCACCGCCAGTGCCGCCGCCAATATGCAATTGCTCCACAGCCGCGCCGAGCGCGCGCGCGGCACTGCCAGCGACCTCGCGGGTACCGCCGACAGCGTCGCCAGCGCCGTCGATGCATTGCGCGGCCAGATCAACCGCCTGATCGCCGACGTGCGCGCGGCTTGACCCCGGCCTGCTGAGCTGGGCCAAGCGATCTCAGGCTCCTTAGATATATCCCCGTTCGGGCTGAGCTTGTCGAAGCCCTGTTCTTCTTCGCCGACGTCACCGCAAAAGCAGGACGGCCCTTCAACAAGCTCAGGGCAAACGGACCGGGGAATCGGCTGACACGCCCGATTCACCGGGCTGACTTCGCTGCGTAACATCCGCATGATGCTTGCCTGAGACCAGCAAAGGAGCAGGCAATGGCGAACGGCACGATGACGCGGATGACGATGGACGATGGCGCCGAGGTTGCGGTCTATCATGTCGCGCCGCCGGGAACGCGTCGCGCAGGGCTTGTGCTCGTGCAGGAAATCTTCGGGGTCACTGACCATATCCGCGAATTGTGCGACGAATATGCGCATGACGGTTTCGAAGTGCTGTCGCCCGCGCTGTTCGATCGCGAGCATCCGGGCTTCGAGGCCGACTATACCGGTGAGGGTTTCGCTCGCGCCGTCCAGCTCGCGCGCGAACTCCACCCGTTCGACCAGAGCCTGAAGGACGTCCAGACCTGCATCGACAAGCTGAAGGCCGACGGACCAGTGTTCGTGGTCGGTTATTGTTACGGCGGGTCGATCGCGTGGCTGTCGACGACGCGGCTGACTGGGGTCGCGGCGGCATCGGCCTATTATGGCTCGCTGATTCCCGGCGCGGTGGAGGAGGAACCCCAAGTGCCCGTCATCGCACATTTCGGCCGCCACGATACCGGCATCCCGATGGACGGCGTCGACACGGTGATCGCCAAGGCTTGGCCCAATGCGACCGTCCATGTCTACGAAGCCGGGCATGGCTTTAATTCGGATCGGCGCAAGGATTATCACGAACCCAGCGCCGATCTCGCGCGCGAACGCACGCTTGAGCTGTTCGAGGCGAACGGGGCTTAAACGATCCCGCCTTCGCTTTCGAAATCGAGCAGGTCGCCCGGTTTGCAATCGAGCGCGTCGCACAGTTTTTCGAGCGTTTCGAACCGCACGCCCTTCACCTTGCCCGATCGCAGCAGCGACAGGTTGGTCTCGCTGATGCCGATCCGCTGGGCGAGTTCCTTGCTGCGCATCTTGCGGCGCGCGAGCATGACATCAAGGGTGACGATGATCGGCATCAGACGATCTGCTCATTGTCGGCTTTGATCTCAGCGGCAATGGCCTGAACCCGGCCGAGCAGCCGGATCGCCAGGCCCACGCCGATCAGCACGATCTGGGTGGTGATATAGGCGGCGGTGACCGCATCCATTTTGTCACTGGCCGGCCCGACGAACAGCGCCAGCACACCGCTGGCCGTCAGCCAGTCGCCGAGCCGCCCGACCGCGCGCCCGCTGGTGGGGGTCAGCACCGCGCCGCCTTCATAGGCCTTGAACAGCCCGCGCGCGGTCCAGATCGCGCCAAGCAGGGCGACGCTCGGGAGCGAGCGTGCCGCAATCTCGCCGAGATGGGCGAGCGCCGCCATTGCGTCAGGCGTGCCGACGCTGAACAGCACGGCCTTGATCGGCACATAGCTCACCTGGCTGAACAGCAGGAAACACGCGATGCTGAACGCCCATTCAAAGGCCTTTTTCAGCGACCGGCTCTCGCGCTGCAGCGCGTCGATTTGGGGAGTGGACACCAAAAGCCTCCTTAGCGTTCGCCGATGCGGACGAGCAGCACGACGCTGCCGACGGCGACTTCGGTGGAAAAGACGAAAGCGCTGGTTCGACCGATGGTCGGGGCGCTGGCGCGGTCGACGCTCGGCCAACCAAGGATCAAGGCGGCGACGACCAGCATGGCAGGCGCGCCGCGCCTTGCCGCCAGCGCGAGGTTGCGTAAAAGCGAGGGGTGAGATGGCATTGACGGTCCTTTCAACAATTCGCGTTTTATTTACGTGAAACATAAATTTAAGGTCGCAAAACGTCAATAGATTTATTGGAAGTGGAGAGGCGGCTTCGCGTGGCCAGGCCGATCGCGCTGAATCACAGCGCTTTTTTCTGTCGCTGCGCCCAATAGTTTGAACGCAACGCGCGGGATGTGACACCGATCGCGCCCGCCTATATCGGGGGCATGAACAGCACCCCCACCCTCGATCAGGACGCGGCATGGGCCGCGTTCGTCCGCCGCGACCGTGCCCTGGACGGCCGCTTCGTCGGCGCGGTCCGCACGACGGGCATTTACTGCAAGCCGAGCTGCGCCGCGCGCCACCCCAAGCGCGAGAATGTCGAATTCTTCGCCGATCCGGTGGCGGCGCGCGCGGCGGGCTATCGCGCTTGTCTGCGCTGCAAACCCGACGAAGTCGGCCGCGACCGCGTCGCCGTCGCCGAAGCGATCCGGCTGATCGAGGCCGCCGAGGAAGCGATCAACCTCGATCAGCTCGCCGCGCGCGTCGGCTATGCGCCGCATCATTTCCACCGCCTGTTCAAACGCGCCACCGGCGTGACGCCTGCCGCTTATGCGCGGGGGCTGAAGGCCCGCGCCGCCGCCGAGGCACTGACCAAGGAGAGCAACGTGACCGAAGCCATTTACGAAGCCGGCTATTCCGCCCCCAGCCGTTTTTACGAAAGTGCCGCCGCCCGGCTCGGCATGAGCCCCAGCGTGTGGCAGCGCGGTGGCGCGGGCGTCACGATCCGCTGGACGATTGCTGAGACGAGCCTCGGCCCGTTGCTGATCGCCGCGACCGACAAAGGGCTGTGCCGCGTCGCGTTCGACGAGGATGCCGACGCGCTGGTCAGCCGCTTCCCCAAGGCAGAAGTCGCGCCCGGGGGCGCGGCGCTCGCCGATCTCGCTGCGCGCGTCGTGGCCAGCGTCGAAAGCCCCGAGCGGCACCAGGATCTGCCGCTCGACGTGCAGGGCACCGCCTTTCAGGAAGCCGTGTGGCAGGCACTGCGCGCAACGCCTGCGGGCGAGACGCGGACCTATTCCGAGCTTGCCGCCCTCGCCGGCAATCCGCGCGCGGTGCGTGCGGCGGGGACGGCATGCGGCGCGAACCACCTAGCCGTCGTCATCCCCTGCCACCGCGCGCAGCGGAGCGACGGCAGCATGGGCGGCTATGCCTATGGCATCGACCGCAAGATCGTCCTCCGGAACCGGGAAGGTGTCGAATGACCCGCTTTACGATCACCGGGCTCGACGCGAGCCCCTTTGCCGACCTTTATGGCCTGTCCGACGCCGCGCGCGCCGCGCGCGGGGGCGAGCGGATGACGGTGACCGCCTAACCCGGCTTCCCGTGCCGGATCACGCTCGAAGACGCCGATCTGGTCGACGGGCGCGAATTGCCCGCGCACGCCCGCGTGCGTCGATTGCCGCCTGCGGCAGCGCGTCGGGCATTATCGAATTTGCGCGCCCGTTGCGCGGATGGAAGCGCGTCGACCGCCGCAGCGTCAGGACGTCAACGGGTTCCTCCACCCCAAACTTGCCAGTTCAAGCTTCGGTGCGTTATGAGAATAAATCACCAAGGGGGATGGCGCATGGATGATACGCAACCGATCGCTGCTGATAAAGCGCCACCCGGCCTGGCGATGCGTATCCTCCACTTCCCGATGACGCGGCTCGTCATCGGCATCGTCGCGTTCGTGATTGCCAGCATCGCCGCGAGCTTTGTCGCGCGGGCGATCGATCCCTCGCATGCCGGCGTTCCACGGGTTGTCGCTGCCACCGTCACCGCTGTGATCTTCATCGCGATCTATCTGGCCTTCACCACCTTTGTCGAGCGGCGCGGCAATGTCGAATTCGCGCTGCGGGGGGCAGTGTCCGAGCTCGCCGCTGGTCTGGCGATCGGCGCCATTTTGTTTTCCATCGTCGTGGCGCTGATCTGGGCTTTGGGGGGCTATCAGGTCCTCAGCACCCGTGGCGCCGAGGTATTGGTGCCCGTCGTGGCGCTGTCGATCGTGTCCGGCGTCACCGAGGAAATTTTGCTGCGCGGCCTGTTCTTCCGCCTGATCGAGGAATGGCTCGGCAGCTGGGCCGCGCTGCTCCTGTCGGCGGCTTTGTTCGGCGCGCTCCACCTCGGCAATCCCAATGCGTCGCTTCTCGCCGGGTTCGCGATTGCGCTCGAGGCGGGCATCATGCTCGCGGCAATTTACATGGTCACGCGGCGGCTATGGGCGGCGATTGGCGTGCATGCCGCGTGGAATTTCACCCAAGGCGGTATTTTCGGCATCGCGATTTCGGGCAATGACACGCCCGGTCTGCTCGTCCCGCGCATCACCGGGTCCGAGCTGCTGACGGGCGGCGCGTTCGGCGCCGAGGCATCGCTGCCGGCGATCGTCGTCGCGACCGGGTTCGGTCTCGCCGTTATGGCCTATGCGTGGCGCACTGGGCGCTTCGTCGCGCCGTCATGGGTGCGCCGCCGTCACTTGGCCGCCGCGCACTCATAGACCAGCCATTCGTCGGGCTGCGGCGGCAGCGCGTCGCGGATCGCGGCCTGCTGCTGCGCCAGCTTCTGGCGCGTCGGCTCGTCCGGGCTGCACGCCTTGATTGTCACGCTCGACCGCAACCGCCGTGCCTGTTCCATCGCGCTCGCGCTGAGCAGATAGCGGCTTTCGGTATAGACGCGCTCGGCCGGGCGGTACTCCAGGATCGACACCGTCTGCTCTTCGGCGGGGACGAGAATGCGTTCCCAGCGGCTGCCATTCTCGACATATTGGGTGCGCGTGTTGACGCAGCCATCCTTGCCCCAGTCGATCGTGACATCGCCGGGGGAGGAGGTGTTGATGCGGCTGCGTTCGGGCGAAATGTGGCAGAGCAGCTTGCCCTCGACGACCGGGGCCGGCCCCGTCGCTGTCGTGGCGGCAGCGGGCAAGGCGACGCTCACCTCGCCAAAGGGGCGGACGAAGAACAGCACCACCGCGCTCAGCATCAGCACGCCGCCGCCGCCCAGCGCCCAAAACGCTTGCCGCCGCGCGCCGCGCGTCGCGAGCAGCCCGGCGCCGCTCAGCCCGAGCGATCCGAGCACCAGCAGAAGCGTCGCGCCGCCGATAAAATTCTCGCGGGTGCGCGCCTGATCCTGCAGCGCGCGTTCGATCGCCGCGCTACGCTTTTCGGCGGCTTGCGCGGCGGCGGCTTGTGCCGCCTGCGCCTCGCGGTCAGCGCGCTGGGCGGCGGTTTCCTTGTCCTGTTCCAGCCGCTGGGCAATGCTGGTGCACGGCGCGCCGGTGGTGGCATAGGGTTGCTTGGCGTCGCGCAAGAAGGCGGCAAGCTCGGTATCGGCAATCGCGAAGCCAAAGCTCGAATCGCCTTCTTCGGTGCGCGTGATCGCCGAATTGACGCCGATCACGCGGCCGCAGATATCGAGCAGCGGTCCGCCCGAATTGCCGCGCGCAATGCTCGCGGTGTGGAGCAGCACATCGACCCCCGATATCGCGCGCCGTCCGGCAAAGCCGCCTTGTGACCGCACCGGCATCAGCGGGCGGATATAGTCGGCGGCCGATTGCGCGGTCGCGAGATCGACATTGCCCGGATAGCCAAGCGCAATCACCGTCTCGCCGTCGGTGACGGGGCCGGGGTAGACGGTGAGCGGCGGCAATTGCGTGCCGGTAAACTCGATCAGCGCCAGGTCGCGCTGGGCATCATAGGCAATCAGCTTGCCGCGATAGCTTTTGGCGCCTTCGCTCGGCACGATGCCAATGACGACATTGTCGGGATAGCGCGCGGCAAGTTCGACGACATGCGCGTTGGTGACGATCCGGTTCGGCGCCACCGCGAGGCCACTGCCGTGCCCGAAGCCGACGATCTGCCCTTCGGCCGAGGCGATGGTGACGACGCGCACCACGCCGCGACCCGCCGCCGAAATGTCATCGGCACGGGCTGGCGCGGCGAGGCCGATCAGCAGGGCGATCAAGAGCAGGAAGCGCGTCATCATGTTCCTCAGGCGCGAACCCTATGGTCTGTCGGGCAATCGCGAAGTGGGTTCAAGAGGCCGCGAGCGGTAACGCCGATTTTAGCCCCAGATGCGCAGCGAACGGATCGAAATCGCGGTCGCTGTACAGCAACGGCACATCGAGCGCGATGCAGCGGGTCGCGATCAGCGTGTCGATCGTCTTGCGGATCGTCACCCCCTTGGCGCGCAAGCTGCGGTAATTGCGCGCGGCGGCAACGGCGATTTCGGGGTCCGCGATTGTCACGGTTGGCAGGTAGCTGAAGCGGCGAAGAGCAAATCGGAATTGATGGTCGTGGGCAAAGCCTTGCAGCACTTCGACCATGACAAGATCGCCAACGAGTGCGGCTCGCTCCTCAAGCAACTTTTCCAACAGCTCGACTTGAGGGGAGAGGGAACCGCGAAAAAAGTCGATCCACACGCTCGAATCGACCATCGTCATCAGTCTAGCCGCATCGCCTCAAGATCGCCCTGCCACTCGACCTTGCCGCGCAGGCTGCGAATGCCATCATACGCGGCAGCGCGGATCAACGCCTTCAGCGCCATTTCGACGGCCTCGCGCTTGGTCTTGGCGCCAGTAAACTCCATGGCATCGGCCATCAACTGATCGTCAATCTCGATGTTCGTTCGCATGATGTGTATCCAATTGCCTATGCCTCACACATAGCGTCTCCGCGCACGCCCTACAAGAAACTGTACGGATCGACATCCACCGCGACCCGCACTTTCGCGGGCCACTCGACGCCGCCCAGCCAGTCGCGGATCACGTCCTGCACGTCGAGCGAGCGGCGCGCATGGACCAGCAGGCGGAAGCGGTGGCGGCCGCGCAGCATCGCCAGCGGGGCGGGGGCAGGGCCGTAGACATACATCGCGTCCTGCTCGGGCGCGGCATGCTTGATCGCCCGCGCGACAGTGTCGGCGGCGGCCTTGTCCTCGCTCGACACGATGATCGCGGCATAGCGGCCAAAGGGCGGCGCATTCGCCTCGCGCCGTGACTGCGTTTCGGCGTCGTAAAAGGCCTCGGTATCGCCCGTCACCAGCGCTTGCATCACACTCGCTTGCGGATCGTGCGTCTGGATATAGACATGCCCCGGCTTGGCGCCGCGTCCGGCGCGGCCCGCCACCTGGCTGATCTGCTGAAAGGTCTTCTCGCCCGCGCGCAGATCGCCGCCTTGGAGCGCCAGATCGGCGTCGATCACCCCGACGAGCGTCAGATTGGGGAAGTGATAGCCCTTGGTCACGAGTTGCGTGCCGATGACGATGTCGATGTCATGCGCTTCCATCCGCGCGACGAACTCGGCGGCCTTGGCGGGCGACCAGATCGTGTCGCTGGTGACGATCGCGCGCTTCGCATCAGGCCAGAGCAGCGCGGCTTCGTCCGCGATCCGCTCGACCCCGGGGCCGCAGGGGACCAGGCTGTCCTCGCCGCCGCATTCGGGGCATTTCTCGGGCACGCGCTCGACATGGCCGCAGTGATGGCAGGCGAGCCGGTGGATGAGGCGATGCTCGACCATCCAAGCGGTGCAATTGGGGCATTGGAACCGGTGCCCGCAGGTCCGGCACAAGGTCAACGGCGCGTAACCGCGGCGGTTGAGGAACAGCAGCACTTGTTCCCGCCGCGCGAGTGTCTCGTCGATCGCGGTGACGAGCTTGGGCGCGATCCAGCGGCCGCGCTCGGGCGGCGCATCGACCAGATTGATCGCTTCGATCGTCGGCAATTGCGCCACGCCATAGCGACCCGGCAGCTTGACCTCCGCATAGCGCCCTGCCGCGACTTGCTGGCGCGTTTCGATTGCCGGGGTCGCGCTCGCCAGCACCACCGGCGCGCTTTCAAATTTGCCGCGCATCACCGCGACGTCGCGCGCGTGGTAATGGACGCCTTCTTCCTGCTTGAAGCTCGTCTCATGCGCTTCGTCGACGACGATCAGCCCGAGATTGGCATAGGGCAGGAACAGCGACGACCTTGCGCCCACCGTCACCAACGCCTCGCCGCTGGCGACCGCGCGCCATGCCCGCCTGCGCTGCGACTGGCGCAAGTCCGAATGCCACGCCACCGGCGCGCAGCCGAAGCGCGCGGCGAAGCGCTTCAGGAAAGGCTCGGTCAGCGCGATTTCGGGAAGCAGCACGAGGCTCTGGCGGCCCTCGCGGATCGCTTGCGCAATCGCTTCGAAATAAACCTCGGTCTTGCCCGATCCGGTGACGCCGTCGAGCAGCATCGGGGCAAAGGCGCGCGCCGTCACCGCATCGGTGAATTGCCGCGCAGCCGAGCCTTGCGCGTCCGACAGCGCGGGCTGCTGGTGATCGGGATCGGGCACCGGGAAGGGCGAATCGATCGCGACTTCGATCGCTTCCATCGCGCCGACGTTGACGAGGCCCCGGATCACCGCGTCCGACACCCCCGCCGCCAGCGCCAGCTCGCGCACTAGCCCCTGCCGGTCGCCGAGCCGCTCCAATGCCTGGCTGCGCTGCGGGGAGAGCCGCGCCGGCACCTCGCCGGTCAGCCGATATTCGGTGACGGTCCGCGCGCCTTCGAGCGCCGAACTCGACGGCATCGCCATCCGCAACACGCTCGCAAGCGGGGCGAGATAATAGTCCGCCGTCCACTCGATCAGCCGCCTTAAGGGAGCAGCAATCGGCGGCGCATCGGCCACCGCGATCAGGTTGCGCAGCCGATTGTCGCCGACCGGCTCGGCGGGCAGGCGATCCTCCTCCCACACCACCCCCATCACCTGGCGCGGGCCGAGCGGCGCCACCACAATCGAGCCGGGCGCGACCTGCATGCTCTGCGGCGCGCGGTAATCGAGCGGGCCGAGGGCCGAGTTGAGGATGATGACGCGCGCGCGGGACATCAGCCCTTTATGGGCATTGAACAGCGACAGGGAAAGGCGATCTACCGACGCCGATCGCCCGATCAACCCCTAGAAGTGGATGCCGTTGCGGCCGCGCTCGCGGTTTTGCTTGAGCTGGCGGATATGCAGCTGCGCCTTGTCGAGCATCGCGCCGATGCGGCGCTCGTCCCGCTCGCTCAGATTATTGCCGCGTGCGCGCAGCTGGGCTTCGACGGCTGAAATCCGGCGCAGTTCAGCGTTGAGCACATTGCGCTCGCGAATGCTGAGCTTGCCCGACCGCTTGCCGGCGTCGACCTGACGCTGGAGATCGGTCTGGCGGACGTCGATGCCAATGTCGGCCTGGGCGACGCTGCCAAAGATAAGCGCGCTCAGCGCGGCGGCGATGAAGAGTTTTTTCATGATCGAGTCCTTTCGGAATAAAACTTGGCCATCCGCAGGAAGGCTCGGACAGCATAATGCATGAGGCGGCATTTGGTCGCATCGTGGCGCAGGCTCGCCATCGCACTGGCTTTGTCTTATGGCCCGCGCCAACCATAGTCCGGGAGCCCACCCATGAAATTCTTCGTCGATACTGCCGACACCGCCGAAATCCGTGATCTTGCCGATTCGGGGCTGGTCGACGGCGTCACCACCAATCCCTCGCTGATCGCCAAGTCGGGGCGCAATTTCCTCGAAGTCGTGGCGGAGATTTGCGGCATCGTCGACGGGCCGGTGTCGGCCGAAGTCGTGGCGCTCGACCACGCAGGTATGATGCGCGAGGCCGAGATTGTGCGCAAGATCGCGCCCAATATCGCGGTCAAAGTGCCGCTGACGATCGACGGGCTGAAGACGTGCAAGGCGCTGACCGATGACGGCACGATGGTCAACGTCACGCTCTGCTTCTCGGCCAATCAGGCGCTGCTCGCGGCCAAGGCGGGGGCGACCTTCATTTCGCCGTTCGTCGGGCGGCATGACGATGTCGGCTTCGACGGCATGGAGCTGATCCGCGACATCCGGCTGATCTACGATAACTACGCCTATGAGACCGAAATCCTGGTCGCGAGCGTGCGCCACCCGATCCACATATTGGAGGCCGCGCGCATCGGCGCCGACGTGATGACCGCACCCCCCGCCGTCATCCGCCAGCTCGTCAAGCACCCGCTGACCGACAAGGGGATTGAGGGGTTTCTGGCGGACTGGGCGAAGACGGGGCAGGTGATCGGGTGAGGCTGTAGTAGCTCCTCTCCTACTCAGGGGAGAGCATAGCGGCGCTTGGCGGCTTGCTGATTTAAAGAGCTTAGCAAGGGGAGGCGACTCCCTCGCCCCTCGCCAAATCCGACTAACCAGCGAGCTGGCAAATCTGTGTATAGTAGGCTTTGATGGTAGCGCTCATATTTAATTTTTGGCAGGGAATAGCTGCAATTTTGCTTGTCTCTTCTATTTCCGCTTTTATTTCGACAAAAATTGGCATATTCATTAGTGTTTCGATAACGCTTGTTTCAATAGCTTTAGTAATGTTAATTGGAACGGTCGCAGCTGCTGGATACGATGAATACATTCCATTTGGCCTGTTTGTATTTCCAGGACTGTCATGGGTTGGATTTTTTGCGGGGTATTTTTTCAGGCGCAACAAGAAATTTGGCGATCGGTAGAACGCCACCTTATTAGCTAAGAAGGTGGCGCTCACGTCAATCGGCATTCGCGAATATGTGCTAATGCCGACGCGAGCCCATTACGACTAGAGGTCAGGATATCCGCGGGCACAAACCTTGGCTCAGGCGAAAGAGGAACCGTCCCGCTACAGCCCCCTCTCGCTGTCCGTCTTGCTTCCCGCCACTTCCCCTCCCCAAAGCGCATCCGGACAGCTAGACGGGGCGCTATGGCGCTTTCCCAAGCCTATGCCGATCATTTGCGGCGCGACCGGCGTCGTTCGGTCCATACCGTGCGCGCCTATCAGGCGAGCGCCGAGCGGCTGGTCGCCTTCCTGCAAGGCCATTGGGGGGCAGAGGTCGACACGGCGGCGCTCGCCAAGCTGACGACGGCGGATTTGCGCGCCTATCTCGCGATGCGGCGCGCCGATGGCCTCGGCAATGCATCCGCCGCCCGCGAACTCTCCGCCGTGCGCGGGTTCCTGAGCTTCGTCGGCGCACCCGCGCCAGCGATGAAAGGCCCGCGCGTCAAGAAAGGCGTGCCGCGCCCGGTATCGCCCGACGAAGCGGTCGCCCTCGCCGAGGATGTCGCCGAGGATGCCGCGACCCCGTGGATCGCCGCGCGCGATCTCGCGGTGCTGCTGCTACTCTACGGCGCGGGGCTGCGCATCGGCGAAGCGGTCGGGCTGACGGCAGCAGTGCTGCCGCTTGGTGCCACGATCAGCGTCACCGGCAAGCGCGCCAAGACGCGGATCGTGCCGCTGCTGCCGCAAGTCCGTGCGGCGATCGAGGATTATGTCCGCCTCACCCCCTGGCCGGTCGAGCGCGGCGAAATGCTGTTCCGGGGTGCGAAGGGCGGGCCGCTCTCCCCTGCGATCATCCGCCGGTCGGTGCGCGCGGCGCGCGTGCGGCTGGGCTTCGGTGAGCGCACCACCCCGCACGCGCTGCGCCACGGTTTCGCCACGCATCTGCTCGGGCGTGGCGCGGATTTGCGCAGCTTGCAGGAACTGCTCGGCCACGCGAGCCTCAGCTCGACGCAGATCTATACCCAGGTCGACGCAGCGCACCTGCTCGACGTGTACCGGAATGCGCACCCGCGCGCTTGAGCGGCTAGCGAGTCGTGTAGGCGCCGACCAATAGCTTTTCAGGCACCCGCCACTCGCGCGCGATCTTGCGGATCATCGGTAGCGTCAGGGGGCGGGTGCGACCGAGAATCTCGGTCGCGCGTGATTGGCCGATAAGTCTCGCCAGCGCGGCGCGATCATAGCCATTCATCGCCATCGCTGCTTTGATCGCATCGACCGGATCGAGCGGTTCGATCGGCCACCGCGACGCCTCATAGGCATCGACGAGGGTTGCAAGCACATCGAGGCGGTCGCCTTGCGGCGATCCCACCGGGGAGCCCCAAAGCGTTTCGATCTCGCGCAAAGCGGCTGCATGGTCGGAATCGGTCTTGATCGGGCGGATTTCGTCCATCGCAGGCATCCTCAAAACAGGCTAACTGTCAGCGCGTCAATTCGGTCATACTCGGCATGCGTGCCGAGAAACTTCACGAACGCGATCTGCCGCGCGAAATCGAACGCGACGATCAATCGGTAATCGCCACCGCCAATGTCGAACCGCACACGTTCGCCGTTGAGTGCTTTTGCTTTCGAAAAATCGCGCACCACCTCCAACGGCGACTGCCAATCAGCCGCCTTCGTGACTTCGAACCAATGCAGCAACGCCGCCTTCGCGTCGGGATGCCGTTCCCAAAAAGCGATCAGCGAGCTGCGAGCAATGATTCTCACGTCGCGCTACCTATCATTTCCCATTATGGGAAGCAAGCGAGGAGCCTCACCCCGCCATCGCCGCCAGCGCGGGCCATTGGCGCACGATCGTGCCGAGATCGAAATATTCGCGCCACACCGCGATCTTGCCGTCGCGGATGACAAAAACGCCGGTCACCGGCAGCTCGACCCAGCCGGTATCGATCAGGTGGCGATCGAGCCGCTCCGTAAACACCGTGTCGCCGTCGACCGCCACGCGCAGGATGCGGAATTCATTCTCGACCGTCGGCGCGAAGAACGGTTCGAGCACGCTGCGCACGCCCGCAGGCCCGGTCACGCTCCCCATCGGCAGGTTGGTATATTCGCAATCGTCGGTAAACCACGGCAGCGCCGCGTCATAATCCTTGATCGCCATGGCATCGGTCATGGTTTTGATGATGTCGAGCGGGCTGGGCATGGCAGGCGACTCCTGTAGCGGTTGCTACGTCGCTTCTATGCTCATCCCAGCCGCGCCGCAACCTTCGCTTCAATCGCGTCCCAGATCAGCCCGGCGACATCGGTGCCGTCGAACTTTTCGATCGCGACGATGCCGGTGGGCGAGGTGACGTTGATCTCGGTCAGCCATTTGCCGCCGATCACGTCGATGCCGACGAACAGCAGCCCGCGCCGCTTGAGCTCCGGCCCGAGCGCGGCGCAAATTTCGCGCTCCTCCTCGGTCAGCACGGTCCGCTCGGCGGAACCCCCGACCGCGAGATTGCTGCGGATTTCGCCTTCGCCGGGCAGGCGGTTGATCGCGCCGACGACCTCGCCGTCGACCAGCACGATGCGCTTGTCGCCCTTGGCGACGTCGGGCAGGAACGCCTGCACCATATGCGGCTCGCGCCACGCGGTGTTGAACACTTCGACCAGCGCCGACAGATTGGCGCCGTCGCTCCCCACCCGGAAGATCGCCTTGCCGCCATTGCCGTGGAGCGGCTTGATGACGATTTCGCCATGCTCCTTCAGAAAGGCGCGCGCTTCGTCGAGGCTGCGCGTCACGAGCGTTGGCGGCATGAAGCGCGCATAATCGAGCACGAACACTTTCTCGGGCGCGTTGCGGACGCTGGCGGGGTCGTTGACCACCAACGTCTGGTCGGCGATCCGCTCAAGCAAGTGCGTCGCGGTGATATAGCCCAGGTCGAATGGCGGGTCCTGCCGCATCAGCACGACATCGGCGTCATGGCCCAGATCGAGCCGCACCGGCGGCAGTGTGCGGTAATGATCACCGACGATATGCTGCACCGTCACCGGATGCGCCATCGCCCAGACATGGCCGTCCGAATAATTGAGGTCGCTCGCGAGATAATGGAACAGCCGATGCCCGCGCGCCTGCGCCGACAGCATCAGCGCAAAGGTCGAATCGCCGCCGATGTTGATCTGGTCGAGCGGGTCCATCTGGACGGCAACGGTGAGCGTCATGCCTGAAAAGTCCTTGAGCCGTTTGCCCTGAGCTTGTCGAAGGGCTGTCCTTCCTTTCGCGGGTCGAAGGGAAGGGCAGGGCTTCGACAAGCTCAGCCCGAACGGGGGTGAGCAGGGTAGCCTGCTATCTAGGCTGTGATGCGCGCGAAGTCATCCAACCCAAGCATTCTCAATGTGGCGCAGCTTGGCGCCAGGTGCGATGAGGATCACGTCGATGCGGATATCCTCGCCTTGGGTCGCGTAGGTCGGCGCGAGCGCTTCGGCCGCAGCGGCAACGCGGGCGAGGCGGCGCTCGTCGATCGCAAAGTCGAGTTCGGCGGCGGTCGCGCGTACCTTCACTTCGACAAAGGCGATCAGGCCTTTGCGCTTGGCGACCAGATCAACCTCGCCGACTTTGGTCCGCACCCGCTCGGCGATGATCGTCCAGCCGCGCCGCTTGAGATGCGCGGCGGCGAGCGTCTCGCCCTCGCGCCCGCGTGCCTCGGCGGCTTGGCGATCGGCCTTCACCCCTTCAACTCCAGCGCCCGCGCGTAAAGCATTTTGCGGTCGAGCCCTAAAGCCTTCGCGACTTCGCTCGCCGCCTGGCCCGTCGACAGCCGCGTCAGCGCCTCGGCCAGCGCCATGTCGGCATCGGCAGCGCTGGCGGGTGCGGCCTCGCCCGGCGGGGCGACGACGATCACGATCTCGCCCTTGGGCGGCGCATCGGCATAGCGCGCGGCCAGCGTCGATAGCGTCCCCGTCACCGCTTCCTCGAAATGCTTGGTGATCTCGCGCGCGACCGCCGCTTCGCGGTCGCCAAGCCCCTCGGCCAACGCCGCCAGCGCGCTGCTGAGGCGCGGCCCGCTTTCGTAGAACACCAGAGTCGCGCGCACCCCCGCCACTTCGGCAATCGTGCTCGCGCGCGCGCCCGCTTTGGGCGGCAGGAACCCCATGAACAGGAACCGATCGGTCGGTAACCCTGCCAAGGTCAGCGCCGCTACGGCGGCGCATGGCCCGGGAATCGTCACCACCGCATGCCCCGCCGCGCGCGCGTCGCGCACCAGCTTATAGCCGGGGTCCGAAATCAGCGGCGTCCCCGCGTCGGACACCAGCGCGACCGACTCGGTCGCCATCCGCGCGATCAGGCCCGGCCGCACGCCTTCCGCATTGTGATCATGGTACGGCTGCATCGGCCGCCGCACGCCGATATGCTGGAGCAAACGCGCCGTCACGCGGCTGTCTTCGACCGCGATTATGTCGGCATGCGCCAATATGTGGGCGGCGCGCGGCGAAAGATCACCGAGATTGCCGATCGGGGTGGCGACGATATAGAGGCCGGGCGACAAGGCGCTGTTGTTCGGGGCGGCGTTCATTAGGGTGGGACCATGACAGACACTGCGGTACGTCGGCAACTCGCCAAGGGCTGGGGCCGGAAATTGATCGGCGCCGGGCTCGGACTGATGCTCGCCGCGTGCCAGACGGTGGTGCCGCGCGGGCCGTCGGGGCCGGTGGTGCAGACGCCGCCGCCGGTGGCGCGCCCGACCACGACGCCGCGCGTCGACACCGGCATTCCGCAGGACACCGCGCGCCAGCGCATCGCGCTGCTCGTCCCGCTGACCGGCCCCAATGCCGGTGTTGGTCAGAGCATCGCCAATGCGACCCAGCTCGCGATTCTCGATCTGCGCAATGAAGCGATCCGGATCACCACCTATGACACCAATCTCGGCGCTGCCGCCGCTGCGCAAAAGGCGCTGGCCGATGGCAACAGGCTGATCCTCGGGCCGCTGCTTTCCGATGATGCGCGCGCGGTGGCGCCAATCGCCCGGCGCGCAGGCGTGCCGGTGGTGACATTCTCGAACGATAGCGGCGTCGCGGGCAATGGCACCTTCGTGCTCGGCTATGCCCCGGCCCAGTCGATCGCGCGCGTCGTCGATTATGCCGCGTCAAAGGGGATTCGCGATTTCGCGGGGCTGGTGCCCAATGGTCTCTACGGTGATCGCGCCTCGACCGCGTTATTGCGTGCGGTCGAGGATAGCGGCGGGCAGGTCGTCAGCCTCCAGACCTATGATCGCCAGCCCGGATCGCTGACGGCGGCGATCACGCGACTGGGCCGCGCCTCACCCTATCAGGCCGTGCTGATCGCCGATTCGGGCGCGACCGGGGCGACGGCGGTGCCGATCATCCGCCGCAGCGGCGGACCGACCGCGCAAGTGCTCGGCACCGATTTGTGGAATACCGAGGCGTCGGTCGCTGCCGCGCCCGCGCTGCAAGGCGCATGGTTCGCGAGCGTGTCGGACGGGCTCTACCGCCAATATGCGACCAAATACCGCACGCGCTTCGGCAAGGCGCCCTATCGGCTGTCGAGCCTTGGCTATGACGCGGTGCTGCTGACAGTGCGGATCATGCGCGACTGGCCGGTCGGCACGCCATTCCCGACCGATCGGCTGAGCGATCGCGGCGGCTTTGCCGGCCTCGACGGCGCGTTCCGCTTCGGCCCTGACGGTGTCGCCCAGCGCGCGCTCGAAGTGCAGGAAATCCGCGCCGGCACAACGGTAACGGTCAGCCCCGCGCCGACGGGATTTGCGAAGTAGATCTGAGGGAAAACCGGAAGCATTTCTCAAGCCCCTCCCCTGAAGGGGAGGGGTTGGGGTGGGGCGCTTCCGCGAGCGTGCCGCCCGAAGGAGAGGCCCCACCCCCATCCCAGTGTTGCCGCTCTTTGTGCCGTCCGGGGGACGGCACTGCGGCAAAACTCCTGAAGGGGAGGGGCGAGATAAGCTCGTGACCAGCGGCTCGTCGGCCCCGCTTTCAATGTTGGAAAACCTGTGTCACGACTCGGTGGCTCTTTGAAAACGTAAGCGATTGGCCCGATCGACCCCCCCTGGGATGGTCGTGACTTTTGTAACCTTTCGGGGTGGGGATAGCGCGTGAAGACGTGCGGTTCAGTCACAAGCGCTTCCGTTCGTTTCGAGCGCAGTCGAGAAACAAGCCCGGAGCGACGTCGCCTGTGGCAGGTTACTCGACTGCGCTCGAAACGAACGGTGGTAGGAGCAACTACCCCAATATGTGCATCCAAAGCGGCGTATCCGTCAGGCTGGCCGACCCGCGCAGCCGCTCCAGCGCTTGCGCGACCGCGCGTTCCGGCCCTTCGTGGGTGACGATTGCGACCAGCACGCTGCCGTCGCCGACGCGGCCGCGCTGGATCAGGCTTTCGATCGACACGCCTGCGTCGCGCATCGCCGCCGCAATCTCCGCCAGCACGCCCACCTTGTCGGCGACGGTGAAGCGGACATAGGCGCGCCCGATCCGGTCGCCGCTGTCGGCGGGGAGCGTGTCGGCCAGCTCGGCGGCGGGCATCGCATAGGGCGCGCCATATTCGCCCCGCGCAATGTCGATCAGGTCGGCGACCACGGCGCTCGCGGTCGGGCCATCGCCCGCGCCCGCGCCCTGGAACAGCAGGCGGCCAACGAAATTGCCCTCGGCCACCACGGCATTGGTCGCGCCGGTGACATGCGCGAGCGGATGATCGACCGGCACCAGATGCGCATGCACGCGCTGGAACAGCCCCTGCGGCCCCGCTTCGGCCAGCCCGATCAGCCGGACGCGGTAGCCGAGCGCGGCGGCTTCGGCGATGTCGGCGGCGAGGATGTGGCGGATGCCGCTCGCTGCCACCGCGCCGAACGCGGGCCGCGTGCCGAACGCGACGCTGGCGAGGATCGACAGCTTGTGCCCCGCGTCGATGCCGTCGATGTCGAAGCTCGGGTCGCTTTCGGCAAAGCCCAATGCCTGCGCTTCGGCGAGCACTTCGGCGAAGTCGCGCCCCTCCGCCTCCATCTTCGACAGGATGAAATTGCAGGTGCCGTTGAGAATGCCATAGACGCGCGCGATGTCGTTGGCGGCGGCGCCTTCGCGCAGGCCCTTGATGACCGGGATGCCGCCCGCGACCGCTGCCTCGAACTTCAGCGGCGCGCGCGATGCTTCGGCAGCGGTTGCGAGTTCGAGCCCGTGGTGCGCGATCATCGCTTTGTTGGCCGTGACGAAGCCCTTGCCGCTCGCAAGCGTGGCGCGCGCGAGCGCGAGCGCGGGGCCATCCGATCCGCCGATCAGCTCGACGATCACGTCCGCGTCGGCCTCGGCGAGCTTGGTGGTGTCGTCGACCCAGCCGAAGCGGGCGATGTCGCCGCCGCGATCCTTGGCGCGGTCGCGGGCCGAGACGGCAACGATCTCGATCCGCCGCCCGGCGCGCCGCGCGATCAGGTCGCCATTGGCATCGATCAGCCGGATCACCCCGCCGCCAACGGTACCGAGGCCGGCGAGCGCGATGCGGAGTGGTTTGGTTTCGCTCATTGCCTAGCGGTGGCGGCGCGGCAGCGCGGGGTCAAGCCTTGACGAGCCCAATCTCGACCAGCCGCTCGTGCAGATAATCATGCGCGGTGATCGGGGTGGGGTAGCGGTTGGGATTGGCCGCGCTCACGCACCCAGGCAGCGTCTCGATCAGGAAATCGGGCGCGGGGTGGAGGAAGAAGGGCATTGAATAGCGCGACGACCCGCGCCGTTCGGGCGGCGGGTTGACGACGCGGTGGGTGGTCGACGGCAGGACATGGTTGGTCAGCCGCTGGAGCATGTCGCCGACATTGACGACGAGCGCACCCTCGGGCGGCTTCACCGCGAGCCAGCGCCCGTCACGGTCGAGCAGCTCGAGCCCCGCTTCCTCGGCGCCGAGCAGGAGGGTGATGAGGTTGATGTCCTCATGCGCCCCGGCCCGCACGCCTTCTGCATCGGCGGGGATCGGCGGATAATGGAGCAGCCGCAGGATCGAATTGCCATCCTTCACCGCCGGGTCGAACCAGTCGGGCGCAAGGCCCAGATGGCGCGCGATGGCGGACAGGATGACGTCGCCAGCGCGGTCGAAGGCGGCGAACAGCTCGGTGAAGGTATCGCGGAATCCCTCGGGCCGGGTCGGCCAGATGTTGGGCGGCATCACGGCTTCGAAGGCGTGCCCGGCGGGCAGTGGGCGCCCGACGTGCCAGAATTCCTTCAGGTCGACCGCGCTCGCGCCCTTTGCGATCTCGGTCTTGAACGGGGTGTAGCCGCGCTGGCCGCCCCCGGCGGGGGTGAAATAGCCGCGCTTCTCGGCTTCGGGCAGCTCGAAGAAGGCCTTGGTCTCGGCCCAGGCACGGTCGACCAGATCAGCGGGCACACCGTGATCGGCGACGACGGCAAAGCCGAAGCGTTCGAACGACGCACCGATCGCTGCGGCAAAGCCATCGGGGTCGTCGCGGTCTTGGCGAAGCGACAGCGTGGGAATCTGGTCGAGCGTATCGAGCATGGCGTGGCGTCCGAAAGAGTGGGTAGCCGACACAATAGGGCGCCCGACCCCGAGCCGCCAGACCCTCAGCTCTTGCTGGCGACGCCCATCGCGTTGCCACCCGGCGCGTCGGTCAGGTCGAGCCGGAATGGCTTGCCGTGATCGTCGGTGCCGACCAGGCTATTGCCTTCGGCGCGCAGCTTATAACCCGCCTTGCCGAGTTCGCTCGCATACCAGGCGCGCAGCTTGGCGGGCGGGGCAGGGCTCCAGAAGCTGAAGCTGGTCATGTCGTCGGGTTCGTGCGGCATGATCTTGCTCGCCTCGACCAGCTTCGATCCAGGATAGAGCGCGAATTTGGCCATGTCGGCCATGCTGCCGTCGGGCATTGGCATGGGCATGGTCGTCGCGTTGGCGACCATCGTGTCGTTTATGTCGGCGAGCGCGCTGCGATCGGTCGGCTCGGGCGCAGCGCCGCAACCGGCAAGGGTGAGGGCAAGCGCAAGGGCGGCAAGCGGCAAACGGGTCATGGCAAGCGCTCCGAGAGGGGGTGATCCCCCTAGTCCCCCCGCGATGCGCTCCACGTCAAGCGACGGGACGCGACGGGACCGATGTGGGAGAATAAGCGACCGCGACTAGCTACCCGCCGTGACCACGCCCTTGCTCTTGCCCGCGCCTGCGGGTTCGAAGTCGATGCGGAACGGCTTTTTCTCGTCGTCGGTACCGATCAGGCTATTGCCTTGCGCCCTGAGCGTGAAATTGGCCTTGCCGAGCCGCTCGGCTAACCAGTCGCGCACGGTTGCGGGATCAGCGGGACTGTCGAAGCCGATGCGCACCTTGCCATTGCCTTTGTCACCGTCGCCCGACGCGTCGAGGTTGAAGCTGCTGACGGTCGATCCTGGATAGAGATGGACGCCGTTGAACTCGACATTGCTGGCGTCGAGCTTGAGCTTGGGCAGCTTCACATTGCCCGAAAAGCCCGGCACGTTGATCGCAAAATTGCCGTCGGTGCCGTTGCCGCTAAAGCTGATCGCGCTGTCGCCCTCCTTGTCGCCGCAAGCAGCGAGCGGGGCGGCCAGCAAGGCAAGCAGAACAAGTGCGCGCATCGGAAGCCTTTCGAAGGTGATATACAACGATAATACGCGCTGCCGGTGAACGCGTCAATCGCGCTTGGTGCAGCGCAGCGATTAGCGAGTGACGCATCGCCCCCAATCGGGCATGGCCGCGCCGATGAACGCTCCCGATGCCATTGACCAGGAACAGCGCGCGCCCATCGGCTTTGTGGAGTTCGTCGCGCTCGTCGCCTCGCTGATGGCCCTCACCGCGCTTGGCATCGATTCGATGCTGCCCGCCTTGCCGGCGATCGGCACGGCGCTGGGCGTGGCGAGCGAGAATGAGCGGCAATTCGTGATCAGTTCCTTTTTGCTCGGATTCGGGCTGGCACAGCTCGTCCATGGCCCGCTTGCTGATCGCTATGGGCGCCGCCCGGTGTTGCTGATCGCGCTGGCGGGCTATGTCGTCGCCAATCTGGTGGCGGCGTTTTCGAGCAGCTTCATGCTGCTGCTGGTCGCGCGCTTCGCGAGCGGGCTGGCGATTGCCGCGTCGCGGGTGGTGACGGTGGCGCTGGTGCGCGATTGCTATTCGGGCCGGGCGATGGCGCGGGTCATGAGCCTCGCCTTCATGGTGTTCATGGCCGCGCCGGTTCTGGCGCCGTCGTTCGGCCAGCTGATCCTGTTGTTCGGTAGCTGGCGGCTGATCTTCGTGCTGATCGCGGTGGTGAGCGCCGGCGTGCTGGCGTGGTTTGCGATCCGCATGCCCGAAACGCTCGCGCCCGAGCAGCGCCACCCGCTGTCGATCGAGCGGCTGATGTCGGACTGGCGCGTCACGCTGACCGATCGCGCGTCGATTGGCTATACGCTCGCCGCGACCGCACTGCTCGGCGCGCTTTATGGCTTTATCAATTCGGTGCAGCAGATCGTCGCCGCGCTGACGGGCAGCGATGATCTGCTCGTGCCGGTGTTCATCGGGGTGGCGAGCATGATGGCGCTCGCGAACCTCATCAATTCGCGGATCGTGATCCGGCTCGGCACGCGGCGGATATCGCACAGCGCGCTTGCCGCTTTCATCGTGCTGGCTGGCGTGCATCTGGTCGTCGCGGCGACGGGGCATGAGACGATCTGGACCTTTGCCATCCTGCAATCGCTGGCAATGGCGTGCTTTGGCCTTGCGAGCGCCAATTTCTCGGCAATGGCGATGGAGAATATGGGCGCGATCGCCGGAACCGCGTCGAGCGTGCAGGGCTTCATCACCGTCACCATCGGCGCGGTGGTCGGCGCGCTGATCGGCCAGCGTTTCGACGGGACGACGGTGCCGCTCTACCTTGGCTTTTTCGTCGCTTCGCTGCTCGCCTTTGTCATCATCGCGATCGTCGAGCGCGGGCGGATGTTCCGACCCAGCTGACCGTCATCACAGAGTCGCGGGAACCGGGGATCATCGCAGCCGTTGGCGGAGTCGGTCCGCAAACAAGCGGCGAAGGAGACGGGAAATGAGCATCGGTGGCGTGCAAATTGCCGGAGACGGCCCGGCAGGCGAAGGCTTTGACGAAGACGGCTATGACGAAAGCCAACGCGCTGAAATCCTTGAGGTGACGCGCGACGGACCAAGCGATGGCACGGTCCTGACCGGCCTCGCGCCCGACATGGGCCCTGATGAAGACGACGCCGACGAAGACGAGGATGCGGTTGGCGATGACGACACGGCGTCGGATGACGATGACGATGACGACGATGATGATGTCGACGGCGATGATGACGATGATGACGACGATGACGATGATGCTGACGACGACGCCGTCGAGGGCGATGTCGCCGATGATGACGACGACTGATTAAGTGCCCGAACCCGCGCCCCGACCGCGATGATCGGGGCGCGGCTTTCGTTACCCCGCCCGCTCCACCAACAACCGCGATTTCAGGTTGCCAAGGGTTTCAATGATTGTATGTTACATCATCACACAGGAGGCTGGCGACCATGGCGACGCGATATTTCTCCCCTGCTGATCCCGAGCCGATGACGGCGATCAACATCACCCCGCTCATCGACGTGCTGCTGGTGCTGTTGATCATGCTGATCATCACGCTGCCGATCGTCACGCACAAAGTGCCGCTCGATCTGCCGCAGCCAGGGGCGCCGCCCGTCAATGCGCCGCAGCATCGGCTCGACCTTGGCAGTGATGGCACGGTAAGGATCGACGGCGTGGGCGTGAGCGACGCAGCCCTGCCCGCGCGGCTTCACACGATCGCCCGGCGCGGCGATGCGCTGGTGGTGGCGGCCGCTGGCGATGCGCGTTATGCGCGGTTCGACAGCCTGCTCGCGACGATCAAGCGCGCGGGGATCACGAAGCTTGGTTTCGCCGACAACGCGCAGTTCGTGCCCGTCAGCTAGCGCGCGGTCTTGCCGATCGGGCGCGGTCGGCATAGCCTGAGCCCGTCACCGATTTGGGAGAATGCCGATGCGCGTCCTGTTCGCTCTGTCCGCCGCTGCCCTTGTGCTCGGCATTGCCACCAACAGCATGGCGCGCCCCGCCGAAGCGACCCCGAGCGCGGACGCGCTGGTCGCTGCGCGGCAGGCCGCATTCCGGCTCAACCTTGCCAGCTTCTTGGCGATCAAGGCCGCGATTGCGCGTGGTGATGATGTGAAGACGCTGGCGTTGCCGTCGGGCGCGATTGCCGGCTGGGGGCGGGCCTTGCCCGGCCTGTTCCCGGCAGGCAGCACCACGCCGAAATCTGAAGCGCTACCGATCGTCTGGAGCGACCGCGCCGGGTTCGAAGCCGCCGCCGCCACGATGGCGACCGAGGCGGCCAAGCTTAACGCGCTCGCCAAGGCCGGGGACAGCGCCGGATTTGCGGCGCAATATGCGGTATTGGGCGGCACCTGCGCGGCGTGCCACACCAAATACAAGGCCGAAGAAAAGCACTGACGGCGCGGAAGCGCCCAATCAGCGTACCCGGGCGGCGGCGGCGACGTGATCGAGCACGGCCGGGTGCAACGGTTGATTGAAGCGAATACCGCTTTGGTCGCCGCGCGCCCACATCACCGTGGCTTCAATCGGGGCGAGATGGCCGAAACGGACCCACACCGGCTTGCCCGTGCGCAGGAAGATGTTGGAGACTTGGCAGCCTTGGCGCGACAGATCGTTGATCACGGCGTCATGCGCCGTCGCGCTGCGCTCTCGGATTGACGCGACCATCATCACCCGCGCCCGCTCACCTTCGCGGCGTTGATGATCAAGCGGGGGCAGGAAGGCGGGGGGGGGCATCGACGTGCGCCTTACCGGGCGCCAGCGACGCAGCACGCCACGACGCGGTGCAGAAGCGCCGACCCCGATATCAAATAGCATGCCATTGACGCTGCCCGGACTTATTTCGAGAAGCTTAATTTTAGCGCCCAAATCTTAAAGACCGGTTAGCGCCCGCCTCTGGGTTTGGCGGATTTATCGCGCGCGAACGCTTCGAGGATCGCCCGGTCGCGGATCGCGATATGGCCGCGCGTACACCGCAGCGCGCGCTCGCCTTCAAGAATGTGCAGGCAATCGGTGATCGTCGCGCGCCGCAGGTTGAGCAGCACGCCCAATTCGCTGTGCTTGATCGCAATTTCATCGCCATCGATCCGGTCGTGGAGCATCAGCAACCAACGGGCCAGCCGCCGTTCGGCCGGATCGCACGCAGTCGACACGATCGTGTCGCTGAGCTGCTCCACAAATTGCCCCATACAGCGCAGCAGATCGGCAAGGAGTGTCGGGCTGGCGCGGCACGCCGCACGCAGCCGCGTCGTCGGGATCGACAGCACGGTTCCGCCCTGTAGTAGCGCCACGGCGCCGTGGTCCGGCATGTCGTTGCCCAGCAACGCCCACCAGCCGACCATCCCTTCGCGCCCGACAAGGCCAACTTGCATCATGCGCCCCGTTGCCGTTGCCGTGCGCAGCCCGATCACCGCCGTTTCGGGAAAGAAGACGTGATCGAGCGGTCGGGTTGGATCGAGCAGTATTTCGCCCCCGCCGACGACATGACGTTGCAGATCGGCGGCGATCAGTTGTGCATCATCGGGGTGCAGCGAACCCAGCAGCGCGTTGCCGCGATCTACCGCTGTGTCCAATGCCATTCGCCCATGCATCTCGGCTCCAATTCTCTTCGAACTGGAATGAGCTACGTGTCCGCTAGCGTGCCGGATGCACTTATGCCGTCAACTGCCCTGGCGAGCGGAGTCATTGCCCCGTCGATAGCCCTTTCGCGAGGACCGCATTGAACGCGGCGGCGTCGTTCTTGTCCTCCGACGACCAATCGAAGTCGCGCGTCTCAGCCGCCCACCACGCGGCGTCGTGGCGGGGCAGCGCAATCGGTCCGGCGGTAGTGCGCGGCGGCAGCGGGAGTTGCGTCGAATAGAGGATATCGGCGGGTGTCGCCTTGAACGACCAGCCCGGCCCCTGCGTCAGGTCGAACAGATCGGCCATTGGTCGAGCACCGCCGTCGAACAAATTGTTCGGCTTCAGCCCCAGCACCGCCTCGATCGTTCGGATCATGTCGACCGTGGTGTAGCGCGTCGAAATCACCGCGCCTTGTTTGACATAAGGTCCGGCGACAAACGCGATCGACCGGTGCGCGTCGACGTGGTCAGGGCCGTCCTGTGCATCGTCTTCGAGCACGAACACCAGCGTGTCCTTGGCGAATTTGCTCTTGGCGATCGCCTCGACGAGCAGGCCAACGGCATAGTCGTTATCGGCCTGCTGCGTTTCGGGCGTGTTGACGCCGCGGATCGCCTTGTCGAACGCGCCCATGTGATCGTTCATGAAGCGCACGAACGACAGCGCGGGCATCGCGCCCTTGGCCTCGAACCCCGCAAATTCGCGCTGCCATTCCTTGAAGCGAAAGAAATCGGGCAACTGGCTGTCGAAGCCCCGGAAATAAGGATCGGTGAGCGGCGTCAGAAACTGGCTGGCCACCACCGCGACGGGGGTCTTGCTCGCAAACGGATCTTCGATCGGAGGGATGCCGCCCTTGTCGGCGGGCAGGTCATAGCGCGTCAGATCGAGGAAGAAGCCATAGTTGCGCACCGATTTGCCCGCGCGGTGGGCAGCGTCCCAGAGATAGCCCAAGCCGCGCTCGTCTTCGGGGCCGTCGACTTCAGCGGCATTGCGGTTGCCTGCGAGGCGATCGTCGTCCTCATCGACTTGCGGATGGGCGGCGCGGCGCGCGGCTTTGTTGCCCGAGACGACGACGTTGCGCTCAGTGCCTTCGCTGTCATAGCTGCCGCCCTTGGCGGCGTAATAGGTGTGGGTGAGCTGTTCATTGACGTCGGTCGCGCGGGCGGCCGTGCTCCACTGCCAGCCGTCGCCCGACACTTCCCCTGACACGCGGAAATCATCGAGCGTGACGAATTGCTCGGCCAGTGCATGCTGGTTGGGCGTCAGCGCGCGACCGAACTGCGCGATGCTGGGGTCGCCATTGCCGCGCGGCAGATCACCGAGCACCTGATCATAGGTGCGGTTTTCTTTCACGATATAGATGACGTGTTTGATGCGTTTGCGCAGCTCGGCCATTCTGAGCGTGTCGGCCCGGCTGGCGGCGGCCCCGATCCGCGCATTGGCGAGCGCGCGCGGCGTGAGCGTGGCGAGCGTCTTGGCCGAAGGAATCGGAATCGTCAGCAGGTGCGATCGGACGAGCTGGAGGATATAGTCGTTGCTCGCACGCCCAACGCCCGGCTTCGCGCAGTCGCCCTGCTGCTTCATCCGGCTCGTCTGCGCGCACCAACCGCGATTGGGACCGGCCTGGCCCTTGGTATCGAGCACGAACAGCCGCTTGGGTGTCCAGGCAACGGCGGCGGGGTACCAGCCGGTCGGGATCAGCCCGGTCAGGCGCGGCTTGGGGCCGGTGAGGCTGATCACCGCGACGGCATTGGTGCCGCCATTGGTGGCGTAAAGCGTGCGCTCATCGCCCGACAGTGTCAGGCTGGTCGGTGTGGCGCCGCGTGGCCGTGTGGGCGTGTTGGGCAGGGTCGGCACGGCTTGGGCGACCACGCCTTTTGCCGCATCAATGATCTCGACCAGATCGGCATTGTCTTCGGTCACGAACAGTCGCTTGCCCGCGCGATCAGTGATGACGCGGTTGGGGACGCCCTTCAGCGCGACGCGACGCAGCACGCGACCAGCGGCGGGATCGACTTCGACCAGCTCGCGGTCGCGCTGGCTCGTTACCCAGAGCGTTTTGCCCGTCGCGGCGATCCAATAAGGCGAAGTCCCACCAGCCTTGCCGCCGCCGGGCCGAAGGTCGATCTCGCGGACGCTAGCCGTCGCCAGATCGACGATCGAAATGCTGTCATTGTGGCGATTGGCGACCGCGAGCTTGCCGCCGCCGTCGAACAGCGCGACCCCGGCGGCGAGCGGCGCGGTACCGATACCGATGCCGACTTTGTGGCCGAGCTTGATCGGCGCGCCCGCTGGTGCCCAGTCATCGCCGGTGCGGGCAAAGGCCTGCACGCTGTCGAACACGCCGAGCGCGGCATAAAGCTTTTGCCCATCGGCGCTCCAGACAATGCCGCCATAGCTCGCCGAAATCGCCAGCGTCGCGGTGCGGCGCGGGGTCGGTCCGGTCACGTCGTAAATCACGATATAGTCGCCGAACGCCTTGGGGCTGACCGGGCCACCCTTGGCATTGAGCAGGCTGTTGGTGCCCGAGGTGATGATCGCCAGCCGCGTGCGGTCGGGCGACAACACCGCATTGGTCGCCCAGCCGAGCCGCAGCGTCGGCATATCGGCCAGCGCGGGGTCGAGCGCGATCATGCTGCTGCCGGGGGCGGCAAGCGGGGTGATGCGCTGGCCCGTCGGCAGGATATCGTCGACGGCGGCCGCCATGCTGCTCGTGGCCAATAGTGCCAGTGCGATTGCGATCCGCATCATCCATCTCCCCTGATCAGGATCACCGCCTGGCATTTGCCGGGTGACGCCTTCGTGAAGCAGCGATAGCGGGTCGGCGTCGGAAAGGCACCCCCGCGAACGGCGGATGCCAGGCTCGCAGAGCGTCCTAAACCAGTTCGTCGGCCACCGCGGGCAGTCGCACCGGCGGGATGTCCTCGTCCTCCAGCAGGCTCCAGCCGGTCGGTCCTAGCGCTTCCATCGGGCGATAGCGCGTCTTGTAGCTCATCCGCGCGCTGCCTTTCACCCAATAGCCCAGATAGACATAGGGCAGACCCGCTGCCCGCGCGCGCAGGATGTGGTCGAGAATGATGAGATTGCCGAGCCCCTGGCGATCCGCCGCATCGGCATCGAAAAAACTATAGATCATCGACAGGCCATCAGCCTGCTGGTCCGTCAGGCACGCGCCCACCAGCCGCCCGCGCCGACCGAAGCGCGCCGGTTCGCGATATTCGATGATATAGGATTTGACTGGCGACTGTTCGACCATGTCGGCATAATCGGTCTCGTCCATCCCGGCCATGCCGCCGCCGGGGTGGCGGCTCGACAGATACCGGCGCAGCAGTTCATATTGCTCGTCGGTTCCCCAGGGCTTGCACGCGGTAACGTCGAGGTCGGCGTGGCGACGGATCAGCTTGCGTTGGGTGGCATTGGGCACGAATTCGTCGGCGACCACGCGCACCGACACACAGGCCGAACAGCCCGCGCAGCTCGGGCGGTAGGCGACGGACTGGCTGCGGCGGAAACCGATTCGGCCAAGCGCATCGTTGAGCTCGGCAGCGTGCGGTCCGGCGAGCTCGGTGAACACCTTGCGCTCCAGCCGCCCCGGCAAATAGGGGCAGGGCGAGGGGCTGGTCACAAAGAATCGCGGAAAGCGAAAAGGCGCAGTCACCGCCGGCTGGTCCTCTCGCGCGACGCCTGCCGACGCGCTTGAACGACGTTATGAATCGTCCGCGTCATGATGAAAAGCCGCTTTACCACGAAAGAGGGTTAACAGAGCTGTGGATAAGCGGCGCCAGGCCCCGTGCACTGGGCCAAGCATAGCCGATTGGTCGCTTCGGCGCACGCGGTGCGCCACTCGGCCTGTCGTTCCGGCGATTCGTTTTGGCTCGGCCGCGCCTCAGGCCAGCTCGATCAGGCTCGCTTCATAGCCCGCCGCGCGCACCGCCGTCAGCAAGCGCTCAAGATGCGCACGGTCGCGCGTCTCGCATTCGATCTCGGTGATCAAGCCCTTGGCGGGGAGCGAGGTGAAGATGCGCTGGTGATAGACTTCCATGATGTTGACGCGCTCGGCATCGAACACCCCCGCCAGCTTGAACAGCGCCCCCGGCTGATCCTGCAACCTGATCTGCACGCGCGCCAGCCGCCCTGAACGCGCGAGATCGCGCACCAGCACATTGGCGAGCAGCCGCGTGTCGATATTGCCGCCACACAGCACCAGCCCGACAGTCTTGCCCTTGAAGCGTTCGGGATGCTGAATCAGCGCCGCGAGGCCAGCGGCGCCAGCGCCTTCGACCACGGTCTTTTCGATCTGGACAAGCAGCGACACCGCTTTTTCGAGGCTGCGTTCGCTCACCAGCACAATGTCGTTGACGAGCAGTTCGACCATGCGACCGGTGATCAGCCCCGGCTCCTTCACCGCAATGCCTTCGGCCAGCGTTTCGCCGCCGCAGGGCAGCTGGCCGTGGTTGACCCGGTTGTGCATCGACGGGAACAGCTCGGCTTCGACGCCAACGACCTCTATCGGGTGGTCCGCCGCGCGCGCGACCACCGCCATCCCGCTGATCAACCCGCCGCCGCCGATGGGGGTGACGAACATGTCGATGTCGGGGGCATCCTCAAGCATTTCGATCGCCGTCGTGCCTTGCCCCGCGATGATGCGCCGGTCGTCAAACGGGTGGACGAAGGTCAGCCCCTGCTCGGCTTCGAGCAAGCGGGCATGGGCATAGGCTTCGTCGAAAGTCTCGCCGACCAGGATGACGTTGGCGCCGTGCCCTTCGGTTTGGGTGACCTTCACGATCGGCGTGGTCGTCGGCATCACGATCGTCGCGGGAATGCCGAGCCGGTGCGCGTGATAGGCCAGACCTTGCGCATGATTGCCTGCCGACGCGGCGATCACCCCCTTGGTCTCGTGCGGCAGCTGGAGCAGCGTGTTGAGCGCGCCGCGTTCCTTATAGGCCGCGGTGAACTGGTGGTTCTCGAACTTCAGATAAACCGTCGCGCCCGTCATCTCCGACAGCGTGCGGCTGACAAGTGTCGGCGTGCGGACGATCGATGGCGCAATACGGGCATGGGCCGCGCGGACATCGTCGATCGATACGGGAAGGTCGGGAATGCTCGCCATGCGCGCCGTCTGGTCCTCAAGCTGCCGGGACTTCGGGTTACAGCCCAAAGGCGGTGGTGGGGCGGGGGCCTAGACCATCTGGCGCCACGGGGGAACAGTGCTTATGCGCAATGGCTGGCGGCTCAGTCGGTGCGCCCGGGAGATGACCTGAATGAAGAAGCTGTTCGCGCTTGCCGCGCTGTTGCTCGCCGCCCCCGCTTATGCCGACGCACTGGTCGACAATGTCGACGGGATTACGCTCGACGAACGTGGCACGCCCGTGCGCTTCACCGGCATTGTCGTGTCGAGCGACGGCAAGGTTGTGCGGCTGCTGAAGGACGGCGACAAACGCCCCGACCGGCTCGATTGGCGCGCGGACATGAAGGGCAAGGTGCTGCTCCCCGGCTTCGTCGACGCACATGGCCATGTGATGGAATTGGGATTTCGCGCGCTCGAACTCGACCTGTCCGACACCAAGACGCTTGATGAGGCGAAGGCAAAGATCGCCGCTTATGTTGCCGCCAATCCCGAGCGCAACTGGATATTGGGCGGCGGGTGGAATCAGGAGAAATGGGGCCTGGGCCGCTTTCCCACTGCCGCCGATCTCGACGCAGTGGTGAGCGATCGGCCAGTGTGGCTGGCGCGCGCTGACGGCCATGCGAGCTGGGCTAACAGTGCGGCGATGAAAGCCGCGGGCGTGACCGCCAAGAGCGAAACGCCGGCCGGCGGGCGGATCGAAAAGACCGGCGCTGAGCCGAGTGGCGTGTTCGTCGATTCCGCCCAGGCGCTGGTGCGCCGGGCGGTGCCCGTGCCGCTCCCGAAGGAACAGACGCTCGCTTTCTATAAGGCGCAGGAAATCCTGCTCGGCTTTGGTATCACCGCAACCGCCGACATGGGCACGACGGTCGACGAGTGGCTCACCTATCGGCGTGTCGGCGATGCGGGTGGACTGCGTGTGCGGATCATGAGCTATGGCGCGGGCGTCGATGACACGATCCGCATCGGCGGCGCCGGGCCGACGCCGTGGCTGTATCAGGGGCGACTGAAGCTCAACGGCGTCAAACTCTACACCGATGGCGCGCTCGGCTCGCGCGGGGCGTGGCTGAAGGCGCCCTATAGCGATGCTGCTAACCAGACAGGCGCGGGTTTCCTGAGCGATGCCCAGCTCCGCAACCTGATGAGCCGCGCCGCGATGGACGGCTATCAGGTCGCGGTGCATGCCATCGGCGACCGCGCCAATGCGCAAATACTCGGCGCGATCGACGAACTTGCGGAAACCTACAAAGGCGACCGGCGCTGGCGGATCGAGCATGCCCAGATCGTCGATGCCGCCGATCTACCGCTCTTCGCGCGCCACGGCATCATCGCGTCGATGCAGCCGGTGCACCAGACCAGCGACCGGATCATGGCCGAGGCGCGGCTGGGCGCCGATCGGCTGGTCGGCGCCTATGCCTGGGCGACCATGCTGAAGGAAGGTGTGCCGCTGGCGTTCGGCACCGATTATCCGGTCGAAAGCCCCGATCCCTTCGCGGGCTGGGCGGCGGGCTTCACCCGCACCGATGCCGAGGGGCAGCCGTTCGGCGGCTGGCAGCCGCAGGAACGGTTGACGCGCGAACAGGCTTGGAAAGCCTATACCATCGATGCTGCCTATGCGGGCTTTGCCGAGGCGCAATTCGGGCGGCTGGCGCCGGGCCAATATGCCGATTTCATCATCGTCGACCGCGATCCGACGGCGGTATCGGCCAGCGATCTCCGCGCGACCCAGGTCGAGCAGACGTGGATCGGCGGCGCGAAAGTTTGGCAGCGTCGGTGACCACCATGCGCGCCGGCGTGTTGAAACATTAACGACGCTTAACATTCATTAATACGTCATCGAACTTCCATCAAAGCGTCCGATTGGACGCGCAATAGCGTTGGCGATTGTCAACGCGAGCGCGGACTCGCGCAGCGCCAATGGGGGTTACCATGACCGAATCGATGAGCGTTTCCTTTAGCTACGACGATGGTGACGTCGATACCAATCGCACCGAAAATCCCTCGCTGGATGCGATGATCGATGCCCGCTATTCGCGGCGTGATGCGCTGCGCAGTGGTGCGTCGGCCGCAGCGATTGCGGTATTCGGTGGCTCGGTGCTGACGGCATGCAGCCCCAGCTCGTCGACCCCCACCGCCACTGATCCGGGCCCGGTCGTTACTTTTGGTTCGTCGGGCAACACCTCGGCTGGGCGCGTCGTCACGCTCACCGGGACCGCTACCGATAACGGCAGCATCGCGTCGCAGAGCGTGTTCCAGCTTTCGGGGCCAGCCGTGACGCTGATCCCGGGTGCGACCGCAAACGTGTTCACCTTCATCTCGCCCGCAGTGTCGGTCGCGACGCCGCTGGTTTTCCGCTACCAGGCGAACGACAATATCGGTCAGGCGAGCAGTGCCGACACGACGATCACTGTGTCGCCCGCGCAGATCGGCTTCAACGCCATCGCGAAGAATTTGCTCGACGTGGTCACCGTCCCCGCCGGTTATACTGTGACCGTGCTGTATCGCCTCGGTGACCCGATCAATGCGAGCACGGCCGCGTTTCGCAACGATGGCACCGACAATGATTATGGCGCGCGCTGCGGCGATCACGGCGACGCGCTCTATTATTATGGTCTCAATGCGGCCGGCACAGCGCGCGACGATACCAACAACAGCCGCGGACTGCTCGTGATGAACCACGAGAATATCAACCAGCAGTATCTGCACCCGACCGGCCCGACGTCGGTCAGCGGCGCCCGCCCCGAAAGCGAAGCGATCCGGGAAATTGAGTGTCACGGGCTCAGCGTGATCGAAGTCACGCGCAGCGCCGCTGGCGCCTGGAGCTACACGATCGGCAGCAGCTTCAACCGCCGCATCACGCCGCAGACGCCGATGACGTTCCGCGGGCCGGCTGCTGGCAACATGCAGCTTCGCACCGTGTTTTCGCCCACCGGCATGAACGGTCGCGGCACGATCAACAACTGCGCCAACGGCTACACGCCTTGGGCCACCAACCTGACGTGTGAGGAAAACTGGGCCGGTTATTTCCGCCGTCCGCCCGCCACCGACAACCCGCTGCGCACGGCCCGGGAAGTCACCGCGCTCACGCGCAATGGCGTGACGAGCAACACGGGGAATTATGGCTGGTCGACGGTGGTGCCCGCCGTTTCCACCAGCACCATCTATCGCCGCTGGAATGCGCAAGTCACCGGCGCGACCGCGACCGACGATTATCGCAACGAGCCCAACCAGTTCGGCTGGGTCGTCGAAATCGACCCTTATGACCCCACCAGCACCCCGCGCAAGCGCACCGCGCTCGGTCGCTTCAACCACGAAGGGGCCTGGCCGTCGAACTTCGTCGCCGGTCGTCGTCCCGCCTGGTACATGGGCGACGATGCCCAGAACGAGTATCTGTACAAGTTCGTATCGGCGACGCCTTGGGCCCCTGCCGATGCGCAGTCGGCCGATCGCCTCGCGATCGGTGACAGATATCTCGACTCGGGCACGCTTTACGTGGCGATCTTCCAGCCCGACGGCACGGGCACCTGGGCCGCACTGACGTTCGGCAACGGCCCGCTGACGGCGGCCAACGCGACATATTCGTTTGCGGATCAGGCCGATGTTCTGATCAACGCGCGCCTTGCCGCCGACGCCCTTGGCGCCACGCGGATGGATCGCCCCGAGTGGACCGCCGTCAATCCGGTAACCGGCGAGATGTACCTCACGCTGACCAACAATGCCTCGCGTACCCCGGCAACCACCAACGCCGCCAACCCGCGCGCCTATGTCGATCCGCCGAGCACGGCGGTCGGCAATCGCAACGGCCACATCCTGCGCCTGCGCGAAATTGGCGATAACTCGGAATCGGTCGGTTTTACGTGGGACATTTACCTGTTCGCTGCGGGATCGGACCTGAATCCGACCAACATCAACCTGTCTGGCCTCGACGCGACCAACGACTTCTCGTCGCCTGACGGTCTGTGGTTCGGGCGTCCGTCGAACGCATCGGGCCAGATCAATCCGTTCCTCTGGATCCAGACTGACGACAACGCCTTCCGTGACGTGACCAACAACCAGATGCTGCTCGCCATTCCCGGCACGGTGAACGACGGCGGCACACGCACCATCACCAATTCGGGCGGCAGCACGCAGGCGACGCGTGTCGGTCGGGCGCCCGGCACCCAACTCCGCCGCTTCCTTGTCGGTCCGATCGATTGCGAGATCACCGGCATTGATTCGACCCCCGATGGCCGCACGCTGTTCGTCAACATCCAGCACCCCGGCGAAAACGGTACGACTGCCGCACCGTCGAGCGGCTGGCCGGCGACGCAGGCGACCGGTACTGCGGCTGCTGGCACGCGGCCGCGTTCGGCCACGATCGTCATCACCAAGAACGACGGCGGTATCGTCGGTCTCTGATTATCCCCCGAGCCTTGGCGGGAGGTCGCAGCTGCGGCCTCCCGTTTTTTATGGCCGCTGCGCGCGACACGAAAAGGCCCGCGACCTCCCCTGAGATCGCAGGCCTTTTGCCCCCTCGAGCTTTAGCCGATCAGGCGACCTTGGTGGCGCTCACTTCGTCGGGCTCGCGCAGCACATAGCCCCGGCCCCAGACGGTCTCGATGTAGTTTTCGCCGTCGCACGCCATGCCGAGCTTCTTGCGCAGCTTGCAGATGAAGACGTCGATGATCTTGAGTTCGGGCTCGTCCATCCCGCCATAAAGGTGGTTGAGGAACATTTCCTTCGTCAGCGTGGTGCCCTTGCGCAAGCTCAGCAGCTCGAGCATCGCATATTCCTTGCCGGTCAGATGGACGCGCGCGCCGTCGACTTCGACGGTCTTGGCGTCGAGGTTGACCGCGAGCTTGCCGGTGCGGATCATGCTCTGCGAATGCCCCTTGGAGCGGCGCACCACGGCGTGGATGCGCGCGACCAGTTCTTCGCGGTGGAAGGGTTTGGTGACATAATCGTCAGCGCCGAAGCCGAAGCTGCGGACCTTTGAATCCATTTCGGCATTGCCCGACAGGATCAGCACCGGCGTCTGCACGCGGGCGACGCGGAGCTTTTTGAGCACGTCATAGCCGTGCATGTCGGGCAGGTTCAGATCCAGACAGATGATGTCGTAATCATAGAGCTTGCCCAGATCGAGGCCTTCCTCGCCCAGATCGGTGGTATAAACATTGAAGCCCTCGCCTGAGAGCATCAGTTCAATCGCCTTCGCCGTCGTCGGCTCGTCCTCGATCAGCAGCACGCGCATCTGGCTTTCCCCCTGTTGCAGCGCCGCGCCTTCCTGTTCGGCGCGCCGCTCACGGTACAGCATTAACCAAACAACGGATGAAGGCAAAAGGTTAATTTGTGATTAATCGGCCTCAATCCACGAGTCGCGCCGAGTCAATGCGCGGTTCGGGCGGGCATTGGCGGCGGATCTCCTCGGTAAGGAAGCTTATCAAAGCTTCAACGCGGGCGGGCCGCAGCGTGCCCGGCGGGGTCATCAAATGCAGCCCAATCGGCGTGCTGTGCCAGTCGGTGAGGATCGGCTCGACCGTCCCGGCGGCGATGTCGCGGGCGATGATGAAGTCGGGCAGCACGGCAATCCCCAGCCCGGCGCGCAGTGCGGGCAAGATCGCTTCGCCGCTGTTGGCGCCGAGCGGCCCGGCGAAACGCACCGCGACTTCGGCGCCGCCGGGGCCGCGCAGGTGGAGCGGGCCGCTCGCGTTGGTGTAGCCGAGCAGCCGATGCTCGCCGAGCTGACCGGCATGGGTCGGGCGGCCATAGCGGGCCAGATAGGCAGGCGCGGCGATGATGTGCATCGCGACCGGGCCCAGCCGCCGCGCGCGCAGCGAACTGTCAGGCAGGCTGCCGATGCGCAGCGCAATGTCGAACCCTTCCGCGACGATATCGGTAACCGCGTCGGACAGGTCGAGTTCGATCTCGATCCGGTCATGCTCGGCGAGGAATCGCGCCAGCAGCGGCGCGACATGCGCGAGGCCAAAGCTCATCGGTGCGCTCACTCGCACGCGCCCGGCGAGCGCCGCAGCGCCATCGTTCGCGGCTTCCTCCGCCGCGCGCGCTTCGGCGAGGATGCGCTGCGCGTGGTCGGCCAGTGTCCGCCCGCTTTCGGTGAGCGCGAGGCGGCGTGAGGTGCGGTGGAACAGCCCGGTGCCAAGCTGCGCTTCGAGCCGCGTGATCGCTTTCGACACGGTCGCTTTCGACAGGCCAATCGCATCGGCGGCGCCGCTGAACGACTTATGTTCGACCACACAAGCGAAGATCGCCCAGGCTTCGAGATCGGGTAACCGCATTGCCTTCTCCTCTTGGTCACCACTCTATCAATCGAAACGATAGGTTTCCACCGTTTCCATTTACGCCGTAATCAAATCACCTATCTTGGCGGCAACAAAGGAGACCCACGATGACCGCGACCATCCAATCGACCATCGACCGCCGCCCGTTCGCCAGCCTGGGCCATGCCGATCATGGCTGGCTCAATGCCCGGCATCACTTCTCGTTCGCCGACTATTATGACCCTGCTCGCATGGGCTGGGGTGCGATCCGCGTTTGGAACGACGACGAAATCGCCGCCAACAGCGGCTTTCCGCCGCACCCCCACCGCGACATGGAAATCATCACCTATGTCCGCTCGGGCGCGATCACCCATCAGGACTCGATGGGCAACAAGGGCCGCACGGAGGCTGGTGACGTCCAAGTGATGAGCGCCGGCATCGGGGTGCGCCACAGCGAGTATAACCTTGAGCCCGAAACCACGCGCATCTTCCAGATCTGGATCGAGCCCAAGCGGCTCGGCGGCAATCCCAGCTGGGGCGCGAAGCCCTTCCCCAAGGCCGATCGCAGCGGCAAGTTCGTCACGCTCGCCAGCGGTTTCGCCGAGGATGAAGGCGCGCTCCCCATCCGCGCCGATGCCCGGGTGCTTGCGGCGACGGTGCAGGCGGGCGAGACGATCCGCTATGCAATCGGCGAAGGGCGCCACGCCTATCTCGTCCCGGCACGCGGCACGATCGAGATCGACGGCGAGCGGGTCGATGCGCGCGACGGCGCCGCCATCTTCGGCGGGCGCACGATCACGGTGACAGCGATTGACGACGCCGAAGTCGTCCTCGTCGACAGCGAATGAACAAGCCTGTCAACCGGCGCGGGATGTTGACCCCTTATCGGCGCCCAACATTGACCCCGCTATGGCGAGCATGATGGTGGA
>NZ_JAIEPC010000101.1 GCF_019749955.1 Sphingomonas sp.
TGGGCCCGGCAGGATTCGAACCCGCAACCTGGCCGTTATGAGCGGCTGGCTCTACCATTGAGCTACAGGCCCTTGAGTACCGACTAGGCAAGCGCGCACGGCTGCGCAAGGTTCAGGCGGCAGCGAGCAGGTCGGCGAGCGTCGCAGGGCGCACCCCGAGCCGGTCGAGCAAGTCCAGCACGCCATCCCACCAAGCGTGAAACCGGGCCAGATCGGCGGCGTCGCGCACATAGGGTGTGTGCCCCGGCACCAGCGACGGCGAGTGAAAGGCGAAGTTGAGCAGCCGCGTCCCCTCCCCCACGGCAACGCGCACCGCTTCGAGTGCGTCGGCAAGCGGCATCCCTTCGGGCGTCAGTGACACGCGCGCGAGCATCCCTGCGCGCGCCGCGACGCCGCGTGCGCGTGGGAGGCGACCGAGCGCGCGGTACAAGGGCTCGCCCCCGCCGCGCATCGCCCCGGTGAAGACGGTCGTCAGCGGCAGTTCGATCAGCGCGCCGTCAGGGCCACAGCGAAAGGCGTCGTTGCCCACGCCCGCGAAATCAGGCCCGCCGTCGGCGCGATAATCATAGCGCGCGCGAATCGAGCTATCGATGCGATAGCCGCGTTCGGCGAGCAGCCGCCAGCTGTTCGGGCCGATGCCATAACGCCCCGCGCGGTAGACGATCGGGGCCGTGCCGAACGCCTGCGTGATCGCGTCGGTGAGCGCGTCGAGCTTGGCCGCCTCGATCGTTTCGCCCAGATTGCCGACATAGCTGTTGGCGGCGCCCAGCGCCTCATCGAACGGCGGATTGACCCAGGGATGAAGCTGCGTGCCGATCGCCGAGCGTCCGTCAGCGATGACGCCGCGCAATATGTCGATCGCGCGGGGATCAGTCGCGATCGGATAATCGACCAGATATACGAGCGGCACGCCGCGCTCAGCAAAGCGCGCATGCGCTGCGGGAATCGCCGCAACCGAGGTTGTCCCATGCGCATCGCGCGCGAAACCGGCGCGCCAGTCGAATTCTTCTTCGGTGTCGACGAAGATCGTGAAGCGCGTGCCGAAATCGGCGGGCCAATCGACCAGCGCGGCGGGCGCAGGCGCCGGCGGTGAAAATCCCGCCATCACGCTCAGTTGGTCGAAGCCTGTCCCATATCGCCAGCAAAGGCGGCGGGCAGCCGCAAAGTCAAGCGCGCCTCGCCGATGATCAGCGCGCCGCCGAGTTCACGCGCCAAATTCATGGCGAGTCGCAGCGCAAAGCCCGACCCGAGCAGGGGTGCTCCGGCAGCGGCTTCTTCCTCGGCATCGATGGCCAGCGACGGCGCATTGCCCGACGCAACCGCCAGCGCTTCGGGTCGGGTCAGGCGCACCACGGCATCGCCGTCTTCGCGGGTGGCAAGCACCGCGATCGTCTCGCCCGCGCGCGCTGCCGACACCAGCACGGCGATCAACCGCGCGAGCAAGCGCTCGATCACCCGGTCATCGCCCTTGGCGAGCACGTCATAGCCGATGTCGAGCGTTGTCTCCGCCCCGCGCAGTGCTGCGAGCGGCTCGAGATCCTTGATCACCCGCACCAGAATCGGCGCGAGCGGCACGTCGGTTGGCCGCAGATCGAGCGCGTGCGATTCGATACGCGTCGCCAGATCGAGGTCGTCGATCGCGCCGAGCAGCGCGCGCGCCTGTTCGACAATGGTACCGGCATAGCCACGATAGCTGTCCGCGACCGGTCCCAGCACCTGACCTTCGATCATTTCGGCAAAGCCCGCAATCGCCGTGGTCGGCGTGCGCAATTCGTGGACGAGCTGGCGCAGCGAATCGATCGTGCCGCTTTCGATATGCGCTTGCTCATCGGCGCGCGGGCGGCGGGCGGCGCCGCGATAGCCGATGAACGCGCCGCTGATGCGGTCGAAACAGGGAATCGCCGAAATTCGCCACGCGCCTGCGGCCGACGACTGGCCGGCAATCTCAAGCCGCGCATCATCGAGTCGCGCGCGGCGACGAAACGCGCCTGTCGCAATGCCATCAACGGCGGCAGCCCCCGCCGCGCCATAGGCAATCGAGATGCCGATGACGGCGGCGCGCTCGACACCAGCGACCCAGCGGATGATGCCGTCGGCATCGGTTTCGAACTGGAAGCTGCGCGCGTTGACGGTCGGGGCCAACGCGGGCGCGGCGACCGGTAGGGCAAGGGCGGGCGACGGGGCTTCGCCGCGCTGCCGACGAAAGGCGTCGATGCGGGCGACGATATCGGGGATTTGGAACGGCCCCGGGGGCGCCTCAGCGGGCGCGGCCACCGGCTGGGCTGCCACCGGAGGCAGCGCCACTTCCCCAGCCGCCACCTGACGGCGTGCCTCAACCACGGCGGGCAGTGCCTGTGCGACGCTGGCAAAGGATGCAAAATCCGATTCGGCGAGCGGTGCCGGGTCAAGCGCAGGTGACGGTAGCGTTGGCGTAGTTTCGGCCTGCTCGAGATCGGCGACCAGTGCATCCCAGGCGGCCGCCGGACGCGACCGGACACCGGGCGCAACGGGCAACGATTCTACGGTCGGCGGCGCGGTCGGCACTTCCGTGGCCAAGACGAAATCGACCGCGCCAAAATCACTCAGCGCGCGCATCACTTCAGGCGGCAAATCGCGGCGGTGGCGCAAAATCGCGCGGCCTTGCGCCGACATCGCAACGAGCATCGCGGTCCAGTCGCTCGCGGGCAGTCGGGCACTGCGCAGCACGGGCCCGGCGATCGTCGCATCATCTTCGGCGAACAGCCGCACCAGTGGCGCGGGCGGCATCGCATAGGTCAGCGCGCGTGCCGAGGCCGCACGCACCCTGGCCGGGACGCGCGCGCGCAGATCGCGCAGCTTGGCAATCGTCTCGGGCGTCGCCTCGGCGCGGCCCCGCCCGACGAGATCGACCAGCTGGCGCCACGCGGTCTGCGCGCCAAAAGGGGTCGACGCGTCTGTCGCCAACACAGTCGAAAGGCTGTCGTCGAATCGCAAATCACGGTTCCTTGACGCGGCCCATCGCCGTCGTCGTAAGGATTTCTTAACCGCTTGGAGTCGGCGAAGGGAACCGTTCTTTTTGGCACGTCACAATGTGGGACAATTGCGTTTGCCAGCAATTATATAATAGGATAGCAGCGCTCACGCTTTGATATGTTCAGAATTCGGAAGGAATGCGTATGGCCTTCGATCGGATCGACCGGCAGATTCTCGATCTGCTGCAGGAAGATGGTCGCATGACCAACGTCGATCTGGCCGAACGTGTCGGGCTCACCGCGCCGCCGTGCCTGCGCCGCGTTCGGGCGCTGGAGGAACAGGGCGCGATCCGGGGCTATCACGCCAATCTCGACGCGGCGACTTTGGGCTATCCGATCACCGTTTTCGCGATGGTGTCGCTGCGTAGCCAGGCCGAATCCGATCTGGCCGCATTCGAAAGCCACATCGCCGCCATTCCCGAAGTGCGCGAATGCCATATGCTCAATGGCGAGATCGATTTCATCCTGAAGCTGGTCGCGACCGACCTGAAGTCTTTCCAGGAAATCCTGACGTCGCGGCTGACGACCGCGCCCAATGTCGCGAGCGTCAAGACGTCACTGACCATCCGCACGGCCAAAGCAGTGCCGGGAATCCCCGTCACGATCGACGGCTGAGCGAGACTGAGGCACCGGAGCGGGCGATCGCGCCGCTCCGATGCCCTATTTCAGGCGGCCGGCGCGCTATCGAGCCACAGGATCCAGAAACTCGCGATATCGGCGCGCGGTGGCGACTTGATCATTGCGAACGTCGCCTTGGCTCCGGCCTTGTCGCCCGCCCGTGCCTGAGCAATGCCCATATGCGTCAGCACTTCCTCAGGCTTGGCGACACCGCCCTTCTTCAGGGCAAGCGTGTAGAGCTCGATCGCATGGGCATAATCGTCTGATCCCAGATAGCCATCGCCCGTTGCCGCCGCGAGCACGCCATTGGGCGCCGCTGCCGCCTTTTTGGCCAGCGCGTCGAGCGGCCCTTCGGCTTTGATTGCCGCCACCGCGTCGGTCATGATCATCGCGTTCGGGCCACCGGCCGCAGGCACCTTGCCCGCCGCGCGGCCTTCTTCGATCACCGCCTTGGCTTCTTCGGGCAAGCCGACATCGAACAGATTCTGCGCATATTCGGCATAGTCATTCTGGTCACCAAGCGACTTGGCCAAACGCAGCAACCGGAAAATGTCGATGCGCTCGCGCTTGTCGAGCTTGTACGGCCCCTGGAAGCCATAATAGACCAACGCGTCGCGCCAGTTCTTGGCGGTCGGATAGGCCCCCAGCCACAGCTTCGTCAGATCGAGGAATTCGGCCGTCAGTTTGGCGCCATTCGCCTTCGCGCGGGGGTAGAGATACCAAGCCTCGGGCGGCGTACGACCGGCGGCGCGCTCAGCCGCGATCAGCGCCTTCATCTCGGCGATACCGCCGACAATGTCGCCGCCTTCGGTCTTCGCGCGGACAATGCTGAGCCCAAGATTGCTTGCGGTCGAGCCCGCTGCCTTGGCTTGCTGGAAATAGGTCAGTGCCCCGGCATAGTCCTTGACGTCATAGGCATGCTCGCCGAGCCGATTGAGATAGATGGCGCGCTCGGGCGCCGATGCGCGGGGATGCGCGATCAGGGCCTTCAGCGGCTCGATCAGCGCACCTTCCTTCTGGCGATAGATCGCCACATCCCCCTTTGCGGCGGCCTGCGCCTTCATGTCTTCGATCTTCAGCCGGAAGCTGAGCTTGAAGTAATTGTCATCTTCGGTCTTGGCGGCGGCTTCGGCAGCGGCGACCAGCGGCTCGGCGGCGGCGAGATCGGCCGACACATCGGTGGTGATCGAGGCCCGCTGCTTGTCGGCGATTGCGCGCAACGCGGTGTCGGCAGGCACGGCGAGTTTGCGAAATTCAGGGCTGAGCTGCGGCCCGGCGGGCGCCGCCTCTTCCTTCTTCTTTTCCTTGGCGGGGGCCGCGATCGGCATCGCGATGGCGGCGGCGCCGATCAGCAGGATGGCGGCGCGTGCTGCCTTGGTCAAAGTCACCATGTCAGAAATCTCCTCCTGGGGGCGATTGGACTGCCCGTGTTGGACGCCGCCTTAATGGCCCGCGCAATACCGTTCAACCCAATGCACCTATCCCTCGTATCGATGCGGCGGTGAATGGGCTTTGAACAACGGCACAGGCCCCCTAGACGCCGGGCCATCAAGGGAGCTGAGCAAGATGGCGCAGGCAATGGCACAATCGGCAGTGATCATCGGTGCGTCAGGCGGGATCGGCGCGGCACTGGCTGATGCCATTGGTGAAGAGGGCAGCCATGACGTCGTCCACCGTTTCGCGCGATCATTCGCTGACGCCGCGCGGATCGACATCACCGACGAAGCGAGCATCGCTGCTGCGGTTGCCGAGGTCGCCAAGGGCCCACCGCCGACATTGGTTTTCGTCGCCACCGGGCTGCTGCACGATGGCGAACGTGGCCCCGAAAAGGCGCTGAAAGACCTCGACGGTGACTGGCTCGCGCGCAACTTCGCGATCAATGCGATTGGCCCGGCGCTGGTTGCCAAACATTTCCTGCCGCTGACGCCCAAGGCCGGTCGGAGCGTGTTCGCCGTCTTGTCAGCGCGGGTCGGCAGCATTTCGGACAACCGGCTGGGCGGCTGGCACGGCTATCGCGCATCAAAAGCGGCGCTCAACCAGCTGATCCGGACGATCGCGATCGAGGAACGCCGCCGCAACTCGAGCTCGATCGTCGTCGCGCTGCACCCCGGCACCGTGGACACGGCGCTTTCGAAGCCGTTTCAGGGCAATGCCGCGGAGGGTCATTTGTTCGACGCGGGGCGCGCGGCGGCGCAGCTGCTCGATACGATCGAAGGCCTGCGCCCGCCCGACAGCGGCAAGCTGTTCGCTTGGGACGGCGCCGAAATCTCCCCGTAGAAGTTACAATTTCCCATGATTGGTGCCCGGTCATTGGCGGCGGCGTGACAATCGGGCAGCGTGATGCGCGCGCCGTGTCACACGGCCGTCATAGAATGAGAGGAAGTCCGCATGCGTTCCTTGATCACCGCATCCCTGCTGACCGCCGCGCTTGTCGCGACATCGGCGGCTTCCGCGCAAACCGCGCCCAAGCCCGCCCCTGCCACCAAGCCCGCCCCCGCAGCCAAGCCCGCCACAGCCCCTGCCGCCAAACCCGCGATGGCCCCCGCAGCCAAGCCCGCTGTCGCTGCGAAGCCGACTACGCCTGCCGCCAAGCCCACGCCTGCCATGGCCGCCAAGCCGGCGCCTGCGGCGAAGCCCGCCAAGCCCAAATCCGTTGCCGGTGGCCGCATGGTCACGACCAAAACCACCACCGGCAAGACCATCACCTATAATTGCTCAAAGGCCGGTAACGCCAACAAAAAGGCCTGCAAATAGCCCGACTAACACCCCCCGCGCGGATGCCCAAGCGCGCGCGGGGGTGGTACTGCCGCATCTGATCGGCTAGACGAGTCACCATATCGTCACATCAGCCGAAAGCGTCAAAAATTGACCGACGAGACACGCCTCGCCGACCCTTCCGATATTTCACCGATCAGCATCGTCGACGAGATGCGGTCGAGCTACCTCGACTATGCGATGTCGGTCATCGTCTCACGCGCGCTGCCCGATGTGCGCGACGGGCTGAAGCCGGTCCACCGCCGCATCCTGTTCGCCAGCCTTGAGGGCGGCTTCGTCCCCGGCAAGCCGTATCGCAAATGCGCCAAGATCGTCGGCGACGTGATGGGCAATTATCACCCGCATGGCGACAGCTCGATCTACATGGCGCTCGCCCGCCTGGCCCAGGATTGGGCGATGCGCGTGATGCTGATGGACGGCCAGGGCAATTTCGGGTCGATGGACCCCGATATGCCGGCGTCAATGCGCTACACCGAAGCGCGGCTGACCAAGGCGGCAATGACGCTGCTCGGCGACATCGACAAGGATACGGTCGATTTCATCCCCAACTATGACGGATCGCGCGAAGAGCCGTCGGTCCTCCCCGCCCGCTTCCCCAATATCCTCGTCAATGGCGCGGGCGGCATCGCGGTCGGCATGGCGACCAACATTCCGCCGCACAATCTCGGCGAAGTCATCGATGCGTGTCTGGCGACGATCGACCGCGCAGTGAGCGGCGGCGATCCGCTGACGATCGAAGAGCTCATGGAGATCGTCCCCGGCCCCGATTTCCCGACCGGCGCGATCATTCTGGGGCGCAGCGGTTGCCGCAATGCCTATGCCGAAGGGCGCGGGTCGATCATCGTCCGCTCGCGCTACAAGATCGAGGAATCGCGCGGCGACAAGCGCTCGATCATACTCACCGAGATCCCCTATCAGTCGGGCAAGAATGCGCTCGTCGAAAAGATCGCCGAGGCCGCCAAGGAAAAGCGCGTCGAGGGCATCAGCGACATCCGCGACGAGTCCAACCGCGACGGCGTGCGCATCGTTATCGACCTGAAGCGCGACGCGACCCCCGAAGTGGTGCTCAACCAATTGTGGCGGCATACGCCGGCGCAATCGAGCTTCCCGGCCAACATGCTCGCGATCCGCGGTGGGCGGCCCGAGACGCTGACGCTGCGCGACATCATCGATGCTTTCGTGAAGTTCCGCGAGGAAGTGATCACGCGACGCTCGAAGTTCGAGCTGCTCAAGGCGCGTGAGCGCGCACACATCTTGCTCGGGCTGGTGATCGCCGTCACCAATATGGACGAAGTGGTGCGGATCATCCGGGGTTCCGCCAATCCCGCGATCGCCCGCGCCTCGCTGGCGGCGCGCGAATGGCCAGTCGCGGAGATCCTGCCCTATATCCGCCTCGTCGAAGCGGTTGAGGCCGAGATTGACGGCGACACCTACAAGCTGTCCGACCTTCAGGTCCGCGCGATCCTCGAGCTGCGGCTCCACCGCCTCACCGCGCTGGGGCGCGACGAGATCGGCGATGAGCTCAAGACGCTGGCCGAATCGATCACCGAGCTGCTCGCTATCCTTGCCGACCGGGTGAAGCTTTACGCCGTGATGCGCGAGGAACTGGCCGAGGTACGCGCCGCCTTTGCCACGCCGCGCAAGACCGAGATCGCCGCCGCCGCTGACGGGATCGAAGACGAAGACCTGATCGAGCGCGAGGCGATGGTCGTCACCGTCACGCTCCAGGGCTATATCAAGCGCACCACGCTCGACAGCTTCCGCGCGCAGGCGCGCGGTGGCAAGGGCCGGTCGGGCATGGCGACCAAGGACGAGGATGCCGTCACCAACTTGTTCGTCACCAGCACCCACACCCCCGTGCTGTTCTTCTCGACGCACGGCAAAGTCTATCGGCTGAAAGTGTGGAAGCTGCCCGAGGGCGGCCCGGCGACGCGCGGGCGACCGATGGTCAACCTGCTGCCGCTCGCCGAGGGCGAGACAATCTCGACCGTGCTCCCGCTGCCCGAGGATGAGGCCGAATGGGGCGCGCTGCACGTGATGTTCGCGACCGCCAAGGGCAATGTGCGCCGCAATTCGATGGACGCCTTCACCAACGTGCCATCGAACGGCAAGATCGCGATGAAGTTCGACGGTGACGATTCCGACGACACGCTGATCGGCGTGGCACTGCTCGATGCGGGCGACGATGTGCTGCTGGCGACGCGCGACGGCAAGGCAATCCGCTTTGCCGGCGACGATGTCCGCGAATTCCAGAGCCGCAACTCGACCGGCGTGCGCGGCATTGCGCTCAAGAATGGCGATGCGGTGATCTCGCTCTCCGTCCTCCACCGCGTCGGCACCAGCCAGGAAGAGCGCGAGGATTATCTGAAGTTCGCGCCGTGGAAGCCCGAGAAGGAAGGCGATCCGATGATGGACGCCGAGCGCTTCGCCGAATTGCAGGCGCGAGAGCAGTTCATCCTCACCGTCTGCGCCAATGGCTATGGCAAGCTGTCGTCGGCCTATGACTATCGCCGGATCGGGCGCGGGGGCCAGGGCATCACCAACATCGACAATATCGGCCGCAATGGCCCTGTCGTCGCCAGCTTCCCGGCGACCCGCGATGACCAGCTGATGCTGGTGACCGATCAGGCCAAGCTGATCCGCATGCCGCTCGATTCGCTGCGTGTGATCAGCCGCGCGTCGGCGGGCGTGCGGCTGTTCGACGTCGGCAAGGAGGAGCATGTCGTGAGCGCGGCGAAGATCAGCGAAAGCGATGACGGCGGTGATGATGGTGCGGTGGCGGAGCCCACGGCCGACGCGGAGTGATCGTCAGTCGAGCCTTGGCTCGACGTCCATCGCGCTGTGGAGCACGCGGGCAATTTCGATCGCGTCGCCGTTGATGCGGAAGAATATCAGATGCGCGCCCACCGTGATCTTGCGATAGCCGGGGCGATAATGATCGGCGGGGGCCGCTTGCATCGGCGCTTTGGCGGCGGCAGTAACGGCGGCACGGATCGCGCGTAGATAGCGCGCTGTTTGCTGGGCACCCCATTCCCGCCGCGAATGATCGCGGATCGCGTCGAGATCGCTGAGTGCCTTGGTCGCCCAGCGTTGCCTCATGCGGCGCGGTCGGGGCCTTCGGCTTCAACGTTAGCGATATAGGCATCGAAGTCGAAATCATCGACAAAGTCGCTCGCCTCGCCTTCCTCGATCAATGCGCCGACCTGCGCGATCCGCTTTTGGCGCGCCTCGACCAGCCGCAGCCCTTCGCGCACGACTTCGCTGGTCGAGCCGTAGCGGCCGCTGGCCACCAGATCGGCGGTGAACTTCACCCAGTGATCGCTCAGAGCAATTGACGTGTTGCGCATGGTCGCATACCTCCGCCGCCAAATTACCAAGATTGGGTAACGCATGCAAACGCCGACCGCTTACAAGGTGCTGACCGCCGATCAGATGGCGGCACTCGAGCGCGACGCGGTCTTTGCGGGCGCGCCGATCGACCTGGCCGATGGCTATATCCATCTGTCGACGCAGGCGCAGTTGACCGAGACCGTCGACAAGCATTTCGCCGGGCAGCACGATCTTTGGGTGGCCGCCGTCGATCTCGACGCGATGGGCGCGGCCGTAAAGTGGGAGGCGTCGCGCGGTGGCGCATTGTTCCCGCATCTCTATGCCCCGCTGCCGCTGTCGGCGGTGTTCGCGTACAGCCCGATCGAGCGCGATGAAACCGGCCAGGTGAAGCTGCCGGTCGCGGGCTGAGCGCGCCAATCGTCGCAGCCATAGTCGCAGCCATAGTCGCAGCCATAGTCTCTGGGACATATTCCCTGCACTGAGGAATCGGGGCATAGTGTGCCTCCAAGGAGACTGAAATTCATGGATATCGACGCCATCCTCCGCACCGAAATCAAGGAAGCGATTGCCGCCAAGCGCGCGGCGGGGCTGGCCGTCGATCCGCATCAACTCGCCGTCGAAATCACCGAGAAATGGGAGGAGCCCAAGGGCCGCGGATCGGGCAACTGGCTGTACCAGACCCGCGATTCGCTGCGCGCGAGCATTGAGGCAATTTTGGCTGAGGGGGACTGACACCCACTTTTCAACCTGACCCGCTCGTTTCGAGCGTAGTCGAGAAACAAGCCAAGAGGGACATCGCCGGTGGCCTGTTTCTCGACTTCGCTCGAAAAAAACGGTGTGGAACGGTGTAGGTTGCGATTAGGCACGCGTTAACCCGTCACCGCCCCCCGCCGCAGATACGCCACCACCCCCCACGCAATCATCGCCTGCCCGCCGAAATAGAGCGGCCACACCAGCAGACCGGGCGCGGCCGAGTGCGCGAGCGGCCCCATGCGCGCGAAGATCAGCAAGTCGCTCACCGCGAAAAACAGCGCGCCGCGCGCCACCAGCAACCGGGGAAAGCGGCTGACCCACGCCGCCGCCGCCATCAGCGCGAGCCCGCCGGCGTAAAGCGCGATCCCCGGCGCGGCCGCGCGATCGGCGGGGAGGAACCAGGCGATCCCCGGAATCAGCACCAGCCGCCCCACCGCGATCGGTGCGCTCGCGCGCAAATCCTCCCGCCGCCACGCCCAATAGAAACCCGCCGCGAGCAGATGCCCGGCGAGGAAGGCGACCGCGCCGACCGTCAGCCCCATGGCATCGAGCAACACATCGCCGGTTGCGCCGAACGCGAGCACCGCGGCAATCACCCAGCCGCTCGCTGAGCGCGCATTGAGCGCCGCCCAGAGCGCGAGCAACCCGACGCCAAGCCCTTTCCACGCGGTCAGCGCCGCGCCATCGGGCATCAGCCACGTGGCGGCAAAGTAACTCGCGCCCGCCGCGACCGCGATCCAGAAAAGCCAGCGAAACTGCATATCCGCCCTTCCCTGCCTGAATTGCCGGGCCGGGGGAAGCGCCGGTTCGGGCGCTGAAAGGTTACAAAGGTTATGACCATCCTTAGGGGGGTGTCGCGGGGTGAGGTGCATAGGGGTAACGGAAAAAGGTCCGGTCGCGGGCATGGGACGGGCCTCCTGCATCGGGCGTTACTATAGCAGAAACGGGCCGGTCGAACAAGAACAAATATGGAACACAAACTCGTCACCCCGGACTTGTTCCGGGGCCCACCGTGGTCCTTGAACCCGACGCGGCGGTAGCGGGGTGACGTGGACCCCGGACCAAGTCCGGGGTGACGATCGGGGTCGCGGAGGTGCACTCCCCTCCTTTAGCACGATGCACCTGGCTCCTTCCCCCAACGAGAGACGCGAAGGTGCCCGCATCCTCATCGCCGACTTGACCGCGCCACTTCTTTCCGATATTTCTGTCTTAACAGAAAGAATCGACATGAGCATCCTCGACCATCCCGACGCCAAGGCCTTCATCCTCCATTGGGGGGAGATGGGGACCTATTGGGGCGTCAACCGATCGGTCGCGCAGGTCCATGCTTTGCTCTATCTGTCGGACCGACCGCTCGATGCCGAGACGATCGTCGAGACGCTTGGCCTCGCGCGGTCGAATGTGTCGACCGGGCTGAAGGAATTGCAGTCCTATGCTATCGTCCGCCGCGTCCATGTCGAGGGCGACCGGCGCGACCATTTCGTCGCCGAGACCGACCTGTGGGAGATGCTGATGCGCATTTCCGCCGAGCGCAAGCGGCGCGAGATCGACCCGACGATCGAACTGCTCGCGGAACTGACCGAGCGCCTGAAAGCCGATCCGACCGCGCCCGCCCAGTTGCGCGAGCGGGTGACGCGGATGCACGAATTCATCGCGACGCTTGCCAATTGGTACGAGCAGGTCCGCACGCTGCCCAAGCCCACCTTGGTGACGCTGATGAAGCTGGGCAGCCGAGTCGCGCGGTTCATTCCGGGGGGAAAGAAGCAGGTCTAGGGGGTTAGTTCGATCAATTTTTGCACGCCCATTTAATTCTGAAATTCCAGTAATGATTGAAAGGAAGATCAGCATGAGCAATCACCACACCGCGCTCACCACGGCCGAACGGGCCGCGATCAAATGGCGCGACTTGGCGCCGATGCACTGGCATGACGGCGTGATCGAATGCTGTCATCCCCTGCCCTGGCTGGCCGCGAGCTGGTGGGGCGCCACGCAGGGGCTGTGGTTCATCGCCATCCCGGCGTCGTTTATGTTCTTCCTGACGGCGCTGCGGCTCAATCATGAAGCGATCCACGGCAATCTCGGGTTTCGCGCGCGCGGTCACCGCGTCGTGCTGCACGGCCTGAGCGCACTGATGCTGGGCTCCAACAATGCAGTCGCGTTCAACCATTTGCAGCATCACCGACACATCGGCACGCCCGATGATCTGGAGGGCGCCTGCGGGCGAATGACGGCGGCGCAAGTGATCGCGCATGGCCCGCTGTTCCCGCTGCGGATGCACCGGGCGGCGTGGCAGCAGGGCGGCGCGGCTTTGCGTCGGCGGATGCGCATCGATCTCGCGCTCAATCTGCTGGTCGCGGCGACCGCGCTGATGATCGGCGCGCCGTTTCTGCTCTATCACCTCGCCGCGATGATCGTTGCGCAGTGCCTGACGGCCTTCTTCGCGGTGTGGATTACCCACCACGATTGCGAGCCTGAAGATGTCGCGCGGACCCAGCGCTCACCGGTGATAAATTTCGTCAGCTACAACATGCTGCTGCATCTGGAGCACCATCTGTTCCCAGGCGTGCCGGTGCGGCGGCTGGGCATCCTCGCCCGCCGGATTGCGGCGGCGGCGCCCGAGTTCGCCCGGGGCAATGCGCTGGTGGTGCCGGAGCCGAGGCTCTTCCGTCCAGCAAGCGCCCGGCTGGCGCACGGAAATCAACACCGTCCACTTGAAAAGCAAAGGAATCGATCATGGTTGAGACTGTCTATGCGCTGTATCTGATCATCACGATCGCCATCACCATCTGGGTCGCGCGCACGCTGTCGCGCAACGGCATCGTCTTTCTGGAGCAATGCTTCGGCCAGAATGACGTGCTCGCGAAATCGACCAACCATCTGCTCGTGGTCGGCTTCTACCTCGTCAATATCGGCTTCATCACGCTGACGCTCAGTCTGGGCGCGGAGCCGGAGACGATCACCGGGGCGATCCGGTTCCTCAGCAGCAAAGTCGGCCTTGCCGTGGTCGTGATCGGGCTGATGCACTTCTTCAACATGGGCGCCGTCGCGCAATTCGGGCGGAAGGTGAACGCGTGGATGGACGGTCGCGCGGCGGCGGCATGATCCAGTCGCAGCAGTTGGCGTCGACCCAATAAGATGGAGACTGATATGCGGGCTTACTCGACGTCGCCGACGCTCATCCCTGCAAGCCTTGCGGCAGGGCCAGTTTTTCTGCTCGGGCTCGCAATCGCCTTTTGGGCATCGGAACCCACAGCGACTTGGTCGCCGATGATGACGCAGGAGCTGATCGCACTGCCCTTTCAGTTAATTGCGCTGGGCGCGGTAGCCTCGATCGTCGGCTTGATTCTAGGCTTCCTACCAATCTGGATCGGTACCAAGGTGATGACCTGGCTCAGCGAGGACAATGAAGGCATGCAATTGCCGATCGTCTGGGCGATCGTCGGCGGGCTGGCCGCCGGCGTGTCGGCATGGCTTGCGCTCGGGTCCGACAACTTGGCCGCGCAAGGCGGAGCGATCGCCTTCGGCTTTACGGGCGCCGTGTGCGCGCTCCTCAGCCGCGTGAGTAGCGATTTTGCGCTGCGTCACGCGTCAGGATGATCGACAGTGCGCCAAGCTTGGGCGGAACTTTGCCTATCGCGCGCTAATCATTATGAGCCACCCATGACCCACGACATCCACATCATCGGCGGCGGGCTGGCCGGTTCGGAGGCCGCGTGGCAGCTCGCCGAGGCCGGACTCGCCGTGAAGCTGTCCGAAATGCGCGGTTCGGGCTCGACCACGCCTGCGCACCACACCGATGGGCTGGCGGAACTCGTCTGTTCGAACAGCTTTCGCTCGGACGATGCCGAGCGCAATGCAGTCGGGCTGCTGCATGCCGAGATGCGCGCGCTCGGGTCGCTGATCATGCGCGAGGGCGATGCCCACAAGGTGCCGGCGGGCTCGGCGCTCGCGGTCGATCGCGATCGCTTTTCGGACGGGGTGACGGCGGCACTTTCCGCGCATCCCAACATCACGATCGTGCGCGAGCGAGTCGACACCCTACCTGACAGCCCCGCGATCATCGCCACCGGGCCGCTCACCGCGCCGGGGCTTGCCGAGGCGATTGGCGCCGAGACCGGCAAGGATGCGCTCGCCTTTTTCGATGCGATCGCGCCGATCGTCCACCATGAGAGCATCGATATGTCGGTCGCGTGGATGCAGTCGCGCTGGGACAAGACCGAGACCAAGGATTACATCAACTGCCCGATGACCAAGGACCAGTATCTGGCCTTTCACGCCGGGCTGATCGACGGCGAGAAGACCGAATTCAAAGAGTGGGAAAACGTCCCCTATTTCGAAGGCTGCATGCCGATCGAGGTAATGGCCGCGCGCGGGGTGGATACGCTGCGCTATGGGCCGATGAAACCGGTCGGGCTCGATGATCCGAAGACCGGGCGCTGGCCCTATGCGGTGGTGCAGCTGCGGCAGGATAATGCCTCGGGCACGCTTTGGAACATCGTCGGCTTTCAAACCAAGCTGAAACACGCCGAGCAAGTACGGCTGTTCCGCACGATCCCGGGGCTGGAGAATGCCGAGTTCGCGCGGCTGGGGGGGTTGCACCGCAATACCTTCATTCGCTCGCCCGAGCTGCTCGATCCGACGTTGCGGCTGAAGGCGCGGCCGGGGATTCGTTTCGCGGGGCAGATCACCGGGTGTGAAGGCTATGTCGAGAGTGCCGCCATCGGCCTGCTGGCGGGGCGCTTCGCGGCGGCGGAGTTGCGCGGTGAGGTGCTGGCGCCGCCACCGGTCGAGACGGCTTTGGGCGCACTGCTCCACCACATTACGGGGGCGGCGGAGGCGGAGACCTATCAGCCGATGAACGTCAATTTCGGGCTGATGCCGCCGATTGAGGGGCGGACGAAGAAGGCGGATCGGAAGTTGCTGTATACGGCGCGGGCAAGGGATGCGCTGGCGGGGTGGTTGGCGGGTTGAGTGCGAATTCGTCGGGACCATAACCCCTTCGTCACCCCGGACTTGTTCCGGGGCCCACGGCGCCGCCCGCGATGCTGTCACCTGTTTCGCGGTGGGCCCCGGCACAAGGCCGGGGTGACGGGCAGGACAGAGGATCGCTTAATTCTCGTCGTCTGCAGCAGCCGGCGCCGCAGCCACCGGCGGGCACGCGCATTTCGCCTTGGGCCGTGCTTTGCGCACCACCGCCGTCGTGGCGAACTCGGCCGGGGTTAGCGCGCCCGACTTGTCCTTGTCGGCGCCGGCGAATTTGGTGCTGGCCTTGATCGCCCATTCGTCGAAATCGAGCTTGCCATCGCCATTGGTGTCGAGCTTGGCGAAGGCTTTGCGGCGGCTGGCGAGATATTCCTCGCGGGTGACGCTGCCGTTCTTGTCCTTGTCGACGCGGCCGAAGCGCTTCTGCTCGCGCGTCTTGGGATCGGCTTCGGGGACGGTGTCGGGCAGGCTGCCGGGGTCCTCGGCGGTCTGCGGGAAGGCGGGCAAGATGCGCTGGACGCCGCGATTGGCCGAGCCGGAGGCGAACCAGAACAGCCCCGCGCTCGCGAGCAGCAATGCCGCCAATGCGCCTGCCAGATATCGCCACATATCGCGCCTCCCCTTGCCCTCCGCTTTCTAGCCGAGCGGCACGCCGAGCGGAAGACTAACGCCCGGTTATCCGATGCTTGAGCATGCGCAGCACGCGGCCGGGGGCGCCTCTGGGTTCGCGGTCGGGGCGGCGCAGGTCGCGCTCGGCGAGCACGGCGATGGCGCCGAGCGGGCGGGATTGCGGACGCCAGCGCGGGGCCAGGGCTTCGGCGAGCAAGGGCGCGGCCAACGCTCGCGCGCGCAAAGCCGTTTCGGGATCGCGGACATGCGCGGCGAGATCGACCAGCGCCCAGCCCCGCCCCGCCGCTGCGAGCGGCGCGGCCTGCGCGCCCAGCAGCGTCCCCGCCAGCACAAACAGCGCGCCGCGCCCACCTGCATAGGCGAGCAGATCGGCGTCGCTCAGCGGATCGGGCACCAGCAGCGCTTCCCAGCCGTCGGTCATGGCCGCGAGTGCCTGCCCGCTCACGCCGTGCGGCAACACGTGCGCGGCAAGCGCCGCGAGCAGCGGCTGCGCGGGTGGCGGCGCGGTGTCGAGCCGCCCGAGCGCTTCATACCACCATGTCAGCCGCAGCCGCGCGACCATCGGGTCCTTGGCTTGCCGCAAGGTCGCGCCGAGCTGCGCATCAAGCGCCCACAGCGCCGTCAGCCCCGCACGGCGCGCGGGCGGCGCATAGCTGAGCGACAGCGCAATTTCGGGATCGGTGGGCGGCGGCAACGGCGGACTCATGCCCGTCCCATAGCGAGGTAAGCGCGATGTTAACCAGCCTTGCTTAAGCCAACGCAACCACGGGCACAGTAACGCAACGATTGAAGAACCTTGTTTGGGCTGAAAAACCGTATGACCGATAGCGGCAACTGGCGCGGCGGCGTGATGCAGACGCTCAACCGCGTGGCGCGGGATCAACGCGGCAATGTGCTGGCGATGTCGGCGCTGCTGATCTTTGTCACGGTCGTCCTGGCCGGGTCGAGCGTCGATACCGCGCGACTCTACCTCGTCAAGGCGCGGCTGCAACAGGCGTGCGATTCGGGCGTGCTCGCGGGACGGCGCTTCATGGTCGACAGCGCGAGCACGACGCTCGACGCCAATGCCAGCACGCAGGCGACCAACTTCTTCAACAATAATTTCAAGGCGGGCTGGCTCCAGACGACCGGCATCACCTTCACCCCGGCCAAGACGTCGGACAATCGCGTCTCCGCCACCGCATCGGCCGTGGTGCCGATGACGCTGACGCGGCTGTTCAACATCATCCATTCGTCGGGCGTCGTCCCCGGATCGCAAACGATCAACGTGACGTGCGAGGCGCGGTACGATCTGGCCGATACCGACATCATGTTCGTGCTCGACACCACCGGATCGATGGCCTGCCTGCCAAGCGAAGACAATGCGACCTGCTCCGCGACGGTCAACAGCCAGGGAACGTCGGCCTATACGCGCCCGGCGGATTCACCGCTCGGCGCAGGGTCGGGCAGCGTCAACGACAGTGTCGCCGGATATCCAGGATCCTTCGGCTATCATGTGAACGAACGCTCCGGATCGCGTATTTCGGCGCTGCGCACCGCCGTGATCAGTTTCTACAATACGATGGCGGCGAACATTCAGCCGGGGACGAACATCCGCTATGGCTTCGTCACCTACACCTCGGTCGTCAATGCCGGTCGGGCAATCCAGTCGATCAATCCGCAATTCATGGTCGGCGGCGCGGGCAATGCGACGACCAACTGGACCTATCAATCGCGCCGGGTGACCGCCGATTATCAGATCTCCGCCACCAACACGACCTTTACTGGCCGAACCTCGGCCCAGTGCAATGCCTTGATCGTGCCGCGCAATCCGGCGACGGCGCTGACCTATAACACGTCCACGCAGCAAGCGACCGAGTCGACCGTGAGTTGGTCAAGCGGCAGCGGCGGGACCTGTGTCGTCACCGCGCGCGTCTATGGCCCGACCTGGACCTATGGCCCGACATCCCATAATGTCAGCAACTTCCTGACCAATACGGCGGTCGACGATCCGACCACCGTCGACGGGTCAACCGACTCATGGCAGGGCTGCATCGAAGAGCGCAACACGACGGCGTCGGCGAGCTTCGACATCAACAACCTGCCCGCCGACCTCGATCCCGATCTGGTCCCCACCAACGACGCGACCCGCTGGCGTCCGGCGTGGCCCGAAGTCATCTATGGCCGCAACTACACCGGCGGCACCTATGGCTACACCAGCACCGGCACGACGACGTCGAATGGCGAGACCAACAGCATCGCGATTGGCTTGTCCTATGCCCGGTACAACACCGACCAGCTGTTGCGCGCTGGCTGGTTCAGCTGTGGCAAGCCCGTGCGGCGCCTGTCGACGATGTCGCTGACCGACGTCACCAATTACGTCAACGCGCCCGATTTCCGCCCGATCGGCGGCACCTATCATGACACCGGCATGACTTGGGGCCTGCGCATGATTTCGCCCAACGGCATCTTTGCCAATGACACGGCGGCATGGCCGGGGCGCAATCCGCCGAACCGCGTCATCGTCTTCCTGACCGATGGCGCCATGGCACCCAATGTGTCGATCTATGGCCAATATGGCGTCGAATATTTCGACCGGCGCGTGACCGGCGGCACCTTTACCAGCCAGACCGATTATCACAACGCACGCTTTCTGGCCCTCTGCGCCAAGGCCAAGTCGATGAACATCAGCATCTGGACCGTTGCGCTCGGCCTTGCCGCGACGCCTGAGCTTCAGCAATGCGCCAGCAGCGCCCAACAGTCGCTTTCCTCGACCAGCGGGAGCGATCTGAATACCCAGTTTCAGTCGATCGCCCAGCGCGTGGCGCGGCTGCGGGTGTCGCAATGATCGCGTCACTCCGCCGCCTGCGCCGCGACAATCGCGGCAATGCGATCACCGAATTCGGCATTCTCGCGCCGGTGATGCTGTGTTTGTGGATGGGCCTGGGCGATGTTCTGTATCAGGCCTATCTCCAGAGCGTGCTCAACGGCGCCGTGCAGAAGGCCGGGCGTGATTCGGGCGTCGAGGGCGGCGCGGCCAACACATCGACGATCGATGCCAAGGTGCAAACCGCGATCCGCCAGCTCGCGCGAAGCGCGACGTTCAGTTCGGCGCGCAGAAGTTATGACAGCTTTACCGAGGTCGCGCCCGAGCCGTTCACCGACACCAACAGCAACGGCGTGCGCGATCCCGGCGAATGCTTTACCGACCAGAACGCCAACGGCACCTGGGACAGCGATCCCGGCACGGCCGGTCAGGGCGGCGCGAACGCGGTCACGCTCTATACCGTAACGGTCACCTATCCACGGCTGTTTCCGATCTGGGCGTTCGTTCCAGGCTTTGGTGGCACGCAAACGATCAGCGCTGCCACCTTGCTCAAGAACCAGCCCTATGCCACCCAGTCGACGACGACTGCTGTAGCGGTTTGCACATGAAGCGCGTCTTGCCGCTCCTCCGCCAGCTTCGCCGCGACTCGAGCGGCGTCGCCATGGTCGAATTCGCCGTCACGCTGCCGTTCATCGCGGGCTTCGCGCTCTATTGCATGGAGCTGACCAACTACGCGCTCGTCAACATGCGCGTGAACCAGATTGCGCTGACGCTCTCCGACAATGCCTCGCGCGTGGGCACCGATGCGACGCTGACGACGCAACAATTGCGCGAAGTCGACATGAACGACGTGCTGCAAGCTGCGCGATATCAGGGTCGTGGGATCAGGCTGACGACCTTTGGGCGGATCATCGTGTCAAGCGTCGAAAATGTTCAGCAGACCTATGACGCGGCACCCGTCCAGCGCGTGCACTGGCAGCGCTGCATCGGCCTGCGCAGCGGCACGGGGTATGATTCGCTATATTCCACCACCACGACCGCCGGCACAGACGCGACGGTTGGCAATGCGGGCGCGACCGTTGCTGCCGGTGTCGGCGATCCCGGTTCGCTGATTTCAGCGCCGGCGGGGTCGGGGTTGATGTTCGTTGAGGTCAACTACGACTATCAGCCGCTGGTGAGCGGCTATTTTCTCGGCGCGACGCGGATACGGTTCACCTCGTCATACATCATCCGCGACAACCGTGACTTGCGCCAGATTTACAACCCGAACCCGGCCGCGACGCGATCGACCTGCAACGTCTACGCTGCCTGAGCGGGCGGCTCAGCCCCGGTAGCAGACCTTCTTGACCGCGCTGACGACACGCGCGGCATCGATCAGCGCGAGCTTTTCGAGATTGGCGGCATAGGGCAGCGGCACGTCTTCATTGGCGACGCGCAGCACCGGCGCGTCGAGATCGTCAAAGCCTTCCTCCATCGCGACCGCGATGATTTCGGACGCGATCGAACAGGTCGGCCAGCCTTCCTCGACCACCACCATCCGGTTGGTCTTCGCAAGGCTGTCGAGCACCGCGCGCTTGTCGAGCGGGCGGAGCGTGCGCAAGTCGATGACTTCGGCGTCGATCCCCTCGCCTGCCAAGGTCTCGGCGGCTTCGAGCGCTAGCCCGACGCCGATCGAATAGCTGACGATCGTCACATCCTTGCCCGCCCGCATGATCCGCGCCTTGCCGATCGGCAGGACATGGTCGTCGAGCTTGGGCACGTCGAAGCTGCGGCCATAAAGCAGCTCGTTTTCGAGGAAAACGACCGGATCTTCACTGCGGATTGCGGCCTTCATCAGCCCCTTGGCATCGGCAGCGTCATAGGGCGCGATGACGATCAGGCCGGGGACGCTGGCATACCAGGGCGCATAATTCTGGCTGTGCTGCGCGCCGACGCGGCTGGCCGCGCCGTTGGGGCCGCGGAACACGATCGGGCAACGCATCTGGCCGCCCGACATGTAATTGGTCTTGGCCGCCGAATTGACGATGTGATCGATCGCCTGCATCGCGAAGTTGAAAGTCATGAACTCGACGATGGGCCTGAGGCCACCCATCGCCGCCCCCGTGCCGACGCCGGCAAAGCCATATTCGGTGATCGGCGTATCGATGACGCGGGTGTCGCCGAATTCGTCGAGCAGCCCTTGGGTGACCTTATACGCGCCTTGATATTGCGCGACTTCTTCGCCCATTACGAACACGCGGGGATCGCGGCGCATTTCCTCCGCCATGGCATCGCGCAGCGCTTCGCGCACGGTGGTCTTGACCATTTCGGTGCCCGCCGGGATTTCGGGATCGGCGAGCGTCGCGGCCTTGGTAGTCGCAAGCTGCGCGGTCCCGGTGTCGGCCTTCTTTTCTTCCCCTCTCCCACTGGGAGAGGGGGGAGCCGCGTCAGCGGCGGGGGGTGAGGGTGACGGCGCCGGATCGCCCTCACCCGTCGCGCCTTGCGGCGCGCCACCCTCTCCCGATGGGAGAGGGGAGGAAGCCTCCTCATCCTCGCCCGCGATCGTCGCGATCACGGTGCCGACCTTCACATTATCGGTGCCCGCCGCGACGAGGATCTGGGCGATCGTGCCCTCATCCACCGCTTCGAATTCCATCGTCGCCTTGTCGGTCTCGATCTCGGCAAGGATGTCGCCCGATTTGACGACATCGCCTTCCTTGACGAGCCATTTGGCGAGCGTGCCTTCCTCCATCGTCGGCGAAAGCGCAGGCATTTTCAGGTCGACGGCCATCTCAATAAGTCTCCACCAGCACGTCGGTATAAAGTTCGGCCGCGGCGGGCTCGGGGGTGGTTTCGGCGAAATCGGCGGCTTCGGCGACGATCTTGCGGATTTCCTGTTCGATCACCTTCAGCTCGGCTTCGGTGACGCCAAAGGCTTCGAGTTCCTTTTTGGCGTGGTCGATCGGATCGGACTTGTCGCGCACCGCCTGCACTTCGTCGCGGCTGCGGTATTTGGCGGGGTCCGACATCGAATGGCCGCGATAGCGATAGGTCTTCATCTCGAGGATGATCGGCCCCTTCCCTGCCCGCACCCAAGCGAGCGCTTCCTCGGCAGCGCCGCGACACGCGAGCACGTCCATCCCGTCAACCTGAATGCCGGGGATGCGGAATGATTCGCCGCGCCGGAACAATTGGTCCTCGGCCGACGCGCGATTGACGCTGGTGCCCATCGCATACTGGTTATTCTCGATGACGTAGATCACCGGCAGCTTCCACAGCTCGGCCATGTTGAAGCTTTCGTAGACCTGGCCCTGATTCGACGCGCCGTCGCCGAAATAGGCAAGGCACACGCCGCCGTCGCCCGAGTATTTGTGCGCGAAGCCGAGGCCGGTGCCGAGCGATACCTGCGCACCGACGATGCCGTGACCGCCGTAGAACTTATGCTCGACGCTGAACATGTGCATCGAGCCGCCCTTGCCCTTCGAAATGCCGGCGGCGCGACCGGTCAGTTCGGCCATCACATCCTTGGGCGGGATGCCGCAGAGCAGCATATGGCCGTGGTCGCGGTAGCCGGTGATGACGCTGTCCTTGTCGGTCAGCGCCGACTGCAAGCCCACCGCCACGGCTTCCTGGCCGATGTACAAATGGCAGAAGCCGCCGATCAGGCCGAGGCCGTAGAGCTGCCCCGCCTTTTCCTCGAACCGGCGGATCAGCAGCATCTGCTTGTAGAAATCGAGCAACTGCTCCTTGGTCGCAACGAACCGTTCCGGTTCATTCGGACGCTCGCGATTAACGGGGAGCGGTTCGCTTTTGCGGCTGCGTGCGGGGGTTTTTGCCACGGTCGGGTGGACCTCTTTCGCCTGGGGAGTGCACAGGCGCTATAAGCCCAGTTCGCAGCCAAGTGCAATCACCTGCACGCGACCCGCACGATCAGCGCTGTGGCATCACCAATTCGTCGGGATGGACGACATTGAGCTTCTGGCGGGTGACTTCGTCGACCATGTCCGGGTTGGCCTTGTTCGGATCGAGCAGGTCGACGCGATTCTTGATGACGGCGCGCTTTTTATCGAGCTGCGCGAACAGCGCTTCCTGTTTGACCAGCTGGCGCTTGTAATCGCCATAAGCGAGGACGCCGTTCGACCCGATGATCGCATAGCCGCCGAAAAACGCCATCGCGATCAGCGCTAATGCGGGGGCGGCCGCGCGGCGCAGGATTTTCGCAAAGGTCGATCGGCTGTCCATGATGTCGATTCTGCCCGGGCACGACTCGGCGGTCAAGCGGCAACCGCGCTTGGCGTAACGCTTTGTCGCAAAGCGCGCGATCAGCGCAGGATCGACAGCCCCGCATAGCGCGCGACGTCGCCCAGTTCTTCCTCGATGCGGATGAGCTGGTTATACTTCGCGAGCCGGTCGCTGCGCGCGAGGCTGCCGGTCTTGATCTGCCCGCAATTGGTCGCGACCGCGAGATCGGCGATCGTCGCATCCTCGGTCTCGCCCGAGCGGTGCGACATGACGGCGGTATAGCCCGCGCGGTGCGCCATCGACACAGCCGCAAGCGTTTCGGTGAGCGTGCCAATCTGGTTGACCTTGACCAGCAGCGAATTGGCGAGGCCGGTGTCGATGCCATCGGCAAGCCGCATCGGGTTGGTGACGAACAAATCATCGCCCACAAGCTGGACGCCATCGCCGATCAGGTCGGTGAGGATTTTCCAGCCGTCGAAATCATCCTCGCTCATCCCGTCTTCGATCGAGAAAATCGGGTAGCGGCGGGTCAGATCGGCGAGATATTCGGCCATCTCGCCGGGGTTGAGCACCTTGCCCTCGCCGCTGATGTGATAGGCGCCGTCCTTGAAGAATTCGGTCGCGGCGCAGTCGAGCGCGAGCATCACATCCTCGCCGGGGCGGTAGCCAGCCTTTTCGACCGCCTTCATGATGAAATCGAGCGCGTCGCTGGTTGACGCCAGATTCGGGGCGAAGCCGCCTTCGTCGCCGACGGCGGTGGCAAGGCCCTGCTCGTGCAGCGCTTTCTTGAGCGTGTGGAAAATCTCCGAGCCGCAACGCACCGCATCGAACAGCGAGTCCGCGCCGACCGGCACGATCATGAATTCCTGAAAATCAATCGGATTATCGGCGTGTTCACCGCCGTTGATGATGTTCATCATCGGCACCGGCAGCACATGCGCGCTGACGCCACCGACATAGCGGTAGAGCGGCAGCCCGCGGGCATCCGCTGCGGCCTTGGCGACCGCGAGGCTGACACCGAGAATCGCGTTCGCCCCGAGCCGCGACTTGTTATCGGTGCCGTCGAGTTCGATCATCACGCCGTCGATCTCGCCCTGATCCTCGGCATCGAGGCCGAGCACGGCTTCGGCGATATCGGCGTTGACCGCGTCGACCGCGCCTTGAACGCCCTTGCCGTGCCAGCGATCCTTGTCGCCGTCGCGCCGCTCGACCGCTTCATGCGCACCGGTCGAGGCACCCGACGGGACCGCCGCGCGCCCGAAGCTGCCGTCTTCCAGCATCACATCGACCTCAACCGTCGGATTACCGCGGCTGTCGACAATCGTGCGGGCGTGGATGTCGATGATTGCGGTCATGATATGATCTCCCTACTTTAGCGGTCGGATTGGGCCATTGGGCGTTCGGTCGGCGCGGGCGCTCTATCGCCTTCACCGGGCCGGGGCAATTCGGCTTCGCAAAGGAACGGGGCGTTGTACGGGGCGTTGTTGAAAATTATCGAGAAAAGGATTTTTGCGACATGACCGACGAGATCAACAAGGCAGCTGATGATGCGGCCGCCGCCGTACATGACGCCGCCGTCGAAACGGGCGCGCTGGTGACCACGGCGGCGGAAGAAACCACCGACGCCACGCAGGAAGCCGGCACGTCGTTCAAGGACGGCGCCACCAATTTCGCCAAGCAAGCCGCCGACAAGGCGCGCGACCTCGCCAGCGATGGCAAGGCACGCGCGGGCGATGCGCTTGATGAAGTGTCACGCCTGATGGGCACCGCCGCCGATACGGTCGACCAGAAGCTGGGCGAGAATTACGGCCAATATGCCCGCAGCGCCGCCGACGGCATCGCCAGTTTTTCGGAAAGCCTGAAGGCCAAGGAAATCGACGACCTGGTCGCCGATGTGCAGGGCTTTGTCCGGAAATCACCCGCTGTCGCGATCGGCATCGCCGCCGCGCTCGGCTTTGTGGTTGCACGGCTGGTGAAGGCCGGGATGGACGGTGGCGAGGCCAAGGCCGACGAAGCCAAGTCGGGGCCAGACGATTCTGTCGACGCCTGATCCCGATCTGGCGGTGCCGCCAGCCGAGCCAGAGGAAGAAAGCATCGCCGCGCTGTTTGCGCGGCTGATCGACCATGCCGAACGCTTTGTGCGGGCGGAGCTAAAGCTCTACCGCGCGACATTGTTCGACCGATTGACCGGCGCGCGCACGGCGGTGATCAGCCTGCTGACAGCGTTCCTGCTCGCGCAATCGGCGATCATCGCGCTGCTGGTCGGGCTGATCGTCATCCTGCGGCAGCCGCTGGGCGCCGTGGGTGCGACGGCGACCGTCGTCGGCAGTGCCTTGGTGGTTGCCGCCGTGCTGGTCCAGTTTGCGCTGGTCAAGCTGCGCAAGGCGACCGAGATTGAGGACAAGAAGTGAGCACGCGCGACGAATTGATCGAGGCCGAAGCCAAGGCGCGCGCTGCCCGCGACGCCTTGACCCAAACGCTGGTGACGCTTCAGTCGCGCGTCACGCCGCGCGCGCTCGCCCGCGAAGCGCTTGAGGAAATTCGCGAGACCGGCATCGAATTCGGGCGCGCCGCCGTTGAGGCCGCGAAACGCAATCCCGGCCCGTTGCTCGCTGTTGCCGCTGCCGTCGTCGCGCTGTTCGGCCGCCACCGGATCGCCGACCTGTTCACCGCTGCCCCTGCGGCCGCGCCCACCCCGCCCCCTGCCCCGGAGACCCCCGATGACTGACCCCAAGTCCCAGATCGACCCCGACTCGACCCTTGGCAGCATTGCCGCGCTGCCGGGTCAGGCTATTGACAGCGTGCGCGAAACCGCCGCGCGCACCGCCCGCCAGACCGCTGACACGATCGAAGGCAATCCGCTGTCGGTACTCGTCGGCGGACTGGCCGTCGGCGTGCTCGCCGGGGCGCTGATCCCCAAGAGCGCGCGCGAAGGCGAGATCCTCAAGCCTGTCGGCAAGCGGATCACCCGGGGCGCGGGCATGGCCGCCAAGGCGGCGCGCGACGCGGGCCTTGCCGAACTCGCCGCCGCTGGCATCAGCCGCGATGCCGCGCGCGACCAGATCAAGAAGCTGTTCGGCTCAGTGGTCGATGCCGCCAAGAGCGCGGGCGACGCCGCTGCCAAAACCGCCCGCGCGCGCGACGCCAAGGCCGACGCAGCGACCAAAGCCGACACCGAAAAGAGCGACGACGCGGGGTTCAAAGACGTCGGCTGACACGCTAGAGACTGGTGCATCGTACCAGTTTCAGGGACAGCCGCATGAGCAAACTCCACCTCGTCTTCGGCGGCCGCGTGCGCGATCCGCGCACGCTTGAATTCGACGATCTCGACTCGATCGAGATTGTCGGCGTGTTCCCAAACTATGCCGAGGCCGAAAAGGCGTGGCGGGCGGCGGCGCAGCGCACGGTCGATGATGCCGAGATGAAGTATGTGGTGGTGCATTTGCACCGCTTGCTTGAACCCGATCTGATTGCGCCGGGGTCGGCGGGCTGACCTATTGCGACGGGTGGGTTAGGACGCATCAAATCCTCGTCCCGTTCGTGTCGAGCGAAGTCGAGACACAGGCGCCAAGCGAACGGCCCGTGGCCGGTTTCTCGACTTCGCTCGAAACGAACGGGGGGTGTAAAGCTAACAGGCGTTGATCGGCGCCTGCCTCAAGCCTTGCGGTAGCGCCACAGCAGCAGCGGGCGGGCCAGCGCCAGCCCAGCCACAAACCCACCGATACGCGCGCCGATGGCGATTGATGGCCCGTCGATGCTCGTTGCAAAGCCGATCAAGAGCTGGATCGCCACCCAGGCAGCCAGCAGCCACACAACGCGCACCACGCCGGGCGGGATTGGGCCGATTTTGGGTACTGGCTGATTGGCAAACAGCAGCGCATAGGCGCCCACCAGCGCCGAAATCGCGCCACTCGCCCCGATCATCGGCACGACCGAACCCGGCCCCAGCGCCCATTGACCCGCCGCGGCAAGATACGCGCCGACCGCATAGAGCACGACGACGCCCCAAGACCCGATCGTGCGCTCCAGCAACCGACCGCAGATCACCAGCATCACCATGTTGAGCACGAGGTGCAGCACCCCGCCATGCACCAAGGTTGCGGTGAGCGGCGTGATCCAGAAGGGCAGCAGGAAGATGCCGGGCGGCGGGCTGACCGGGTTCAGCACTGTCGCCGGAATGAACCCGGCCGCAACCGCTACGACGCCGTCCGCGCCAAACAGCGTGACCACCAGCCACGCCGCGCAGGTAACCCCGGTCAGCAGCGTGGTCGCGGGCAACGCCTCCAGCGCGGATCGCCGCGCACCGGGCCAATGCGCTTGGTTCAAATGAACTCGATCTTCGCGACGAGGTAATAACGGTCGCCCGACGGCACCGTCACTTCGACCTCATCATCGACCTTGCGGCCGATCAGCGCGCGACCGAGCGGCGAATTATACGAAATCCGGCCCGCGTTCGCATCGGCTTCGGTCTGGCCGACGATCTGGTATTTGATCGGCTTTTCGTCTTCGTCGAGCAGCGTAACGGTCGCGCCGAACACAATCTTGTCGCCCGACAGGTCGGTCGGGTCGATGATCTGCGCGCGGCTGAGCTTGTCTTCAATGTCGCTGATCGACGCTTCGATCTGGCCCTGGCGCTCCTTGGCGGCGTGATATTCGGCATTTTCCGACAAATCGCCATGCGCGCGCGCTTCCTCGATCGCGTCGACGATCAGCGGGCGTTCGGCGCGCAGGCGTTTGAGTTCGGTGGAAAGCTTCTCATAGCCTTCTGCGAGCATCGGCATTTTTTCGACCGTCGCCATCACAACACGTCCTTCAATAAATCACTTGCCCCAAGCGAGCCCCCACCGGACCCGCCCGCACGTCATATACTTATGTCGGGGATCAGCTGTGCGAAGGATGATAATAGGATTGCAGCGGTCGTACTTCAAGCGCTTGCTCGCCAAGGGCCTTAATCGCGCGGGCAGCCTCCACGCTGGCCGACGCGGTGGTGAAGTAGGGGATCTTCTGCGAGAGCGCCGACGCGCGGATCGGCTGCGAGTCCTTCAGCGACTGCCAGCCTTCGGTGGTGTTGAAAATCAGGTCGATCTTGCCGTCCTTGATTCGGTCGACGATGTGCGGGCGGCCTTGCGCGACCTTGTTGACGCGTTCGATCGGCACGCCATGCTCGGCGAGATAGGTCGCGGTGCCGCCCGTCGCGACAATCGTGAAGCCGAGATCGGCGAGCGTGCGCGCGGCGGGCAAGATCACCGGCTTGTCGCTGTCCTTGACGCTGACGAAGACGGCCCCCCTGCTCGGCAACACCGTCCCGGCCCCGAGCTGCGCCTTGGCGAAAGCGAGCGAGAAATCGGGATCGATCCCCATGACTTCGCCGGTCGACTTCATTTCGGGCGACAGCACCGGATCGATGCCGGGGAAGCGGTTGAACGGGAACACCGCTTCCTTGACGGCATAATAAGCGATGTGGCGATCGACCGGCGGCAGATCGGCGAGCATTTCGCCCGCCATCACGCGCGCGGCGATCTTGGCAACCGGCACGCCGATGGCTTTTGCCACGAACGGCACCGTGCGGCTGGCGCGCGGGTTGACTTCGATCAGGTAGACGAGGCCGTCCTTGACCGCGAACTGGATGTTCATCAGCCCCTTGACCGACAATGCCTTGGCCAGCGCCTTGGTCTCGCGCTCAATCTCGGCAATCACCTCGCCACTCAGCGAATAGGGCGGGATCGAGCAGGCGCTGTCGCCCGAATGGACGCCGGCTTCCTCGATATGCTGGAGCACGCCCGCAACCACGACATCGACACCGTCGCAAATCGCGTCGACATCGACTTCGATTGCGTCGCGCAAATACTGGTCGATCAGCACCGGCGAGTCGCCCGACACTTGGACGGCGGTCTGGATGTAATCGTCGAGCTGGAGTGGCGAATCGACGATCTCCATCGCGCGCCCGCCGAGCACGTAACTCGGGCGCATCAGCACCGGATAGCCAATGCGCGCGGCGACCGCGATTGCCTCGTCGCGGCTGCGGGCGATGCCGTTGAGCGGCTGGCGCAGACCCAGCTTGTTGATGAGCGCGGCAAACCGCTCGCGGTCCTCAGCCAGGTCGATGGCGTCGGGGCTGGTGCCGAGGATCGGGATTCCCGCATCCTCAAGCGCCTGCGCCAGATTGAGCGGGGTCTGGCCGCCGAACTGGACGATCACGCCGACCAGCGTGCCGTTTTGCTGCTCGACGTGGAGGATTTCGAGCACATCTTCCGCGGTCAGCGGCTCGAAATAGAGCCGGTCGGAGGTGTCGTAATCGGTCGACACCGTCTCCGGATTGCAATTGACCATGATCGTCTCATAGCCCGCATCCGCCAGCGCAAAGCAGGCGTGGCAGCAGCAATAATCGAACTCGATCCCCTGCCCGATCCGGTTCGGGCCACCGCCGAGGATGACGATCTTTTTCCGGTCGGTCGGCGCGCTTTCGCATTCGGGCGCGCCGAAGCTGGGCGATTCATAGGTCGAATACATGTACGGCGTCTTGGCGTCGAATTCGGCGGCGCAGGTGTCGATCCGCTTGAACACCGGCCGCACGCCAAGCTTGTGGCGCAAAGCGCGGACTTCGCCTTCGGTGATGCCGCCGGTCATCGCGACCACGGCATCGCGGATCAGCCCTGAACCACGCGCGATGCCGCGTTCGGACCCGGCGCGCAGCCCCGCCGACTTGAGCGCGAGCCAGGCGAGCCGCTTGTCGGCAAAGCCCATCGACTTCAGGCGGCGCATGCCCGCCGCATCGCGCGGCAGGCCGTTCGCGATCACGTCATTCTCGGCGGCGACGATTTCAGCGATGCGTTCGAGGAACCACGGGTCGTATTTGGCGATCGCGTGGACTTCGGCGACGGTCATCCCCTCGCGCAACGCCTGAGCGGCGATCAGCAGCCGGTCGGGCGTCGCGCGGGCGAGCGCTGCCTCGATCTCAGCACGCGGCGCGCCCACCAGCGCGTCGACCTGGTTGAACCCTGACAGCCCCGTCTCCAGCCCGCGCAGGGCCTTTTGCAGCGACTCATGGATGTTGCGGCCGATCGCCATCACTTCGCCGACCGATTTCATTGCGGTCGACAGGATCGGCTCGGCGCCCTTGAACTTTTCGAAGGCAAAGCGCGGAATCTTGGTGACGACATAATCGATCGTCGGCTCGAACGACGCTGGTGTGGCGCCGGTGATGTCGTTCATGATCTCGTCGAGCGTGTAGCCGACCGCAAGCTTGGCCGCGACCTTGGCAATCGGGAAGCCGGTCGCCTTTGATGCCAGCGCCGACGAGCGCGACACGCGCGGGTTCATCTCGATGACGATCAGGCGACCGTCCTTCGGATTGACCGCGAATTGCACGTTCGATCCGCCGGTCTCCACCCCGATCTCACGCAGGCACGCGATGCTCGCGTTGCGCATGATCTGATATTCCTTGTCGGTCAGCGTCAGCGCGGGCGCGACGGTGATGCTGTCACCGGTGTGGACGCCCATCGGATCGATGTTTTCAATCGAGCAGATGATGATGGCATTGTCCGCCTTGTCGCGGACGACCTCCATTTCATATTCCTTCCAGCCGAGCAGCGATTCCTCGATCAGCACTTCGGTGGTTGGGCTCGCATCGAGCCCCTTGCGGACGATTTCCTCAAATTCCTCGCGGTTATACGCGATACCGCCGCCGGTGCCGCCGAGCGTGAAGCTCGGACGGATGATCGCGGGCAGCCCGGTGCGTTCGAGCCCCGCAACCGCCTCGGCCATATTGTGCGCGATGGCTGAGCGGGCCGATTCGAGCCCGATCTTGGTCATCGCGTCCTTGAACTTCAGCCGATCCTCGGCCTTGTCGATCGCCTCGGCATCGGCGCCGATCATCTGCACGCCATATTTCGCCAGCGTGCCGTCGTTGAACAGCGCGAGCGCGGTATTGAGCGCGGTCTGCCCACCCATCGTCGGGAGCACCGCGTCGGGGCGTTCCTTCTCGATGATCTTGGCGACGATCTCGGGCGTGATCGGTTCGACATAGGTCGCGTCCGCCAGTTCGGGATCGGTCATGATCGTCGCGGGGTTCGAATTGACGAGGACGATGCGATAGCCCTCCTCACGCAAGGCCTTGATCGCCTGCACGCCGGAATAATCAAACTCGCACGCCTGACCGATGACGATCGGGCCAGCGCCAATGACGAGGATCGAGGAGATGTCGGTGCGTTTAGGCATTTGACAGCATTGCTTTCATTGCATACATTGCTAGCAGAGGAGACAGGTTGTGGCCACTTTGACCGTTCGGGGCCTGCCCGATGATGCCAAGCACCGGTTCCGTCAAATCGCCGCCGCGCATGGGCGGTCGATGGAGGAACATCTGCGGCAACTGGTGATCGAAGCGGATTTTGGCGATGTGCCGCCGCCCGCGGGTGTTGTCGCCGAGGTGCATCACACGTTCAGGCATGAACCTTCGAAGGAGGAATGGGTGCGCGAGCTGGTCAACAAGGCCGTCGGCTATGAGCACGACGCGGACGACTATTTCAATCGCGGCAGATTTGCGGACATTCGCTTCATGTCCGCAAAGGATGCGATGGCGGAGCTGCGCCGTCTCGCGAACGGCGTCGGGTTCGAGCTTCCGCCGCGCTTCAACACCGGACTGGAAGCGCCCGAATTTTGATTCTGGTCGATACCAATGTCTGGAGCGAACTGACCAAGCCAGAGGGCGACCCCGCCGTTCTGGCCTGGCTGGAGGCAAATGATGCCAAGTTGGCGCTTTCGACACTGGTGATGTCTGAAATCCAGTACGGACTGGAACTTCCAAGAGCAGCTCATAAGCGCGCCGACCTGTTTCTGTGGCTGCGTGGGCTCGAAGAACGCTATTGGAGCAATGTCTGGGCTTTCGATGCCGAAGACGCGCGTTCGTTCGGTCGCTTGGCGGCAAGCGTCGAGGTGAAGAAACGTGATCCGCAGGTGATCGACCTACAGCTCGCTGCACAGGCGCTGGCGCGAGGCGCGGCGATTGCCACGCGCAACGTGAAGGGTTTTGACTGGACCGGCGTTTCGGTGATCGACCCGTGGACCGCCTGATCGCCCCCATCCCGGAAAAATCGAACGCGCACGCCTGGCCGATGACGATCGGGCCAGCGCCGATGACGGGGGTGGGGGAGATGTCGGTGCGTTTGGACATTACTTAATCAGACCCCAGATCAATCGGATCGCAGCCATGATGGCAGTTTTCGCATGTTCCTCGGTCACCGAGTTCAGGGCGGCTTTCAAAGGTTCAAGAATAAGCGATTTGAGAGCGGACTTTAGAAGCGCTCCACCTTTCGTGATCAGCTCGCGGCCAGCAGCTAGGTGAATTCGTATCCACCCTCGTTGCTCCTCTTCTATGGCATTGCTGGTACGCACACCTTCATCAGCTGCCTCCACTACCGAAATAATTTCTGCTGCCTGCTCAGAGTTGTGATGGACGGTTACGAAGGCGCCCGCTGTGGGTACAGATATTGCAGGAAGCGCAAAGTCCTCAAGTTCCGGGTCGTTTGAGCGAGCAACATTTTCAAGCGCTTTACCCAGCCATTCATCACCGAAATCAGAATACAATGCGAACTGCGGCATCTCTTGCAGCAAAAAATGTTTCCGAAAATCAGGGTCGGCGCGAGCTTGTGGTTCCGTCGTACGGCCCGAGTAAGTTTCTCGCTCCAACATTGCCTTTTGTGCGCGCGCCTCTTCGACAAACTTTTTAAGTTCATTGTAGTCAATTCTAAAGAAGTCGCCGGCAAATTTATCGCTAGATATTGACGCAATACCGCATCGATCCAGAATATTCAGGGCCTCAGTCGCGGCTTCGGTCGATACGGGAAAGGGGCACGCTTCTGTTGCATAGCGCCCGACAATTGCCATCTCGCCTTTGGTAACTTCTTGATCGACCTGCCAAGCTCTTCTTAGAAGAGCCATGGCGATGTACGGCGTTTGTTCATTCATTCCACGTTCCGATCATCACCACAAACCGCTCGAATAGATGCAGGCTGTCCTGGGGCCCCGGGCTCGCTTGAAGGTGTATTGCCCGCTAAACACGAGATCGTCAGCCGACTTCATCTCGACGTCATTCTTGCGATCCACCATCATCGCCCCCTCCCCAACATCAGCCACAGCACCACGCCCGCCAGCACCACCAGCGCGAGCCAGCGGATGACGGGGCCGGGGATGCCGCTTGCGCTCGCCTGGCGTTCGGGCGTGGTCGGGATTGCGTGGATCGCGGGGGTGCTGTTGGCGCGGTAGATGGCGTCGGGGCCGGTCGCGGCCTTGGCCGACGTTCCCGCCAGCGTCGCCTGCGCCATTGCGGCTTGGGCGAGCGCCATGCGCGGGTCGGTGGGGTTGGGGTCGGTGCTTGTCGTCGCGGCGGCGCGGGCTTGCGGGCTGAGCGCGACGACGACGCCTTCCTCGGGCGCGTTTGCCGTCACACTCGGGGCCAGCGCCTTGAGCGTTGCTTCGGTCAATGCCGCCTTGGTCGCCGCCGGATTGCGCGCCACATTCGGACCGGGAGTGCCGACCCGGTCGATCATTGGGCGCTCGCCGGACCGGTCATCATCCCCACGAAGCGTTCGAACAGATAGAGGCTGTCCTGCGGCCCCGGGCTCGCTTCGGGGTGATATTGCACGCTGAACGCGGGCTTGTCGGTGAGTTCGAGACCGGCATTCGAGCCGTCGAACAGCGACACATGCGTCTCGCGCACGCCTTCGGGCAGCGAGTCGCGCTCGACCGCGAAGCCGTGGTTCATGCTCGTGATCTCGACCGCACCATCCGACAGCCGCTTGACCGGGTGATTGGCGCCGCGGTGGCCCTGGAACATCTTGGTCGTCTGCCCGCCGACCGCGAGCGCGAGCAGCTGGTGACCGAGGCAGATGCCGAACAGCGGCTTGCCGGTCGCGAGCAGTTGCTGGATCACCGGCACGGCATATTCGCCGGTCGCCGCCGGATCGCCGGGGCCGTTCGACAGGAAGAAGCCGTCGGGCTCGAGCGCCATCACTTGATCGAACGTCGCGGTTGCGGGCAGCACCGAGACGCGCGCACCGGCGTGGACGAGATTGCGGTAGATGTTGCGCTTGGCGCCGTAATCGATCGCGACGACGTGGGGGGTATGTGCGGCCCGCCCCTCGACTGCGCTCGGGACGAACGGGATGCTTGTGGCACCGTCCTCACTTCCACCGTTGGTCCCGAGCGCAGTCGAGGGGCCGGCCACTGGCGCATCGTCCGCATACCCCTGCCCCAGCCGCCACACGCCGCCTGCCCAGCCGAAATGGGTCTGCGTCGTCACATCGATCGCGAGGTCCATGCCCTCCAGCCCCGGCCAGGCGCGCGCCTTGGCCAGCAGCGCGGGGAGGTCGAACTTGCCGTCCGCCGCATGCGCGATCACGCCGTTGGGCGCACCGCCGCCCCTGATCCGTTTCGTCAGCGCGCGCGTATCGATGCCCGACAGGCCGATCCGCGCATGCGCCTTCATCCAGTCGTCGAGCCGCTGGGTGCTGCGGAAATTCGACGGCTCGGTCACATCCTCGCGCACGATCATGCCGAGCGCGTGCGGATCATTGGCTTCGAGATCGTCGGGATTGGCGCCGACATTGCCGATATGCGGGAACGTAAAAGTGATGATCTGCCCGGCAAAGCTCGGGTCGGTCATGATTTCCTGATAGCCCGTCATGGCGGTGTGGAAACAGACTTCGCCGACTGCGGCACCCTCGGCGCCAAAGCCGCGCCCCCACGCCACACTGCCATCCGCCAATACCAGAACCCCCGTCGCACCTTCGGGCATAGGCATGGGTTTGGCGTCGGCCATTGCAGGGGGCACTCCGAGTAAAAAGCTGGCGATGTCGCTAAGGCACCGCAGCTAGAGGCGATGCGCGGCAGCGTCAATCTGTTAAACTTTGGCGCGGCGCCCTACACTAGGCGTTTTGCAATTCCACGAAGGAACGAACATGATTCGCGACGACATCAAGGCCGCGCAGATCGCGGCGATGAAGGCCGGCGACAAGGCAGCGCGCGGCGCGATCAGCCTGATGCAGGCCGCCATCAAGAACCGCGACATCGAAGCGCGGACCGGCAAGGCGCCCGACGACGACGACGCGCTGGTGGTTGAGGTTTTGCAGAAAATGATCAAGCAGCGCCGCGAATCGATCACGATGTATGAGCAAGGTGGTCGGGCGGAGCTGGCGGCGGCCGAGGCAGCCGAGGTCGAAGTGATCGAGCGGTTTTTGCCGAAACAGATGAGCGAGGCCGAGACCGCCGCCGCCATCGCCGCGATCAAGGCCGAGATCGGCGCCGAGGGGATGAAGGACATGGGCCGGTTGATGGCCGAGCTGAAAGCGCGGCATGCGACCACGCTTGATATGAGCAAGGCGAGTGCGCTGGTGAAGGCGGCGTTGGGCTGAGGTCTAAGTTTGCCCAGATTTTCTCCGTTCGTCCCGAGCGAAGTCGAGGGACGGGCCAAACAGGACCAACGCCCGACCAATGGCCTTCTACGCTTACATCCTGCGATGCGCCGATGGCAGCTATTGCACCGGCCACACCGACGACCTTGATCGGCGGATGGCCGAGCATGATCATGGCGGTTTTTGTTACTATACAGCCAAGCGGCAACCAGTCGCGCTTGTCTGGAGCCAGGACTTTCCGACCCGGATTGAGGCTGTGGAAGCCGAAAACCGCATCAAACCATGGTCGCGCAAGAAGAAGGAAGCGCTGATCGTCGGCGATTGGGCCGCGCTATCCTATTGGGCGATGCCGCCTGTGGCCCGCCCCTCGACTTCGCTCGGGACGAACGGTGGGGGTGAGGCAAGCGGTTCCGAGATGTCCCCATGACCCTAACCCCCGCCTTCCTCGACGAACTGCGCGCGCGCACCGTCTTGTCGACGCTCATCGGCAAGTCGGTCAAACTCACCAAGGCAGGCCGTGAGTATAAGGGCTGCTGCCCGTTCCATCAGGAAAACACGCCGAGCTTCTACGTCAACGACGACAAGGCTTTCTACCATTGCTTCGGCTGTTCGACGCATGGCGACGCGATCCGCTGGATGACCGATCAGCGCGGCTTGCCGTTTATCGATGCGGTGAAGGAACTGGCGCAGGCGGCGGGGATGGAACTGCCCGAACTCGACCGGCAATCTGCCGCCAAAGCCGAGCGTGCCAAGGGGCTGCACGAGGCGATGCAGGCCGCCGCCGACTGGTTCGAAAGCCAGCTGGGCGGGATCGAAGGCAGCGAGGCGCGCGCGCTGCTTGAGCGGCGCGGCATTCGGCCCGAGACGGCAAAGGCGTTCGGGATGGGCTATGCCCCCGATGCGCGCGGCAAGCTGCGCGCGGCGCTCAAGGAATTTGGCGACGCGATGCTCGTCGAGGCCGGGTTGCTGATCCAGGTCGATGGCAAGGAGCCCTATGACCGGTTCCGGGGGCGGCTGATGATTCCGATCCGCGATCCGCGCGGGCGGGTGATTGCGTTCGGCGGGCGGGTGATTGGCGCGGGTGAACCGAAGTATCTCAATTCGCCCGATACCCCGCTCTTCGACAAGGGGCGCACGCTCTACAATCTCGATCGCGCTGCGCCCGCCAGCCGCAAGGCCGACCGCGTGATCGTGGTCGAAGGCTATATGGACGTGATCGCACTTGCGCAGGCGGGGTTTGGCGAAGCGGTTGCGCCGCTCGGCACTGCGCTCACCGAAGCGCAGCTCGAACGGCTGTGGCGGCTGAGCGATGTACCGATCCTTTGCTTCGATGGCGACAACGCGGGGCAGAAGGCCGCGATCCGGGCCGCGCACCGTGCGCTGCCGATGTTGGCACCGGGGCGCAGTCTGGCATTCGTGACGCTGCCGCCTGGGCAGGACCCCGATGATCTGATCCGCGCGAGCGGCGCCGCAGCAATGGAAAAGCTGCTCGGCCCAACCCAGCCTTTGGTCGACCGGCTCTGGGCCGATGAGCTCGCCGCGCAGCCGCTGACCACGCCCGAAGAACGCGCGGGACTGAAGGCGCGGCTCGCCGATCATGCCGCCGCGATTGCCGACACCAATGTCGGCCACGAGTATCGCGCCGAATTCCGCCGCCGCTTCGACACGCATTTCGCCCCCGCGCCGCGCGTGTGGAACGCACCGCGCAGCTCGGGCGGGATGAAGAATGGTAAATGGCGCCCTGCCCCGCCGACCGGCGGCGATCACCCGATGGCGCAGGCGATCCGCGCGACCGGCATCGACCCCGCGCTCGCCAAGCCGGTGCTCGCCGGACTGATCCGCCAGCCGAGCGAGATCGCGCGGCATTTCGACGTGCTTGGCGCGCTTACTTTTGCCGGCGGTCCACTCGGCGCGCTGTTCGCGGCAATGGTCGATGCCATGGTTGCCCAGCCGACGCTTGATAGCGCCGCGTTGCGCACCATATTGGCATCATCCGGTTTTGATCCGATCGTGCGCGATCTTCTCCGGGCCGATGCCACGCCCTATTCCTTCACCCGGAAGGAAATCGACAGCGATCGTGCGCGAGCCGATCTGGATGAAGCAATCGCCATCTTGGCGGCCCGGCCCGAAGTCGACAGTGCATTAAGGGAGGCGACGCTCGCCGCCATGCGCTTTGAAGAAGGCGCGTGGGAACGGCAGGCGGCGCTGGTGATTGAGCGGCAGGCACTTGAAGCGCGACTTGCAAATCTGTGCCAAGCGAACGAAGACGAACGAACAACGGGGCTCGAGGATAGTTAATGGCGAAAGCGAATGCCGGCGGCGGCGACGACACGATTGACGTCGGCGATGCACCGCTGATCGATCTGAACGACGCGTCGATCAAGAAGCTGGTCGCCCGCGCCAAGAAGCGCGGCTACATCACCTATGATCAGCTCAACGAAGCGCTGCCGCAAGAGCAGATGACCTCGGACCAGCTCGAAGACGTGATGTCGGCGCTCAACGAAATGGGCGTCAACATCGTCGAGAATGAGGACGTCGGCGAGGATGCCGATGCCGAGGACAAGGAAGAAGAAGAAGTCGAATCGGTTGATTCGGCAGAAGAATCTGCGCCTGCGCTTGAGACCAAGAAGAAAGAAACGATCGACCGTACCGATGATCCGGTGCGGATGTACCTGCGCGAAATGGGCGCGGTCGAGCTGCTGAGCCGCGAAGGCGAAATCGCTATTGCCAAGCGGATCGAAGCGGGTCGCGACACGATGATTTTGGGGCTGTGCGAAAGCCCGATTACCTTCAACGCGATCATCGATTGGTCAACCGCGCTCAACGAAGGCACGATGCAGTTGCGCGAGATCATCGATCTCGACGCGATGCTGTCGAAGGACCCCGCGCCCGAATCGCTCACCGACGACGACGCCGGCGACGGCGAAATCAGCGAGAAAAACGCGGGCCCCTCGTTCAAGGCCGAAGAGGAACCCGAAGAAGTTTCGGTCGACGAAGACGAAGAATCGATGACCGAGCGGCGCACGCCACGCCCGTCGGACGATGAGGAAGAGGACAACACGCTCAGCCTCGCGCAGATGGAAGAGCAGCTAAAGCCGCAAGCGCTCGAAAAATTTGCGTCGATCACCGGGCTCTACAAGAAATTTTCAAAGATGCAGGCCGGGCGGCTCGACGCGATGGCGGCAGGCGGCGAATTGTCGGCGGCCGACGAGCGCAAATATCAGAAGCTGCGCGAGGAGCTGACCGCTGAGGTTGAAAGCGTCCAGTTCCATCAGGCGAAGATCGAATATCTCGTCGATCAGCTCTACAGCTTCAACCGGCGCCTGACTGCGCTGGGCGGCCAGATGCTGCGCCTTGCCGAGCGGCACAAGGTCGCGCGCAAGGACTTCCTCGATCGCTATGTCGGCAATGAGCTCGACGAAAATTGGGTCGCCAGCGTCGGCGGCACCGACAAGAAGTGGAAGGCGTTCGCCGAGAACGAAGGCGAAGCGGTCGACCGCATCCGCATCGAGATCAGCGAAATCAGCCAGGCAACCGGCATGTCGCTCGCCGAGTTCCGCCGTATCGTCAACATGGTGCAAAAGGGCGAGCGTGAAGCGCGCATCGCCAAGAAGGAAATGGTCGAAGCCAATCTGCGGCTCGTGATTTCGATCGCCAAGAAATACACCAATCGCGGTTTGCAATTCCTCGACCTTATTCAGGAAGGCAATATCGGCCTGATGAAGGCGGTGGACAAGTTCGAGTACCGCCGCGGCTACAAGTTCTCGACCTACGCCACTTGGTGGATCCGGCAGGCGATCACGCGCTCGATCGCCGATCAGGCGCGCACGATCCGCATCCCGGTCCATATGATCGAAACGATCAACAAGCTGGTGCGCACCAGCCGCCAGTTCCTGCACG
>NZ_JAIEPC010000071.1 GCF_019749955.1 Sphingomonas sp.
CCGTATTTGACGCCAGCCGCATCCATCCGCGCGCGGTGCTTCAAGATGATGTGGGCGAGCTCATGCGCAACGATCACCGGCAACCATTCCGGGTCGAACCCGTCCATGTACGACGCGCCGATCTGGACGATACTGCCGTCGGCGGCAGCCTCGTCGAGTTCGTGCACTTCGAAACGGGCTTGGCATCCGGCGCGGGGCGTCAGCGACACGGTGCGATCAACTCCGGCGTGCCGAATCGCGAATCGCGCGGGAACCTCGGGCGCTAAGTCAGCGATCGCGCGCTCGGCAGCGTCGCGGCGTTTCGTACTTGCCGGATTTGCGGGCAGCGGCGGGTTGAGCAGCGACGCATGGTCACCCACGGCAACGATCCCGTCGTTCGCGACAATGCTGCCGTTGGCGGCTGCGCCATCAGGGAGTATCGCTTCAACCGCGACGGGCGTCGGGAAGGCGAACAGCGCAATCGCATCCGCGCGAATCGACGGCTGATATTGATCGACCGTATGCACCACGAGCCCGACCCAAGCGCGCTTTTCCCGGCACAGCGCGACGTTGCGCACCGCCAGCCGCTGACCGACACTGGCAAGGCGAATATCATCTCGCCGCAGCAGCTCGAGCAATTCACGGATCGTCGGCTGTGGCGCTGGCGCGGCGGCCGCCAGCGACAGCAACAGCGCAATCTTCGAAATCTGCGCCCAACGCCGAACCATAGCCTGTGGTTTACTGGTTGTTGGCGCCCGGGTCATCCCCTAATGGGTCGATCGTTCGAACTGCAGCCTTCTGCCGCAGACCGACGCGTTCGACAAAAGTGACAAAGATGTTTGGCCCGCTGCGCAAAAAAAGAGTGTCGTCCCGCCCCAAAGCGTCCGTTCCCGAAGGTCAGCGGCTCTACGCTATCGGTGACATCCATGGGCGCGACGACTTGCTCGACATGCTGCTCGACAAGATCATGGAAGACGATGCGACGCGCGACGTTGCCGACCAGCAGCTCATCTTCTTGGGCGACCTGATCGATCGAGGCCCCGCGTCGGCGGCCGTCGTCGAACGCGCCATGGCCGTCGCGGCCGCCCTGCCGAATACCCGCTTGCTGATGGGCAACCATGAAGAGGTCTTCCTGAAGGCCATCGCCGGCGACGAAAAGGCCATGCGATTCTTCTGCCGAATCGGCGGTCGCGAGACCATCCTGAGCTATGGGATGAGCGAGCAGGACTATAATCGGTTCGATTATGCAGAGTTGATCGAAGCGATCAGTGCCATGATTCCAGAAGCGCACCGCAAGTTCATCGAATCGTTCGAAGACATGGTGATCGTCGGCGACTATGCCTTTGTTCATGCCGGTATCAAACCATCGGTCCCACTGGCGGATCAACAGCCCAGCGACTTGCGCTGGATACGCGAACAATTTCTCGATTTTGTTGCGCCGCACGAACGAATCATTGTGCATGGCCATACGATCAGCACGTCGATTGACGCGCATGCCAATCGAATCGGGATCGACACCGGTGCCTACGCAACCGGTCGGTTGTCGGCGATGGGCTTCGAAGGCAGCACACGGTGGCCAATCGAAGCTGCGATCATCGATTGATACAATTTTTGTTGCAATGCAGCAAAGAATGTTAGTGCATTTTCATTGAATTCCCCATATAGGGCTGCCGACGCGCAGTGTTGAGCCGCCGTCGTCGTTTTGGTGCGCGTGGGTGACGCGGATAGGGCGTTGCCAAATTATACCCTCTGTGGCAGGGGGATGTTGGTTAAAAGAGGGAGTTACACATGAGCTTTGCAAAGATCCTGGCTTCGGTCGCTGCTGCCTCCTTGGCAGTCTCGCCCGTTATGGCCGCTTCGACCACCCCGGCAGCTGGCCTGTCGCTTGCGCCTGCTCTGAAGTCGCTCCGCGCCTCGGCGCCTGCTGGCAAGAAGAGCAAGATCGGTCAGACCGGCGTGATTGCAATCGTGGTAATCGCTGCTGGTGGTGCGATTGCTGGTATCGTTGCTGGGACCACTGGCCGTAATAACGCGACGAGCCGTTAAGTTTTTCACTGCTGTCCATAACTAAGTCCAACCGTAGGTCGCTGGTGGCTCAACGCCTCAGCGGCCTACGGTCATTTGTGGGTGGCCGCTGAGTTTTCGGCGTCGTGCCAGCCAATCATTTTACTCAGCGGTCCCACCTGTTGCGATTGGCGAGCATCCCAATCGAGGCAGTGACAATCGACTGATACAATTTTTCTTGCAGCGCAGCGCAAATAGCTGGTGCAATCTCATTGAGTTCACCATATAGCGCTGGTCGACGAGCAGTTTTCAGCGGCCGTCGCGAGTTGGATGTGCGTGGGTAGCGCTGGTAAGGCGTTGTCAGATCACCCCCTGTTCGACAGAGGGAATGCAATTAAAAGAGGGAGTTACCAATGAGCTTTGCAAAAATCCTGACTGCGGTCGCCGCTGCTTCGATGGCAGTTACGCCCGTTATGGCCGCTTCGGCCAACCCGGCTGCTGGCCTTTCGCTGGCGCCTGCGATCAAGTCGCTCCGCGCTTCGGCGCCGACCGCCAAGAAGAGCAAGCTCAGCCAGGGCGCCACGATTGCGATCGTCGTGGTTGTCGTTGGTGGCGCAATCGGCGGCATCGTTGCTGGCACCACTGGCGGCTCGAGCCGTTAAGTATATAAACAGTAAAGAAAATGGCGGCTTCGGCCGCCATTTTTTTTGCCGTACGTCATGGCTAGTGCCAGCGACGATGCTTGATTCGGTCGTTCTGGCGGACTAGCCGCCGAATCGGTTTGCTAGGCGCGCACGTTGTGCTTGCCATCGATCGCAGACCAAGATGCACAATCGCTATGCGGCCAAGTGAGCATGACGCTCGCTGGCGGCGGGAGCAGGTCGTCTGCGGCCACTTAACCAAGGAAACTCGATGACGAAGACAGCTGTCGTTACCGGCGCAAGCGGCCAGGACGGCGCCTATTTGGTGGGCCTCCTGCTCGACAAGGGCTACGAAGTCCACGCAACATTTCGCCGGACGAGTTCGGTCAATCTCTGGCGTCTGGCCGAAGTCGGCGTGGAAAATCATCCCCGGCTGAAGCTGGTGGAATTTGACCTCACCGATCTGGGATCGGCGATTCGGCTCATCGAGCGCGCACGCCCCTCCGAAGTCTATAATCTGGCGGCGCAGAGTTTCGTCGGCATTTCATTCGACCAACCATTGACCACGGGTGACATCACAGCGCTCGGGACGACGCGCCTGCTCGAAGCCATTCGCGTGGTCGATCGCTCGATCCGATTCTACCAGGCGTCGACGTCCGAGATGTTCGGGCTGGTGCAGGCCGTCCCGCAAAGCGAATCGACACCTTTCTATCCGCGCAGCCCCTATGGCGTATCCAAGCTCTATGCGCATTGGATGACGGTCAACTACCGCGAGTCCTTCGATATTTTTGGCTCGAGCGGCATCCTCTTCAATCACGAATCACCCCTGCGCGGGCTCGAATTCGTCACGCGCAAGATCACCGACACCGTCGCCAAGATCAGCCTGGGCAAGGCCGAATGCCTTGAGCTGGGCAATCTCGACGCGAAGCGCGACTGGGGATATGCGGCGGAATATGTCGAAGGGATGTGGCGCATGCTGCAGCACGACGTTCCCGACACGTTCGTCCTGGCGACCGGGCGCACCGAAACGGTCCGCACGTTCACAACGCTTGCCTTTCGTCACATCGGGGTCGAGATCGATTGGCGGGGGTCCGGAGAAACCGAATCGGGAGTCGATGCGGCGACCGGTCGTACGCTGGTGCGCATCAATCCGGCGTTCTACCGCCCGGCCGAGGTCGAACTGCTGATCGGCGATGCGTCCAAGGCGCATGACCTGCTCGGCTGGAAACCGACGACGACGCTCGAGCAGCTTTGCCAGATGATGGTCGAAGCCGATCTGCGCCGCAACAAGATCGGGGCATCGTTCTGATGCGTGTCCTCGTGACGGGCCTGAACGGGTTCACGGGTCACTATGTCGCCGATGCATTGAAGGAGGGCGGGCACGACGTCGTCGGTTTGGGCGACGCCGACCTGACCGACGTGGCGGCAATCGATGCGGCCGTCGCGGCGGCCAAGCCAGAAGCCGTCATCCATCTTGCCGGGATAGCCTTTGTCCACTCTCCTAATGTGGCGCGATTCTATGAGGTGAACCAGGTCGGCACGTTCGGCTTGCTCGATGCCGTCGCCAGGCATTCGCCCAATGCGACCGTCGTCGTCGCCAGCAGCGCCAACATTTACGGCGCGCAGCAGTCGGCTTCGTTGGCGGAAACCACGGCGCCCAATCCGCTCAACCATTATGCCCTGAGCAAATATGCGATGGAGCTTGGGACACGCTTTTGGGCGGACCGACTGAACATCGTCATCGTTCGGCCGTTCAACTATACCGGGCGGGGCCAGGACAAGCTTTTCCTGGTGCCGAAGATCGTCGATCACTTCATGCGGCGCGAAGCGAGGATCGAGCTCGGCAACATCGATGTCGCACGCGATTTCAGCGATGTGCGCGACGTGGCCGCCGTCTATCGCGCCATGATCGAAAACGTCCCGGCGGAGCGCGTGATCAACATCAGTACGGGTGTTGGTCATACGGTGCGCCAAATCCTTGCCGCCGCAAGCGCGATGACCGGCCATGCGATCGAGGCCGTCGTCAATCCCGAGTTCGTCCGACCCAATGAGATCGGCTTCCTGGTCGGCGACAATCGACGGTTGCGCGCGTCGATGCCGGATTGGCAGCCGATCGCGTTCGAAGAGACGCTGCGCTGGATGCTTACCGCGAACTGACCGGCATTTATGGAATGCGTTCGATCTGAACGTTTGAAATCTGCGCTGCTGTAGGGCGCTCATCATTGACCAGGGTAAGCGCGAGCACGATCCACTGCGCGCGGCATCCCGCCGGCACCGAAAAGGCCACCGGCGCCGTCACGGCAGTGGCGACCGGAATCGATTCGAAACTGTCGCCGCCGACACAGCTGATCTTCCAGGCCGGCGTCGATCCGTTATCATCGCTGAGCATGGCGGTGTTGCGTAGCCGATAGCGACCGGGCGCGAGGACGAGCATCTGACGGGCGATATTACCATTGAAACCCGCAGGAGCGTTGAAGCTCAGCTGCGGCACACCACCGCCGATCTGAACCTGCAGACCTTCATCGACGGACGGAAACCAGTCGAACACCGAAGGGCTGTCGGCGACGCCGCGAAAATTGGGATCGTTGATCAAGGCAGCCGGATCGCTCGCGCGCAGGACCGTGTGAACATTGCGGGCGCGAGCGACGTCGCCGGCGGTTGTCAGGCGATCGACCACGGCCGTCCAGCCAATGGCGGGGGGATCAAGGCCGAGACGCTTGACCATGAGGTAGAATTCGGCCGCACCGGCAAGATCCGGGGCGGCACTCCCAAGCTGCCCGAGAAAAGGAATGGCCCAAGGCGGCCGCGTTGCCAGCAAGCGTGCGATCGGACCCGCCAGCCGACGATCGCCGATCGCTGCATTCAGCGTGGGGTACATCAAGTCCGGCGCAGATTCAGACGTTCTCAACGCGAAGTCGAAATGGCGCAAGGCACCAGCGACATCGCCCCGCGCGACGCTGTTTTCGACCTGCCAGATGTTGGCGCGCAAGTCGCGGCGTGTAAGGCGCTCCGCAGCAGCCATCAACGCCGCCGATTTCGCGTTACCGCCCTCGACACCCTGAATAATTGCCAATGTGATGGCTGCACTGGCCGCCCCGGCATCACGCGACAGCGCCTGATCCGCAAGCGCGGCGGCGCTCCGCCGCGCGGCGGGGTCGTTGACGTCGCCAAGCAAGTTGCCGGCCATGGTCTGGAGGGCAACGACATTGCGAGGTGCCAGTTGCAACGCCAACGTCGGATTGGCCTCGGCAAGCGCTGAGCCCAAGCTGTCGGCAGCGACATAAACCCCAGCTGAGGCGACAGCGAGTGCCGCAGCGATGCGGACGATCGGATTCATGTCTGTTGCCCCATCAAGCTGCGGCTCAAGTCAGCCGCGAATGCGCCTTCACTTTCGCCTCGGCTGCGGCATCGACGCCATAGCCATAGCCATAGCCATATTCGTAGCCATAGCCGTAATGGGCCTTGCGCGCTTCGAACTTGGTCAGCACGCCGCCGGCGATTCGCACATTGGCGCTGTGGAGGCGCGATAGCGCCGCACGCACCATGCTCGCCCTCACCTCATGCGCTTCGATTGCATAGACCACGGCTTCAACCTTGCCGCCGATCAGCGGCGCGTCGGCCAATCCCATGACCGGCGGGCAATCGATGACGACGTGATCAAACTCGCGCAACACCTCGGTCAACAGTTGCGACAGACGATCGCCGGTCAGCAATTCTGCGGCATTTAGCGGCAGTGGCCCCGCAGCCATGCCGACAAAACCGAACCCTGTTTCGCGGATAAGCAAAGATTCGATCGCGTCGCTGCCAGCCAGATAATTGCTGAGGCCAACCTTACCCGTCGTGTGAACCAGCAAGTGCAAGGTCGGCGACCGCATATCGCCGTCGATGAGCAGGACCTTGCGTCCCGCACGTGCCAGGACAGTCGCAAGCAGCAGCGCCGTCGTCGTCTTGCCCTCGGCAGGCCGCGAGCTCGTGACGGCAAGCGTGCGGGGTGTACCGTGCTCGGTCGCAAACTGGAGGTTGGTCATGACTGCCAGATAAGCGTCGACCAGATCCGACTTGCGGTCGAGTGCAGCCTCGGAAGGTAAGACGCCCTCGAGCTTCGGTACGGTGCCGAGCAGCGGCAGGCCGATGAGCTGTTCGACTTGCGCCGGATCGGCGATTGCGTCCTCGACCTGCTCCAGGATGAAGGCGAGCAGGATACCAACCAGAATACCAGCCACGATCGACGCGAACAGGTTGATCAGCAGACGCGGGCTTGACGGCTTTTCGGGCACGTCGGCATCGTCGACGATCGAAACGTTGTTGACGCCAACACCGCCCGTCACGCCGATTTCCTTGTAGCGCTGCAGCAGGCCTTCATAGAGCTGACGGCTGGTGTCGACCTCGCGCTGGAAGATATTATACTGAATGCTGCGTCGGCGCAGGTCAAGCAGATTGCCCTTCAGCGACGTCACCTGCGAATTGAGACCCGCCTCGCGACTTACCGCCTCGCGATAGGCGTCGGCGATCGAGCGTGAGACGCGCGCTTCCTCTTGCGCGATGCTTCGATCGAGCTGCTTGATCTGTGACTGGATGGCGACCGCAGCCGGATATTGCGGCTGGAACTGCGTCAAGAGCCGCTCATAATCCGCCGCCAACTCGGCGCGCTTCTGGCGCAGGCCCGTGATCGCGTCATTCCTAAGCGACTCGGCGGAAGCATTGCCGCCGGCCTGCCGGTAGCGCGCCTCGGCCTGGATACGGTCCGCAGTTGCCGATGCCCGGGCAAGGTTCATCGCTACAAGATCGTCGGCGACGACCGAGCGTTCGGCCACCTTGCCATCATTTGCCTGCCCCCCCGATACCGGGAGGTTGATGATTTGCTGACTGGTTGCATAGGCGACCAGCTGACGCTCTGACTGCTCGAGCTTGTTGCGTAGCTGGTCGAGGCGGCTTTCAAGAAATTTGCGCGCGTAAGAAGTCGCCTGGTAACGGCGCTCAAGCGTCGACCGGATGAAATTCGCGGTCCACGCATTCGTGATCCGGGATGCCAGCTGCGCATCGGGCGCCGTAAAGCGCACGTCCACCAGCCGCGACAGCCGGGTCGGCGCAATGACGATCCGTTTCAGCAACGCTTCGGCGGCGGCGCGCTCGCGCGCCTTGTGTCCGGCCGCCGGATAGACGTTGTTTACGCGCTTGAATGCGTCTGACGACTGTTTGACGCCGAAGCTATCGAAGAACTGCTTGTTTTCCGGCAAGCCGAGTTGCTGCGCCACTCGAACCGCCAGCGCATTCGACCGGAGCAATCCATATTGCGTCTGATAGAATTCCTGATCGGCGATGCTCGCGTCGCGCTCCACGCCCTGAATATCGACGATCTTGTTGGACTCGCGCGATATCTCGAGAGTTGCGGTCGCCGTATATTGCGGCGTCATCAACAACGTAATGATCAAGCCGATCAGGAAGCAGACAGCAATCGACCCGAGGATGACCAATCGCCAGCGATACGCAATCTGAATATACTGCCGGAACACAGGCATCGCTGTGCCTTGTCCGACCATAAGACTGGTGTCGGCCACCTTCAGCGCATTGGGTGGCACGCGAGCGGGAGTAAGGCTGTTCATGTGCTGTTACAACCTTTGAAATACGGCCACTAGCGGCGCAGCGAGCGCAGGCGTAACCTGAATCAGTGTCTTCAACGCGCGGCTTCTTGGCGAGTCACCTACTATGATTTCGTCGTTAGCGTAGATAACCGGATCGGGATAGATGCCGCGGCGGATTGCTTCGATGTTATAAAGCGCCGCCATGCGCTGTCCGCCGACCGTGCGCAGGATCACTATGTCCTTGGGATCGGCGAACTCGGCAAGCCCTTTCGCGGACGCGATTGCCCGCAGCATCGTGCTCTGGTTCGTCACTGGATATAGTCCGGGCTCGGTCACCTGCCCGTCCACCGTGACCACCTGGCTCACCGAACTCTTGATATTGACGGTCACGTCAGGATTTTTGACAAAGCGATCGCGAAGCTTGGTCTCAATGAAGCGGGCAAGTTCGCCGGCGGTCTTGCCGCGCGCATCAATCGAGCCGATCAGCGGCATCGCGATGTACCCGCTCGCGTCGACCTGAAGGTCACGCGTCAGTTCGGGAACATTGAAGACGTCGACCTTGATGCTGTCGAGCGGACCAACCAAGGCGGGCCGGTCTGCAGCAACCAGATCGGCGCGCTCTGGCGGCGGCAACGCATTGAGCCCCTCCACCACCGTGAGGCCTGGCGCATTCTGGAGCGGGATCTTGCCCCCGCATGCCGACACCAGAAAGACGAGGCAAAGCCCCACAATTGTTTTTCGCATGATTATGTGAAATTCCCTAGGGCCCCTGCGGGCCTATATCGCTCATTTTGAATGGGGTAAAGTCGTTGTCGGCGGCGCGCGGCCCACCGGACTAAGCCAAATCGCGCCGATCATGGCGAGAGCCATGATCATCGGGGTCCGCACCGGATAATCGACCAAGCTCGCGCCGATCGCCAAGGCGAGAATGAAAACCCCGCAATGGCCAAGCAGATTTCGATCGTCTCGCCACACGATCACCGACCGCCACGCAATCCATCCGATTGCAATCGTCAGCAGCACGAGGCCGGCCAAGCCCGACTCGATGATGGGTTGGATGAGATCATTATGCGCATGATTGAAATATTTGGGGCTCAGCAGCGCCAACGGCTCGCGCGAGCGGAACGCATAATCGAAGCCGCCCTGCCCCGTGCCCACGGGAAAATAATCGGCGACCAGCGCCTTTACCGCAGGAAAGGCCCTGACCCGAAGGTCATTCATCCCCTGCTGGTCGACCAGTCTGAAGAAGGTGGTCGCGCGCCCGTTGCGGATGCTGATCGCCACCAGGCCGACAATTGCCGCGATGGCCGCGATCAGCGCGATGATGAAGGCTCGCCGGTTCACGCGGCCGATGGTTTGCGCCGCTGCCGCACGCCACCCGAAGGCGGCACCGCCGACGAGCGCGACCGCTCCCAGCGCCAATCCCGCGCGCGAGCCTGTGGCGCCGATCGACAAGATGAAAAGCGCGATCAGGCCAAGCGCGACCCAGATGCGCCAATTCTGCTCCTTGCTGCCCGCGCTTCCCCAGCGCGCCGCCAACACGATACCGATCGCAAGCGCGAGCGCCTGGTGGTTCCGGTTGGCGAACAATCCCGAAATCGATTCGACTTCATTGGCCCCGCCGTCGGTCAGGAAACCGGTCGACGTAATCTGCTGCAATTCCACGAACGCGCTGGCGATGACCAGAAGCAGAGCTGCCGACAGGACAACTGCAGTCCTGTCGGCGTCGAGCGCACGGTAGCACGCAAGGATCGACCAAGGGACCAACAGGGCACCAAGCGCATTGAATGCGCCATCGGGGTATAAGGCGATCGGCCGCCACCGATCCCCCTGCCCCGCCGCCTGCACAAGCGCCAAGAACGGCTCCCGGCCCGGAAGCATCGCCCAAAGCGACGGCGGCAAAGGCACTAGTTGGATGACGACCACCAATGTCGATGCGATCATCAGCCCCATGACGACCCGCAGATCGCGTCTTGCCTCGGGCGCAGGAAGCACCAGAACGGCTCCGATCGCGAGCGCAGCGGCGAGGCGAACGGCTGCCTGGCCGACGAAATCGGCGCGGGACGATCCGCCGGCAACGGAGATCACCGCCAGCAGCAACACCATGACCAAAGGCGCCGCATTGCGGCGATCAAGGTAGGGATATGCGTCGATCTTGGCCATGGGTGCGATCTATACGGCTCGCTCCATCACGGCAACTGCCCTATCGGCGCGCGTCGCCGCCCCCTATCTGGGACTTGAGTGCAAGTAGGGGTCCAGCAAAAGATGATCGACGAATCAAGGCGCCGGATGCTGCAGGCGGGCATGCTGCTCGCGCCCGGCGCGGTGCGGTTTCCAGCCAGCGCTCAAAGCGCGGCGGCACTGCCGCTGGATCTGAAACTGGCGGGCGACGGGCGAGCCGACGACAGCGCTTCGCTGCAGAGAGTCTATGACCACGTCGCGCGAACGGGCGGGGGAACGATAGCGCTCCCCCCAGGCAGATTCCGAGTCCAGCTGCGGCTGCATAGTCGCTCGGTCAACCTGACGGGCGCAGGCATTGGCGCGACGACGCTCATACCCGCCGATCCGGACGGCGTGGCGATATCCGCCGATTACCAGAACGGCGACCCGCAAAGTGTCGAGATATCAGATCTTAGACTGGCGGGGGCGGTGGCTGGCCGGGGAACGCTGTTTGCAGCCGGGACAGGTAGCGGACGCGACGCCGCCTATTCGGGCGGAACGGGATTTACCCGCGTGGGATTCGAGGGCGCCTATTGCGCGATCCGTCGCGAAAAGGGCTCGATAGGACTTTGGGTCGATCGCTGCCGCTTCGATGCCAATGACTTTCATTTTCTGGTGCGCGGGACCAAGCTCGAGACCGGCGCTTCGGCCATGCATGGCGGCTGCATGAACGTTTCACGATCTTGGCTAACCAATTTCCGCCGAGCGATGGCATTTATCGACAGTCCGACGTCAGGGTCGGGACAGATCATCTTCGACGGCAACATCGTCGAGCTCGGCGCAGGCTTCGTGTTTTACATCAAGGCGTTCAATGCCAGCCTGGCGCCAGCTATCGTGATTCGGGATCAATGGAACGAGGCCGCCGGCACGGCGCGCGACCTGGAAGTCGACGGGCGGAAACATCCGCGCGCGGCATTTCTGTTTGCGCAGGCGGTCACTGCGCCGATCCTGATCGAGAACACGCCGCCGGGCCACTGCATCCTGAAAGCCGCGACGATGCTGACGCGCAACTGCGATCTCACGATGCTGAGCGTCGATAGCGACAATGCCTCGTCGGTCAGTCACGAACATGCCTATGCATTCGAAGGCACGCCGCCGGGCGTGGCGACCAGCATCGCGCCGCCGACTCAACCGTCCGGGCTCCGCACGCCCTGGTTCGAAATGCCGCTGCCGGTTGCGCGCAGTCCGCTATGGAACCAGCAGGTGCTGTGGCGAAGCGACGCAGGGCAAGGCCTCGAGATTCGTCACCCCAAGGGAACGACCACCACGCCTGCGTTGGGGTCGCGTGTTGCCATGGGAACGGCCCATCATATTGATTTGGCCGCCAACGCCGATGCATTCATCGGCAGCGCCCGCCCCGCCAGCGGCGACTGGCTCGTCACCCTTTATCTTTATGAGCTCGGCGATCGCGCGGGGGGTATCGGCCCGACGATCGAAATCAACGGAGCGCTCGGGGTAAGCGGCAAAGGCCAATTACGTGCAGGCGGTTGGCGGATGTTGGTGGGGCTCTGTCGCATCGCAGAAACGCCGCCGGGGCCGCTTGGACTGCTGCACAGGTCGACCAACGCCGCATCGATCACGCTCGGCGGCGCAGCAATCCTGCGATTCGCCGACCTGCAGTCGGCGCTCGACTTCGCAAATCGTGGTGTATTTCCCGGTTGAGCGCTATCTGTTGCGGCGCTGCGCGATCAAGTCGGGAAATTGTTCGAGGCACCGCCGATTGATGGCGTCACGCTCGGGGTCGCGGATCCAGCCCCATTTGTTGAAATAGCGCCCGACGTTCACAATCAGATATTGCAGAAGCTTGCGACTGGGTTGAGCCCGGCTCCGAAATTCGTGGACGATCTTGACGTCGGGAAAGAAGAGCGTCTCGCTTACTTGATGCATGCGCCGCGACAGATCCATGTCTTCGCCGTACAGGAAATAACGTTCGTCAAAGCCGCCGACTTTTTGTAGAACTTCCTGACGCATCAACATGAAACAACCCGAAAGAAACGGGAAGCTCGCAATCCGGTCGTAGCTCCAATCGGTGAATTCATAGCGCTGATTGCGGCGTTGCGCCCAGCGCGTATCCACAAAAGTACGCCGCGCCAGCAAGTCGACCGGCGTGGGAAGCAGCCGACACAGAGTCTGCAGGCGGCCATCGGGATATTCGACCCGCGGCAAGACCAATCCGACATCAGGTCGTTCGTCCATGAACGCGATCAGTCGAGCAACATCCGGCCCGGCGAACTGCAGGTCGCTATTGACGACGAGATGATAGCGTGATCGTCCCGCTGAATCGCGGATGGCGAGATTGTTCGCACGACCATAGCCCAGATTGGCGCCGGGGCGAATGACCGTCACGCAGGTCGGATCGGTTAGCGGCAATGCGACCGGTTCGGGACTGTTGTCGATCAGATAGAGGTGCGTCGGCACCGGGATCGATGCCGTTTGGGCAATCAGCCGAGCGACTTCCTCAGGCGCCGTGTTGTACAACACGCATGACGCGGTCAGGACGAATGGCTCGGTCATCCGGCGAGCACCTTTTCGAGCGCATCATAAGTCAGGCGCGCGGTGTGACTCCACGTCATCCGCGCGGCGTTCGTCCGTCCGCGCTCGATCATCAAGCCCCGCAAAGCCGGATCGGCTTCGAGCCGCACCACTTGGTCGACCAATTGGTCGGGATCGTGCGGATCGAAAAACAGCGCACCCTCGCCGGCGACTTCGGGAAGGCAGGAACTGTTCGACGAAATCACCATGCCGCCGACCGACTGGGCCTCGACGATCGGCATGCAAAAGCCCTCGTAGAGCGACGCGACGACAAGCGCGAAGGCGTCCTGGTACAGGGCGACGAGACGCTCATTATCGATCTTGCCGGTCGCCTCGACAAAGGCCGTCGCGTCGTGCGCAGCGATGGCGTGTTTCAGTTGATCTACCGGATCCGACCCGACATGGATAAGCCGCAAGGGCAATCCGCGCGCGCGCAGCCGCTTGACCGCATCGACGACCACGCCGACATTCTTGTTTGGCATCAGGTTCGCCACCATCAGCAAAAACGGCCCCTCGATACCGCTTGTGCCTGCACGTGGTGAGCGATCGTTCAGGCGACTGCCACACGGCGTCACGACCACGCGCTCGGCCGGGACACCCAGATATTTGATGATATCGCGGCGGCTGTTTTCCGAGATGGTCAACAAGAGCTTGGATACACGCGCAGTAGCGGGAATCATCAAGCCCCAGTAATAATATTGGAACCGGTTCGCGAACTGCGGCTCCACCCGGTAATACATGTCGTAGATGTGCGCCGCGAGCTTGGGCGCGCCGAACAGCGGGCTGACGAAGGAAGGGCTCAGCAACAAATCGACCTTGTCGGCGCGGGTCCGCCATGGGAGGACAAATTGCTCGTAAAGAACGCGTTTGATGCGTCCGCGCTCGCCATCGATGAAGCTGATGTACGGCGCCGCCGCGTCACTGAAATGGTGTCGCGCCGAGGCCTGGGCATAACCGCGCAACGTGAGATGTGGCCGCTCGGGCAATTGCGCCACCATCTGCTCGAACATTTCGACGGCATGATATCCCGGCCCGGTCAGCGGCCGCGCTTCGATGAACGTCAGGTTCACCCCGACCAGCTTGGGCTTCATGCCTTCGCCCCTGACGACCGGCGAAAACATGTCGCCCAGGCGATCGGCAAGGCGCCGAGAAGAAGCAGCGTCGTCGGCGTGAAATAGCCTGCGCCGCGCACGAACATCTCGACCGAAAACGCCACCACAGAGGCAAGCGCAAGCGTGGTCGATGCCGACGGGGCCGCTTGGCCCCGCTTCCCCCGCAGCTTGAGGATCGAAAAGCCGACGAGCATCACAAAGGTTGCGACCAACACCAGTCCGAACACCCCTAGTTCGGCAACGAGCTTGGCGCCGGTAAATCCGCCATCGAAGAGATTGAGATCGTCGCGAAGCAGTCGATAGATCAGATTGGTCGTGGGGCTGTACAGGTTCACGACGCCGAGCTGCTGATAGCCGATACCCAGGAAATTTGTCGTTCGCAAACCGCCCTCGGCAAGTTCCAGGCCTTGCAGATAAACGAGCGTCGACAAGTTCGTCGTTCCGTAGCTAAAATCAAGCCGATCGGTGAAATAAGAAAGATCGATGTAATTCGCCGCCAGCGGTGCGCCCGCGATCGACAACAGCACGAGAATACGGTCAGCACGGATCAGTGCGCCAAGCAACGTGCAGACGAGCAGCGACAGGTTCTGAAGCAACAGCGCTAATGCTAGTGAAATCAAGATGACACTGTAACGAGCAACCAACTTGGATCGCACCGCCAGATAGATGATGAACGGCGCCATCGCCAAGGCGTAATGCGACGGTTCCGTGAACGGAAAAACGGTCTTGTCACCGCCGACGATGCTCGCCGGTTGGTAGCCGCCGAGGCCGTTGACACCGATCACCACGAAGACTGCGAAACTGAACCAGACGATGCGATCCACCGACGTGTCCGGCAAAGTGAACAAATTGATCCGCAACACGGTGGTGGTCAAAATCACCGTCACCAGTGGCACCAGCGACGTTATCGCGCGGACCAGATCGATATCGTTGAAATAGCTTACAATGATCGCATGGGAGCCGATGACGACTGCCAGCAGCGCTGAAATCAAAAAACTGGTGGTCAGCGACGACGCCGTGGGCGCGCGCACAATGCCGATCACCGCCAATACGCAGATGACACCGCATGCAGTAACCACACCGGTCGTGAAAGAGCCGACGTCAAACAGATAGCGCAAGATCGACGGCACCAGGAACGGCATCAGCACAAGAACGAGCGTCCGGCCGATGTCCTCCATGACTGACGTCCGGTCGCCATTTTGCGGCATCGCCATCGGCGGAACCAGCACGCCGCGTGTCATAGCCCGGCAACCACTATCGGCGCGCTCCATCCCCATTTCGTTATCTGCATCCTTGCAAGTCCGACGTACACCCTACGATCTCCTGCAGCTTCGCCCCGACTATCCATTAACCAACCGACGCGGCTAGGCCCGAAAGTACTGATCTATAGGCCAGCAAGGAGTTTCTCACTGTCTCTTGTCCGGTCAGTAGTCTGAGAGTCCATTTAGCGATGGACATACTCGCCGCAAATATAGCTGACAAATATCCCATATTCTTTCGAACAAATATAATATGGTTTTTACAGTTCATTACAATTGAAAATTCACTCCTAGCGCCACCTGTCGTCGCGCTAACAACATGCTCTACGATTACTTCATAATCCAAGTATATAGAGTACCCTCTTCGAATTAGTTGAAGGCAAAGGTCCGCGTCTTCCCAATATACAAAAAATCGCTCATCAAAACCACCCACATCTTCAAACGCGAGTCTATCAATGAGAAACACGCAAGCAGGCGCAAACTGCGTTCTTGCGACGCCAAATTTGCCCGATGTCCGAACCCTGCCCTGCTTGAGGTGGTAATTTATGATTCCCCGGAGCGAGCTAAACACCCCTCCTTCATACCAAATTTTCTGAGTGCCGTCGGCGTAAATAATGACAGGGGATATAGCGCCTCCTCCCTGCGAATCGAGCGATTCAGAAAGCGCAACTATCGGATCACCTGTCAGAAAGACGTCATTATTTATAAACAAAAACCTATCCGGCGAATATCTCTCCGAAAATCGTGCGGCCTGATTGCACGCACATCCAAAGCCAACATTCACATCATTCAATATGACATCGACAAATGGACTACTGAAATTAGATAGAAAATTCCTCGTGTCATCGCTTGATGAGTTATCGACAATTATCAGGCGAACATTAGAGCCGAGCAGAGGAACAATACTATCCAAGAATTTAAGGAATACGCCTGCGCTAATGGCATTATACGTAACAGTTATTGCAGCAATCATAAACCGCCTACAGACGGCTTGTATCCACTCAACTGAAATGCCCAACAAAAATTCGGTTTGAAGATGCTTAGCGTCAAAGTGTTCAGTATCTGCGATTTTCCGCCTCCGAGCAAGGGGACAACCTTGCAATCTTCTAGACCAGAACGCGCTAGCAATTCTGCTGCAGACTGTTCAGTAAAAAATCTCAGGTGGGTCCGATCTAAAATTCCCTCGGCTTGATACTCAAACCGGCCTCGCGTGATTAATGGTACCGTAACGGAAATATGCTGAATATTTGGAACAGCACCAATAAACTGCCCCCCTGGTCGAAGCAGATCAACGAGCCGTTTGAGCGTTGACCAGGGATCAACCAAATGTTCTAGCACGTGGCTGGCGACGAGCAGATCGAGATCGCTCCCAATTTCTTCATCGTCTATGTCATCAATCGATCCGCAGATGATTTTCGCATTCGGATTGCGAGCACGGGCTCGTTCTGCAACTTGGTTCTCAAGTTCGATCCCAATTAAGCGACTATATCCACGTTCGCCTAGTGCCTGCAAAAATGAACCAGTAGCGCAACCGATCTCAAGAGCGGATGAGCCCGTGACCGTTATCGCGTCCAGCAATTGACTCTGATCGTGGTCAAAATAGTCGTCGTTATCTACATTCGGATCATTCATCTTTACATCCCTCCAAAGTGGCGCATCATCTTACTGCCTCTCGAACGTAATTCGTTCATTTGTTGGATGACCAATTTTCGATCAGCACTATCCAGCGCGACAAAAAAGCAAGCAATTGAGCTCACCGATAATACCAGAAGTATGTAAAGCACGCCTCCCATATTGCGGTCTATTTGAGCATAGTCGGCGGGAATTACAATCAAGCTTATGATTAATATAGCCGCCAAGGGCCTGTAAAGAGCTGATCGTATATAAACCACAATGTCATAATTGTCGAATACGTTCCGCAGAGGGTTCACGTATAGAACCAGACCTATCCCAACGAAAGCACTCACGACTTTTGCGGTCAGGATGCCCGCCAGCCCATACATTGACCCAAGCCAAACGCTTAAAGAAACGTTAGCGATCCCTTCAATAATCGGTGTCCAAGCGATGGATCGGTGTCCTCCAGTCGCAATAGCAGCAGAGACATAAGGCGTTAAAATCGAACGAATTAGAGTTGCGGTAGCCAAAACCATAATTATTTCTGAAGACTGGTACCCATACGATTTTCCGAGCCATAAATCCGCAACATCGCGAGCGCAGAATATAAAAATTGATGACGCGACGACTGCTATTGAGAGAATGAATCTAGAAGCCGATTCAACGGTATGCATCGCGTCTTCGTGGGCGCCTTCTGCATAGCTCTTTGCGATAGGAGGAACGAGAGCGTTAGCTAGAGATCCTAGAATTCCATTGATTACTGCGGCTAGGCTCGCGCTAACTGCGTAATACGGCGTGGCGGCATAATCGTATCGCCCAACAATAAGCAAATCGAGGCCGCTGATAAGCAGCATCGCGAAGTTCCAGATCGTCAGGCTGAAACAAAAGCTGGCCAGCTCACTCACATGTTTCTTAGCGACGTAGCCGATGCTGAGTTCGGGGGCATGCGTCCGCGTACGCCACGCGTAAGCGAGACCCGCCACCGTGCCGATCGAAATGATGGCATACACTAGCCCCAATACGCCCAAGTTCCTAGACAGCCCAGCGATCACCAGTCCCAACGCAAGAGCCAGTCGACCAAGCCCTTGAATCTTGGCCGGTACATCCGATTTCTGCATGCCCGTAAAGACCGCGGCGAAAACCGATGACGGCAGATTGATCGCAAGCGCCAACCCGACCAGCACGATGGCCCAGCGCGTCTGGCCGACCAGTTCGGGAGCGAGGTTCGGCACCAGCCATTCAATCGTCAGCGCAACGCCGCAAATCGCCAGCCAGCCGATCACGCTCGCGCATGCCAGGAACCAGAACGCCGTCGCGACGATGCCGTCGCGCGCAGCATAATCCTCGCGCGCCTCGTGATAGGCGACATAGCGGCCGACCGCCATCTGGATGCCGAAGCCGAACAGCGACACATAGGTGCCAATCTGGAGCGCGAGCGCCCAGGCACCATAGGCCTCCGGCGTCAGCAGCCGGGTGAGGAATGGCGGCACGAGCACGGCAACGACCGCGCTCGAGCTGCCGTTGATCGCGTTCCAGATCGCATTGGATAGGACTTTGGCCTGCACGGCGCCGCCCTCAGCCCTTCGGACGGTCGAGCAGCGGGCGCCACCAGGATTCGTTCGCCAGATACCAGGCCAGCGTCGAGGCGAAACCCTCGGCAAAGGTGCGCGACGGGGCATAGCCGAGCTCTTCGCGCGCCTTGGTCTCGTCGATCGCATAGCGGCGATCATGGCCCAGCCGGTCCTTGACGAAGGTCTTGAGTTCAGCAGTCGATCCGCCGCGAGCGGCCGGCGACTCTGGGAATGCCGCCGCCAGCGCCGGATCGGCGGCAAACGCCGCGTCGACCGTGCGGATGATCTCGTCGATGACCACGACATTGGGCAGTTCCTGCCCGCCGCCGATGTTGTAGGTTTCGCCCGCGCGGCCCTTGAGCATCGCCGCCTCGATCCCGCGGCAATGATCCTCGACGTGCAGCCAGTCGCGCACGTTCATGCCGTCGCCGTAGATCGGCAGTGCGCGGCCGTGCAATGCATTCAGCAGGAACAGCGGGATCAGCTTTTCGGGAAACTGGTAAGGCCCGTAGTTATTGGAGCAATTGGTCGTCGTGACGTCGAGGCCATAGGTGTGATGATAAGCACGCACGAGATGGTCGCTCGCCGCCTTGGACGCCGAATAGGGCGAATTGGGCGCATATGCCGTGGTCTCGGCAAAGGCCGGGTCGTTCGGCCCCAGGCTGCCATAGACTTCGTCGGTAGAAATATGGTGGAACCGGTGGAGCATGCCGCTGCCCGCGTCGAGCCAGCGCGCTTTGGCGGCCTTGAGCAGGCTGTGGGTGCCGATGACATTGGTATCGATGAACGCATCGGGGCCGTCGATCGATCGGTCGACATGACTTTCGGCTGCAAAATGGACGATCGTGTCGATCGCATGATCGCCCAGCAACGTCTTGACCAGATCGGTATCGCGAATGTCGCCATGGACGAACTCGATCGAATTGAGTCCGCCCAGATTGGCGCGATTGCCGGCATAGGTCAGTGCGTCGAGGACGATGATCGAATCGCTCGGATGATGCGCGGCCCAGTAATGAACGAAATTCGCGCCGATGAAGCCGGCGCCGCCGGTGACGAGCAGATTAGCCATGAAGCAGTTCCTGAAGCATCGTGCGAAGGTTCGTTCGCCAGTGCGGGGCGGGCCACCCCAAAGCGGCCCAAGTCGCGCTGCTGTCAAGCAGCGAATAGGCCGGGCGGCGGGCCGGTGTGGGATAGTCCTCGGTCCGGATCGGGACGATCGTCGCGGCACGGTCGAGCAGCCCGATCGCCAGCGCTTCTTCCTGGATCGCGACGGCGAAATCATACCAGCTAGCGGCGCCTGCATCGCTGTAGTGCATGATCCCCTGCGCGCCGGCATCGGCGAGCGTCCACATCGCGGCAGCGAGACCGGGGGCATAGGTGGGTGCGCCGATCTGGTCGGCGACGACGCGGATTTCGGGCCGTTCGCCCATCAATCGCAGCATGGTCTTGACGAAATTGCCGCCGTGCGGGGCATAGACCCAGGCGGTTCGGATGACGAGCGCGTCGGGCGCATTGGCGATCGCGCGGTGCTCGCCGTCGAGCTTGGTCGCGCCATAGACCCCGAGCGGATTGGTCGGCGCGTCGGGCGGGATCGGCCGCGACGCGCCGTCGCCGAACACGAAATCGGTCGAGATGTGTATCAGCTTGGCGCCGCGCTTGCTGGCGAGGCTTGCCAGCGTGCCCACCGCATCGCCATTGACCGCTTGCGCTGCCGCCTGATCGATCTCGGCCCGATCGACCGCCGTATAGGCGGCTGCATTCAGGATCAGGTCGGGGGCGCAGTCGTCGACGAAAGCCGTCACCGCGTCGGGCTGGGTCAAATCGAGCTCGTCGCGATCGATGGCGGTAATTTCGGCGTCGGCCGGCGCGCATTTGAGCAGGGCGTCGCCCAACTGGCCACGATGGCCCGTTATCAACACTTTCATGCAAAAGTCTCTGCGTCGGCGAGCAACGCGCCCGCTTGATCCTTGGCGGCCACCAGCGGCTCGCCAATCCCCTCGAGCGGCCAATCGATACCGACAGCAGGATCGGACCAAAGCACCGTGCGCTCATGCGCCGGTGCATAAAGATCGGTACATTTGTACATGAAATCGGTGCCGTCTTCCAGACAAAGGAAACCATGCGCAAAGCCGGGCGGAACCCAAAGCACGCGCTTGTTTTCCTCGCTCAGCAGGAAGCCCTCCCACTTGCCGAAGGTGGGCGAACTGCGCCGCAGATCAAGCGCGACGTCAAAGACGCTCCCGGTGGCAACGCGGACCAGCTTTCCCTGCGTATGGGCAATCTGGTAATGCATGCCGCGCAAAACGCCCTTGGCCGAACGGCTATGGTTGTCCTGAACGAAATCAAGATCGAGCGCGGCCTCGGCATAGGCGCGCTTGCTCCATGTTTCGAGAAAGAAGCCGCGCGCGTCGCCGAACACCCGCGGTTCGATCAGCAGGACGCCGGGCAGTGTCGTCTCGATGACGTTCATCGCGTGCCACCCTCGGTCAGCAATTTGAGCAGATAATCGCCGTAGCCGCTCTTGCGCAGCGGCGCGGCGATCTTCGACAGCCCGTCATCATCGATAAAGCCCATACGCCAGGCGATTTCTTCGGGGCAGCAGATCTTGATGCCCTGACGATCCTCGAGGATCTTGGTGAACAGCGACGCGTCGAGGAGCGAGGCGTGTGTGCCCGTATCGAGCCAGGCATAGCCGGCCCCCATCAGTTCCACGCGCAACGTCCCCGCTTCGAGATAGAGGCGATTGACGTCGGTGATTTCCAACTCGCCGCGTGGCGACGGGCTGATCTGGTGCGCGTAATCGACGACGCGGGAATCATAGAAATAAAGCCCGGTCACGGCGTAATTCGAGCGCGGCGCGGCCGGCTTTTCCTCGAGTGTTTCGGCGCGCCCGTCGGCGTCGAACGAAACCACGCCATATCGTTCGGGGTCTGCCACATGATAGCCAAAGACGGTCGCGCCGTCGACCTGGTCATCCGCTGCTGCCAGCAAGCGACCAAGGCCACTGCCGTGGAAGATATTGTCGCCGAGCACCAGCGCACTCGGTCCACCCGCGACGAATTCGGCGCCGATATGGAAAGCCTGGGCCAGACCGCCGGGCGATGGCTGGACGGCGAATTCGATCCGCATGCCCCACTGGCTACCGTCACCGAGCAACGCGCGGAACGCCGCTTGATCGTGCGGCGTGGTGATGATCAGCACTTCCCTGATCCCGGCGAGCATCAGCACCGAGAGCGGATAATAGATCATCGGCTTGTCATAAACCGGCATCAACTGCTTGCTCATCGCCAACGTAATCGGATGAAGCCGTGTGCCCGCGCCGCCAGCCAAAATGATTCCCTTCCGCGCGACGCGTACGTTCATGCTGTTACTCCCTGATTTTTTTCGGATTTTGCTGGAATGCGATGGCCGACTTAGCGTGCGCCAAGCCCCTTGAGCACGGTCGGCACCGTCTTCATCACGATAATGATATCGATCCAGGCGGAAAAATATTTGATGTAGTAGAAATCATACGACAATTTCATCGCGATCGAATCCAAGTCAGTAACATGTCCCTGGTTGATCTGGGCCCAGCCGGTGATCCCCGGCCGCACGATGTGGCGATAGGAGTAGAAGGGGATTTCGGATTCGTACCACTGCGACAGCGCCAGCGCCTCGGGCCGTGGCCCGATTATGCTCATGTCGCCCTTCAGGACATTCAGGATTTGCGGCAGCTCGTCGGCGCGGCAGCGGCGCAGAAAACGACCGACGCGCGTGATCCGGTCGTCGTCGTTGCGCGTCATCGCATCGGCCCGTGCGGCCTCGCTATCTTCGAACACAGGTCGCGGCCGCATCGTGCGGAATTTGACCATTCGGAAGACACGCCCCCGATACCCCATGCGCTCTTGCACGAAAAACACGTTGCCGGGCGAGTCAAGCCTGATCGCGATGGCGATTGCCGTCAGCGGGATCAGCAGCACCGGCAACAGCAGCACGCAACCGACGACATCGGCGATCCGCTTGACCGTGAGATAGGCGTCGTTCGGCAGCAGCGAGCCGAAGCTGTTTTCCGAAATATGCTCGATCGTGACTTGGCCCGACAGCGACTCGCTCAACTGCTTGGCGTCGTAAACGGCATGGCCGGCCAGCGCGGCGCGGGCGAGCATCCGCTCCCAATGCGTGCCGAGATCGCAGCCCAAATCGGCGACAATTGGCTCCCGCCGCGGCGGGAGCGTGTCGGCTTCGGACAAAATCGGCCAATCGGCACTGGTCAGTCGCAAGAGCGAAGCAATTCGCTCCTCGCGGCCTTCCGGCACGACATGGAACCGCACCCTGGAAAACCGATCGACCCAATAGCTGATCATGAAAGCGATGATGACGCCCATCACGAAACTCGACCCGAAGAACGACCGCGTATAGGACACGCGGAGCAGAAGCATGACAACGATGACGGCGCCGAACGATCCCGCCAGCGATGGAAGAATGAAAGAATAGGCCCGGGCACCGGGGAATGACGACACGCGCCGAATCATGAGCTGGCCGAACGCGAGCGCGACCGCCGCAGTGAACATACTGCTCAATAAGGTGAGGTCCGCGAGCGGAACGATCCCTAGCCCGACTATAGCAGCGGCGGGCAGCAAAACGGCACCAACCCAGATCGTCACGATCTGTAGGCGCAGTGACGCCAGCACGGTCGAACCGCGCGCCGGATGGACTGCCGCGCTGAGCTGCATGAGCATTTTCAACCAACTCCCCAGAACCCTGGCCTGAAGCCACAGCCGACAAACCAATTTTGCGATGCGCACCTATCGAAACCGGCACGAACGCTACGTCATTCTCTGAGCCCTCACCGGGGCGTTATTGCATGTGCGAAGAAGAGTCGAGCCACTATCTCGCCGTCCATCGCAGCCTTATACGCGACCATCGATTCCACCGAAATCGATTTTTGGCTGAATCGAAAACGTTACCGCGCCGAGTTTTAATTTATGATTCTGTCAGCCACATACGTAGCACGCCGGCCAACAGGAAGAGCGCGGTCACGCTCATCGTCCAGATCGCCAGAAGCCATGCTATCCGATTGCGCCAGGATGACGGCCCCGATGCCATCAATGATACCCCGCCCCGACCTTGCCGCGGAACACCCAATAGGCCCAGCCGGTATAGCCAAGGATCACCGGCAGCATGATCCCCGCCCCCACCAGCATGAAGCCCTGGCTATCGGCGGGAGCTGCCGCTGCCCAGATGGTGACATCGGGCGGGATGATGAACGGGTACATGCTGATGCCCAGCCCGACAAAACTCAGCGCAAAAATGCCGAGCGCCAGCACGAACGGCGCATATTGCGCTTGCCGCCCGAGCGCGCGCCAGAACAGGAAGGCTGCAATCGTTACCAGCAGCGGCACTTGCGCCGTCACGATCACCCCCGGAAACGCCAGCCAGCGCATGGCATAGCCGTGCGACAGAAACGGCGTCGCCGCGCTCACCGCAATAATCGCCACTAAAGTGATCACCCCATATCGGCGCGCGAGGCGATAGGCATGGGCTTGCGCCTGCCCCTCAGTCTTGGCGATCAGCCAGCACGCGCCGAGCAGGGCATAGCCCGCCACCACACTGCCACCCGTCAGCAGCGAGAAAGGCGTCAGCCAGTCGAGCCAGCCACCGCCATAGCCGCGCCCCGCAACGGTCACGCCTTGCAGCAGCGCGCCGAGGATGATCCCCTGCGCCAGCGCCGCCGTCGCCGATCCGGCGGTAAAGGCGAAATCCCAGAACTTGCGATGCGACGGGTCGCGCCAGCGAAATTCAAACGCAACGCCACGGAACACCAGACCGAGCAGCATCGCGATGATCGGCGGGTAGAAGGCCGGCATCACGATCGCATAAGCCAGCGGAAAAGCGGCAAACAGCCCGCCCCCACCGAGCACCAGCCACGTCTCATTGCCGTCCCACACCGGGGCGATGGCGTTCATTGCCTGGTCGCGTTCCTCGCCGACCGCAAATTCGGGGAACAAGATGCCGATGCCCAGATCAAACCCGTCGAGCACGACATAAGCGAAGACGGCAAAGGCGATCAGCCCGGCCCAGATCATGGCCAGTTCGGGATTGACGTTCATGCCGCCGTCCCCCCGGCCAGCACTTGCGGCGCGGGCGTGGTGCCTGCTGTCCGGATCGGGCCATCCTGCAGCTCGGTCTCATGGGCTTGGACGCCCTTGGCCATCAGCTTCAATATGTACCAGGTGCCAACGCCGAACACCGCGAAGTAGACGACAACAAAGGCGACCAGCGATGCGCCGACAGCGGGTGCCGCGAGTGGCGACACGCTCTTGGCCGTCTCGAGCAGGCCATAGACGGTATAGGGCTGACGGCCGACTTCGGTGGTGATCCACCCGGCAATGACCGCGACGAATCCGGCCGGGGACATCAGCACACCCGCGCGGTGCAGCCATGGCCAATCGTAAAGCTTGCCCCGCGCCCGCGCGAGCAGGCTCCACAGCCCCAGCCCGAGCATCGCCATGCCGAGCCCCACCATCACCCGGAACGACCAGAAAACGATCGCAACCGGCGGTTGCTTGTCGCGCGCGATCGTATCGAGCCCGGCCAGCGGCGCATCGGCATCATGCTTCAGGATCAGCGACGACAGTTTCGGAATTTCGACTGCATAATCGACGCGTTGCTCGGTCTGATTCGGCAAGCCGAACAGGATCAGCGGCGCGCCCTTCGGATGGCTCTGAAAATGCCCCTCCATCGCCATGATCTTGGCGGGCTGGTGTGCGAGCGTGTTGAGGCCATGTTCGTCACCCGCAATGATCTGAATCGGCGCGACGATCGCCGCCATCCACATCGCCATCGAAAACATGATGCGCGCGGCTTCGGGCGAAGCGCCGTCGGGCGCGCGGCGCTGGCGCAGCAAATGCCACGCCCCCACCCCGCCGACGGCGAGCGCCGTCGTCAGATAGGCACCCGTCACCGTGTGGATCAGCCGATAAGGGAAGCTGGGGTTGAAGATAACGTCGAGCCACGACCCCTTCATCACGAACTGGCCGAGCGCATTGACCGCATAGCCCGTCGGCGTCTGCATCCAGCTGTTCGCCGACAGTATCCAGAAAGCCGAGATGAACGTGCCGAGGGCGACCATGCAGGTCGCGGCGAAATGCAGCCCCGGTCCAACCTTCTCGCGCCCGAACAGCATCACGCCCAGAAAACCGGCTTCGAGGAAGAAGGCGGTCAGCACTTCATAGGCCATCAGCGGCCCGAGCACCGGCCCGGTCTTGTCCGAAAAGACCGACCAGTTGGTCCCGAACTGATAGGACATGACGATGCCCGACACGACGCCCATCGCAAAGGCGACCGCGAAGATCTTCACCCAGAAATTGAAGAGATCGAGATAGACCGCTTTGCCGGTGCGCAGCCACAGCCCTTCCAGGACGGCAAGATAGCTCGCCAGCCCGATCGAAAAGCTCGGGAAAATGAAATGGAAACTGACGGTAAAGCCGAATTGTATCCTGGCGAGGATAACGGGATCGAACCCTTCGAACATGCACTGTACCTTTCGGCCCCGCCTCTGCACCGCGCCGGGAAGGCGGACAAGTGCAGCGCGTGCAGGCGTGATAACGCAGCGTGCAGGTAAAAGGTACCGATGTTAATCCGAAACGACGCGCAGGGTTCAATCCTGCGGTCGGATGACCACCAGGATCAGGGGTTGGGGATGGTGCCGGGAGGTGGGCCACCGGCACCGGGCGCACCGCCCTGAAGCTGCTGCTGTTGCTGCATTTGCTGCATCCGCTGCTGCAGAACGGTTTCAGGCAGGAAGTCGATCAGGTCGACGTCGAACACCAGCACTTGCTTGGCGAGTTCGGCGGCCTTGCCTTCGGGGGGGGGCGCGCCTTCGGGCGGCTTGGCGCCATAGCCGAGCGACGGCTTGATCCAGAAGCGGTAGCTCGCCCCCTTCTTCATCAGGCGCAGCGCCTCACCGAAGCCGGGGACGACGCCCTTCACGGGCAGCGGCGTCGGCTGTTGCGACTTGTCGAACGTCTCGCCGTTCAACAACTTGCCTTCGTAATTGATCAACGCGACATCGGCATTGGTCGGCGTCGCCGTGCCAGTGCCGGGCTTGATCACCTTATACTGCAGGCCCGATGCCGTCTCGACCACGCCGGGTGCGCGGCGGTTCTTCGCCAGGAACGACACGATCGGATCACCGGGGGTGAGCGTCGCAAGCCCGATGCCACCCAGAATCGCGATCAAAATACCCGCCCACAACATGTAGAGCACGCTGCGATTGGTCGGTTTGATCGGCACGGTCGTGGTCGACATTGTTGGGCTACCCGCAAAAGGCGTTGATTCGGTCGTTCCGGCGCAGACAGGGAGGTGCCCGCCGGACAGTCTCTAGCGGGCGAATACCGCCCGAAAAGGCTTAGCGGACGCCGTCGCGCTCGGCGCGCTTGCGGTCCATCTTGCGGGCCCGACGGACAGCGGCAGCACGCTCGCGCGCGCGCTTTTCCGACGGCTTTTCATAGTGCCGACGCAGCTTCATCTCGCGATAGACGCCTTCACGCTGCAGCTTCTTCTTCAGGGCACGCAGCGCCTGGTCGACGTTATTGTCGCGCACGATGATTTGCATAAACCGCACAGTCTCCGAATCGATAGATTTAGGTCGCCACGAACCTTCGTTCGCGCCGCAAGCGGTGCCCCATACGCAGCCAAGTCCTAAAAGGCAAGCACGCGCGCACCATTTGCGAGCGCGTCACGCGCCCGCTATGCGCTGGCGCCATGACCGCCGCCCCACTGATGCTCTACAACAGCCTGTCTCGCTCGATCGAGACATTCACGCCGATCGATGCGAACGACGTGCGCGTCTACACCTGCGGGCCGACAGTCTATAACTATCAGCACATCGGCAACATGCGCGCGTTCCTGTTCGCCGATACGCTCGGCCGCGTGCTGCGCTGGAAAGGATATCCGACCAAGCACGTCATCAACATCACCGATGTCGGTCATCTGACGAGCGACGCCGATGCCGGCGACGACAAGATGGAAAAGGCAGCGGCAGCGCAGGCGAAATCAATCTGGGAAATCGCCGCGCATTATACGGCGGCCTTCAAAGAGGATGTCGCCCGGCTCAACATCACCACCGTCAGCGAATGGACCGTCGCGACCGACCACATCCCGCAGATGATCGACTTTGCGAAGAAGATCGTGGCCGATTGCTACCAGATCGACGGCGGGCTCTATTTCGACACGTCGAAAGTGCCGAACTACGGCAGCCTAGCGCGGGCCACCACCGACGACGGCGAAAGCCGGATCGATCCCGTGTCGGGTAAGCGCCATCCGCAGGATTTCGCGATCTGGCGCACGTCACCGCCGGGTGAGCAGCGCCAGATGGAATGGGACTCGCCTTGGGGTAAAGGCGCGCCGGGCTGGCACCTCGAATGCTCGGTGATGAGCCTCCAGCATCTGGGCCATCCGTTCGACATCCACACCGGCGGGATCGACCACCGTGAGATCCACCACCCCAATGAAATCGCCCAAAATCAGGCGTTTTGCGGCTGCGCGGATACAGGCGCGCGCATCTGGATGCACAATAATTTCCTGGTCGATCGCGGCGGCAAGATGTCGAAGTCGGCGGGCGAATTCCTGCGGCTGCAAACGGTGGTCGATGCCGGTTTCCACCCGCTCGCCTACCGCCTGATGTGCCTGCAGGCGCATTATCGCAGCGAGCTCGAGTTCACTTGGGACAATCTCGCGGCCGCATCGGTGCGGCTAAAGCGGCTGGTGATGGCGCTGGAGAGCCTGCGCAGCCGCGACGATGGCAGCGAGAAGGGCGACCCCCTGCCCTATCTCGACCGGCTGGACGCCGCCGTCAGCGACGATCTCAACACGCCCAAGGCGCTGCCGGTGCTCGACGAATTGCTGGCCGACAAGAAGCTGTCGCCAACGGTGCGCCTGCGGGCAGCCTTGGTGTTCGACGCCGTGCTGGGTCTCGAACTCGGCACGCTGACCCGCACCGACCTGCGCGTCCGTCCCGCCACCGCCACCCTCAACGAAGCCGACATCGACGCGCGCCTCGCTGCGCGCAAGGAAGCGCGCGCCGCGAAGGACTTCGCCCGTTCCGACACCATCCGCGACGACCTCGCCGCCGCCAGGGTCGAGGTTATGGATGGCGACCCGCTCGGCTGGGACTGGAAAACGACCCTAAGCTGACGGATTCGCTTGCCCTGCGGCGAGGGCTGGGCATGATCAGTCAAACACAAGCGACGGGGGCAAGCGATGCGCGGCAAGATACTCGGCTACAATATGGCAACCGGCGACGGCAATATGGCAACCGGCGACGGCGACATCGCTGGTGAGGACCAGCAGCGCTACCGCTTCACGCGGGCTGACTGGCGCGACGATCTGCGTCCGGCACCCGGGCAAGCGGTCGACTTCCAAATCGAAGGCGGCCATGCCGTCTCCATCTATCGGGTAGCAGGGGGAGCCGCGATGTCAGGTGACAAGAACAAGATCGTAGCCGCACTGCTCGCCTTTTTCCTCGGCGGGCTCGGCATCCACAAATTCTATTTGGGCAAGAACACGGCCGGCATCATCATGCTGTGCAGCACGCTGTTCGGGATCATCCTGTTGTTCATCCCGACGATCATCGTCAGCGTGATCGCTTTCATCGAGTTCATCATCTATCTGGTGACGCCCGACGACGAGTTTGAGCGGCGCTATGTCCAGGGCGACCGCGCCTGGTTCTGATTGAAGGAAGCGCAAGGCCGATGGACGACAGCACAGCGGCAACGCGCGACGATCTCACCATCTGGCACCGCGACGGCGCGGTCATCCTCGATCGCTTCTTCAGCGAAGACGAGATCGCGCCCGTCCGCGCCGATTGCGATGCCTTGTTCGACGGGCGCGGCCAGCGCGGCAACGCAATCGATCGCAAGTCCAAGGGGGGAATTGGCGCGTTCGACGCCGCGCAGTTCCTCAATCAGGAGCAACTGCCCTTTGCCGCATCTCCCGCGATCAACTTGATCGGCCTCGACGCAAAGCTGATCGCCTTTGCCAAGGCAGCGCTGGGAGTCGATCATGTCCACCTCTACCAATGCGACGCCTGGGCCAAGTTCACCGGCGATGCCGATTATGACCAGCCGTTCCACTGCGATTTCGCCAACCACACGCTGACCGTCCCCGGCGACGATGCGGCCGAGCGCACTATCAACTTCATGATCTACGTCACCGATGTCACCGACGATCTTGGCGCGATCCACTATGTCGCCGCCCCCGATGCGGCGCTGATCGTCGGCAGCGGGCACGCTGCTTTGCCGCAGGCGGCTACGGGTGCCGATGACGTGCAGCTAGCCTTGAAAGCACGCGAGCGATCGGGCGCGGCCCCGGCGGGGTCGATCTTCGCTTACGGGATCGACGTCTACCACCGCGGCACCAACCTGACGCGCCCCGGCGGGCACCGCTATACGATCACCGCAAGCTACAAGGCGGCGGGCAACGACATGATCGGCCGCATCGCCTGGCCGCTCCACTTCATGCGCCCTTGGAAGAAGCTGATCGGCCATGCAGCGCCCGAACAACTCGCCTGCCTCGGCATTCCGCTCCCCGGCGACCGCTTCTGGACGCCGACGACGATCGAGCGCACGCAAGCGCGCTGGCCCGATTGGGACATGACCGCGTACCGTCGCGCGCTTGAGTCGGTGGCCGCGTGAAGGCTGTCCTCCCGGCACTCGCCCGCCCGCTGATCGAGCCGCAACTGCCCGCTGGGCTTGAGGTCGCGTGGTTCGCCAATCACGAAGAAGCGCTGGCGCAGGTCGTCGATGCCGATATTGCCTGGGTCGACATGCAGCGCCCCGCGTGGACCGGCGAAGCGGTCGCGGCGGGCGAGAAGCTCAAATGGGTGAGCACCATCTACGCGGGGCTCGACGCCTTCCCGCTGCCACTGCTCAAAGAGCGCGGGACGATCCTGACCAACGGCGTCGGCATCAACGCGATTGCGGTCGCCGAATATGCGGTGATGGGGGTACTCGTCGCCGCCAAGCGCTTCGACGAAGTCGTGCGGATCGCCGATCGCCACGAATGGACGATCTCGGCGCCGGGCCAGGTCGAGCTGTTCGAAACCCGCGCGCTCATCATCGGCATGGGCGCGATCGGCACGCTGATCGGCGACCGGCTGCGCGCGTTTGGAGTCGAAGTGACGGGCGTCACCCGATCGGGGCGCGACGACACGCTCACCCCTGATCAATGGCCCACGCAGATCGCCGACTTCGACTGGGTAATCCTCGCCGCACCCTCGACCAGCGAGACCAAGGCGCTGATCGGCGCGGCGGAGCTTGCCGCGATGAAGCCCAGCGCCTGGCTGATCAACATCGCGCGCGGCGACATGGTCGATCAGGATGCGTTGATCGAAGCGCTGACCAAGCGCCGCATCGCAGGCGCCTTCCTCGACGTCGTCACCCCCGAGCCGCTGCCGCCCGAACATCCGCTGTGGAGCGCCCCCAACAGCATCCACACGATGCATCTGTCGGGCCGCAGCCAGACCAAGATGTTCCAGCGCGCGACCGCACTGTTCCTGCAAAATCTTGCGGCTTTCATGGCGGGCGCGCCGATGACTAACGTCGTCGATCTAGACGCTGGCTATTGAAGCCTTCTGAGATTGGGCGCATGGGATTGCCGATTTTTTGAATGACTGGACGCGACAATGGCCACCAACTGGGCCCCCGAAAGCTGGACCGCGCATGAAGCGCGCCAGCTGCCAAGCTATCCCGATCCCGCCGCACTGACGGCGGCCACGGCGACGCTGCGCAATTATCCGCCGCTGGTGTTTGCCGGCGAAGCGCGTGACCTGACCGCCGATCTGGCGCGCGTCGCGAACGGCAAGGCCTTCCTGTTGCAAGGCGGCGATTGCGCCGAAAGCTTCGCCGAATTCCACCCCAACAACATCCGCGACACCTTCCGCGTGCTGCTCCAAATGGCAGTCGTCCTCACCTTCGCGTCGAAGCTGCCGACGGTGAAGCTCGGGCGGATGGCGGGGCAATTCGCCAAGCCGCGCTCGACTGATACCGAAGTCCAGAATGGCGTCGAACTGCCGAGCTACCGCGGCGACAATGTCAACGACATCGCTTTCACCCCCGAAGGCCGCACGCCCGATCCGCAGCGGATGATTCAGGGCTATGCCCAGTCGGCGGCGACGCTCAACCTGCTGCGCGCCTTCGCCAGCGGCGGCTATGCTAACCTCCACCAAGTCCACCGCTGGACGCACGACTTCATGGGCCGCAGCCCCTGGGCCAAGAAATTCGCCGATGTCGCCGACCGCATCGGCGAAGCGCTCGAGTTTATGGAAGCCTGCGGGATTAATCCTGACACCGTGCCGCAGCTGAAGGGCACCACCTTCTACACCAGCCATGAAGCGCTGCTGCTGCCTTATGAGCAAGCAATGACGCGGCAGGATTCGCTGACCGGCGACTGGTATGACACGTCGGCGCACATGCTGTGGATCGGCGACCGTACCCGCTTTGAGGGATCGGCGCATGTCGAATTCCTGCGCGGTGTCGGCAACCCAATCGGCATGAAATGCGGGCCGAGCCTTGAGCCTGATGCGCTGCTGCGGCTACTCGACACGCTCAACCCGGGCCGCGTCGCGGGGCGGATGACGCTGATCACGCGCTATGGCCATGACAAGATCGAGAGCGGCCTGCCCAAGCTGATCCGCGCGGTGGCGCGCGAGGGGCATCCGGTGGTGTGGAGCTGCGATCCGATGCACGGCAATGTCATCAAGACCAACAATGGCTATAAGACGCGCCCGTTCGACCGCATCCTCGCCGAAGTGCGCGGCTTCTTCGCGGTTCACCGCGCCGAGGGATCGATTGCGGGTGGCATCCATGTCGAAATGACCGGCCAGAACGTCACCGAGTGCACCGGCGGCGCGATGGACGTGACGCAGATGGACCTGGCCGATCGCTACCACACCCACTGCGACCCGCGCCTCAACGCCGGGCAAAGCCTTGAGCTGGCGTTTCTGCTCGCCGAAATGCTCAACGTCGAGATGACCGAACGGCGGCGCGTCGCGGCTTGACGGCATGCAGGCGCGGCCCTAGATCGCGCCTTCGACCGCGCTCGGCCCCTTCGTCTAGCGGTTAGGACGTGGCCCTCTCACGGCTAAAACACGGGTTCGATTCCCGTAGGGGTCACCAAAATGCCTTCCCAAGGCATCCCAGAATGTGCCGTAAATGGCTGTTTTCTAGGGTTTTTCGTGGTATAGTCATCCCAGTTGGATCGGCCAAATATCACTGCATACCAGCAATCTGATGGTATTTTTGATGGCATTTGCCGGTCGTCCAGATGGGAGATACCATCATGACGTTGTCGGTCGTGGCGATCAAAGCGGCGAAGGGTCGCGACAAGGCGTACAAGCTTGGCGATGGCGACGGGCTCTACCTGCTCGTGACTCCGTCTGGCGGACGCTATTGGCGGATGAATTATCGCCATCTCGGCAAGCAGAGGACGCTGGCGTTCGGTGTCTGGCCGGAGACGGGGCTCGCCGAAGCGCGCGCCGAGCGCGACGCCGCGCGGAGAGTATTGGCGCGGGGTGATGATCCCGCAGAGCGGATCAAGCTCGACCGTATCGCGGCGTCGGTGGCTGCGTCCAACAGCTTCCAGGCGGTCGCCGATGAGTGGCTGCTCAAGATCGAGAAGGAAGGCCGTTCGGCGGTCACGATGAAGAAGCTGCGCTGGCTGCTCGGCTTCATCAACGCGTCGATCGGCAAACGCCCGATCGCGTCCATCTCGGCGCAAGAGCTGCTGGTGATGCTGCGAAAAATGGAAGGCAAGGAACGCTATGAGACCGCCAAGCGGCTCCGCAGCACCTGCTCACAGATATTTCGCTATGCGATCGCTACGGCGCGCGCCGAGCGTGATGTGGCGGCAGACCTCCGTGGCGCACTGATCGTTCCAAAGCCCGTCCATCGGGCCGCCGTCACCACGCCCAAGGCAGCAGGCGAGCTTCTCCGCGCGATCGATGCGTTCGAGGGGCATGCGAATACCCTGGTGGCGCTTCGGCTCTTACCGCATGTCTTTGTCCGACCGGGCGAACTGCGCTTTGCCGAATGGGCCGACTTTGATCTCGACAAAGCGATTTGGACGATTCCGCCGCACAAGACCAAGATGCGGCGAGCGCATATCGTCCCGCTCTCCCATCAAGCGCTCAGGCTCATTGCCTCGATCGAGCACGATGCCGATTACAGTTCGTTCCTGTTTCCCTCGCGCCGATCGACCGAGCGAGCGATGTCGGAAAACACCATCAACGCTGCCCTTCGCCGCTTGGGTTATGCTCAGGACGAAATGACCGGGCATGGTTTTCGGGCGATGGCCGCAACGCTGCTGAACGAAATGGGGCTATGGCATGCCGATGCGATCGAGCGGCAGCTGGCGCATTGCGACAACAATGCGGTGCGTCGTGCCTATACCCGCGGCGAGTATTGGGACGAACGCGTGCGCATGATGCAGCACTGGTCCGACCATCTCGATTTTCTCCGCGATGGCGCAAAAGTGCTCACAGCAAAGTTCGCGAAGGCCGAGGGGCAATAACCGAGGCGGCCTATGGCCGTACATGGGCCGCGAGCCGACGTTCGGCTCTTGGCGCAGTAAGTTCGATAGCTGCCATCTGCCGTTGATCCCCGTTGACCCCCTATCCGTGGACACGCATATTCCTCTCGTCGCTGCGCCCTTCCGCAAAGACCAATCAAAATCGTGACCGACAAAACATCTTATTAAAGTAGTTACGCTGTATTGGCGCAATACACTTTTGCAACGTCGTGAATTAAGTTAGGTTATTACGCTTCCCTCTTACCTGGGATGGCACTCGGAGAGCGGCAACTTCAAATCCTTAACGGTTAGAGGTAGTGGAACAGAAACGGATATGGCGAGCGAACCGAAGACATGGGACTGCGCTCTCCGCGTTAGACAGGCCGCCGCCTCGATTCGGTCTACATGGCTGAGACTTCTCGATGCACGCATCAGCCTGGTGCCGGTCCTGCTGGTGGCACTCGTCCTGAGCCTGCCCCAGGGCAAGGACGTCGTGCGCAGCCTGGTCGACTCGTCGAACCTCTACATCCGGGGCCCTTCCGAAGGCATCTGGTCCTGGCCGGCCGTCGCTTCCTATTTCAAATGGGCCTGCCTCCTCGGCACCTGTATCTGGAGCGGGCTGATCGCCTGGTACTGGCCGCATCTTCTCACCAGGACGCGGCATGACGATGCCGAACCTGGCTGGTTCCTGTGGGTCCGCCGCATCCTCGGGCTGGCACCGATCCTAACCGCCATTCGCGCGATCATCGAGCTGGGCGCATCGCACCCCCGGAACGTCTGGATCGCCCTGCTGCTCTTCGTCCTGACGGCGATCGTGATGCTTCTCTTCTTCGTGCGACGGCGCACGCTGGTGGAGCGGATGCGGGACAATCGCTGGTTCCGAAACCGCTCACTCATCTTCGGCCCGTTCCTGCTGCGCACCGGATCGCGGTCAGATATCGGTCTCACCCGAGGCGATGACGCGTTCATCGTCACTACCTTCGGGCTATCTCTCCTGATGCTGCTGATCTTCGCGCTTCCAGACGCACGCACGCTATTCGCCAATCTTGTCGGTTCGGGCGCGATCGCCTTTGGAGCGATCGGCTCGATCATCGCGACGATCAGCGCGCTGGCCTTCTTCGTCTCGGGCGTCCGGCTGCCGATCTTCACGATCGGCTTGATCCTCCTGCTGCTCTTCAGCATGATCAACGACAATCATGGAATCCGGCCAGCCGCCGCACCCCTGCAAGCGCCGCGCCCGAGCCTTTTCGAAGCCTATGCAAAATGGCAGGCCGCCAATCGCGACTATGATGGTCCGATCATCCTGGTGGCAACCGCCGGCGGCGCTTCCCGGGCAGGCTATTGGACCTCGACGGTATTGCGTGCGTTGGACGACCGCACGAACGGCAATTTCGCGCGCCACGTCTTCGCGATCAGCTCGGTGTCCGGCGGCACGCTTGGAGCATTCGGCTATGCGGCCTGGGTCGCGGACCACCCGATGGGAACCGGGCACTGCGCCTATTCGCACGAACAAAGGCTGAAGTTCGACCAGGCCTTTGCCGGCGGCGACTATCTCTCGCCCGCGATCGCCGGGCTGCTCTATCCCGATCTGGTCCAGAAATTCGTTCCATTCCCGCTCTTCCAGGACCGGGCGCACAGCCTTGAGGAAGGCTTCGAATATGGCTGGTCGTCCGCGGTCAAGGAGGAACGCGGCTGCAAGGACCATAGCAATCCCGACCGCTTCTCCGGCGATTTCCGCCGCATCTGGGAAAATTCGCTACAGGGCAACGGGCCATGGGTACCCCTCGTCCTGGCCAACGGAACGCTGGTCGAGAATGGAAAGCGAGTCATCACCGCGCCGGTCTGGATCGACGCGAACATCTTCGAGGACAGCCATGACTTCTTCGACCTGATGGGCTCTTCGGTCTCGACTTCGACCGCGGTGCTGAATTCGGCGCGCTTTCCGCTTGTCAGTCCGGCGGGCACGATCCCCTATCCGAAGGGAGGCAGCTACCATATCGTCGATGGCGGCTATTTCGAGAATGGCGGCCTGGAGACCATTTACGACGTCGCACGCTACCTGCGCTCGACCGTCGCGCCGAGCCGCCCGATCCTGATCATCGAGATCAACAATGACGACGCCGCGTTCGGCAATCCGGCCACCAAGGCAGATCTGGCCCGATATCCCAACGGGATGGACCCGGCGGGAACTGCCCGCATCACGCTTGGAGTCGCTTTGCCCGACGCGACCCGCTTCCAGGCGGGCACCGGCTTCACCTCGGTGCTGCAGGCCTTTCTGATGACCCGCACCTCGCGCGGCGTGCTCGGCGCCAAGCGACTGTCGGGCGCGCGGGCCATCGGCCTGCCGGCGACCTATCGGGCTTTCTTCAATCTCGGCCCTATTCTGGAAGGCAGGCAAACAGCGATGAGCTGGGCTTTGTCGGGCAGCTCGCGGGTCGCGATCGATGATTCGCTCCAGGCAGTCGGCCCCTGGCTGAAGCCGGCAGAGGCCGCGCGCTTGCAGGCGCTACGTGCCCATTTCGACCAGAACCAGCTCTGTCAGCGCGAAATCGCCGACGCGATAGCGGCGCTGATCGGCGCGACCAGCCCGGCGGAAACCGGCGGCTGCAAGCTGGGATCGCTCGAAGCAAGCTGGATAGGCTTGCCGCTCGGACTGGGTGGTCACTGACCTGGCTCCACCAGGCGATATGCCCGCCTCGGCCAGCGTGCATCCGTTACGGTCAAGGCAAGAGCACAAGCGCTTCGCCCATCGCACGGCGGATCGCGACGCAGTCGTCGCAGAGGCGCAGCGACGGCACGCCCGGCATGGCGTCTGCGGCATTGATTAGCCGATAGTCGCGTGGCAGGTCGCCGCAGCTCGAACACACTTGCAATGCACCCTCGCTTGCGATCGCGCGTCGCGCGGCCTCCCCCAGCGCAGGCTCGACCCGGTCCACATAGTGGAACCACAGGGCCGAGTGCGGCTCGACCCGCTCGAGCCGCTTCACCGCGTCATCCGGAAAATGGCGCTGCAGCCAGCGCAGGGCGGTTTCGCGCCGCCGCTGATCGTCGCGGACCAGGCGCTCGTACAAGGCGATCAGCAATGCGGTCGAAGTGCGCGGCCATATCTGGAATTCCGCGCGATGCGCCCCCAGCACGACGGCAAAGCGGTGCCCACCGGAATAGGCCTCCGCGATCGTCGTACCGCAATAGTCCCGAACTTCCCCGACGCGATCCGGGGTCGCCAGCGATTCCATGATCTCGAGATCGAAACGCCAGGGATTTGCCTTGAGCTCCATGTCCCAGATCCGCAGATAGCCTGACGACATAAGCACCTCGGCAATGGCGGCGTCCGCATCCGGGCGTTCGCGCACCAGCCTGGGCAAGCCTTCGAAATTCTCGATCGTCGCGTCGAACTTGCGGGCAACCCGCAAGATCCGGGTCTGGCTGTCATGGGTCCGCTTGATCGGATCGGGACGATCGCGCCAGAATGCTACTTCCTCGGCCGAAACCGTCTCGGTCGGGTCCTCGAGCTGATCGAGCAAGGGACTGCGCCGCAACTCCTCGGGCGTGCAGTAATCCTCGTCCGCGACGAGATGGATGCCGATATAGGCATAGGCCAGCGCGACGAGGCGAGAGCAGAATTGTCGCTTCCCGCGTGGCCTGGCACCGCCGGTGACGCTGCGCGCGGCCTCCCGCAGCGAATAGCGCGTGCCGATCTGCGAGCGGGTATACTCCACCAGCCGCAAGAGGGTCGCTTCGTCCAGGGGCTCCTTCAACCGAAAGGCATGGACCTGATCGGCGGGCCAGAAGAATTCGCGCTGGACGTTGCGCGCCTGCACCCCGTCAGAGGTGGAGTCGATGATCGAGCCCTGCTGGACGCAGATCATCGCGTGGGACACCGTGCCCGCCGTGGACAGCCGGACGCCCTTGCCGCTCGCTGTTCGCCGCGCGGTGAGGACAATGTCCCCGGGCCTCAGCGCGTCCACGCGGATCCGTTTCATCTTGGTCTTCATCGCGCAAGATTACAGCGTGCCCATCGAGGCTCGCAATATTCGCGATGCGCTCGAACCATTCCTAGGGGAGCGGTATTCCCAGGCGCACCAAGACCTCCTCGACCACGAGGTTGCGCAGGCGCGTCGCGTTCGCCGCCACCTGATCGATCTCGGCCCAGGCAGCCATCGCCGCCGAGCGTTCGAGGCCCCAATCCTGCCAGTTCTGCACCGACTGGCTACGAGCCTCGTACATGGCACGCCCGGCGACCAGAAAGGCGCGCATCGCTTCGACGTCGATATCGGGGCGGACCTGAAAGGATTCTCTCAGGTTGCGCTGGAGGATCGCGTCGTCATGCGCGCTGATATCGCGGAACAATGCGCTCAACCGGCTCGCGCGTATGAAGGCGGCGAGTTCGCAATCGAGCTCGGCAAGCGCCTGATCGAAGCCTGTATGCCGATTCCCACCGATATCGTCCCGGTTCTCGACGGCCTTGGTCACGAACCGCAAGATCCCGTACAGGGTGGGAACCACTTCCAGGTCGAGCTCGGAATACTCCTCGGTGATCGCGGTCGCGCGGGGCCAGAGCTTCCGGGCGCAATCCGCCGAGATCCGGGTCTGCTCGGAAGAAAGCGTCGGCGCCCGGTCGCCGTCAAGTGCCGACATTTCCTCGAGATTGTTGGGGGCGAGTTTAGGACGAAAGACCGTTTCCGTCAGGTCCTCCAGCCCCTTCAGTTTCTCGATCGTCGCAGGCGTGATCCGGTCGGCCGGCGTCGCGGCGAACTGCGCCGCCCCGGCGCGTGCAAAGGCCTGTCCGACCAGCGCGGAGCAGAAGGTGCCATGATCGCGAACCATACGCTCGACGAGCTCGACCGGAAGGATCGAACCGACCGCGCGCGCGACCGAATAGTCGCGACCGACTTCGTCCTGGGCAAGCTGGGCCGCCCTGGCGGCGATATCCGCGTCGGGCAGGCGCAACAGGCGGACATTCTCGACGTCATGGGTGAAGCTGCGCGCCATTGACAGGATCGAGACGCCCGAACCGACCGCTTCGATAAAGGCCGGCGGCGAGGAGCAAATCAGTGCATGGCTGAACCTCCCGCCCGTCATCCGCTGGATGATGTCGGATTGCTTCATGTCGCGGCGCCTTTCCGCCTCCGCGTTGCGCGTCAGCAAGATGTCTCCTGGGCGAAGCAAGTCGACCCGCGGCAGATAGACGATCCGGTCGTCATAGCGCGCGCGATCCGACCCGGAGGCGATGGCCTGTTTCTCTATCATGTTCCACCGTCTCCCGGAGCGCACCCAGGATGGCGGCTGCATCGGCGAGTTGGTGCCGGAGCGGACCCGCCGCAACCCCCGCATCGCTATACCGGACGCACCTGCGGCGGGAGGGAAAGAATGAACGCAGCCACCCCGTCTATCGCCGGATCGCTCCCATAGAGCAGCGAATGCCGCAGCATGGAGCCGCCTCCGCGTAGCTCGGCCAATCGGAAGCGCCTCGACTTGACCAGAGTATTCGCGAACGGCAGATGGCGTGCCCGAGCCGCCCAATGGAGATTGGCGGATCCCGATCGCGTATCGACCAAGGGCAATGCCCGTCCCGCCAGAAAGCCGAGCGCCAGCGCCAGCCCGGCGCCGAAGGCAAATAACAGGGGTGCGACGCTGAAGCAGAGCAGTGCCAGGAGGACGACATCCCAGCTTGAGCTGCCCGCATTCGTCAGCAGTTGTTCCTGGCGCCAGAGCAAGGCGAACAGGCCGATGCCCGCCGCCGCCAGGCCGCTCGCGAGCACGATCAGAACAAAGCTGCGCGCGAGCCAGAGACCGGTACGGTGCAACCACTGCGCGCCCAGAAGGACCTGGACCAGTTCGTCCAGCGGCGCGGTGAGCACGAAAAGCGGCACGGCCGGCGCCTGCCGGCGCGTGTCGAAGCAGGCGAGCGCCATGGCCGTCTTGCGAGAGGCAGCGCGCGGCCGCGCGATCGTCCGAGGTGCCTGGGCGAAGGCAACGATCAGCATTCCGACAAGCAGCAGGAAGCTCGACAGGGCCTCGAAGGATGCCAGCGTGCCGTGCAGGATGGCGGTGCAATGGGCCGAGAGCGGCGTCAGCTCGCAAAGCTGGATCGGCCAATTCCGGCCGAAGCGCAGCATGCCCAGCTTCAGGTCGAGCAGCCAGGGCATCGTCGCATGGATCAGCCAGAAAAAGCCGAGACCGAGCGCCGCGATCGGCAGCAGCGTCAGCCCGATCCAGGCGGCATTGCGAAGCCCCGCGATCAGCAGTGCGGTCGCAGGATTCACCTTCTCAAAGGCCAGGAAGGGCGTGGCCAGCGTTACCACGCCATCGACCGTCTGGCCGCCCGCGTCACGCAGAAGGGCACCGCGCAGGGCGACATTACCTCCATGGCTATGCCCCACCACGATGAGGCGATGCGTCGGGAAGCGCGATCGAAGAAACTTCAGCCGCTCGGCCAGTGCATCTCCCGCCGCGGCACGCGCCTGGTGATTGTTGGCACCGCTCCAGATCAGCCTTGAGAATCGGACTTCCTTCACTCCTTCGCTCCGCAGGGCGGCGGCTATCCGGTTGCGGAAATGGGATCTTGGCTGGAGCCAAAGCGAGGTGGGGTTCCAGGTCCCGTGGACCAGCACGATCAGGACTTTGACAGTCTCGTCCGTCACCTTCGCCCCCCAAGGATTTTTTGCGCGCTCAAATAAGCTGGCAAGTCGGGCACGGCGTCACGCCGCAGCTGATCGGCGCAAGATATAGCCGGCGGGGGATGTTCAGCAAAATTGCCGCCGAGTCGCCATGCCCTACCGGAGAAGCGGGCAAGCTCGATCAAAACGACGGCAGCTTGTAGGAGGGTGGGAAGTTTCAGCAGACGACCAACATTGAGGCGCGAAGCCGCCTGGCGGCTCCCGACCAACTTACGCCATTCAGCGGCCGGCGCTCGAACGTCCGCTCGCGCCGGAACCTGTCGGCGGCGTGCGATCCAGCAATCCTGCGGCAGTGTGCGAAACGATGGCTGTCGGCCGTCCCTGAAGAACCTGGCATTTTCCCCTTTCCAATTCATTCGCCAATCCACCTCCCTGAATGGTATGGATCGTGCCGCGTTCTCACGATGGCGAAAGCATCAGATCGAAGGTCATGCACAGCACGGATCTGAAAGCGTTGGCCGATTGGCTCCGCCCGCAGCGCCGGCACCTGAAATTTGTCGGTTTGGTCGATCGGGTAGCGGCATTGGGGACGATCAGCGAGGATCTCCGCGAGTGTGGCCGTTGCCTAAATGTGATCGAGCGCATGCAGGATCGGAACGACCTCGCGAAGGAGAAACTTTCTCGCGAGGATGACGCGACCATCACCGGGGCACTGTTCTCCCAAGCCATCATTCTGTACGCCCGCGCCACGGCGCAGGGCGGCAACAATCGCATGGCGTTGTTGAACGATAGCGACGTGCCGGCGTCATTGCGCGCGACGCACAAGCGCATCCAGAAGTTGAGAAGTGAGGCAATCGCGCACTACGGGACCGGGGAAAAATTGCTTGGCACGCCGCTGGTTCGCGAAGCTGTCGTTTTCAGCTTTCAGCGCACTGAAACCGGCGTCCGGGAGCAGACGAATATTCTGACGACGCGCGCCCAGCATAAAGTCGACGTGTCCCATCAGCTTCGAACCCTCGTAGCCGCGCAGCTCGATCGGATTGAGCGCATCAAGGACGCCGAGCTCGGCGCGCTACGCGCGGAACTGGAAGCGGCAGTGAAAGCGGATACTAACCTAGGCGGCGTGGACAAATTTGAGCCAGTATCTGGCGGCGGCGATATGGACCATGCTGAGGAAGCTTTCGGCGAG
>NZ_JAIEPC010000077.1 GCF_019749955.1 Sphingomonas sp.
GGTTCTTTGCGTCGGGACATATGGGATCTCCTCTTTACCCATTATACCCACCCACACACGGAAATCCTGACAGGCCCTGCCGGGCATCATCGGCAGCACCGGCTGTTCGCGGTCAAGCGCCTGAATCTGCGACTTCTCATCGACGCACAGTACCAAGGCATGGGTCGGCGGCGAAAGATAAAGGCCGATGATATCCCTAACTTTATCGACAAACAGCGGGTCGCTCGACAGCTTGAACGTCTCCGCCCGGTGCGGCTGCAACCCGAAGGCGGTCCAGATGCGGCGGATCGTCGTGTGCGAGTGGCCCACCGCCGACGCCATCGAGCGGATCGACCAATGCGTTGCATCGGCGGGCAGCGTCTGAAGCGTCCGTTCGATCACAGCGGCAACCTCGTCGTCGCTGATCGTGCGCGGCCGACCCGAACGCGGTTCATCGAGCAGGCCATCGATCCGGTTCTCAAGAAAACGCCGCCGCCACTTGCCGACCGTGGTCTCGCAAATGCCCAACCGCTCCGCCACGACCTTGCTCTGCTCACCCTCGGCGCAGGCCAGGATAATCCGGCAACGCTCCGAAAGCGAGCGGGCCACACGATGACGCCGAACCTGACGCTCCAGATAGAAACGCTCGTCATCCGACAACACCAGCGCCGCCATCGGACGGCCCTTCGCAAACCTGTTCGCCATCAGGCCCTCCTATCACGAAAGACCCAGCTTATAATATTACGAACTTCAGGTCCAGGTCACTAGTTTCAGTTTTGAATGGATTGTAGCGCATATCAGGGCGCCTGCCGTGTTAGGGGCTCGCAAAAGGCGCTCGCGCGGAATGGGTCGAAATCGCTTTGACTATGCGGAAAACGATGGAGGGCGGCCATCCGTTCACTGTTGCTGGGCCGCTAACTCGCTATTCGGCTACCCCCCACAAACACTCGCCTCAAACCCCAACCCATGCTACCGGCCCGCCATGCTCAACCTCAACGGCATCACGGTGCGCCTTGGCGGGCGGACGATCCTTGACCGCGCGACGGCGGCGCTCCCTCCGCGCAGCCGTGTCGGGCTGATCGGGCGCAATGGCGCGGGCAAGTCGACGCTGATGAAGGTCATGATCGGCGCGATCGATCCCGATGAGGGCGAGATCGAAATGCCGCGCAAGACGCGGATCGGTTATCTGCAACAGGAAGCGCCGCACGGCACCGCGACCCCGCTCGAAACCGTGCTCGCCGCCGATACCGAGCGTGCCGCGCTGCTCGCCGAGGCCGAGCATTGCCACGATCCCGATCGCATCGCCGAACTCTACGAGCGGCTCGAGGCGATCGATGCCTATACGGCGGAGGCGCGCGCGGCGAAGATCCTCGTGGGTCTCGGCTTCGACGACGAAATGCAGGCGCGCCCCCTCGACAGCTATTCGGGCGGGTGGAAGATGCGCGTGGCGCTCGCCGCGCTCCTCTTTTCCGAACCCGATCTGCTGCTGCTCGACGAACCGTCGAACCACCTCGATCTCGAAGCGTCGCTATGGCTCGAAAATTTCCTCAAAAGCTATCCGGCGATGATGGTCGTGATCAGCCACGAGCGCGACTTGCTCAACAATGTCGTCGACAACATCCTCCATCTGGAGGGCGGCAAGGTGTTCCTCTACCCCGGCGGCTATGATGATTTCGAGCGCCAGCGCGCCGAACGCATTGCCCAGCTCGCCGCCGCGCGCGCCAACCAGGATGCGCAGCGCGCCAAGCTGCAGGATTATGTCGCGCGCAATTCCGCCCGCGCCTCGACCGCGAAACAAGCGCAGTCGCGGATGAAAATGCTGGCGAAGATGCAGCCGATCGCGGCGATGGCCGAGGACCCGACGCTGAGCTTCGACTTCCCGAGCCCTGAGCCACTGCGCCCGCCGCTGGTGACGCTCGACATGGCGGCGGTGGGGTATAGCGAAAAGCCGATCCTCCAGCGGCTCAACCTGCGGCTCGACCCCGACGACCGGATCGCGCTCTTGGGTCGCAACGGCAATGGCAAGACCACGCTTGCCCGCCTGCTCGCGGCGCAATTGCCCGCGATGGAGGGCGACATGTCGAAATCGGGCAAGATGCGCGTCGGCTATTTCACGCAATATCAGGTCGAGGAACTCGACGGCGCCGACACCCCGCTCGAACACATGACCCGGTCGATGGACGGCAAGTCGCCTGCGGCGGTGCGCGCGCAGCTCGGGCGGTTCGGCTTTTCGGGGATGAAGGCGACGACCAAGGTCGGATCGCTCTCGGGCGGCGAGAAGGCGCGGCTCGCGCTCGCGCTCATCACCCGCGACGCGCCGCACATGTTGATCCTCGACGAGCCGACCAACCACTTGGACGTCGATGCGCGCGAAGCGCTGGTGCAGGCGCTCAACGATTATTCGGGCGCGGTGGTGGTGGTGAGCCACGACCGCCACATGATCGAGCTGACCGCCGACCGGCTAGTGCTGGTCGATCAGGGGACCGCGAAGGAATATTCTGGCAGCCTCGACGATTATACCGACCTGATCCTCGGCAAGAACCAGCCCAAGGGCGGCGGCGAAGGCTTCAAGAAGAAGGACAAGAAGGCGGCAGCGGCGGAGCGCGACCGGATGGCGGCGGTGAAGAAGGCCGCAAGCGACGCCGAGGCGCGCGTGGTCAAGCTGACGCAGGAGCAAAGCGCGATCGATCTGGCGATGTTCGATCCGTCAAAGGCCGCGCCTGCGCTGGCGAAGCTAACGATGAGCGACCTGATGAAGCGCCGCGCCGATGTGGCCGAGCAGCTCGAGGCAGCGGAAGCGGCATGGCTGGAGGCAAGCGAGGCGCTGGAGGGCGTGGCGGCTTAGCGCCGCGTTTCTAGAAATCTTCGGCATGCTCAGCCCCAACGGGCAGCGTGGCATAACGAACAGGGGGAATCACATGCCCGGTGGATTGGTTGCGTTGCTCGACGATATCGCCGCAATCGCGAAGATGGCGGCGGCGTCGCTCGATGATGTCGCGGGTGCGTCGGTCAAGGCGGCGACCAAGGCGGCGGGGGTGGTGATCGATGATGCCGCCGTCACGCCGACCTATGTCGTTGGCCTGACGCCCGATCGCGAACTGCCGATCATTGGCAAGATCGCGCTGGGCTCGCTCAGGAACAAGCTCGTCTTCCTGCTGCCCGCCGCGCTGTTGATGAGTGCGTTCGCGCCGTGGTTGATCACGCCGCTGCTGCTGGCCGGCGGCTCGTATTTGTGTTTCGAGGGCAGCGAAAAAATCCTCCACGTGCTGATGGGCGACCATCATGAAGCCGCTGCCGCGACCATCACCGACCCGAAGGAGCTCGAAAAGCGCCAGGTCGCAGGCGCGATCCGCACCGACTTCATCCTGTCGGGCGAAATCATGGCAATCGCGCTCGGCACGATCGATCACCAGCCGCTGATGACGCAGGCCTTGGCGCTGGTGGCGGTGGCGATCGGCATCACCGCCGGCGTCTATGGCGTGGTCGCGGTGATTGTGAAGATGGACGACATCGGCCTCAATCTGGCGAAGCGCAAAGCAGCCGCCACCCGCGCGATCGGGCGCGGGATGGTGAAGACGATGCCGGTGCTGCTCGAAGCGCTGTCGCTGATCGGTACGGCGGCGATGCTGTGGGTCGGCGGCGGGATTGTCGTGCATGCGCTTGCGGTGTTCGGCTGGCATGCGCCCGAGCAGCTGATCCACGACCTCGGCGCGGGGGCGGGACATGCGATGCCCATGGGCGGCGCAGTGGCCGAATGGCTGCTCGGCGCGATTGGTTCGGCGGTGGTCGGGATCGGCATCGGCGCGATGATCGTGGCGGTGTTGAAGCTGGTGCCGAAGGGGAAGCAGGCGGCGCATTGAGTGGTTATGGCTGAGCGAAGGCCCCAGCCCCGTTCGTGCTGAGCTTGTCGAAGCACCGTTCTTCTGCTTCGAGCGGCTGGCAAAAGAAGGACGGCCCTTCGACAAGCTCAGGGCAAGCGGGTTTGGGTAGAGTTAAGTTACCGCCGCCAGCGCTTCCAAATGCGCCTTCAGCGCCGCCGCATTCGTCTCCCAGCTGAACCGCGCAGCGCCTTGCTTCACCCGCTCCGGCAGCGGAGGCACCGCGATCAGCATCCCAATTGCTTCCGCAAACGCCACCGGATTGCGCGCGGCGATCAGCCCGAAGGCGGGATCGGTCAGCACTTCGCGCGCGCCGCCGATGTCGGGAATGACGATCGGTACGCCGCAGGCGAGCGCCTCGACCCAGGCATTGGCGAGCCCTTCGGACGCCGACGCCAGCGCCATCACATCGGCGGCGGGCAGCAGGCGCCCCATTTCCGCATGCGGTACCGCGCCGAGCAGCCGCACCCGATCACCAAGGCCCAGCGCGGCGATCTGTGCTTCGAGCTTGGCCCGCTCCGGCCCTTCGCCGATGATCAGCAGCGTGGCTTCGCGGAGCGCCGCCACCGCGCCGACGACAATATCGTGCCCTTTTCGCGGCACCAGCGCGCCAAGCGACATGACAATCGGCCCGTCGATGTCGAGCGCCGCCTTTGCCTCGCCCCGCGCGACGCCGCCGAAGCGCGCCGCATCGACCCCGGTGTGGTGCACCGCGATGCGATCCTCGGGCATCCCCAGCGCGACCATATCGGCCTTCATCGCGGCCGATACCGCGAGCATCCCATCTGCCGCCAGCCCAGCGCGTCGCACTTGTGCGGCGGTGGCCCCCTGCCCCCACAAGTGAATATCTGCCCCGCGCGCCTTGATCGACACCGGCACGCCGAAATGACTGCCCAGCGCAACGGCGGCGGGGCCGTCGGGGAAGAAAAATTCGGCATCGATCACATCGAACGCGAAGTCGCGCCGCACCTCAGCGAGCAACGGCTTCAGCCGCCGCACCAGCGCGCCCGCGTGAAACCGCCCCCCGGTCCCCGGCAAATTGACGAAGCGCGGCCGCCGCACGTCGAGCTCGCGCCATGTCTCTTGCGTCGGCACCTCAGCGAACGCACGATAGCGGGCATGGCCCGACAGCGGCCACGGCGGCACGCCGATCGGCGCAACCACACGCACCTCAACCCCGGGCAGCCTCGACAGGCCGAGCGTCTGCCGCTCGACAAACACCCCGAAATTGGGGCGCGTCGCATCGGGGAACAGCGTTGAAAGAGTCAGCACGCGCAGCATCGCGGGCGCCATAGCAGACCGACCGTTAAACTTGCGTCAGAGTCGCGTCGCTCCCGAATAGGCGAACAGCAGGTCACTGCCCGGCTCGGCCTCGACCGTCTCGGCACCCTCGACCAGCACGCATTCGCCCGCCGTGAATGCGACGCCGCCGACGCTCCCCGCGCCCGCCACCGGGATCAGCCACCCCTGCGTGCCCTCGGGCAGCAGCACCTCCCGCCTACCACCGCGCCAGCGTTCGAGCACAAACTTCGGCCCCTCGACCAAAATCGTCCGCCCCGGTTCAACCTCCCCCGGCGCCGACGGCGCGACATAAGGGACAAGCTCCGCCACCGCGACCCCGTCCTCCAGATGCAATTCGCGCGGGCGGCCATAGTCGTAGAGGCGATAAGTCGTGTCGCTGTTCTGCTGCACTTCGATCAAAGTCAGCCCCGCGCCGATCGCGTGGATCACCCCCGAATGCGAATAGAAGAAATCGCCCGCCTTCACCGGCTTCCAGTCGAGCAGATCGACGATCGACCCGTCGAGCGCCGCCGCGCGCAATGCGTCCGCGCTGATGGCCGCTTTCGGCCCGATCGCAATCGTCGAGTCGGGTTCGGCGGCGAGGATCAGCCAGCATTCGTCCTTGCCGCGCGGCAGCCCGCGCTGGTGCGCCTCCTCGTCAGAAGGATGGTTCTGCACCGACAGTTTTTCGCTGGTGAAGAGATATTTGATCAGCAGATCCGGCTCGCCCGCCGCCTCGAACCACACTTCGCCAACGGGCGCGGCACCCGGCGCAGGATCGGCAAAGCCCGGCCACAGCGTGTGGTTGCCCCACGGCTTTTCGACGCGGCGAGTGGCGAGCAGGGTAGCGGGCATAGCAAGAATCTCCGGTCGGGGACGCGTGTAGCGCGAACGCTTGCACCGCGCCAACCGATCCGCTCGCCGCGCGCCACCCGAAAAACCCCGCGCGAAAAACCCCGCGCGAAAAACCATTGTTCGTGGGGGAAGCGCTCGGCTAATGAAGCGGCAATGCGTATCACCCCGTCCCGCTCCGTCTCGCTCGCGCTGATCGTCGCCTGCGCCCTTCCGCTCGCTGCTTGCGGTGGCAATCGGTCGAAGGGCGACGTGCCCTATGTCGCGCGCGACGTGTCGACGCTCTATGCCAGCGCGAAGAAATTTCTCGATAGCGGGCGTTATCCCGAAGCGGCGACGCTGTTCGACGAAGTCGAGCGCCAGCACCCTTATTCGATCTGGGCCCGCCGCGCGCAGTTGATGAGCGCGTTCAGCTATTATCTCGACGCCAATTACACCAAGTCGATCGAATCGGCGCAGCGCTTCCTCGCGGTCCACCCCGGCAATCGCGATGCCGCCTATGCCTATTATCTGATCGCGCTGTGCTATTATGAGCAAATCTCCGACGTGACGCGCGACCAGAAAATCACCCAGCAGGCGCTCGACGCGCTGGGTGAGCTGTCGCGCCGCTATCCGGCGTCGAAATATGCCGCCGACGCGCGGCTGAAGATCGATCTGGTCCGCGATCACCTTGCCGGCAAGGAAATGGAGATCGGCCGTTTCTACGAAACGCGCGGCGAATGGCTCGGCGCGACATTGCGCTTCCGCCGCGTCGTCGATGAGTATCAGACGACCACACACACCCCCGAAGCGCTGATGCGGTTGACCGAAACCTATCTCGCGCTCGGCGTGCCGGTCGAAGCGAAAAAGGCCGCCGCCGTGCTTGGCGCCAATTACCCCGGCACCAAATGGTATGATCACGCCTACAAGCTGATCGAGCGCAACGGCGATGTGCGCGAAAAGCGCGAAAAGCGCGTCAAGCCGCCCAAAGAGAAGAAGAGCGCCTGACCCTCTTTCGCGGGAAGGCGGCTTAGGGCAGAGACAAGCGCGATGTTGACCGCGCTTGCCATTCGCGACGTCGTGCTGATCGAAGCGCTCGACCTCGATTTCGGCGCCGGGCTTGGTGTGCTCACGGGCGAGACGGGCGCGGGCAAATCGATCCTGCTTGATGCACTCGGTCTGGCGCTCGGCGCACGCGGCGACAGCGCCTTGGTGCGGCAGGGGGCGGCGCAAGCGGTGGTGATCGCGAGTTTCGATCCGCCCGCCGACGACGGGCCGATTGCGGCGCTGTTCGATGAAAACGGCATCGATCTCGATCGCGGCGAGCCGCTGCTGATCCGCCGCATCGTCAAAGCCGACGGCGGCAGCCGCGCGTTCGTCAACGATCAGCCTGCCTCCGCCGGACTGCTGCGCGCACTTGGCGGGTTGCTCGTCGAAATCCACGGCCAGCATGATGATCGCGGGCTGCTGAGCCCCGCTGGCCACCGCGCGCTGCTCGACAGCTTCGGGCGGATCGACACCCGCCCCGCCACTGATGCCTGGACCGCGTGGCGCGCCGCCGAAGCCGCGCTCGCCACCGCGCGTGCCGAGCAGGACAGCGCCGCGCGCGACCGCGAATGGCTGGAGCATGCGGTCGCCGAACTCACCCGCCTCGCGCCCGAACCCGGCGAGGAAGCGACGCTTGCCGATCGCCGTGCCGACATGCAGCGCGGCGAAAAGATCGCGGTCGATCTGCAAGTGATTGCCGATCTGCTCGACGGTTCCGACGGTGGTCTCGCCAAGCTGCGGCAGGCCGCGCGGATATTGGAGCGCGTCGCCGACGAGCATGACACGCTCGCCGAAGCCCTCGCCGCGATCGACCGCGCGATCAATGACGCCGCGCTGACGCAGGACAAGATCGATGCCGCCGCCGACGCGCTGGCGTTCGATCCTGCGCAGCTCGAAGCCGATGAGACGCGGCTGTTCGAGTTGCGGGCAGTCGCGCGCAAGCACCGCGTCCAGCCCGACGATCTCGCCGCGCTCGCCGAGGAGCTCGCCGCCAAGCTAGAGCGGATCGAGGGCGGTGCGGGCAGCATCGCCAAGCTCACCGCGACTGCCAAGGCCGCCGCCGCTGGCTATGACGCCGCGGCCGCCGCGCTGAGCGCTGCCCGCGTGGAAGCTGCCGAGCGGCTCGACGCGGCAGTGAAGCGCGAACTCGCGCCGCTGAAACTCGACGCCGCGCGCTTCCGCACTGTCGTGGCCCCGCTCGGGGCGGAGGGCTGGTCGGGCGCGGGCAAGGACCGCGTCGAATTCGAAATCTCGACCAATCCCGGCGCGCCTTTTGCGCCGCTGATCAAGATCGCGAGCGGCGGCGAATTATCGCGCTTCATCCTCGCGCTCAAGGTCAGCCTCGCCGAAGCGGGGAGCGCGGCGACGATGATCTTCGACGAAATCGACCGCGGCGTCGGCGGCGCGGTGGCGAGCGCAATCGGCGAGCGGCTGGCCCGGCTCGCCCAGACCACGCAGCTGCTGGTGGTAACGCACAGCCCGCAGGTGGCGGCACGCGGGAGCCATCACTTGCTGATCGCCAAGAGCCACGACGGGACCGTGACGCGTACGGATGTGCGCACACTGAGCGAGGGAGAACGCCGCGAGGAAATCGCGCGGATGCTCTCGGGCGCTGAGATTACCGACGAGGCGCGAGCGCAGGCGGTTAGGCTGCTGGAGGCGGCCTAGGGGGCAGTTCGACGGAAGCGCGGCTGCGGACCCGAACTCACCCCCTCCCCATCGTCACCCCGGCCCTGTGCCGGGGCCCACCGCGCAACCCCGGGAGTCGCTCAAGGCTAGATCGACCCGCGCGCGGCCAAGTGGGCCCCGGCACAAGGCCGGGGTGACGAACAGGTCCATGGCAGTTTCCGACAAACTTCCGACGTCGGCCCAACAGATTTTCGCGCGACAATCCCAATGTTCGGCCATAAATTGCGGCATGGCTGGACGCATCATTGTCTTGAACGGGGTTGGCAGCGCCGGAAAAACGTCGGCAGCGAAGGCCTTCCAGAAGATTGCCGCTGATCCCTTTCTCCATGTGTCGGGCGACGTGTTTCTCGACATGATCCCGCCGCGCTTGTGGGGTGATCCAAGCGGCATCGTCTTTCGGCAATTCGAAGCGGACGGGCGTGCGGCAGTCGAGATTGAGATGGGCATCGCGCTCGATCGTCTGATGCAAGGTATGCGCGCGTCGGTGGCGGCGCTGGCAAGAGCAGGCAACAACTGCATCGTCGATGACATCATGCTCTCATCGTCCGATCGGCAATCCTACGTTGAAGCTTGTCGCGGTCTATCGCTTCACTTCGTCGCGGTGCATGCGCCATTGGCCATTCTGGAGCAACGCGAGCGCGATCGTGGCGATCGGCTGATCGGCATTTCCCGTTGGCAGTTCGCGCGGGTTCACAAAGACATCGACTATGACTTCGAGATCGACACATTGACCCAAACGCCAAAGGCAGTCGCGACGGCAATTGCGTCCGCGCTCGATGTGCCGCTTTCGCGTGGCTGACGTTCCGCGCGCAACCCGACACTCCCGCCCCGACACACAGCTTGATCCCCGCCCCCGCGCTCGGTAGCCAATGGCCATGCCGCCGCTCCCCACCACCGACGCCGAAGCCGCCGCCGAGCTCGAACGGCTCGCGACCGAGATCGCGCATCACAATCGCCTCTACCACACCGACGACGCGCCCGAGATTTCGGACGCCGATTACGACGCGCTCGTCCGCCGCAATGCCGCGATCGAAGCCGCTTTCCCGCAGCTGATCCGCGCCGACTCGCCGAGCAAAGTCGTCGGCGCCGCGCCCGCTGCCCACCTCGCCAAGGTTGCGCATGCGCGGCCGATGTTCAGCCTCGACAATGGGTTCAGCGAGGAGGATGTCGCCGATTTCCTCGGTCGCGTCCGCCGCTTCCTGTCGCTCGCCGACGATGCCGAGGTGGCGCTGACGGCCGAGCCCAAGATCGACGGCCTGTCCTGCTCGATCCGCTACGAAGGTCGCCGCCTCGTCCAGGCGCTCACGCGCGGCGATGGGCAAGTCGGCGAAGACGTCACCGCCAATGTCCGCACGATCGGCGACATTCCCGCAACGCTCCCCGACGACGCGCCCGACGTGTTCGAAGTCCGCGGCGAGGTCTATATGGACAAGGGCGCGTTCGCCGATCTCAACGCGCGGATGCTCGCCGAAGCCGATGATCCCGACAAGGCGCGCCAATTCGCCAACCCGCGCAACGCCGCCGCCGGATCGCTGCGGCAGAAGGATTCCGCCGTCACTGCCAGCCGCCCGCTGAGGTTCTTCGCCTGGGGCTGGGGCGAAGCGAGTGCCCTGCCCGGCGCGACGCAATCCGAGGTGATCGCCGCGATCCGAAGCTGGGGCTTCCCTGTCACGTCGCAATTCGCCCCCGGCGGCAGCCTCGACGCGGCGCTCGCGACCTACAAGGCAATCGAAGCCGAGCGCGCCGACCTGCCCTTCGACATCGACGGCGTGGTGTACAAGGTCGACCGGCTCGACTGGCAGGCGCGGCTGGGGTTCGTCGGGCGGGCGCCGCGCTGGGGCCTCGCACATAAATTCCCCGCGCAGCAGGCACAGACGACCTTGCGCGCGATCGACATTCAGGTCGGCCGCACCGGCAAGCTCACCCCGGTCGCGCGGCTCGAACCCGTCACCGTCGGCGGCGTCGTCGTCACCAATGCGACGCTCCACAATGCCGATGAGATTGCGCGGCTCAATGTCTGGCCCGGCGACCGCGTCGTGCTCCAGCGCGCGGGCGACGTGATTCCGCAGATCGTCGACAATCTCTCGCGCGATGAGGCGCGCGGTGCCTGGCCCTTCCCCACGCTCTGCCCCGAATGCCAGTCGGACGCGGTGCGCGAGGACGGCGAAGTCGATGTCCGCTGCACCGGCGGGCTGATTTGCCCCGCGCAGAGGGTCGAGCGGCTCAAGCATTTCGTCAGCCGCGCGGCGCTCGACATCGATGGTCTGGGCGAAAAGACGATCCGCGAATTCTTCGATCTCGGCTGGCTGCACAGCCCCGCCGACATCTTTCGCCTCAGCCAGCACCGCGCCGAATTGCTCGGCCGCGAGGGGTGGAAGGAAAAGTCGGTCGACGCGCTGCTCGCCGCGATCGAAGCCAAGCGCGCCCCCGATCCGGCGCGGCTGTTGTTCGGTCTCGGCATCCGCCACGTCGGCCAAACCACCGCGCGCGATCTCGTCAAAGCGTTCGGGAGCGTGCCCGCGATCGAGGATGTCGCGACCCGCGCGCACGACGATGCCGCTGCCCGAGCCGAACTGACCGCCGTTGAGGGGATCGGCCCCGTCGTCGCCGACGCGCTCGCTGCCTTTTTCGCCGAAGAGCATAACCGCACCGCCTGGGTCGATCTGCTGGGACAGGTTACCCCGCCCGCGTTTGTTTCCACCGTCCGCGAGTCGGCGGTCACCGGCAAAACAATCGTCTTCACCGGCAGCCTCGAGACGATCAGCCGCGACGAAGCCAAGGCGCAGGCTGAAGCACTCGGCGCGCGCGTCGCGGGGTCGGTGTCGGCCAAGACCGACCTTGTGGTGGCCGGGCCCGGCGCCGGATCGAAGCTCAAAAAAGCCGCAGAACTGGGGATTGAGGTGATCGACGAAGCCGCCTGGGCAGGGATTGTTGCCGCTTCCCAATAAAACACGCGCGCCCGACGGTGATGCCATTTTGCAACGCACCATTGGCTTAATGCTGCGTTAACATTTCCCCGGCGCGACTGTCATAGAAGCGAAATAATTACGGTGCAGGGGCCTCCCGGACGGTGACAGACACCGCGCTATCAAGCGACTCGTCGTCTCTAAGGGGAACAACATGCGACATCAGCTATTTCTGGGCGTAGCAGCGGCTGCGCTCGTCATTCCAGCAGCGGCCAGCGCGCAGGAAACGACCTCGATCATTCGCGGCAATGTGACCAAGGATGGCGCACCCGTCGTGGGCGCGACCGTGACCGCCATCAACGTTCCGTCAGGCACGCGCGCCGAAGTCAAAACCGGTGCGGATGGCCAATTCTCGATTGCTGGTCTGCGCGTCGGCGGCCCTTACACCGTTGAGGTGAAGAGCGCTGAGGGCAGCAGTTCGGTTACCGACATTTATACCGTGGTGCAGCAGACCTATGAACTGCCGATCGAACTCGGCGCCGATCAGGCGACTGAAGTCGTTGTGACGTCATCCAAGATTCGCGGCGCGGGCAACGTCTCCAAGGGCGTACAGACCACGCTGACCGCGCTTGACATTTCAAAGGTCGCCTCGGTCAACCGCGACATCCGCGACATTCAGCGTCGCGATCCGTTCGCGACGTTCGATCTTGGCAATTCGACCGATCGTGGCGGTGCCGTGCGGTTCGCGGGCGTCAACCCGCGTTTCAACCGCTTCACGATCAACGGCGTCACGGTTGGCGATACATTCGGCCTGAACCAGGACGCGAGCCCCACAATCCGTGGGCCGGTGCCTTTCGATGCGTTTGACCAGGTAACGACATCGGCGGCAAATTTCGATATCCGCCAGACCAATTATCAGGGCGGCGTGATCGACGCCGTGATTCGCTCGGGCACCAACAAGCTTTTCCTGACCGGCTTTTATTCGCAGAACACCGACGGTCTTTCGGGCGACACAATCGGCGCGCAACGCCTTGCGTTGCCCCGCTACAAATCGGAAACCTATGGTGCGACCATTGCGGGGCCGATCATCAAGGACAAGCTGTTCCTGATGTTCTCCTATGAAAAGAACACTGACCCGCGCTCGTTCGGCACCCAGCCGGAAAATATTCCTGGTCTGACGCTGGCCCAGGTTGCAGCTTTGGGCCAGTTGGCCGCCGCGCCACGTTACGGAATCACAGGCGCGGCTTATGGCGATGTCATCCGTATCAACCCGCGCCTGGACGAAAAATTCGCAACGCGGGTCGACTGGAACGTGGCAGATGGGCAGCGTCTGTCGATCTCCTACGTCAATGCATTTAACTCACAGATTAGCCCGAACAACACGTCAACATCGGGCACCGTGCCAGCTTATGGCCTGAGTTCGAACTCCTACACGCTGAGCGAACAGCTTCGCGCCGGCATTGTTCAGTTCAACTCGACATGGTCGAGCGCGTTGTCGACCGAATTGCGTTTCAGTTACAAGAGCTACGTGCGCGGGCAGGAACCGCTTGGTGGCCGCGGCAATTCGCAGTTCCAGGTCTGCCAGGATCCGGTAAACAACACCGTATCGGCAACTGCTTGCTCGACCGGTACACCGCGGATCTTCTTTGGCCCTGACAATTTCCGTCAGACCAACACGCTGCGTACCGACACTTATAACGGTTCGTTCCTCGGGCGCCTCACGCTCAACAACCATGAACTGAAGTTGCTGGCAGAATTCACCCGCAATGCGACCTTCAACAATTTTGTGCCGAACAGCCTTGGCAGTTATTATTTCGACTCGATCGCTGATTTTCAGGCTGGCAACGCCAACCAGGTCATTTTTGCAGCGGTCGTCGCCCCCGGCACGAACGGCGCGGCTGCAAATTTCCGCTATGACCAGATCTCGGTCGGCGTGCAGGACGATTGGCGTCCGGCGCCCGGCCTGACGGTGTCCTACGGCTTCCGCTGGAACATCTATGCGACGAACGAATTGCCGGTGTTCAATCAGGCCTTCACAACGCGCAACGGATTTCCCAACACCACAAACTATAGCGGCCTGGAAACGTTCGAACCACGTCTCAGCCTGGAATGGAAGGTAACGCCGAACCTGCGCCTGCATGGCGGCGTTGGCATCCTCGCCGGCGGCAACCCAGACATTTACTTGTCGAACAGCTTCTCAAACACGGTGACGACCAACCAGCTGACCATCACCCGCGCGGCGATCACAGCGGCGGCGCCCAACGGCTGCACCGGTCCTGCCAACCTTACACCGGCAGTTTGCGCGGCGGCGCTCAACAATATCGGCGCCAATGTGAACCCCGCACTGACCCAGTTCGCGTTGACCGGCACGCCGTCGGGCGCCACCAACACTGCGGCGCTGTCCCCCAATTTCACGCTGCCGTCCACGCTCCGCGCAACGCTGTCAGCGGAATGGAATTTCTTGGGGATCAACTTCGGGCTCGATTACCTGTTCTCGAAGAACCGCAACGACGTTTCTTTCACGGATACGCGCTCAATTCAGATCGGCGTGCTGCCCGATGGCCGTCCGCGCTACACCGGGCGCATCGGGTTTACCGATAACAACTGGGACGTTCTGACCTACAACACGCAGGGCGGCCGGAGCCACATCGGCGTCGTGCGCTTCGACAAGAAGTTTGATTTCGGCCTGTCGCTCAACGGCGCCTATATCGTGCAGGATGTCCGCGACATTGGCAGTGCGCCAGCGTCGACGCCAAACTCGAACTATCGTTTCCAGACATTCGCCGATCCGAACTTCCCGGTGCTGGGTACTTCGGACAATCAGACGAGCTGGCAGGTCAAATTTGGCGTTGGCTATGACCATGCCTTCTACAAGGATTATCGCACCGTCATCCAGCTATTCGGGGAAGTGCGGGCGGGCAATCCCTACAGCTTCTTGTTTATCGATAATAACGCCACCAGATCGCCGGTGTTTGGCACGGTCTTGACCGGCAATGCCCCGTCGAACCTGATCTATGTGCCGACAGGCACCGCTGATCCGCGCGTCAGCTATGACAGCTTGGCGAGCCAGGATTCGCTCAACGCGCTGATCAACAGCACCGCGCTGCAAAGCTATCGTGGCGGCATCGCGGGCAAGAATATTGCGCGCAACCGCGCCGTGACGCGCATCGATTTGCATCTGGAGCAGGAAATTCCGGTGTTTGTTGGCAAGTCGCGCGTGGCGATCTTCGCCGATATCAACAACCTGCCCAACCTGCTGAACAGCAACTGGGGTGGCCTGCGACAGATCGGCTCGGCTCCTCTCGTTACCGTACAGTGTTTGAGCCAAGCCGTGGCGACCGGCACGACGCCTGGCGCGGGGATCATCAATACCAATTCGTCACAAACCTGTGCGCAGTATCGGTATTCGTCGTACCGCGACCCTAACACGAACCTTCAGGCGAATTTTAACGCATCGACCTACTTCATCCGGATCGGCGCACGCTTCACCTTCTAAGCGCACCGACCGAAACGCCTTCAAGCCGCCGCTCCCTCACCCGAGGGAGCGGCGGTTTTCTTTTGCGGGGGCGTGGTTGCAGTCGGCTTTGCGCCGCCGCCTCAGACCTTCGCGTAAATGCTGTTCACCGGGCGGGCCATCACGCGCGCGACCATTGGCGCGAAGAAATCGAGCGGCGCGCTATCGTAATGCGGATCGAACGCCGCCTGATCGTACTTCTCGCAAAATTCGGCGCAGGCTTCGAAATGCGGGTGGCCGCGGTACTGCTCACGCAAGTCGCGGTCCATGCCGAGATAGTGGAAATAATAATAGCCCTGGAACACGCCGTGGTTGTTGGCGATCCAGTGCAGCTCTTCGCTCACGAACGGCCGCAGCATGGCGGCGGCAATCTCGGGATGGTTGAAGCTCCCCAGCGTATCGCCAATGTCGTGGAGCAGCGCGGTCACCACATAAGGCTCATCGCGCCCGTCGCGCCACGCGCGCGTCGCCGTTTGCAACGAATGTTCGAGCCGATCGACCGGAAAGCCACCATAATCGCCGTCGAGCAATTTCAGATGGGTCAGCACCCGCTCGGGCAAGCCGGTTGAAAATTCGCGAAAATGGGTCGCGATCGTGGTCCAATCCTCCTGCGTACCGTCGGTCATCGCGGTGAATTGGGCGCGGTCTGCTATCGTCTCGGCGTCGCTCATCGTCTCTCTCCCTCTGGGCGATAACATAGGCCCCTTCCGGTGCGCTTGTCAGCGGGTATAAGCGGGCATGGCATCGCTTGCGCCGCCTCCTCCCCCGATCGACCGCCGTGGGCGGCCCGACATCATCTCGCGCCCGTTCTTCGAGCGCAAGAACCGCGCCTTCTGGATTTTGCAGGCGGCGGGGTGGAGCGGCTATCTGCTGCTGCGATCGGTATCGAGCATATCGAACGGCCTGCCGCTCACGGCGATCATCCCGGTCGTGATCGAATCGATCGTCGGTTATTGCATCACGCTGCTGCTGTCGGCGCTGTACGGCTATTTCCGCACCTTGCCACGCGTCCCGTTCGTGCTGTTGAGCGCAGTGACGCTGGGACTGGCGACGATGCTCTATTCGGTGCTCGACGCCTTTTCCTTCTCGTTCATCAAGCTCGACAGCCCGGGCATCAACCTGTCGCTGGTCCTGGCGACTTTGTTCCTGAACTTCATCGTGCTGGCCGGGTGGTCGGCGCTCTATTTCGGGATTAATTTCTACCTGATTGTCGAGGATCAGATCGATCAGCTCGAAAAGCTCGGCACGCAGGCGTCCAGCGCGCAGCTCGCGATGTTGCGCTATCAGCTCAACCCGCATTTCCTGTTCAACACATTGAATTCGATCTCGACTTTGGTGCTGCTCAAGCAGACCGAGCGCGCGAACATGATGCTCAGTCGCTTGTCGTCCTTCCTGCGCTACACGCTCGCCAACGAACCGACCGCGCATGTCACGATCGCGCAGGAAGTCGAGACGCTCAAACTCTATCTCGAGATTGAGAAGATGCGCTTTGAGGAGCGGCTGCGCCCCGAATTCTCGATCGACCCGCGCGTCGCGAAAGCGCGGTTGCCCTCACTGCTGCTTCAGCCGCTGGTTGAAAATGCGATCAAATATGCCGTCACCCCGCAGGAAGGCGGCGCCGAAATCACCGTCGTCGCGCAACTGGTCGGCGAACGCGTGCAGATCGTCGTATCCGACACCGGACCCGGCTTGAGTGAAACTAAATCGCGGCCCAACCTTTCAACCGGGGTCGGGCTTGCCAATATCAGGGACAGGCTGGCGCAGGCTTATGGCCCCGACCACCGATTTGAGACCGGGCAGGCGCCCGGGGGCGGTTTCCGGGTTGAAATTGAAATTCCGTTCGAACTTGAAGAACGGGTGAAAGAGGCCGCATGACCATTCGTACCATCCTCGTCGATGACGAGACGCTCGCGATCCAGGGGCTCCAGCTCCGCCTGCAAGCGCACGACGATGTCGAGATTATCGACACTTGCATGAACGGCCGCGAGGCAATCCGCAGCATCAAGACCCACAAGCCCGACCTGGTTTTCCTCGACATCCAGATGCCCGGCTTCGACGGCTTTTCGGTCGTGCAAGGGTTGATGGAAGTCGAACCGCCGCTGTTCGTGTTCGTCACCGCCTATTCGGACCACGCCATCCGCGCGTTCGAAGCGCAGGCGACCGATTATCTGATGAAGCCCGTCGAGGAGAGCCGCCTCGCCGACACGCTCGACCGCGTCCGCCAGCGCCTCGCCGAGAAACGCGGGGCGGAGGAAGTCGACCGGCTGAAGGAAGTGCTGGCCGAAGTCGCGCCCGACTCGGTCGAAAATCTGGTCGAGAATGCCGAAACGCCCTCATCCAATCGCTTCGAAAAGCTGATCAACATCAAGGACCGCGGCCAGATTTTCCGCGTCGACATCGACACGATCGAACGCATCGACGCGGCCGGCGATTATATGGTGATCTACACCGGCGAAAATAACTTCGTCCTGCGCGAGACGATGAAGGATCTGGAGAAGCGGCTAGACCCCAGGCGATTCCAGCGCGTGCACCGCTCGACGATCGTCAACCTCGATCTGGTCAAGGAAGTGAAGCCCCACACCAACGGCGAATGCTTCCTGGTGCTGCAATCAAACGCGCAGGTGAAGGTCAGCCGGAGTTACCGGGATGTGGTGGCGCGGTTTGTGCACTGAGGGGGGTGGTGGAGGTTGGGCCATTGCCGGTCGGTCAGCGCGAATTTTCGGTTTCCTGAAACTGGCCGCTCGGTGAGCAATCGCTTTTCGACCGGTGCTGGGCCGTAACCTGCAAAGCAGCTGTTGAGGGCCGGATCTGGGAAAGCCGCACTCCGCAGCAGCCCTTCGACGCACAGATGTCATTTGATAACTCCTCAAGCCCGCCCAACTATGGGATTTCCATTCATTTCGGGCCGATGCTTCACACGCGGCTCAGTTTGATGTTGACAAATGTCAACGAAACTAATATCAGAGCCGCATGGCGCGACCGGTACACCCTAACAAGGAGATCGAGGCCGTCATCGCCGAGGCGGAGGATAAGGGATGGCACCTGATCATCTCGAAAGGCCATGCTTGGGGCAAGCTCTACTGTCCGCTTGCCGGCCGTGATGGCTGCTGGTGGTCCGTGTGGAGTACGCCAAAGAATCCAGAGAACTTCGCCAAGCAACTGCGCAAGAAGGTGGCGAAGTGCGCCCATGTGGAAGGTTGAAAAAGGGATTACCATGAACAGCTACGAATTCACGATCGTCGCTACCGGTCTTCCCATCGACAACGATGATTGGCTGGACCGCTTCTACGAGGCGGGATGCGACGACGCGCTCGTTGGATTGCAGCGCGGCCTCTTCGTCCTCGAATTCGACCGCGAGGCTAATACTCTCATCGAAGCGGTCGAGAGCGCACACGCCGATGTCCGCCGTGCCGGGGCCACTATTGTCCGCATCGAGCCAGACTCCCTTGTTAGCGCCAGCGACATCGCTGAGCGCGCCGAGGTCTCTCGCCAAGCGGTGTCGCTCTACGTTAATGGCGAACGCGGTGAGGGATTCCCGACGCCCGTCGCTTGCGTCAGCGGTTTACGACCACTCTGGAAATGGAGTGAGGTTGCCGCCTGGTTGCACGCCGCCGGCAAAATAGACCACTCCATCGTCGAGATGGCGCAGCTGCTCGACCGCCTTAATGCCGAAGCACATTCAGACAATCGGCCTGCACGTGCCGAGGTGCTGGCGCCCGTGGTCGTGGAATCCGAATATGTGACGACGGAGTTCTACACGCGTCGGAAGATCGACAGGCCCAAGCTCCGCGTCGAGCCGCCACGCGGTGCTGCTCGACATCGCCAAGGCTTTGACCTTCGGCGGACCGTGTCAGCTCAACAAATGGTGCAGTGATGTACGTCACCACATTCTATTCCTACAAGGGCGGCGTCGGCCGAACCATGGCGCTCGCCAACGTCGCAGCCCTGCTCGCCCACGCGGGGAAGCGCGTCCTCATCGTTGACTTCGACCTGGAGGCGCCCGGCGTCCCAAGCTACGGGCCGCTCAGCTGCGCACGCGGCCTTCCCGGGATCGTCGACTACATCCTTCACTATCTGGAGACGACCGTGTCACCGGATGTGGCCAACTACATTGTGAAGTGTCCACTCGACGAGGAGCATGCGGTCTGGGTTATGCCCGCGGGTGACAATACCCAAGCCTCCTACTCCGACAGGTTCGCGAGCATCGACTGGGGGTTCCTCTACGAGCACCAACACGGCTACGACATGCTGGAGGACCTGAGGCGCCAGTGGGCCGCGCACGATATCGGCTTCGACTACGTCCTCATCGACAGCCGGACCGGCAACACCGACATCGGCGGTATCTGCACGAGGCAGCTTCCAGACGCGGTCGTGACGATGTTCGTGCCCACCGAGCAGAACATCGGTGGCCTCGCCCCGATTGTCGGCCAGATCCGGGAGGAGACGATCGAACAGGACCGCAGGATCGAGCTAATCTTCTGTCCGTCGAACATCCCTGACCTGTTTGACGAGGATGACATCCTCGGCAAGGCGCTCAAAAGCGCCGCGAGCCGGCTGGGCTATGGCAATCCGGCCGAGCTTGAGCCCCCAGTCACGCACATCCACCACTGGCAGAATATGGAGCTGCTTGAGCAGCCTCTGATCGTCCTCAACCGCAGCCAGTCAAAGCTCGCCAAGGAGTATAACGAGCTAAAAACGGCCATCATCGAGCAGAATCCGATTGATCGCGAAGGCGCTGTTGCGTCCCTCATGCGCCTGCCCCAAATTTATGAGGCGGCACGCAGAGCCACAAAGGGGCAGGCGGCGACCAAGGTGATCGAGCGCGCGAGCGAGATCGCGCGGCTCCATGAAGGCGACGGCGAGATCGCAATCATGGCGGCAGGTGTCTTCTCGACAGCCGGCGAGTACGAGCAGGAGGAGCGCAGCCTCTCCGACGTTATCCGTGCGGGACTAAAGACCGAGCGGGCACGGATGTTGCGCGCAGTTGCGCGGATTAACCTCAACAAGAAGGAGGAGGCTCTCCAGGACCTGAAGGCCGTCCTATCGTCGCCGAATGGGACCATCTTTGAGTTTAGGCCCGCAGCCCAGTTGCTTCGGGTGATGGCCGACGATCCCGTCAGTGACGCGCTCGCCATCTTCCAGCAGTCGGAGACGAGGCTTAGCTCGAAGGTCGTCCTCTCGCACCTCATTATGCAGGACCGCCGCAACCACGACCTCGTCGCCAACGCGTTCCTGGCCGCATCGCGACAGAACGAGATGTCCCCCGAACTGCGGAAGGACGTGACTAACGCCCTGATGCTTGCGCTGATCGGCGCAGGCCGATTTCGCGATGCGATAGACATCGGAAACCAGAAGGACGACGAGAATCTCGCGGAGCAGTTCAATTTTGCGATCGCCGAATGGGGCGCGACGGACACCGTGCCCACAGACCAATTTGTGGCATTGGACGCACGCCTGTCGGCGGACGACGATGGCGACCCCAACCTCCACCAGTGCATTGCGCTGGTTCGGGGCGTCGTCGGACGCGTCGACGAGGCTCTCCGCGAGCTCACGCGCGCCGAGGAGCGGATAACGGCAGGCGGGAACTCCTTTAGCTGCTGGACCTTTACCACCCACCGGTCGGGAGAGGAGTTCCTCAAGGACCTTCGGGAGATGCGGGAGACGTTGCAAAATGGGAAAATTCCCAAGCCGCCGTTTCTCAACCGTCGCGATTGATCACGATTGCCGTTGCGCCTGTCGTGAATCGTTCCTACAATCCGTATTAACCGAAACCAACGGCTTCACTGACGGTTAATAAATCTCGTGATAGCCTGATCGAAGATGGGAGAATGAACATGGTGCATGACTCCGGTGCGGACGCCTGACGACCGCAACAAAGTTCAAGACCAACGACCCGGCGAGCGATCGCCGGGTTTTCTTTTGGGACGGCCCTGGTTACGTTTCCGCCCCTGGTCGCAAACGATGCGCCGAGCCCGAGGCTCGCAACAGCAACGCGCTCGTTGCGTTTCGAATGTAAGTCCACCAACGGCAGCTCGCGAACTCGGCTTAGGCAGCTCCAAACGACAGAAATTGGGGCGCTGAGCTGCCGCCCCGAGTTTCATCAACAAGCCGCAGGTTATGCCGTCTCGGTTCCCGTGAGCGGGCCGACCGGATTGCCCCCCCGTGTTGGTCTACAGACCGACCGCAACCACCCCCTTCCAATGTAGGAAATCTTCGGCGATGCTCGGTGCCGGTCTTTGAAAATCGAGTCGCTTTGGCCAACACCGCCCTCCCCGGCAACGTCACACCCCCCTGCCATGGTCGTAACTTTCATAACCTTTCGCGGCGTGATGCGATGCCGGGCTCGACCGGCACGGGGTAGCGCTGACAGGAAGTGGCGCGCGGGTGACGGCGGGCAGCCCCTTCCCGCCCGCTGCGGGCGCGGTTTAAGAAAGATCAGAATCGATCCCCCCGGAGTCGCCCATGTCCGACAAATTCACCACCTTCGCCAAGCTCCACGTCCCCGGCAGCCCGCTGATCCTGTTCAACGTCTGGGACGCAGGCTCCGCGGCGGCGGTGGAGCGTGCAGGCGCCAAGGCCGTCGCGACCGGGAGTTGGTCGGTCGCTGCCGCGCAAGGGTTTCACGACGCGGAAGGGCTGCCGTTCGACCTCGCGATTGCCAATGCCGCACGGATCGTGGGGGCGACCAAGCTGCCGGTGAGCATCGATTTCGAAGGCGGCTATGCGACCGATCCGATGCGCACCGCCGCCAATGTCGCAGCCCTCGCCGCGACGGGCGCGATAGGGTGCAATTTTGAGGATCAGGTGATCGGCGCCACCCCGCGCACGCTCCACCCGCTCGGCGATCAAGCCGCGCGGATCAAGGCGATCCGCAAGGCGGTGGGCGCCAGCTTCTTCATCAACGCGCGCACCGACATTTTCCTCGCCGCCCCCGCCGACGCGCATGACGCGGCAATGGTCGACGCCGCGATAGAGCGCGCGCTGGCCTATGCCGATGCGGGCGCGAGCGGGTTCTTCGTGCCGGGGCTGGTCGATCTCAAGCTGCTCGAAAAAGTGTGCAAGGGATCGCCGCTGCCGGTCAATTTCATGGCCTTTCCAGGCGCGCCGACGGCGGCGCAGGTCGCGCTGACCGGGATTGCGCGGGTGAGCCACGGGCCGGGGCCGTACCGGCTGGCGCTGAAAGCGTTCGAGGAGGCGGCACGGGGAGTGTTGGGGTAGGGTGCGGGGCAAGCAAAAAAGGGACAACCCATGAACCGTTCGTGCTGAGCTTGTCGAAGCACTGTTCTTCTTCTTCCGACAACTCGCAGAAGAAGAACGGCCCTTCGACAAGCTCAGGGCAAACGGTAGAGGGAGCCAACCGATCCAAACTCGCCCAACCGCTCGTATCGAGCGACAAGCACCGAGCGACTCGCCCGTTGCCTGTTTCTCGACTTCGCTCGAAACAAGCGGGGGTGTTGGGGTTACACCTTCATTCCCCCACCCGTTCGTATCGAGCGCAGTCGAGATACAGGCGCCAAGCGACTCGCTTGTGGCCCGCCCCTCGACGTCGCTCGGGACGAACGGTCAGCGTTAGGCTTCGTCGCCCTCGCCCGCATCCCCCTCAGCCGGCTTCTCAAACCAAGCCTCAACCTCGCCCGACAGCTTCAAGGTCAGCGGCTGGCCGTGGCGGTCGACCTTCTTGCCGAGCGCGACACGGATCCAGCCTTCGGAGCGGCAATATTCCTCAACGTCCTTGCGCTCGACACCCTTGAAGCGGATGCCGATGCCGCGTTCGAGGTGCGCCTGCTCGAAGAACGGGCTGCGCGGGTTGGACGAAAGGCGATCGGGGGGCGTGTCGGTCATGGTCCGCGCCTTTGACTCAAGTCGCGCCAAAACGCCAGCCCGCTGACGACAAAAGCGCGCGCGAGGGGGATCGCGCGCGCTCCTGACGAAAATTCAGGCCAAAGGCCCGTGTAGCTCAATAGCATACCCGGACGAGCACCGGCTGGCCATAATAGCGATCCCAGCGCCGCTCGGTATAGCAACGCGGATAACGGTCCCGGTAGCTATAGGCGTAATAGCCATCCTGCGGATAATAGCCGTGATCGTTGTAATAACGATAGTCATAGTCACGGGGATAGCCGCGATCATAATAATAGCGGTCGCGGAAACGATCGTTGCGGTTGGAGGCGATTGCCGCACCAATCGCGAGCCCCGCGATGCCCGCAACGATGGCCGGGCCAGCATTCCCGCCGCGCCGACCATAATCGCGATAGCCGCCCCAGCGCTGCGCTTCGGCCGGGGCCGCAGCGGTCAGGACGGTGGCTGCGAGCACAGCGCCGATCCCGGCCTTTTTCAGAAATGAAGTCATCGTCTGTCCTTTCAGCCAGTTGTCAAAGCTCAACCAAACAACGCCTGTGCCGCCGAGCTTGCTGATGGGTCTATCGGCGCCCGGCTGAACGCTGTGGGAATGCCATGTTCATGCAGCGTTTAGCCAGCCCCATCTTGCGAGGCGCCGCTCGCTCGGGCAGAGCGCGCGCATGGCATATTGGCTGATCCGATCCGAACCCGCGACCTATGGCTGGGATGAATTCGTCGCCGAAGGGCGCACCGAATGGACCGGCGTGAAAAATGCGACCGCCGCGATCCATTTGCGGGCGATGGCGGTCGGCGACGGCCTGATTTTCTACCATTCGAACGAAGGCAAGGAAGCCGTCGGCACCGCACGCGTGACGCGCACCTACCAGCCCGACCCGACCGATCCGAAATGGGTGTCGGTCGAAGTCGAATGCGGCGCCAAATTGCCCAAGGCTGTCACGCTCGCGACGATGAAGGCCGAGCCGCGCCTGAGCGACCTGCGCATGATCAAGCAATCGCGGCTGTCGGTCAGCCCCGTCACCGACGCCGAATGGGCCGTGATCATGGAACTCGCGGGCGCTTGACCCGCCACATACGTATTCCGCTTCCCGCCTGCCGCCGCGCGCGCCACACTCCCGCGACAAGATAACCGGGAGAGAAGTGATGCGTCTGCTGGCCTTGATGGGAACGGCGCTCGCGCTCGTCACCGCGTTTCCTGCGACGGCGCAGGTGCCGCCGCGCTACACACCCAAGCCCTATGTCACGCTTACCCATCCGGCGTGGAGCCGCGACGCGACGCTCTATCAGCTCAACACGCGCCAGTTTACGCCCGAGGGCACGTTCAAGGCGGCCGAAGCGCAACTGCCCCGGCTGAAGGCACTCGGCATCGACATCGTGTGGCTGATGCCAATCCACCCGATCGGCGTGAAGAACCGTAAGGGCAGCCTTGGCAGCCCCTATGCCGTGCGCGATTACCGCGCGGTGAACCCCGAATTCGGGACGATGGCCGATCTCAAGCGCTTCGTGGCCGCCGCGCACAAGCTGGGCATGCATGTCATCCTCGACTGGGTTGCCAATCACAGCGCATGGGACAATCCACTGACAACCCAGCACCCCGACTGGTACGACCATGACTGGAAAGGCGATTTCCGACCGACGCCGTGGTTCGACTGGTCGGACATCATCGACTTCGATTATTCGAAGCCCGGTCTGCGGCAATATATGACGCAATCAATGGCCTATTGGGTGCGTGAAGCCGGTGTCGACGGCTTCCGCTGCGACGTCGCGGGGCTGGTACCGGTTGATTTCTGGGACAATGTCCGCGCCGAACTGTCAGCGATCAAGCCTGTCTTCATGCTGGCGGAGGCCGACACCAGCGAGCTGCACCGCCGCGCCTTCGACGCCAGCTACGCCTGGATGTGGGGCGACACGCTCGCCAATATTTCGCAGGGCAAGGCCGGAGCCGACGCGCTCTACGGCTATTACAGCGCGACCGAAACGTCATGGCCGCATGAAGCGATGCGGATGCTGTTCACCTCGAACCACGACAAGAACAGCTGGGAAGGCACCGAATTCGAACGCTTCGGGCCAAATCTCGACAATGCGATTGTGCTGACCTTCGTCAGCGAAGGGTTGCCGCTGATCTATAACGGGCAGGAAGCGGGCAACGCCAAGCGCCTTGCCTTCTTCGAGCGTGATCCGATTGCGTGGCGCGATCATCCCAATGGCGCGCTGTTCAAACGGCTGATTGCACTGAAAAAGGCGCATCCAGCGCTGTGGAACGGCCAATGGGGTGCACGGATGGTGCCGGTGGTTAACTCCGCGCCGGCGCAAGTGCTGAGCTTCACGCGCACCAAAGGCACCGACAAATTCTTCGCTTTGTTCAACATGTCCGACAAGGCTGTGACGGTGTCGCTGAAGGACGGCCCTTATGCCGGACGCTACATTGATTGGGAGGGCGGCGCGGCTGTGACGCTCGGCGACGGCGCGACGGTGACATTGCCCGCGTGGAGCCACCGCGTGCTGACCGGCGCCAAGTGACGGGCAATGCGTCGCTGATCTTCGTATACAATGCCCCGGACGGCATCGGCGCCGCGCTGATCGATGCCGCGCACAAGCTGATTTCGCCCGCCACCTACCCCTGCTCACTGTGCGCGGTGACGTATGGCGCGGTGGCGATGCGGCGCGACTGGAAAGCCTATCTGGCGCGGCTGCCTTATCCGGTCAAATTCTACCACCGCGATGGATTTCGCCGGGCTTTTCGAGCGCTTGAGGTGGCGTTGCCAGCGGTGCTGATTGCGCAAGGCGACGCCCCGCCGCGCCTGCTGATCGATGCGACGACCCTCGACGCGCAAGCCGATGTCGCCAGCCTGATCGCGACGCTCGATACGGCGCTTGCGGGTGCGCGTTAGGCGCCTGCGCGCCGGTGTGCCAAGGCGCTCCATAGCCAGGGCATCAGCGCGAAGCCCAGTTGCCCGCCCAGCCCGATCACCCCCGGCATCGCCACCAACGAGGCCGCCCAAGCGCTGAGGCTGATCCCGAAGGCGAACACCGCGAGCCCTGCCTCCGCCGCCATCAGCAAGGCAAACGCAACCGCGCCTGCCCCCAGCGCACCTCCGCGCGTCAGACGGGAACTGCGGACAATCCACCGCGCCGCAACCGCGCTGACGATCAGGATCAGCGGCAACTCAACCAGCACCGCCGCCGTCGCCCCGATCGCGGGCGCCAGCCAGAGCGTGCGGATCGTCCCGAACACAAAGGCAATCGCAAAGACGATCGCGAAATAGCGTGCGCCAGCGGCGATCACACGCCCGCCAGCAACCCCTCGCGCGCGATCCGCTCCTTCCACACCAAAGGCGCAAGCTGGTGGACATTCGCCCCGCTCGAATCGACCGCGACCGTCACAGGGAAATCCTCGACCTCGAATTCATAGATCGCTTCCATCCCCAGGTCCGCGAAGCCGACCACGGTCGATCCCTTGATCGCGCGCGCGACCAGATAGGCCGCCCCGCCGACCGCCATCAGATAGGCGCTCTTGCCTTCCGCAATCGCTGCCGTCGCATCGGGCCCGCGCTCGGCCTTGCCGACCATCGCGAGCAGCCCTTGCCCGAGCATCATCCGCGTGAACTTGTCCATGCGCGTCGCGGTGGTCGGCCCCGCCGGACCCACAACCTCGTCGCCGACCGGATCGACCGGCCCGACATAGTAAATCACGCGCCCCGCGAAATCGACCGGCAGCGGCTCACCCCGATCGAGCATGTCCTTGATCCGCTTGTGCGCGGCGTCGCGCCCGGTGAGCATCTTGCCGTTGAGGAGCAACCGGTCGCCCTGCTGCCAGCCCTGCACGATCTCGGGCGTCAGTGTATCGAGGTCGACGCGGATCGCCGCCTTGTCGGGCGTCCAGTTCACGTCGGGCCATTCGGAGAGCTTCGGCGGCTCGAGATACACCGGTCCCGATCCATCAAGCGTGAAATGCGCGTGGCGGGTCGCGGCGCAGTTTGGAATCATCGCAACCGGCTTCGACGCGGCATGCGTCGGCCAGTCGAAAATCTTGACGTCGAGGATCGTCGACAGGCCCCCCAGCCCCTGCGCGCCGATGCCGAGCGCATTGACCTTGTCGTAAATCTCGATCCGCAGCGCCTCGATATCGCTCTGCGCCCCGCGCGCCTTGAGCTGGGCCATATTGATCGGCCCCATCAGCGATTCCTTGGCGAGCAGCATCGCCTTTTCGGCCGTGCCGCCAATGCCTAGCCCAAGCATCCCCGGCGGGCACCAGCCCGCACCCATTTGCGGCAGCATCTCCAGCACCCAATCGACGATCGAATCGCTGGGGTTCATCATCTTGAACTTGCTCTTGTTTTCGCTGCCGCCGCCCTTCGCCGCCACGTCCACCGAAACGGTCGTGCCCGGCACCATTTCGACATGGAGCACGCTCGGCGTGTTGTCGCGGGTGTTGCGGCGGGTGAAGGCCGGGTCGGTCAGGATCGACGCGCGCAGCTTGTTCTCGGGGTTCAGATAAGCCCGGCGCACGCCCTCGTCGATCACCTCCTGCAGCGACCGCGCCGACTCGAGCCGACAGTCCTGCCCCCATTTGACGAACACGGTGACGATGCCGGTGTCCTGGCAGATCGGCCGATGCCCCTCGGCACACATGCGCGAATTGGTGAGGATTTGCGCAATCGCATCCTTCGCCGCTGGCCCCTGCTCGGCCTCATAGGCGACGCCCAGCGCGCGGATATAATCCATCGGGTGGTAATAGCTGATGAACTGGAGCGCGTCGGCGACGCTTTCGATCAGATCGGTTTCGCGGATCGTGACGGTCATTTCGGTCCTCATTCGGCAGAGGGAGCTGCCTTCCCGGCCATAAGCCCGTGCGCAGCCAGCGCCAAGCCGGTTGCCGAATCATCGCACGCGTCAGCGATTCCTTAAGGTCGTTTCGTTACCGCGTTGGTCCACTGCCATGCACGCCTCGAACGCAACAGGATCCGGGTTGAACCAGCACGCCACCACAGCGCGTACCAGCCTTTGGCGAGCTTTGGGGCTGACCGGCCGCAACGACTCGCTGGGCGCGGCGGACTTCGACGGGCAGATTCGGCTGGTCGCGGCGATCTGGCCGTTCACGCTGGTGGTGCAGCTCTGCGCTGCGGTAACCATCCTGCTTGCCGCGCTGATGACCGAACGCATCCCGCTGATCATGCGGGTGGGTGCCGAATCGGTGGCGATGCTGGTGCCGAGCATTATCGCGGTCATCATCCTGAAGGTCCCCGCCTGCCGCCGCTGGACCGCCCATACCCATTGCTGGGCAGCAATCGGCTATGCCGCCGCCGTCGCCGCCGGGCTGGTCGCGCTGTTGTGGGAAGCCAGCCGCCTGCCGTTTGATCGCAGCCAGCTTGCCTGTGTCGTGGCGCTGCTCGGCGCGCTCGGCGGCACTGCCATGGCGATTCATCCGCTGCGCGCGGCGACCTTCGCCTTTTCGGCGGCCATCACGACGATGATCTGGGCGCTGGCCGGGCTCGGCACCGCGACCGGCGTCGCCTTCCTCTGCCTCGCGTGTCTCGCGATCGCCACGCGGCGGCTGGCGATCATGGACGTCACCAGCGCGCGCCGCCAGACCAGCGAATATCGCGAAGGCGCGCTCGCCGCCCGGCTGGTGCGTGAATTCGAAAGCAATGGCACCGGCTGGTTCTGGCAGACCGACCGCGACGGCCAGCTGACCTATTTGTCGCAAAAGGTCGCCGACGCGGTGACCGAACCTGATCTGCCGCCGCTCGGCCGCCCGCTGACATCGGTTTTCCAGATGGACGGATCCGCCCCCGGCACCGAACGCACGCTCGGCTTCCACATGTCGTCGCGCACCGGATTTTCGGACTACACCGTGCGCGCGGTGTCGATGCGCATGCCCGATCACTGGTGGTCGATTTCGGGCCGCCCGGTGATCGACGATAATGGCCGCTTCCAGGGCTTTGTCGGCTCGGGCGCCGACCTGACCGAAAAGCGCCGCGCCGAGGCCCAGATTACCCGCCTCGCGCTGTTCGATGGCCTCACCGGCCTTGCCAACCGCCAGCGCATGCGTGCCTCGCTCGAACAGACGCTCAACCAGCCGGTCGGCCCTTATCGCCCGACCACGATGTTCCTGCTCGATCTCGACCGGTTCAAGGTGGTCAACGATACGCTTGGCCACCAGACCGGCGACATCCTGCTCAAGCAGGTCGCACAGCGGCTGCTCCGCTCGGTCGGCGATGCCGGCCTTGTCGGGCGGCTGGGCGGCGATGAATTCCAGGTCGTGCTGCCGAGCGAAAATGATCCCGAGCGCCTGTCGGACCTCGCGCGCACGATCATCAATGCGCTGTCGCAACCCTATTCGATCGACGGCAACACCGTGACGATCGGCTGTTCGATCGGCGTCGCGATTGCGCCGCAGGACGGCAAGGACCCCGAAACGCTGGTCCGCAATGCCGATCTCGCGCTCTACGCCGCCAAGGCCGAGGGGCGCGGCATCCACCGCTTCTACCGCGAGGAATTGCTGCACGGCGCGCAGAACCGCAAACAGCTCGAAGACGATCTGCGCCACGCGCTGGTGCAGGGCCAGTTCCACCTCGTCTACCAGCCGGTGGTGTCGACCGAAAGCGCCCGCATCGTCGGCTATGAAGCGCTGATCCGCTGGGAGCATCCCGAACGCGGCGCGATCAGCCCCGCCGAATTCATTCCCGTCGCCGAAGATTGCGGGCTCATCGAAACGATCGGTGAATGGGTGCTCCGCACGGCCTGCCTCGAAGCTGCGAAATGGCCGAAGAATGTCCGCGTCGCCGTCAATGTGTCGCCGATCCAGTTCGCCAATCCGACGCTGCCGAGCATTGTCACCAATGCGATTGCCCGCGCCGGCATCGCCGCCAGCCGCCTCGAACTCGAAATCACCGAAGGCGTGTTCCTCGACGAAAGCCAGTCGAGCGACGCGATGTTCAAGAGCCTCAAGGGGATTGGCGTGCGCCTCGCGCTCGACGATTTCGGCACGGGCTATTCATCGCTCGGCTATCTGAAGTCGGCGCCGTTCGACAAGATCAAGATCGACCAGAGCTTCGTGCGCGGCGCCGCGATTGCCGGCAACCGCAACGCCGCGATCATCAAGGCGATCGTCACGCTCGCCGGGTCGCTCGGCATGGAAACCACCGCCGAAGGCGTCGAGACGCAGGACGAGATCGAACTGATCCGCGAACTGGGGTGCAGCCACATCCAGGGCTATGTCTATGGCAAGCCCGCGCGCGCCGAAATCGTGCTCGACGCGCTGATCAAGGGCGAAGGCGCGGCGACCATCTCGGGCTTCCGCGTCAGCCGCGCAAGCCGCACCAAGCTGTTCCGCACCGCAACGCTAGAGGTGGCGGGCGAACGCGGCGAAGTCCGCATCCGCGATATTTCGGCGACCGGCGCGATGATCGACGGCATCGAATTCGGCCGCGACCCGGAGCAGGTCACGCTGCTGATCGAACTGATCGAAGGCCAGATGTTCCCGGCCAGGGTACGCTGGGCGAAGGACGGGCGCGCCGGGATCGAATTCAAGGACCGGTTCAACGTCGCGCGGCTGAATTCGGGCGAAGGGTCGAAGGTCAAGAAGGCGGGGTGAGGGGGGCGTTGCTCGGAGGGGGTGTGCTGACCGCGCGGAGGATTGCGCCGCTACGTCCAGTCGCAGTTCCTACGCTGCAAGAGCACGAGCGGGGATGGCAGCAATCGACCCAAAAGTCGCTGTTCCGGCACGGTGTCGCGAATGTTCGCTCACGCCAAATCCGCTCATTCGACGACCGGGCGCGGAATCACCGACTGTTCGCGGGCAAGTTTGGGACGAACGCCAAGTACCCGTCAGGAGCCGGCGTCGTCCGATATCGGTGCAATCATCTTTCCATCGAACACCAGCAGTTGGCATTCGAATCCCTCTAGAAACCCCTTCACTTTCGAAAGATCCTCACTTGTGGCGATCAAGATCTGGGAACGTCCTTTCGCTATTCTGGACGCCTCCGACAGCAGCATCGCGACGCTCGCCTCTGCTGCCTCCTGCTGTCGGGGCTCGTCGAAAACCACCAGCCCCGGATGATTGGTTTTGCTCCCATGGGCAACGTCAAGCAGCCCGAGCTGATAGGCCCACTTTAATCGAATGCTGTCGCTGGCGGAAAGCTCGAACCCAATCTCGAAGCCCTCCTTCTCCGGCCGGTAGCTGTCGTGCGACACCGTGAGGTCCTTCGCGGGGAAAGTACCGAACCCATACCTGACGAGCTGAGACCTGATCGACGTCTCCAGCTTTAACAGCTTGCCGACGTCCTCGTCGCTCAGCCTCGCTTCCGGAAGGGCAGCGCGTTCAGCCAGCATATCCCGCCAGACTCGTGCCTGCTCGTTCAGCGCATCAAGCTGCTGCTCGAACCGCCCCATCGTGTCGCCGACGCGAAACAGTTCCTGTTCAACGCGAAGTCGTTCTTCGATGAACGCCGCAGAGGCCGCATGTGACGGAGCGATCAGATCGGACTTCAGCGCGCGGAGACGTGCTGACTTACGTCTGACATCCTCACCCGTTGATACCAGTTCCAGGTCTAGTCCGCGGATCATGGCGACCGAGCGATCGACGAGCCGCTTGAACACCTTCCTCTGGGCGCTGAGGTATTCAATGTTGTCCTCAATGGACATCACCGACTCCAACGTTCCCTGTGGCAGAAGCGACTGATCGATCGCCTGCTCACACGTCGGACAGTGGTTGGGGTCGAGCTCGCGTGAAAGCCTGGAGCCGAAATTCTGGAGCTTTAGCGCGTCCTTGTTCTTCTGAAGGTCCTCCTCGAGCTGGGCGATCCGCTGTGCGGTCGACGCCTGCTGGACGAGTTCGGCCTGTCGATCCCGGAAAATCGTAGACCGTTCCGTGTTCAATGACATGATCTGGGCGCTGAGCGCCTCGGCCTCCGCCGCCGCGCCTTCGACCACACCTTCCACCTCGGGGATGGATTCGTTCTTGAGCGTCTCAAGCTGCTCCGCCAGAGCCGCGATGCGCGTCTGCACGCGCAGCCATTCGCCGTTCTGCTGGTATTCCAGATAGGCGTTTTCGATATCGCTTCCCAACGCGGTCGGCGCCATTGGAAGGCGTGCCACTCTAAACCCTGACGCCGTGGCAAGCGCAACGATTGCATCCACAGATTTAGCCCAATCGGTCCTCGCCGCGCCCATGCGCAGTTCGAGGTCCTGGCGCCGAAGCTCCATGTCGTGTGTATCGAAATCCATCAGGAACTCGACGCTTCGCCGGTGGACTTCTCTTATCCTGAACTGAGTTGGTATAGCGCCGGGTATCGCAGTCCAACCCACCTTCTGCTCGACGAAGAACAGTGGAAACAGGGTTTCGACATAGAGCGGGCAGTCGCCGCCATCGAACCTCTTCACCGTCGGCAGGTTCCAGCTCATGAACTCGACCAAGAGCCGGTGGAAGCCAGCCTCCCGCTGAGCGCCGCCAGCGTCGATCACGAAGTAATCGCGGCGGGCATAGTCGCCCGGACCTTCGGTTAGCTCCGGGCCACCAATGACGCTTATCAGCCGTCGATCACCTTCGGCGATGACGTTGCGCCGCACCGTCATCATCTGACCACTGCCGTTCTCAATCTCTACGGCGACGTATGACTCAAGGATTTTGTGCTCGACTCCGTTGGCGGGATTCTGGACGTAGTCGCGCATTGCGTAGGAAAGAGGGATCTCCCTCCTCGGGCTGAGCATCTGCTCAAGACCTAGAGCATATAAAAACGCGTGGAGGACCGTCGACTTACCGGACGTGTTCGGCGCGTGGAGAACGGTCAGTCCGCCGTTGAGCCTTACGTCGGTTCCGTATAGACCGCCAGTCGTTTCAGCGCGCAGCCTGATATGCCTGATGCGGAGCATCAGAGCGCTTCCATCTTCATTATCCGCTCCACCACTTGCTCTGTCGTCAGCTTGCCGATGTGCTCAAGAAATGATGCTTCATCCTCGAGCAGCTTCTCCTTCCGGATCGCCGCAGCAGCCTTCTTGCCCTCGTCAGACAGCACCAGGGCTTTGCCGTCTTGAACGTGCACAAGACCGCTGGCGGCAGCGAACGCCGCTGCCCGGTTTACCCAAGGCTCGATGCGGACCGAAAGGTCAACCGGCGCCCTACGCCTTGCAACGACCTCACGCATCTGGTGTCGCGATTTAGCCGTGCGGCTCAAATGGGCGAGAAAATGAACCTTCTGAAGACTGCAACGCTGCCCGCGCGACGAAGCCAGAACGAGAAGAAGCAGCGAGACGCCCCAACCAAGGCGTAGGTCGCCTGGGATCGGCTCGGGGCGCTGCGTCACCGAGAACTCGCCGGTCAGCTTCGACCGGATGCGATTTGCCTCTTCCATATCAGTCGAGCTTCAGCGGGCAGCGCATGAGCCAATCGCTCACGGCACCAAGTGCGATCATATCGGCCGTGCCGGGATCGAGGTTTGGAACTGCCGCTAGTATCGCGGTCTTCAGCGAGTCGATCTCGGCGTCTAGGGGGTCGCCGACAAGCTTGCGCGATCCGAACCGCAAGCGCCTCAACCTTTCCGAGATTAGGCGGACGACGTTCTCATAGGCGTCCGGCGCCATGGAACGCAGCGCGTCCTTTGCATTCTCTGATTGAACGAACACGCGGAGCAGATCATCGACGACGTCCTCCAACTCGCCGGGGTCTGACACGCGCTTCACCATTTTTGCGCGAAGATTGTCGGCTAGGTTCTGATCCCCGTCGGATACAGCCGCAACGTCTTCGTCGGTGGGCTCCGGCACTATCGGGCGGATACGCTTCCGCAGAAGCATCCTTTGATTCCACGTGTCTGCGTCGAAGGTCTCTCGATCCTGAATGATGATCTGGAAGTCGTCATCAACATACGGCAGTTTCTTCGCCCTGACCTCGGCCGCCTTCTTCACCGCGTGCTCGACCACCGCTTTGCTGTCATGCAGGGGCACGGCCAGTATCCAGCGCTTGATTTTCTGGCCCTTTAGGATGTTGGCAGCACCGCCACTCAGATCGCAAAACTTCTTGATGTCGGTCGTGATCTTCGACTTCTGCTTGTCCGCACGGACCGCGACGCCGACCGGCTCTTGGACGGCGTAGCATTGGTACACGAGCTGCTCATGCAGGCAGATGAAGTCGAGTCCGCAATCACCGAGATGCTTTGCTGGGACCTTCTGAACGTTGTGCGCGCCGTGTTCCGTCTGGAGTAGTTGAAGGACTTGAGCTTCCCACTCGTCGCCGTCCCAAATGTCGGGTTCGCTAGCCAAAGCCCTAGTAGTCCCCGCCCGACGAAAATTCGTGGCCCAGCAGGTCCGGTTCGAAGATCCAGAATATTCGGTTATTCAACAATCTCCCCCTTCGGATTTAACTTGGTACGCTAGATTTTAACTTGGCACGTTAGATAAGCAACAGCCGATTGTCGGCTCGTCACAAGAGCCGCGTTTCAGCCTCTCGCGCTAGAGCTGGAGGCTTGCCCCAATGCCCACCGCTCGGGCTAGGCGGCGTGACTCAGTTCCGACCCCACCCCACCAATATATTTTCGTTCTCCCCTCGTTCTCTTGCGTTTCCCCAACCCCGCCTACGTCCACGCGTCGCGGCTGTGGATCGACTCCCGCGCGCCATGAACCGAGTCATATGAGCGACGAACCGAGTCCCTAAACTGTCATTTACCGTCTTGCGTGCTGCGGCGAATGGGCACAATCTGTTGTGGTCGAGTTCGGGGGCGAACCCAAGCGCTGGTAGATCGGTCACCGCAACCCCAGGTTGTGGAACGGGATATCCTGCACTGTGCACGAGATGGTGATCACTTTTTGTTCTCGTCGTGCGGCTCGTCGGTGATAACATGGGGGTTCGCCCCTGAGTCGAATCAGCGTCGGACCAACGAAGGTCCGCGAGGCAGGGATGGAGCAGTGATGGATTTTCGGGAAGGCCAGGACGCGAACATGGACAGCATCGTACAGGACGCGGTCGACGCAGCGGCGACCGCCGTCGCCACCGCCAAGGCCCCACGCGACAGCAAATCGGTGAAGCCGCAACCCTATCCGGTCGAGGTCGATCATGGCCGCGACGCGCTGCTCACCGATTTCGGCAAGGATACGCTGCGCGACCGCTATCTGCTGCCCGGCGAATCGTTTCAGGATTTGTTCGTGCGCGTCGCCTCGGCCTATGCCGACAATGCCGGTCACGCCCAGCGCATCTATGACTATATCTCGAAGCTGTGGTTCATGCCGGCGACCCCCGTGCTGTCGAACGGCGGCACCGGGCGCGGGTTGCCGATTTCCTGCTATCTCAATTCGGTGCCCGACAGCCTCGAAGGCATTGTCCAGACGTGGAACGAGAATGTCTGGCTCGCGTCGCGTGGCGGCGGCATCGGCACTTATTGGGGCAATGTCCGCGGCATTGGCGAGCCGGTGGGCCTGAACGGCAAGACCAGCGGCATCATTCCGTTCGTGCGGGTGATGGATTCGCTCACGCTCGCGATTTCGCAAGGAAGTCTGCGGCGCGGGTCGGCGGCCTGCTATCTCGACATCAGCCACCCGGAGATTGAGGAATTCCTCGAAATCCGCAAACCCAGTGGCGATTTCAACCGCAAGGCGCTGAACCTCCACCACGGCGTGCTGATCCCCGATGCGTTCATGGAAGCGGTGCGCGCCGGGGCCGAATGGAATCTGCTCAGCCCCAAGGATGGCTCGGTGCGCGGCACGGTCGATGCGCGCAGCCTGTTCCAGAAGCTGGTCGAAACCCGGCTGGCGACGGGGGAGCCGTACATCGTCTTCGCCGATCATGTGAACAAGGCGATGCCGCAGCATCACCGCGATGTCGGGCTCAAGGTCTCGACTTCGAACCTGTGCAGCGAGATTACGCTGCCGACCGGCAAGGACCAGTTCGGCAAGGATCGCACCGCCGTGTGCTGCCTGTCATCGCTCAATCTCGAAACCTGGGATCAGTGGAAGGACGACAAGGGCTTTATCGAGGATGTGATGCGCTTCCTCGACAATGTGCTGCAGGATTATATCGACCGCGCCGAGCCGGGGATGGAGCGCGCCGCTTATTCCGCCACGCGCGAGCGCTCGGTCGGCCTCGGCGTGATGGGCTTCCACAGTTTTCTGCAAGCGCGCGGGCTGCCGTTCGAGGGCGCGATGGCCAAGCAGTACAACCTGCGCATCTTCAAGCACATCCGCGCGCAGGTCGATGAGGCATCGATGCAGCTCGCGGTCGAACGCGGCCCCTGCCCCGATGCCGCCGATCAGGGCGTGATGGAGCGCTTTTCGTGCAAGATGGCGATCGCGCCGACCGCGTCGATCAGCATCATCTGCGGCGGGACGAGCGCGTGCATCGAGCCGATCCCGGCCAACATCTACACCCACAAGACGCTGTCGGGCAGCTTCTCGATCCGCAATCCCTATCTGGAAAAATTGCTGATCGACAAGGCGAAGAACAGCGAAGGCGTGTGGAGCACGATCCTGGAGAACGGTGGCTCGGTGCAGCACCTCGATTTCCTCAGCCAGGAGGAAAAGGACTGCTACAAAACGAGCTTCGAGATCGACCAGCGCTGGCTGATCGAACTTGCCGCCGATCGCACGCCCTATATCGACCAGTCGCAATCGCTCAACCTGTTCATCCCGGCTGATGTCGAGAAATGGGACCTGCTGATGCTCCACTTCCGCGCATGGGAGCTGGGCGTGAAATCGCTCTATTACCTCCGCTCAAAGTCGATCCAGCGCGCAGGCTTCGCGGGCGGCGTCGAAGCCGACAACACCGCCGAGCCGAAGAAGATCGAGCTGGGCGAAAGCACGGACTATGACGAGTGTCTGGCGTGTCAGTGATCATCGGTCAATTCAGCTAAGGCGATCGGCAAATGGATCAGCGGACGGGATGCATGGGCATCGCTGCGCTTGGTGGCTTGGTGCTGTTGCTGCTGCTCTTGATCGGGTGGCCGCAATACCGTGTCTATGCGCAGCGGCTGGCGGGCGAAGCGGCGCTCGCCGAGGCGCAATCATCGCGCCAAGTGGCCATCCTTGAGGCGCGCGCCAAGAAGGAAAGCGCGATCTCGCTCGCCGAAGCCGAAGTCATTCGCGCGAAGGGCGCGGCCGAGGCCAATGCGATTCTGCAGAACAGCCTTGGCGGCCCCGAAGGCTATCTGCGTTATTTGCAGATTCAGGCGCTTGAGGATTCGAAAGCATCGCTGATCTATGTGCCGACCGAGGCCGGTCTGCCCGTCACCGAAGCCCGGCGGCTGGACGAAGCCAAGTGACCGGTGGTTGCCTATGCCAGCCCGCCACCCCCGCCGCGCGGGGGCAGCAGACAGGTGCTTACTTCTCTTCTTCGAACGTCACCGCCACATCGGCGTTCGCCGACAGCCGCACCTTGTCGCCTTCGACATCGGCGACGAGCGCGAGCGGGATGAAGTGATGATGATCGCCATGCGGGCCGCTATGCGTCTTGGTGAGCTGAATCCGCTCGCCCTTGACATGGTCGACGGTGCCGACGTGGACGCCGTCGGCGCCGATCACGTCCATATGGTCCTTGATGCGGTCCTTGATCGGGTGGTCGTGCGCCATCGTCGTTCCTCCGTCATGATGATGCGCCCTGAACGCGCGGGCACGCGTTTGGGTGCATGTCCGTCATCATTCAGGAGCCATTGATCATGCCCCCCGCCCGTCACCGCCTCCGCCTCGCCGCGCCCGTCGTCGCCGCACTCGCGCTCGCCGCGTGCACCGCGCAGCAATCGGCGAGCGGGGTCGCGCCCGATGGCCCCGGCTTCCTGCTCGGGCTGTGGCACGGCTTCATCTTCCCCGTCGCGTGGGTCGCGTCGATCTTCGTGCCCGACATCGCGGTCTATGCCGTGCCCAATAATGGCGGCTGGTATGATTTCGGCTATTTCCTCGGCATCGTCGTGTTTGGCGTCGGCGCGCGGGGGACGCAGAAAGTCTATGTCGAGCGCACCGTCGTGCGGCGGGAACGGCGATGAACGATCTGATCTCCGCACCGCTGGTGATGGCGGTCGTCGCACTGCTCGTGCTGGGCGGCACCGCGTTCACGCTCACGCGGCCCGCGACGAGCGAAGCCGCGATCTACCGCCGCCGCATCGCCGGCACGATGCTCGGCGCAGGCGCCATCATCCTCGGCGGCTTCGCTTATGCGCTCTCAAGTTGGGGCCAAGGCCGATGACATCTCCGCCGATGACGCCCGCCCCCGCGCACCCCATATTCTAATCAAGCACCGAAAGGCCCAACATGTCCCTCCTCTCCGCCCGCAAAACCTACAAGCCGTTCGAATATCCCTGGGCCTATGAATTCTGGAAGCGCCAGCAGCAGATCCACTGGATGCCTGAGGAAGTGCCGCTCGGCGAGGATTGCCGCGACTGGGCGCAGAAGATCAGCGAGCATGAACGCAACCTGCTGACGCAGATCTTCCGCTTCTTCACCCAGGCCGATGTCGAGGTGCAGGATTGCTACCACGACAAATATGGCCGCGTGTTCAAGCCGACCGAAATCAAGATGATGCTGGCGGCGTTCAGCAACATGGAAACGGTGCACATCGCCGCCTATTCGCACCTGCTCGACACGATCGGCATGCCCGAAAGCGAGTACGGCATGTTCCTCGAATATAGCGAGATGAAGGACAAGCACGACTATCTGCAGCGCTTCAACGTCGACACTGACGAGGACATCGCGCGCACGCTGGCGATGTTCGGCGGCTTTACCGAAGGGCTGCAATTATTCGCCAGCTTCGCGATGCTGATGAACTTTCCGCGCTTCAACAAGATGAAGGGCATGGGCCAGATCGTGAGCTGGTCGGTGCGCGACGAAAGCCTGCACTGCGAAGGCATCGTCCGGCTGTTCCACGAATTCTGCAAGGAGCGCGACTGCCTGACCAAGGCAGTCAAGGACGACATCATGGATGTGTGCCAGACGACGGTGCGGCTCGAGGATGCGTTCATCGATCTCGCGTTCGAACAAGGCCCGGTGACGGGGATGACGCCCAAGGAAATCAAGAAATACATCCGCTACATCGCCGACTGGCGGCTGGGGCAGTTACAACTGAAGCCGATCTACATGATCGAGGAACACCCCCTCCCCTGGCTCGCGCCTTTGCTGAACGGCGTCGAGCACGCCAATTTCTTCGAACAGCGCGCGACGGAATACTCCAAGGGCGCGACGCGGGGGAATTGGAACGAAGTGTGGGATTCGTTCGACAAGCGCCAGAAGGTGAAGACGGTCCCGGCGGCGAATGAGGATGCGGGCGAGGGTGAGGGGGATATGTTTGCGCGGGCGGGGATTGCGGCTGAATGAGCTATTGAATTTAAGATGATTTAGAATAACCTCTACGCAAGGTGGGGATTATTCTATGCCTTTGGAAATTCGGTTCTCTGGCCTCGAAGCTGCTCGGAACCGTATCGAAGCAAATGAAGGGCTGGAATCTCTTGCTGGGCTTGCTCATGCAGCAACGTTAGTCGCCCATTTCACAGCGACCGGAGTCGTCAGGCAGCGACAGCCCTATGCAGACACTCTGAGGTTCTTCTTTGAGGAAACCAGGCCGGGCAGCCTAAGCGCATTGTTAGCGCTAGGCGGCGACCTCGCGATGGGCGCCGCAGGAAATGCAATATACGATTTGCTCAAGGTAGTTTGGAAGCGGGCGACGGGAACAGGCGACGACGGTGACGTTGAACTAAATGGAGTTGTCTATCGATCAGGGGACATCGACGCGCTCACGGAGGCTGTGGCTCCATCGCTTCTCCGAGGTCACGCTTGGATAAACCACCACGAGCAGCAAATACAAATCAAGACTGGTAGGCAAATTCTCGTTGATTTTAATCAAGGAACAAAAGAATATCTCAAGAATGAGATTACCGAAGAGGGAGAAAGTGTCCAAGATGTTTCCGTTGCTGCGTTGAATGTAAATTCAAGGCACGGGCGGGTTTACTTTTTTGATTTGGGGAGAACGATCCCTTTTAGGGTCGACAAGACAGCCGAGCTTAGGACTATCTCCAACCTTTCGAGGTATCTTACACAATACGCGGACAGAACAGGCGCGACCGTTAACATTCGATTCAAGAAGATATTCTACGTAGATGGAAAACTTAAGAGAATCATAATATATGATTGCTTCGGAATTGAAGGCGTTGAATAGAATTTGATCAAATATAAACATTTATATCGATCTGCAATCCAACCGAATTTCAAATAATTTTAGAAATATGGCGATGTATCACTTCTTTGATTATATTCGCTAAATCTTTCTTTTTATGATCTGAGCCCGATTTGCTTTCCGAAAAATAGCGACCGAGTACTCTATTTAATGAATCGATAGGTGCCGCGCTCGTCGACAAACTCGACGCGACCGCGATCACGCATCTCCTGTAATTCGCGGCTCAGCGTCATAGCTGGTGTGAGCCCCACTGATCCTGTTTGGGAGAGGATCTGATCTAGTTCGCGGTCGATCAACTCCTGACGTGTAAAAACAACGTCGCCTTTCGCTGCAACATGCCGCTCCACTGCCGCTTCAACAGCAGCAGTCCAAGAAATAGCCATCAAATCGTATCCATTTTGGATGCATCCAATCACTAGACTGTATCGCCCAGCTTTTACCGGCCATAACGCTAGGGCATCGGAGGCATAAAATGAAGGTCGAATTTGTCTGCAACAGATGCGGCGGTGACGACGTTTCCCGTGACGCTTGGGCCAACTGGGATACGAGCACGCAAGCTTGGGTACTGGGCGCGGTGTTCGACTACGCTCACTGCCACAAATGCGAATCCGAGACCCGACTTGTCGAGCGCACGTTCAAAAGTGAGCGAGCATGATCGAAGTCACAAACGCAACTCGCGCAAATTCGGCACTCGGTGCGCTAAAGGAGTTCGTCGAACAGACAAACGTCGACACCGCGCGTGATGCCATCGCCGACATGATCTGCAACCTGATCCACCTCCCACGCGGTCGTGGCCTCGATCCCGAGCGCTTAGTAAAGCAGGCGCTTGGCATGGCAGCGGAGGAGGCCGCAGAAGACCCTGAGGGCGATATGGAAGCGGTGCAACAGGCATTTCGTACTCTCCTATCCGAGGACGATTAAGCGGCCTGATCGAGAAAATCCATTTTCCAACACGAACCTTTTTGGTTATATGACTCGGCTCCCCAACGTCCCGGAGCTACCCGATGCCCAAGTCCCAGACCCCCGACACCCTCGCCTTCGCCCCCGCCACCCTTCGCGAGCGCCACAACGGCTGGAGTGCCGAGCGGCAGCGCGATTTCATTGCCGCGCTCGCCGATAGCGGGTGCATCACGCTTGCTTGTCGCGCGGTCGGGGTCTCGCCGCAATCGGCCTATCGCTTGCGGCGGCACCCCAAGGGCAAACCGTTCGCGCTCGCGTGGGACCGCAGCACTGCGCTGTGCAAGTGTCCGGCTCGTGAGCATTGCTTACGAACGCGCGATTGAGGGGACGCGTAAACAATATTGGCGCGACGGCAAGCTGATCGGCGAGACGGTCAATCCTTCCGACGCGCTGCTGATGTTTCTGCTAACCAAGAGCGACCCGAACCGTTTTGGTTCTCAGGCCGATCGCCTGCCGATGTTCCCCGATCCCGCTGGCGATGCCCGGGCGGCGATCCCCCGGCTGATCGGGGCGCTGGGCGACGTCGACTTGCCCGCAGACGGATTGACGACGGGCGACGCGTGAATGGTGAGAGCGATTTTCATTTAGGTCGTCACTTTCATCACTTTTGACACTTGGGCCCCTACTCCACCGACACCCGCCCGCGCCCGGCTTTCACCACGCTGCGCCCCTTTTTCTCGTCCACCCGCTTGGCCTTGGCGGTTTTCGAGGGCTTGGTCTTCACCCGGCGCACCGGGCGCTGGTGCGCCGCCACGATCAGCGCAGTGGCGCGGTCGCGGGCGTCGGCGCGGTTGGCTTCCTGGGTGCGGTGCTTGCGCGCGGTGATCAGCAGCGTGCCGGTCGCGGTGAGCTTGCTGCCCGCCAGCCCCTTCAGCCGGGCGTACACATCAGGCGCGAGGCCGAGCGCGAAGACGTCGACGCGGAGCTGGCAGGCGGTCGCGACCTTGTTGACATTCTGCCCGCCGGGGCCGGTCGCGGCGAGGAATTTTTCCTCGATCGCGCTTTCGGGAAGGATGAAGTCAGCCATGATCCGATACGGCGTCGGCAGCGGCGGGGGCGGCAGGCGGCGCGGTCGGATCGACGGGCCCGGTCGCGTTCGGCTCGACATGGTCGAACCCGGCTGCGGCGAAACGCGGCGGCGTGGGTGCGATTGCGTGCACCGGCGGCTTGGCCCCGCGCGGCACGCTGAGTTCGGCGGCGTGGAGCAGCATCCCGTGCGGCCCAGCCTTGCCGTACACCGGGTCACCCGCGACCGGGCAGCCGAGCCCTTCGGCGGCGTGGACGCGGATCTGGTGGGTGCGGCCGGTCTCGGGGCGGAATTCGACCAGCGACTGGCCCCCCTCGCTGCGGATCAGCCGCCAATGCGTGCGCGATGGCTTGCCCTTGGCATCGCCGGTCATCCGCCAGCCGGTCTCGGCGGTGCTGACCTTGATGAGGGCGAGGTCGATCAGCCCGCTCTCGCCCTCGGGCACGCCGTCGAGCACGGCGATATAGCGCTTGGCGACGGTCCCCGCCTCGAACGCCGCCTGAAAGCGTGCCTGCGCCTTGGGGTTGCGCGAGAGGAGCAGGCAGCCGCTGGTGTCGCGGTCGAGCCGGTGGACCGCGACCGGCCAGCGCTGAAAGCCGAAGGTCAGCCCCTGCAGATGGTTGTCGAGGGACAGGCCCCCGTCGCGTGGGCTATCGACCGGCAGCCCGCTGGGCTTGTCGATGACGATCGCCTCGGCGTCGATGAAAAGAACATGATCGGCAAGCATGCAACCGCCCTTGCCAGTCTTGGCGCCGACATGCCAGAGCTAGGACAAATCGAGGCGCCCGGGGGAATCATGAAGCACGCGATGGTGGCCGCGCTGGCATGGCTGGCGGTGTCGGGCGAAGCCGCTCGCGGCGAGCTGTTGTGCCCGACGCAGGATGTGGCGGCGGTCGACGGGCGGATGCTGGGGCATATCCGCTATGACGAGGCGCGCCCGACCGATCTGGTGGCGGCACCGCCGGGCTTTGCGATTGGTGCGCCGTGCCGGGTACGGCCCGAGGTTGCTTATGATCTGGGGCGGATGCTGGCGGCGGCGGATGCCGATCCGCAAGTGAAGGGGCGGCTGCGGGCGGTATCCTGCTATCGGTCGATCGCGCATCAGCGGCAGGTGTTTTGCAGCGCGATCGGCCCGAAGAAGCGCGCGCGCGATGCCGCCGACCGCGCGCGCTTTGTGGGGCCGCCGGGCTATAGCGAGCATGCGACGGGCTATGCGATCGATTTCGGCACGCGCCCGTCGCGCGGCTGCGCCGATGTGTCGTCGTGCTTTGCGGGCACGGCGGCGGGGCGCTGGCTGATGCTGCACGGCCCCGACTATGGCTTTGAGCTGAGCTTTCCGGCGGGTAATGCGCAAAGCGTGTCGTGGGAGCCGTGGCATTGGCGCTGGGTCGGCACGTCGATGCTGATCCCCGGCGCGAGCGCGGCGCGCGCGACCTTTGCGACGGCGCGGACGATTTTTCCGGCGCGACCGACGACGGGCGACAGCGCGGCGCGGGCTTTGGCCCCCGCGCCGGGCTTTATCATGCAGCGTTGAGCGGCTGGTGTGAATCGGCCTGCAATATTGACCCCGTTCGGGGCTGATCGGCTTTCAAAATTGACCCCCTGAACGGATGC